>NZ_CCXM01000001.1:722024-1444049 GCF_000825685.1 Rickettsia hoogstraalii
CAAGTTAAACAATTATTTTATTATATAATTGTAGGTTTATTATTATGGATTAGTATGGTGGAGTCAGGTATTCACGGTACTTTATGCGGAGCTATTATAGCACTTTTTATACCTGTTAATATAAAAGGAGAATTTAACACTTCTTTTAAAAAACTTGAAAACTTAACTCGTCCTTTTGTAAATTACTTTATTTTACCGCTTTTTGTATTTATGAATTCCGGTATCCTTTTAGAATATTTTGTATTTAAAGGCACCTGTTCCAACTCAATACTTGCTTTAATTTATGGGATAATATTTGGTTTATTTGTAGGTAAGCAATTATGTATTATGCTATTTTCATATCCATTTGTAAAATTTAAACTCTGTAATTTACCAAGTGATACCTCATGGTTAAAATTTTATTCTATATCTATACTTGGAGGAATTGGATTTACCCTAAGTTTATTTATAGGTAGTATTACGTTTGAGAGTAGTTGTCCTTCAAACTCTATGAGAGCTGCAGTAATAATAGGCTCTTTAATTTCTGCATTATTTGGCGTAGCCGTTCTAAAATATTGTACTAGCAAAGAGTAAAGAACCTAAGAAGCTCTACCTTGAGTAACAGACCCATTTTGTGACAGGCGTGAGGAGCGAAGTCTATAACTAATAGGCAAGCCAACGAACAACAAAGACATTGTTGCGTGGACCGATAAAACCCACGGGGTCCATAAAAACAATAAAAAATACTAATAATTTTAGTATTTTTAACTGGATCCCGTGGTCAAGCCACGGAATGAGACAGAGATAAAATTGATCCGCACAACAATGCTAACAACGAAGCACAAAGTGGGGATCAGTTTACTATACTTATTAAATAACGATGATAAGATTTTAATAACACATCATATTTTTGTTTGGAAAAAACAGGATATGGTACTATATAGATATTATTAGAAGAAGGAATCGCTTTTTCAAGCTTATTTAGCATAAAAGGCATATTATAATTATGCTCTACTAAAATTATTGAAGTAAGATTGTAAGTTACAATAAAATCAACCGCTTTCTTAATATTATCTTCTTCAGACATTATTTTATTCGGAGCAAGTATTACCTGCTGTTCTATAACATTACGTTCCTTTAACAAATTTTTTAATTGCTCTGTAGATTCTATACCGGTAATAAATAATATAGGTGCATAGCCTGCTTTAAGCAAAGCAATACCGGTTTCAATTTTATGTCCTCCTCCTGCAAATACTATTATTGCATTAGTGGTATTACTATTGAGCTTATAAGAATTTATTAAATATAAATAATAACCAAGACCACCAACACAAAGAGCAAAAATTGCTAAAACTGTGAGTAAAAATTTTCTGATCATTTAAATATTTTATTAAATTCAGTTTGAATAATTTTATCAAATTCAGACATTTCAATATGAATTCCTAACTGATTTAAAGATGTTACTAAAGAATTTTCAAGTCCACAAGGAATAATCCCACTAAACTTACTTAAATCTGTTGAAATATTTATAGCTACACCGTGATATGTAACCCATTTTCTTACTCTAACACCTATTGCAGCAATTTTAGCAAATTCATCTTTTCTTACTTTTACCCAAATTCCTACTTTATCTTTAATAATATATGCTTTAATTCCAAAATAATTTAAGCTATTTATAATCCATTCTTCAAGCATTCTTATATATAGCTTTAAATCTTTGTGTCGATTTGGTGAAGCTAAATTAAGAATTGGATAAATAACACGCTGACCCGGTCCATGAAAAGTAAATTTACCGCCACGTCCTGTGTAAATTACCGGAATATCACCGTAATTTAATAATTCTTCTTGTTTATAATTAGTACCGGCTGTATATACTTCCGAATGTTCAACTAAATAAACAATTTCCGGCTCATTATCACTAATTACTTTGTTAACGTAATCTTCCATTAATTTCAAAGTAACCCGATAATCCATAAGATTCGGTATAGTTATAAATTGTAGCATATTATAAATGTGTTATACCGCGAGCTTGTAGCGGTATCTATATATTAATTTTTTGTATACTGCTACAAGCTCGCAGTATGACATCAACTTTGTTGTATCATATTAATTACTTAACTCAGATTTATATTTCAATATTAATGCATCTAAAATTGCTATGGTTTCAGCATCCAAATCGCCAGAAAAATTACTAGGACGAAAATGTATTTGAAACGAAATTATAACATCTTTCATTTTAGAATCTAAAATTCCGGTAGCTTCAAGTTTATAACCGTATGTAATAAATTTTTGCTGAATTGCTTTAATATCGGTTATGTCGACTTGAGGCAATAGCTCGTTAAAAATTTGCTCATCATACCATGCTCCAATATCGTTATCATATAATAGTTTCCAAGGAAATAGCGGACCGGGGTCCTGTTTTCTACCTGGAGCAATATCAGAATGCCCAACCACTCTAGTAGGTTTAATATCATATCTAGCGATAATCTGTTTACACAAACTTATGACACTATTAATTTGCCTTTCCGCATAGGGTAGCCAAACTATATTATTGTTTTTTGTATTTATTTCAAATGCAGGATTTACGATTTCAATACCGATTGATGTATCATTAATACGCTCATAACCTTGCCAGTAACTTACTCCAGCATGCCATGCTCTATCATGCTCTTCTACTAATTGAAATATATGTTCAGGGTTTTCATTGTTTATTAAATAATGGCTACTTAACTTTTCACCGGTTAGAAAATCTAAAGACTGCTTAAAATCACACTGTGTATAATGTAGCACTAGGAATTTAATACGTTTATCAAACCCCACAGCTCTATAAGATGTTTTATCGATTACTATCATAGTTTAAAGGATGTTAATCTTAGTTAAAAACGGCTTTGTTGCATGGCTCTTATGTCATTCCTGCGTGGTATTGTTGTGTGGACCTGTTTATCCGTCATTGCGAGAAAATTTACAATAGTAAATTGACGAAGCAATCTCAGGAGTTTGTTATTATTTCATGAGATTGCCACGCAGCCTACGGCTACTCGCAATGACGATTTGCTATCTATACAAAAATAGCTTCAAAGTATAACAAGAAAAATTTTGATGGTGCCGGATATCGGATTTGAACTGATGACCTACCGCTTACAAGGCGGTTGCTCTACCACTGAGCTAATCCGGCATATTAATATAATTATAGAGAAAAGTATATAATTTGGTAGGAAAAACGTTATCGTATGGATCTAAAAACTTCATTGCGAGAAAATTTACAATAGTAAATTGACGAAGCAATCTCAGGAGTTTGTTATTATTTCATGAGATTGCCACGCAGTCTACGACTGCTCGCAATGACGACTTGGGTATATACCTGCTCGCAATGACAAAAACACACTGCAAATTAAGCTTCTTTAGCTTCCTTTTTACTTGGTCTAGCTTTGCGGTTTTTTGCTTTAACTTCCATTTCCTTTTTAACTTTCTCAGGAAGAGTAACACCCGCTTGCTCAATAAATTTTGCGACTCGTTCAGTTGGTTTAGCACCGGTGCCAAGCCAATATTCTATACGATCTTTTTTTAAAACCACACGCTCACTATTATCTGAAGCAAGCATTGGATTATAAGTTCCGACTTTTTCTAAAAAGTCACCGTCACGAGGTGCTGTTGCGTTAGCTACTACTACACGGTAAAAAGGACGCTTTTTAGCACCGCCTCTAGCTAAACGAATTTTTACTGCCATATATTACTTACAATTATTTTATTTTTTCTTCTTTAAAAAGAACATGTTTTCTAACTACTTTATCATACTTACGAAAAGAAAGCTTCTCGGTTTGGGTTTTCGGATTACGTTTTTTTACCCAAAAAACACCTGTGCCGGCAGTACTTACTAGCCTTACCAAAACATTTTTATTTTTCTTTGCCATTAGCTGACACCTTAAATCAAGATATTATTTTATTATTACTCAAGAAAGCAGAATAAAACGAAATTGAAAAATAGTCAAGTAAAAACTATGCATTGCAAAATAAAGAGAGATACGTCATTGCGAGCGACTAAAAGGAGCGTGGCAATCTCATAAAGCAGGGTTCCTGAGATTGCTTCGTCAAAATTTTCAATTTTTTCTCGCAATGACGTAGGTTTTTTAAGCTATCACCCTTTACCGTCCAAACAAGCGTTCGATATCCTTAAGCTTCAACTCAATATAAGTAGGTCTACCGTGATTACATTGACCTGAAAACGGCGTATTTTCCATTTGACGCAGTAAAGCATTCATTTCGTCTGCCGATAATTTTCGTCCCGCTCTAATAGAGTAATGACAGGCATAAGTTTCCGTCACATGCTCTATTAACTCCGTCAAAGCTATATTCTCACCAAAATCCGATAAATGATCAGCGAGATCCTGAATTAACTTTTGTACGTTTACATCTCCAAGGATATTTGGAATTTCAGTCACTATAATAGATTTCTCACCGAATTTTTCTAGAGTTAAACCAAGTTTATATAGTTTTTCTCTATTTTCATATAAACAATCTGCTTTTCTTTCATTTGGCAGTTCTACTATCTCAGGAATAAGCAAACGCTGTTTTATTAATTCTTCCGTTTTAAGGTAATCTTTTATTTTTTCATATCCTAAACGTTCATGTGCTGCATGCTGGTCGGTAATTACTATACTATCTTCAGTTTGTGAAATAATATAAGTAGTATGAAGTTGTGCTTTAGCTGCCCCAAGTTTATATTGTTTATGGGCTTGCTGCTCATGTTCTATACGTCTTTCTACTTCTTGTTCTATTTTAGCGTGCGGTAATGTATCGATTAGTTTTTGACAAGCAGTATTTGGCGTAGGTTTAAAACTAGGCGACATAGCAGGTCTATAATCTGCCGGTTTACTATTCACGCTTACAGCTTTACTTACTGACGGTTGTTTGTTAATTAAAGGATTTTTAAATAACTGAAGAGCATCAGAGGCGATAGTAGTAGAAGTAACATGGCTTTTATTTGTTAAAGCATTTTTAATCGCTTCTATTAATAAGTTTCGTACATAATTCGGGTCATGAAACCTAACCTCTGCTTTTGCTGGATGTACGTTAACGTCAACAAGTTGCGGATCAATTTGTAAGAATATAGCACATAACGGATAACGATCACGAGCTAAATAATCCTGATATGCTACCCTTAAAGCTACTTGTAGCAACTTATCTTTTACCGGTCTATTATTGATAAATAAAAACTGATCTTCACTTGAAGCCCTGTTATATGTCGGGATACTAGTATAACCGCAAATAGAGAAATCAGGAGTTTTGAAATCTATATAAGCGGCGTTTTTTATAAAATCATCACCTATTATATCAATTATACGCTGTTTTAGGTTAGTTTCTGCATCTTTATTTTGTCCTTTAAACTTTAACAGATTTCTGTCATCATGCGTTAAGCTAAAAGAAATTTCAGGATGTGCTAGAGCGATTTTCTTAACCACGTCTACGGTTGCTGCAAGTTCAGTCTTGTCGGCTCTTAGAAATTTTAAGCGAACAGGTGTTGCGAAAAATAAATCACGTATCTCTATTTTAGTACCTTCATTATGGACAGAAACAGTAACTTGTTTTTCATTGCCACCGATTAACTTAATCTGAAATGCTTTGTCAGCCCCTTGTTTCTTAGAAGTAATTAGCATTTTGCTAATGGCAGCAATAGACGGCAGTGCTTCACCTCTAAAACCGAAAGTATGAATATTTAGGAAATCGCTTTCATCAAGCTTAGAAGTTGTGTGACGTTCAACGGCAATTTCTAATTCCTTATCAGTCATACCGATACCGTCATCGGAAATAATGATTAGATTTTTACCGGCACGTTCTAAAATAATATCTATTTTTGTACTACCAGCATCAACAGCATTTTCAACTAATTCCTTTACTACCGATGCGGGTCTTTCTATAACCTCACCAGCAGCAATTCGGTTGATAGTACTTTCTGAAAGAAATTTGATAGTCATTTTGTTACTAATTTAAATTTCTTACTACAATATGGACAGATAACTTCCTTTTTTTCTTTATCTATCTCTAAATAAACTTTTGGATGGTCATATGGAGGTTCTTTGCCCTGGCAAGATACAGATACATCAACGCTATTAACAATTTCCATAGATTTATACTTTATTTCTTTAAGTGAAATCTAATATAAGTTACTTTTAAATAAAAGACAAATAATAGTTGATTAACTATGTCATGCCGTGGCTTGTACCGGCTAAATCGTCATTGCGAGCAGCCGTAGGCTGCGTGGCAATCTCATGAAATAATAACAAAACTCCTGAGATTGCTTCGTCAATTGCTACGCAATTTCCTCGCAATGACGGTTTAGCTTACAAGTCGCAGAATGACACACAGCAGGAGGTAAAAATGAAAGACAAAGTAGCAGTTATTACCGGTTCTACTAGCGGTATCGGGCTTGAGATAGCAAAACATTTTGCAAAACTTGAGTCTAAAATAGTTATTAACGGTTTTGCAAAAGAAGATGAAGTAGCCAAAATTTTAGCAGAATTGAAAGAGCTTGGTGCAAGTAGCGTATTTTATCAAGGAATAAATTTGGCAGAACCTGAAGAAATACGTTCTATGTTTGAGAGAATAATAAAAGAATTCGGTAAAATAGACATATTAGTAAATAATGCCGGTATTCAGCATGTTGCTCCTATCGATGAATTTCCTGAAGATAAATGGGAGCAAATTTTGCGTATAGATTTAATAGCCTCTTTCTATACTACAAAATATGCAATACCGATTATGAAAAAAAACGGCTTCGGACGAATTGTTAACATTGCTTCCGCTCATGCATATGTCGCATCACCTTTTAAGTCGGCATATGTCGCAGCAAAGCATGGTATCCTTGGGCTTACCAAAACCGTTGCTTTAGAAGTGGCTGAGAATAATATTACAGTTAATGCTATCTGTCCCGGTTACGTCAACACACCGCTCGTGCAGAATCAAATAGCAGATACTGCTAAAGCTAGACATATCAGTGAAGAATCAGCGTTAAGGGATGTAATCCTTAAATCTCAAGCTACGAAAAAATTTGTAGAAGCTGATGAAATAGCAAACTTAGTAATATTCTTATGTGATGAAAAAGCATCATCAATAACAGGTAGTGGACTCTTGATAGATGGCGGCTGGACGGCACAGTAGTTTTTAATTCTTAATATTTGTTAGTTATTGAGAAATAATTAACAATAAAAACTTCTTGCAAAAATTTAATTTACTCCTTTACACTTGAAATAAATCAAAATTTATTCAAGGAGGAATTTATGCCAGAAAAAAAACATCTACATTTTCAAACTGAAGAAATTGAATTAAATAGAGTAAAAAATGCCAAATTAATTCATTTTAAAGATGAACTGGGTAGACCCATAGATGGGCAGTTAGTTATAGGAGAAGTTGAAGAAGTAAAAGAGAAAGAATTTTCTAGACCCGTAGAAGTTGAGGTAAAGCGTAATTTGGGTAAGTTTAAAAAAGCTCTAGCCTATCTTGGAATTATTAAAAATACTAAAAAAGTTATTAAAGAAGAAAAATATACGGAAAAAGTAGTAAGCAAAGAAGAGAAAATTATAGGTACTTATGAATTAGGCAATTTTACTAATGATAAGAATTCCATAGAGAACTTTTTAAACAACTTAGATTTCCATGAAGAAAAACTTTACGCATATGATCTTAATGGTACAAAAGTTGGAGAAGTAGGTGATTTTGGAAAAGTAGTATTAGATGAGAATATTAAGCTTGATGAAACTATTCTTCAAAAAAATGGAAAAGTATTTGCTATTGAAAAAAATGGCAAATTCTTAGATTTAGAAGGTAAAGCTTTACAAAATCAAAATCAGTTTATACAAAAAAGTAGTGGAGTTTATCATTTAAGCACTTCTACAGACATAAAATATTTTGATAAAGATGAAGATATTAAGACTTCAAGAGGTGTTACGAATCTTAACACAAAGCCCGTAAAAAGTGCTCTTAAAGGTAGCAGAGAAGCTACAAAAATAGGAGAAAAGCTACGAAAACAACAAGAAGAACAGAAATTTGCAGGAATTAAAAAGCCAAAAGGAGCTAAACTTACAAAAGTAGGAATTCCGGTAGTTCCCACTAGAGGATAACTAGGTTATAAGTGCTTGACCATTATAACGTGTATATTATAATAGTTATGACCAAATTAATATGCACGTTATAATAGTCATAATAAATATATGAAAAGGATTTATGAATTAGTAATAAAAAATCACTTGCAAGAAAATAGGCAAATGGTTTTTATAGAAGGAGCCCGTCAAGTCGGTAAAACTACTTTAGCTAAAAAAGTAATAGATAAAAATTACTACTTAAATTGGGATGAAGAAAAGGCTCGTTTGCTAATTCTAAAAGGAACAACAGCAATAGCAGATTTTATAGGTCTACATATTCCGGCTCAAAATAACCCTATCGTGATTTTTGATGAGCTACATAAATTCTCAAACTGGCAAACTTTTTTAAAAGGATTTTATGATGTTTATGGAGAACAAACTCACATTATAGTTACCGGCAGCTCAAAGCTTGGAGTATATAAAAAAGGCGGTGATAGTATGATGGGAAGATATTTTCCATATCGTATGCACCCTTTGACACTAGCTGAAGTAATAGAAAATTTTAGTAGTCTAACCAAAGAAATAAATCTACCAAAAAAAATATCTGAAGAACAATTTGAATCCTTATTTAAATTTGGTGGTTTTCCTGATCCTTATCTTAAGAATTCTTCCACATTTTGGCATAGATGGAAGAAAACTAAAAATACTCAGCTTTTTAAAGAAGATATTAGAGAGTTAACACAAATCCAAGAATTATCTCAAATGGAAGTCTTAGGAAGCTTTTTGATTTCCTCTATAGGAGGACAAGCATCTTATAGCTCTCTTGCAAATAAAATTAAAGTATCGATTCCAACCATTACAAGATGGCTTGAGTCATTTGAGTCGTTTTTTTATAGTTATCGTATTTATCCATGGTCAAATAATATTCCTAGAAGTTTAATAAAAGAGCCAAAAATATATCTATGGGACTGGTCGCTTATAGAAGATATGGGAGCAAGATATGAAAATTTTATTGCAAATCATTTATTAAAATTCTGTCATTTTTGGAGTGATTTAGGATTTGGTGAATATGAATTATATTTTATTAGAGATAAACAAAAGAAAGAAGTAGATTTTTTAGTAACAAAAAATAACAAACCATGGATGTTAGTTGAAGCTAAAACTTCTTCAAATCAAGAATTAAACTCAAATTTAAAATATTTTCAAGAACTTTTAAATTGCCCTTTTGCCTTTCAAGTAGTACTTAACATGGAATATAAGGAAATTGATTGCTTCAGTTATAATTATCCTGTAATAGTTCCTGCCAAAACTTTCTTATCCCAATTAGTTTAAACTTTACACTTTATAAATGATGTAACTTGTCTATAATAACTAATTAGTAATTAAGTTATTTAAAGCTCGATGAATAGGTCTAAGTTCATTTTTTTATCTGCTATTTCAGGTAATGTACTCGAATATTATGATTTTACGGTATATTCAGTTTTTTCGCTGATTATTGGACAAGTTTTTTTTCCAGGTGAATCAGAATTCATTAGAATTCTTCTAAGCCTTGGAGTATTTGCAGTTGGCTTTCTGACAAGACCGATAGGAGGCATATTATTCGGTTATATCGGTGATAGATACGGTAGACGTATCGCTTTAATAATTTCGATGCTAGGCATGACTATTCCGACTTTTATTATGGGTCTCATACCCTCATATGCAAGTATTGGGATTTACGCCCCTATAACTCTAGTTATAATGCGGCTTATTCAAGGTTTATGTATTAGTGGTGAAGGGACGGGAGCGGCTATTTTTATTTTGGAACACCATCAAAATTTAAGACCGGGTTTTACGGCAGGTTTAATACATGGTTCAAATATCGCAGGTACCTTAATTGCAACATTTATCGGTATTATAATTGAGCGTTATTTTTCGCATATAGATTTTGCTTGGCGTTTTGCTTTTCTGCTTGGTGGATTTATGGGTCTTGCCGGATTTTACTTGCGATTACGTGTATCGGAAACACCGATTTTTAAAATGCTTGAGAAAAAGAAACAAGTTCTTAAAGCACCTTTTTCCAATGTAATTAGAACTGCTTGGAGATCGATGTTTTTAACTATGTGTATAGGTGCTATTGCTAGCAGTGTTATGTATTTAGTAAAAACTTATATAAATGTTTTCTATTATAATGTAATGCATCTTAGTAATACTATTGCTTTATCATATTTAGCGTATAGTTCATTTATTGCAATGATAGCGATGCCGCTTGCCGGCGGTACTGCCGATATTATCGGAAAATTTAAAATGGCAATGCTTGTTGGTACTGCTATTTTGATATTGATTTTACCGACCATGTTACTTATGTCAGCAGAAGAGATGTGGCAACAAATTATAGCTCTTACAATGCTTGGTATGCTCGCAGGAAGTATAGCAGGTACGGCTTATATATTCGTTATATCCTTGTTTACGGCAGAACAAAGATTTACCGGTGTTGCTTTCAGCTACAATTTTGCAATAGCGATATTCGGCGGAACTTCACCTATTATTTCTCGTTGGCTTGTAGAGCATACAGGCTTATTTTATGCTCCGGCTTTTTATATCATGATCATTGCTGCTGTATTTTTAGTGATTATGTATATGATGAGGAAAGTAATTAAATCGTTGCTTAATAATTATGAAAATAGAAAATAAAGAAATAACAAGTAATTGGTTTACTAATTTACGTGATTTATTGTGCAAAGAATTTGAAAAAATCGAAGAAGAATATGCACAGCCAAAAGGTTTAAAACCGGCTAAGTTTGTACGTACAAACTGGCAACGTAACGGCGGTGGTGGTGGTATTATGTCTCTCATGAAAGGAGAAGTATTTGAAAAAGTCGGGGTTAATATATCTACCGTATTCGGCGAATTTTCTCCCGAATTCCGTAGTGAAATTCCAGGAGCAGAGCTAGACGGGAAATTCTTTGCAACAGGCATTTCATTAGTCGCACATCTTAAATCGCCACTAATTCCCGCTATGCATTTTAATACTCGTTATATAGAAACTTCTAAAAGTTGGTTTGGCGGCGGTGGCGATTTAACACCTTTCTATCCGGAAGAAAACGAAACTGCAAAGTTTCATGCAGCTTTTAAAGAAGCGTGCGATAAGTATGATCCTAGCTATTATCCTAAATTCAAAAAGCAATGTGACGAATATTTTTATCTAAAGCATCGAAAAGAGCTGAGAGGAGTAGGCGGAATATTCTATGATTACTTAAATAGCGGTAATTTTGAACAGGATTTTGCTTTCACGCAGGATGTAGGTAGGGCTTTATTGTCGGTATATCCTGAAATCGTTAGAAGTAAGTTATTTTTACCTTGGACAGCTGAGCAGAAAGAATACCAACTTATAAGGCGAGGTAGATATGTAGAATTTAATTTGCTATATGACCGCGGTACTAAATTCGGCTTAATGACCAACGGAAATGTTGAAGCAATATTAATGTCGCTACCACCTGAAGTAAAGTTTAATTGACTTTTTGGAAGTTATATATAGAACCATAACCGAAATAGTAAAACGCTACGAAACCTCTGTCAAAAGTGAGAGTATTTTTCACAAAACTGATGCAATCCTTGGCTTCTAGCATTATTGCGTGGATACCACCCTATCATTGCGAGCAGGCATTGTTGCGTGGATTAATTTCACCTTTATCATCCCGTGGCTTGACCACGGAATCCAGTTAAAATACTAAAATTATTAGTATTTGTTTATTATTTTTATGGACCTAGTTAGCAAGCCACGAGTGACACAGTGGGTTTTACCGGTCCACGCAACAATGCCTTGCGAGTAGCCGCAGGCTGTGTGGTAATCTAGAAAATAATTAAAAAAATTCTGTAAATGATAACGAACCTGCACTCCTCATGCCATAATTATAACCGCTACTTCTTAATGATGTCGTAACATCATATATAGGTCTTGGTTCGTCGTGATTGGAAGAAATAATATTCACAATCCTCGTTTCTTCCACCATGCGTCAGTTTTATATTCTTCAGGTAACTTTTCCCATTCTTCAGCAAATACTTCCTCTAAACCAAATTTTTGTTTAATTACTTCACACCATTCGTCTCCTAAAGATTTTGGTAATTTTGAACCACACCATGGACAATAATACATTTCTTGTTCTAAACCATAATCATATCCATGTAATAGAAGCCTGTATTCTCTTTTTTCCGAATGATATCTTATTAATTCGTGTTCTTCTTGAGGGGTAGTAATAAAGTAATTCATATTATCGCAACAATATTCACTTTTTAATTCAATCATTTATTTAATTCCTATTAAATCTTTTATTCTTATTATACTTCCAGTTTGTCCTTTATTACTATTCATAACATTTCCAGCCATATCTATATTTGCTTCATGGTAAAGCTTTTCTCCTTTTTGAATAAACTTTTTCCAGTGTTTCCCAGCATGAGTACGATCACCACTTACCTCTTTACTATACCATATTCTATTATCCTTAGCATCACGGTAAATCAGAATTTTTTTTCTTTCTTGCTTCGTCAATTACTTACGTAATTTCCTCGCAATGACGGAAAAATCGATCCACGCAACAACACCTCACGATCTATAACAAATTTTTTTACTTTGTAAGTTTAGGCGGTAAATAATTTTCTGTTGAGATTACTTTTTTACCGGTTTTATTTTCCAAGGCCGTTTTAGCGTTTTTAGCTATACTTCCTCCTATTTTACCTGCAACCTTATTTTCTTCCATTCCTGTTGCATTATTAGTTTCTGCTACCTGACGAGTAGATAATTCAGCAAGAGCCGTATGTCATTCCCGCGGAAGCGGGAATCCAGTAAAAAGTTTAAAAAACTAGATTTCCGCTTCCGCGGGAATGACATAGAATGACTTTTCCGGATCAGAAATTTCTTGAATCCTCTCATAACCGACTTTAGCAAGCCATTGTTTAAACGGTTCTGCTTTTGGAAACGGAATAGATTGTATAATACGAAGTAATGATTCTGTATTTGCACAGTCTGTTTGATAATGTTTACCATCAATACTTAAAAGTTTCAGCTGTACGATTTTTTCGTACAACTCAGTAAATCCTTCAGTTTTTAATAATTGCTTTTTTAAATCTGACCAATATCGCCGTGGGATAGCACTATCAGTCAATGCTCCTACTACGTCGACTACTGAAAACCACCATTCATTATTATGCAAAATTCTTCTAATGGTTTTATCTTTAAAAATTACTAACTTATTAAGTTCATCGCTATTATTCATAATGTTCCATATTATTTTTTATGAATTATAAATATTCTAAATAAATTTTACAACTTATGTACAGAGCTTAAAGGCTATTATGGCTATCGTTGATGGTTTTCTTACTTCCCCGGTGATTGTGTTTAAGAAGTCAAGATAATTTGTTTATATTGTTCCTGCCAAGGCCGTTTGTTTTTAACAATATTATTGATAATAATTATTATCTTTCGCATTACAGCAGTAAGAGCTAATTTTTTGGCTTTTCCTTTTTCCACAAGTCTTTTATAAAAAGGTTTAACGGCGGAATTACATCTTACAGACGTAACAGCTGCCATATATAATGCTGCCCGTACTGTTTTTCTACCACTTTTAGTTTTTGCTTTAAATCGTGTTTTCCCACTTTCCTTACAGTGAGGTGCTACCCCTACTAAAGAAGCAATTTGTTTACAATTTAAATTACCAAGCTCTGGTAATTCTGTAATTAAGGTTATTGCTATAATAGAGCCAATACCTGGGATAGTAATAAGTAAATTATATATTTCTTTGTAACTTTCTAGATTTAAAATAAGATGTAATATAAGCTTTTCTACTTCTTCCTTTTGGCTATTAAGTAAATCAATAACATTATTTATACTATTAATTATTTTTTGATTAGTAACTCTACGTAAGCGATTGCGTTCAGATACTATCATAGTAATTAATTGGTTACGTCTAGATGTAAGTTCTTTTAATTCTTTTTCTATCTCATTCGCTACTTTTCTAGACTCAGGGTTAATTTTTTCTACAAATAATGCTAACATTTGTGCATCAATAGTATCAGTTTTTGTAAACTTACCTCTCATAGTTCTAAATGCTGATGTAAAATAAGGATTAACTACTGACACCAAATAGCCTGTTTTTTGTAAGGTTTTTGCTGCTTTATATTCAAGTCCACCAGTACTTCAATTACAATTTTAGCTATATTATAATCCGCTATATATTCAACTAGCTCCTTAATTCCTTTTTGATCATTATCAAAAACTTTATATTTATTCAATGGGTGTAACCAAACGTCTAAAGTATCTTCAGATACATCGATACCTATAAAAATATGCTTTGTCATGTTTTTCTCTCCTGTCCTATGTACGAGCTAAGGGGTTATTCACTTGATATTAATGGTTGATCGTGAATAACCCCTTACTCTATTGATTGTTCGGAACCAAATGAAGTAAGGAGTAACACACCGCGACACGGTTCATTAATTATAATTAAATACATAGACCACCCGAAGTTAAAATCTTCGGTGGTTGAAACTTGAGCAATTTAAGTTTAATAAATCGGGAGTGTCCATATGTCCAACCAAAATACTAAAACCCTATCTGAACTCGTAGCAGAGTTTACTTCAAAAGAAAATTTAGAAATTCTAAAAATTGAGATAGCAGAGCTGTTAGAAAGACCTTTGAAAAAGAGAGATATCGACGCAATAGAGAAACGCTTAGAAGAACTAGAAGCAATATTTGGTATTGCTAAAGTATAGATGAGCAGGCATTGCTTTCATTTATGTCATTCCTACTATTTAATATTTTAAGCTGTATTTATAGATACCGTGGTCAAGCCACGGTAACAGAACAGAATAAATATTAATCAAATGGTTTCACTATAACCATTATTACTGCAATAACCATACAAATAGCTGGAATCTCATTAACTATACGGTAAAATTTTTCTGAATGGACATTCTTGCCATTTGTAAAATCTTTTCGCCATCTTGCAAGTAAACCGTGAAATATCACTAAAATTAACACTGCAAACATTTTAACGTGAAACCAAGTATCAAGAGCAACAAACCCGTAAATATGAGCATTTATTAAACCGAATATAAATGTGCTAATCATTGCCGGATTCATAATGAACCTGAGTAATTTTAGCTCCATCACTTGTAAGGTATTATCTAGCTCACTACCTATTTTAGCTTTGGTATGGTAAACATATATTCTAGGTAAGTAAAGAAGCCCTGCCATCCAACATATAGCAGATATCAGATGGACTGACTTAAACCATAGATAGTAACTTGCCATTCTTTTCCTTGTTAATTTGTTAATTTACATAAACATTTAGTAAATTCGTTTGGACATATTCTTGTACTAGAGCTACTCGTAACTAAATTAGCATCAACCTTATTAATAAATTGTAGCAATATATTTGTCAAACTATTAATAAAAATTTTATTTGTTCCAAGTGTCGGAATTCGGATATATTGAATTTCATATTTATCTGCGATTAATTTATATTCAATATCAAGTTCTACTAGTGTTTCAACATGCTCGGATACAAAGGATATAGGTACGATAATTATGTCCTTTTTTAACTTTCCTGCTAGCTCTATTTCGTCTTCCGTATTCGGTTTTAACCACTCTATAGGTCCTACTCTACTTTGATAAGTTATCTTATAATCTAGATCTTTTATATTTAATTCTTTAACTATTGCTTTTACTGTTTCTTTTATCTGAAAACTATAAGGATCGCCTGCTTTTATTATTTTTTCAGGTAATCCATGAGCAGAAAATAATATACGAAAATTTTTATCGTCATCGTATAGTTTTTCCTTAATCAATGAAACATGGCTTTTTATAAAATCTTCTTCTAGAGGATAACAACAAATTGTTTTAATTGGAATATCAATATCAAAGTTTTGTAAAAAATTTTTAACCGAAGATCCTGTCGTAGTACTTGAAAATTGAGGATATAGAGGCAATAATATTATTTCGCTTGGATTATATTTTTTTATTTGACCTATTACTTCTTTAGCAAACGGTGCTGAATATCTCATATTTATAAAAATAGCGAAATCTTCTTTTATGAGTTGCTTTAGTTTTTCGGTTAGTGCTAATTTCTGCTCTTCTGTTTCCTGAAGTAAAGAAGATTTACCGCCGATTAAAGAATAAATTTTTTGAGATTTTCTCTCTCTAGTAGTAGAAATTATTTTTGCAATAATATAGCGTAATGGATTCGGTAGATTAATTATAGCTTTGTCATAGAACAAATTAAATAAAAAAGGTTTTACGGATTCAAGGTTTTTTGGACCACCTAAATTAAAAAGTACTATTGCTATTCTTTTCTTCATATAACCTAACATATTCTGTTAAAAATTCTACATTTTCCGGAGGTGTTTCAGGCAAAATACCATGCCCTAAATTAAAGATAAAATTCTTTCCTTTCATTGTCTGAAGAATTTTATAAGCTTTTTCTTTGATAATTTCTTTATTAGTTAATAATACGACTGGATCTAAGTTACCTTGTACTATTACTTTATCACTCCACTCTTTCATTTTTTCAAGAGGGACCATTTGATCTACGGCTAAAATATCTATAGGTACTTCTTTTATAAATTTTTCGTACAATAATCCCGCTCCTTTAGGAAAAACAATTATAGGAATTTTTGGAAAAACTTCTTTTACTTTCAGTATAATCTTTTTTGTCGGTTTTATTACAAATTCAGTAAACTCCTCTTCTGCAAGTACTCCTGACCATGAATCAAAAAGCTTTAAAACATCTGCTCCCGATTTTGCTTGATTTATAAGATGATCAGCTGTTTTTTCCGTAATAAAATTTAATAATTCTTTAGCAAGTATTTTATTTTCATATATAAATTTTTTGCTCGTTTTAAAATTCTGTTTTCCTTTTCCTTCTAGCATGTAACTCATGACTGTCCAAGGACTACCTGCGAATCCTATTAAAGAAGTGGTAGAAGGTAACTCTTCTTTTACTTTTTTTATTATTTCGTAAACTTTCTCTAATTTATTATTCGGATTGCCTTGTAGATATTTAAAATCTTCTTGTGATTTGAACTGCTTTAATATAGGTCCTATATTTTCTTTAAAATCTACTTCCCATCCAAGAGCATGAGGTAAAACTAATATATCAGAAAAAATAATAGCTGCATCAAATCCATAATGTTTTATCGGTTGTAAGGTTACTTCCGTTGCTTTGTTAACATCATAACAAAAATCTAGAAAATTTTTTGTTGTTTGTCTTACTTTTTTATATTCCGGCAAATATCTACCTGCTTGACGCATAAACCAAATAGGTATCTTATTACTATTTCCTTTTAATGGATTTATAATTTGCTTCATGTTATTACTAAAAATATTGTAAATAATAAATATATTTATTATTTGTTGTTTATGTAAACAGAATTATGTAGATTAAATGTTTTAAACAGAGTTATCAACAAAATTTTCATTAAAATTTTCTTAAAAATATCGGTATTTTTAATTATAATTCACATAAATTTATAATGAATTTATATAAGTGGATAATTAAGTGTAAAATTCATTTATAGCTTAGAAAAGACTATTTTTTCAAAGAAAAATGATATTTATTCACAATTTTATCCACAAACTATTTATTTAAAAGAAAATACACTAGATTTACTTGATTTAATAAGGATTTGAGGAAATTTTTAATAGATTTTAATAGGAAAAATAATAAGTTATTAAAAAATTTATCCACAATTACATGTGTAAAGTATGACAAAGCTAATTATTCACTTGGTTTCAGACTCTTCCGTGCAAACTGCAAAATATGCAGCAAATTCTGCTCTTGCACAATTTACTTCCGTAAAACCAAAATTATATCATTGGCCAATGATTAGAAGTTTGGAATTGCTAAATGAAGTATTAAGTAAAATAGAATCTAAACACGGGATAGTATTATACACGATTGCTGATCAAGAACTCCGAAAAGCTTTAACGAAATTTTGCTATGAATTAAAAATTCCATGTATTTCTGTAATAGGTAAGATTATTAAAGAAATGTCTGTTTTTTCAGGTATTGAAATAGAAAAAGAACAAAATTACAATTATAAATTCGATAAAACTTATTTTGATACGCTCGATGCTATAGATTACGCCATAAGACATGATGACGGACAAATGCTTAATGAGTTGTCGGAGGCCGATATAATATTAATAGGTCCTTCTAGAACTTCTAAGACACCAACTTCCGTATTTTTAGCGTATAACGGTCTAAAAGCTGCCAATATTCCTTATGTTTATAATTGTCCCTTTCCTGATTTTATAGAAAAAGACATAGATCAATTAGTAGTAGGACTCGTTATTAATCCAAATAGATTAATAGAGATAAGAGAAGCTAGGTTAAATTTATTGCAAATTAACGAAAATAAAAGCTATACAGATTTTAATATAGTACAAAAAGAATGCTTAGAGGTTAGAAAAATTTGTGATCAAAGAAATTGGCCGGTAATTGATGTGTCGACTAGATCAATAGAAGAAACAGTAGCTTTAATAATGCGGATATATTATAATAGAAAAAATAAATATAATAAATAAAAAGATTTTCATTATTTACAAGTAGAAGCCTGTAAATATAGATGTTGTCCATATGAATATGAAAACAACATTATGTCATTCCCGCGTAGGCGGGAATCCAGTACTTTAAAATTTTTTGAAAAGCTCGATTTATCTCGCTTTACCCTAGATTCCCGCCTACGCGGGAATGACATAAAAGCCATATGGACAATACTAAAAAAACACAGAGGAAAAATTATGGCAAATAACGTAACGGATAGCTCTTTTAAAAAGGAAGTATTAGAATCGGATTTACCGGTACTGGTTGATTTTTGGGCAGAATGGTGTGGACCATGCAAAATGTTAACACCGATAATAGATGAAATCAGTAAAGAATTAAAAGGCAAAGTAAAAGTACTTAAAATGAATATTGATGAAAATCCTAACATTCCTTCAGAATACGGTATTCGTAGTATTCCAACGATAATGTTATTTAAAAACGGTGAACAAAAAGATACTAAAATAGGTTTGCAGCAAAAAAACTCTCTTTTAGATTGGATTAATAAATCTATTTAATAGTTATGTCACTTAGCCATTCAAAAGTATTTATAGAAATAACAAATGGTTATGTAGAAGGTATAGATACTCATAAAAGAGCTCAGGGTTTAAAGCATTTTTTCTTGAAAAAAGGGGTTTCTCTTTCTCCAAATATACCTATATTAAACGATATTAACTTTTCTTGCCAAGAAGGAGAAAAAATAGCTTTTATAGGAAGTAACGGTTCCGGAAAAAGCTCTCTTTTGAAACTAATCGCCGGAATATATCCGTTAAAATCCGGTACGGTTAAAGTTCATGGAGATATTGCTGCAATTATAGATATGGGAGTCGGTTTTGAGCCGGAACAAACCGGTCGTGAAAATATAAAAATGTTGATGCTATATAATAATATGTTAGATAAATATAACAGGAAAATTGAAAATGAGATTATAGATTTTTCGGAACTAGGTAATAAAATCGACTTACCGATAAAAAATTATAGTTCAGGAATGTTATCACGACTTGCTTTTTCTGTATCAATATTTCAAAATCCTCAAATTCTATTACTTGATGAAGTTTTTGCGGCAGGAGATAGCCGTTTTATAGAAAAATCTCTTAATTTAATGAAAAGTAAATTTAAAAATACCCCTATTTCGATAATAGTAAGTCATCAAGAAGAAATTATAAAAGATAATTGCTACAGATGTATTTTATTAAAAGACGGCAATATTATAGGTGATGGTACACCATCGGAAATGTTTAAAATCTATAACCAACAACAAGGAAATTCATAAATGATAAAGTATTTTTTTTCTAAAAAATACTGGCGGGCAATAGCATTACTAGTTAAAGCTTCTATAATTAGGCAAAATAAGGATTCTTTTTTAGGTTCTTTATGGGGTTTAATTCAGCCTTTTATTCACATAATGGTAATTTCATATTTTTTCGGTTTTTTATTAAGACAACCGAGAGAATTTATGGTAATGAACTTAGTCGGCGGTATTCCTTTATGGAGTTTTATAGTAAGCAGCCTAACGATTTGTTCAAGTTCTTTAGTTACACGTGATCAAATAATAAAAAAAGTTAGAATTTCTAAGACTTTTTTTCCTGTTGCGGATAGTTTAGGGCAATTATATACTTTAATTTGCTCATTTTCGGCAATGTATTTTGCTTTTATTTTATTATTTCCAGAAAAATTTTCTTGGCAAATAATATTTATGCCAATATTAATTTTGCCCTTAATAATATGTGTGATTAGCGGTTCTATCGCAGTAGCATTTTTAACGCCGTATATTCGAGATATACCACAAATGTTGAGTGTTATTCTTGGAGTTATTTATTGGAGTATACCGATAGTTTATCCTTATTCACTAATTCCGGAATCTAAAAAAATATATTTTGAATTTAATCCGTTCTTTTTAGTTATAAGACCCGTACAAGCGTTGGTGATTGACGGAACATTACCGGATATGATGCTGATAGTTAAGTCTATTATAGTTGCATTTATTACTGTTTGTGTCAGTTATTTAATTTACAGACAATTTTCTAAAAGAGTTATTTATTACTTATGAAACTTGGTTTTAATCTAGATTTTAATGAATTAGATTTAACCGGACTTAAAAAATTAGATCAAATATTTTTAGATTATCTCTTTAAAGCCGATAAATCTCTGCATAAAGATTTAATGTTATTTAGATCGACTCCTCTCTCCATTATTCCACAAGATTATTCCGAATTTTTATTAAAAATCTCTCCTCATTTAGACGATTTTTTAGCAGAGTTATTTTGTATTTCAAAAGAAGTAACGATATCAAGGTTAAAACATAAAGATTTTGATATTATTTATGAATGTAAAAGAAAATTTGTTCAGCGTGTTGCCGTAAAAAAATACCCACCGGAAAAAATAGAAGATATTGATTTTGAAGATGTGTATTTAAAGCTAACTGATTTAATAGGTACGAATTTTACCTCTAGAGAATTTGCCAAACAAATAATTATATGGCAACAGGATGAAGAGAATTTTGCAGAAGAGTTAGATATAGCAGCTAGGTATGCAGCATGCCATTGTCATTCCCGCGAAAGCGGGAATCCAGAAAAATTATATCTAGATCCCCGTTTTCACGGGGATGACATAAGAGATGATGACATCCTATTCAACCTCCCTCAAAAACTAGATAAAGAAAATCTAATAGATAATAAAAAAATATCTAAATATCAAAAGAATCAGCGGTTAGATTTTGACTATACAGATTCTTTTTTAAATTTAGATGAAGCTTTAAACGATTCTCATTATTGTATTTATTGTCATAAGCAGGGTAAGGATAGCTGTTCCAAAGGCTTGCTACAACCTAAAAATCGTCATTGCGAGGAGCGAAGCGACGTGGCAATCTCGTCAAATCTCCTGAGATTGCCACGCTCCTTGCAGTCGCTCGCAATGACGGAGTTAAAACAAGGCTGCCCTTTAAAGCAAAAAATTTCTGAGATGAACTATGTTAAGGCACAAGGCTTTAACTTAAGTGCTCTTGCTATTATTGTTATTGATAATCCGATGGTTGCAGCAACAGGTCATAGGATTTGTAATGATTGCTCTAAAGCTTGTATTTACCAAAAGCAAGATCCGGTAAATATTCCTTTAATAGAATCAAATATTTTAGAAGAAACGCTCAAATTACCTTACGGTTTAGAGATATATCTACTTCTTACCCGCTGGAATCCACTTAATATTTATGCACCGCTACCACAAGAATCTACTAATTATAACATTTTAGTTACCGGGCTTGGTCCTGCAGGTTTTAGTCTTAGCTATTATTTATTACGGTCAGGTCACAATGTCACGGCTATTGACGGCTTAAAAATTATTCCTTTACCTTTTAACGTTCATAAGCCTATAAAATTTTGGCATGAATATAAAAATTTGTCATCAGAAAGAATGCCGAGAGGATTTGGAGGAGTAGCGGAATATGGGATTACCGTTCGGTGGGATAAAAACAATCTTGATATATTGCGGCTGATACTCGAGAGAAATAACAATTTCAAATATTATGACGGAGTAGCTTTAGATTTTAATATAACGAACGAACAGGCTTTCGATTTGGGTTTTGACCATATAGCTTTTTGTATTGGAGCAGGTCAGCCGAAAGTTTTAGATATAGAAAATTTTGAAGCTAAGGGCGTAAAAACAGCTTCTGATTTCTTAATGACTTTGCAAAGCGGAGGAGCATTTTTGAAAAATTCTAATACTAATATGGTAATTAGAATGCCGATTGTGGTAATAGGTGGTGGTCTTACTTCCTTAGATGCAGCAACGGAAAGTTTATATTACTATAAAAAGCAAGTAGAGGAATTTGCCGAAAATTATATAGAAAAAGATTTAACGGATGAAGATAAAGAAATAGCTGAAGAATTTATTGCTCATGTAAGATTATTTAAAGAAGCTAAGAGTAATGAAGAATTAAGAAAGGTTTTTAATAAGCTTGGAGGAGCTACTGTTTATTATCGTGGAAGATTGCAAGATTCGCCGGCATATAAATTAAATCACGAAGAGCTAATATATACATTAGCACTCGGTGTTGATTTTAAAGAAAATATGCAACCTTTAAGGATTAATGTTGATAAATACGGTCATGTGGAATCTGTGGAGTTTGAGAATCGAAACCGTCATTGCGAGCCAACATTATGTCATTCCCGCGAAAGCGGGAATCTAGAAAAAAATAATATAAGCTCCGGTTTAGTTGATTTTAATTTACTGGATTTCCGCCTCCGTGGGAATGACATAATGGACACTGTGGTACTTAAAGCCAAAACCGTGATTATGGCAATCGGTATAGAAAATAACACTCAATTCGATGAGGATAAATATAGTTATTTCGGTGATTGTAATCCTAAATATTCGGGAAGTGTAGTGAAAGCTCTTGCAAGCACTAAAGAAGGGTACGAGGCTATTAATAAAAGACTTATAAATAATGCCCCTAGCTTTAAAAATAGTTATAAAGACTTTATAACGCAGCTTGATTATTTATTGATTAGTAGAATTCATAAAATAAATATTTTAGATGATAAAACTTTTGAGTTGATAATTCATTCGCCGCTTGCTGCTAAAAATTTTAAGTTCGGACAGTTCTTTCGCTTACAAAATTATTCTGAAGATGCTTCTAAGTTAATAGAACCGGTAGCCTTAAGCCCTACAGATATTGATGTAGAAAAAGGTTTAATTAGATTTGTAATTTATGAAGTCGGTAAATCAACTAGCTTATGTAAAACATTATCTGAAAATGAGAAAGTAGTTTTAATGGGACCGACAGGCTCGCCGCTAGAAATACCTCAAAATAAAAAAATAGTTATTGTTGATTCTGAATGTACTAATATAGGCTTATTAAAAGTTCTAAAAGAAAATAATAATGAAGTTATATTTTTTACTTATCCTAATATAAAAAACCATAAATTAACTTCTGTAGATATAGTAATAATTAATGCTTCTCCTGACATAATAGAAGAATTGCAAAGTCTAAAAAATGAAATATTCGGTGAAAATACGGAGCTAATAGTTAGCGTTAATTCATCGATGCAATGTATGATGAAAGGAATCTGCGGACAATGTATACAAAAGGTTAAAGGAGAGCAGAAATATATTTTTGCATGTATTTGTCAAAATCAAAAAGCAGAAATAATTGATTTTAAGAGCTTAAAAACTCGTTTACGCCAAAATTCTTTACAAGAAAAAATTAGCAGCTAATTCATCCATGATTTAATAGCTTCAATTAACTCTTCTAGTTGTTTAGGTGACAATTCACCAATTTTTTTTTGAATTTTATCACTTCTTATAGCACTAATTTTATCAACCATAGTATGAGATTCTAAATTAAGACCATTAAGCGTTGTAGGAGTCAATAACAGGCGAAAAGTTGGGGCATCTATTAAATCCGTTGTTAGAGGGCAAACTGTTATACTGGGATGATTTTTATATAAATTAGATTGAACAACAACAGCGGGGCGAGGTTTACCATAATCTCTGGATATTACACAAGCAACAATATATCCTTTTTTAATTTCTATTATTTCCATTCATCTAGCCAACTTTCTTCATTGTGCTTTAACCACAAATCGGCATCAGGATTGTTTTCTTTACTAGCTAATAAGGATTGACGTCTAGCTTCTTTGGTTAGGTCTGAATTTTCTAGTTGTTTAAGATATATACGTATTGCTTCACTAATTATCCAGCTTTTGCCACGGTGTAAATCATGAGCTGCTTTTTCAAGTTTTTTACTTAAATTTATTTCTAAACGTATACTAGTTGTAATACTTTTTGTCATTTTTATCCTTTTTAATAAATTAAAATAACTCTGCTTATAATATTTAATTGTAACACAATGTGTTACACATTGCTAGTTAAATAAATTCACTTCTCAAAACGACAAAATGCTCTACTACTATCTTGATTAAGAAAATCGATAATTTGCATTACTATAGAATTATTTTTATATTTCTCGGCAACTTGTTTAATACGTTCAGCAAAATTACCTTCACCTGAGAAAATTTCTTCGATAGCCTTTAAGGCATTTAAAGAATCTGCTTTATCAAACCCTTTTCTATTCATTCCGATTAGGTTTAAGCCCTCAAGCACCGCACGTTTACTACTTACAAGCCCGAACGGTATTACGTCTGCTCCGACCGGTGATAGCCCGCCAATCATCGAATATTCACCGATTCTAGCGTATTGATGTACGGCAGATAGCCCGCCGATTATTGCGTAATCACCTACCTCAATATGACCTGCTAGGCTTACGTAATTAGCAAATACTACATTATTGCCGATTTTACAATCATGACCGATATGAACGCCGACCATAAATAAATTATTATTTCCTACTCTTGTCACCATTCCGCCGCCTTGGCTTCCTGCTTGTACCGTAACATATTCTCTAATAGTATTATTAGAGCCGATTATCGTGCTTGATCGCTCATTAGCATATTTTAAGATTTGCGGAGGTTGACCGATTGATGCAAAAGGATAGATTACGGTATTTTCGCCGATTTCAGTAATCCCTTCAATTATCACATGAGATTTTAGCTCAACATTGTCATGAAACACAACTTCAGGACCTACAATACAGTATGGACCGATTTTTACGTTTTTACCGAGCTTTGCCCCTTCTGCGATTAAACTAGTCGGATGTATATTAGAATTTGACACTATATCCCTTACGATTTATCTTTAATCATTGCGGTAAATTTACTTTCTGCAGCCATTTCACCTTCAACTGTAACCGTACTTGAAAATTTCCATACGTTAGCTCTTTGCTGCTCAATAACAGCGTGGATATGCATAGTATCACCGGGCTGAACGATTCTCCGAAATTTTGCATTTTCGATAGCCATTAAAAACACTTCTTTATTCTTAGTAGAGCCTAACGATTTAGCAACTAATATAGCAGCAAGTTGTGCCATAGCCTCAACCATTAGAACGCCCGGCATAACAGGTCTTGCCGGAAAATGTCCTGTAAATTGCGGTTCGTTAACGGTAACGTTTTTAATACCTTTTATTGATTTGTTAAGATCAATTTCAAGTACCCTATCTACTAATAAAAATGGATAGCGATGAGGTATTAAATCCATGATTTCGGTAATATCTATGATCATTTATTTAGGTCTCTTCTTTAATATAAATTTTCTGTCATTGCGAGCGGGCATTATTGCGTGGAACGGTTTTTCCGTCATTGCAAGAAGAATTACGCAGTAATTCGACGAAGCAATCCAGTTAAAAAATTCTGATTTACAGAATTTTTTTAATTATTTTCTAGATTGCCGCGTCGGCTACGCCTCCTCGCAATGACGATTCAGTATTTTTTCAATAGCAAACTACTTTTTTAATTTGCTATTAGAGGTCTTTACTAATTGTTTCATAATAATAGATTGTCTATGCCAATCCATGATAGGAACTGCAGGGCTACCGCCGACAATTTTACCCGCCTCTATATTTTGTGCTACACCGCCTTGTGCCGCTACCTGTGTCCCGTCGCCTATATTTAGGTGTCCGGCGATTCCTACTTGTCCTCCAAGAGCACAATATTTGCCGATTGTGCTACTTCCTGCTATACCTGCTTGTGCTACGATAATAGAACCTTTGCCTATTTTTACACCATGTCCTATTTGCACTAAATTATCTATGCGGCATAAATCTTCTATAATAGTATCTTGAAGTGAACCTCTATCAATAGTAGTATTGCTACCGATTTCAACATTATTGCCGATTTTAACTATACCTATATGGAATATTTTATGATGTACGCCTTTTTCGGTAGAAAACCCAAACCCGTCCTGTCCGATTTTTGCACCTGCAAGTATTACTACCTCATCACCTATAATTGTATAATTTATTGAAACATGTTGTTCTATTCTAGCGTTTCTGCCGATATTTACGCCTCTACCTATAAAACTTCCGGCTTCTATAATACTATTATCACCTATAATAACATCGTCTTCAATAACTACATTGTGACCTATATAACAATTTTTTCCGATAGTCGCCGAATCTGCAACAATAGCGGATTTCATTATTTTAGCAGGGTATGATTTAATAGGAGTATAGAAAAAATCTATTAATTTGCCGTAAGCAAAATATGAATTCTCGGCATGTATTAAAACAGTATTTGGATTTGCTTCTCCCGTAAAATTTTTCGGCACTATACAAGCAGCAGCTTTGGTAGCTTTTAAAAATTCTGAGTATTTAGGATTGCTTAAAAAGCTAATGTCATTTGAAGATGCTTCTTGTAGAATTTTAATATCATGAATAGCTATATCTTCATGAATCTTAGGAGGTTCTATAATATCGTGTAAAAAATCTATAATTGCCGTTAGTTTTCGTGGTCCTAAATTTTTATAAAAATTACTACTTACCATATGAAACTTTAAGCAAATTAATTATTAGCGACAGTATATAAGTGATAGTTTTATTATGCAACAAAATTTACAGGTGGCATAAAAGGTATTGCTAAGTAAAGAATGATATCGTCATTGCGAGGAAAAACTATAAGTTTTGACGAAGCAATCCAGTAAAAAATTCTGATTTACAGAATTTTTTTATTGTTTTTCTGGATTGCCGCGTCGCTTCGCTCCTCGCAATGACGATTTGGCATCCACATAACAATACCTATTTGATTGTAAGATCTAGGAAAAAAATAGATAAATATTAATTATTAATTCTAATGATAGCCTTGTATTATAACAATGCGAGTTGATAACCCACTATTCGCTTTAATCTTGTTGCGTGGATCAATTTTTCCGTCATTGCGAGGAAAAACTATAAGTTTTGACGAAGCAATCCAGTAAAAAATTCTGATTTACAGAATTTTTTTATTGTTTTTCTGGATTGCCACGTCGCTTCGCTCCTCGCAATGACGATTTGACGTCTACGCGGGCAATATCAATTTCTGAAATCAATAATCATATTGACTTGTTTAGAGTTTTGCTTAGAATCATCTTGGAACAGCTAAGGTTGTTCTGGAGTGTAGAAACCTCCATCAACAGGCGGTAAAACCACCGTTAAATTGGTTTATTCCTCGATATTTTACGGTCGGGGAGGTAGTAGTCATGTTCAGGGCTTAGAGTATAACTTTAGCCTAAAAACTACTCAGCTGTTTTTGTTGACGGTGTTTCTAACTCCCTGATCACCAATCGGGCTTTGAATTAGCTTCTTGGTGATCAAACTTGAATCATTTAAGTTTAATCAGGAGAACTAAGCCGTTATGAACACTAAAACAGCAGAAGAAAAAATGGCTATCATTGAGCCGTATCTAGATTTTATTATTAAAGACAAAAATTTATTACGTGAAATTTATCCGAATGGAGTGGGTGAGGTAAATATAGAACTTATTTTAGCTAAAAAACCTTACACATCATATTCTTACTACAAATTAATCAGAAATTTATTCAAATTACCATACCGAAAAATTGTACTTATAATCGATAAACAACTTCCAAAAGCATCGCTTAGTTTATTCCGCTCAATTATTCTCGGCACTTTCTAGGTCTTTTAGGGAGTTTTCAATATTTTGTTTTGTTATGGTTATTATTTTTAAAAACTCCTCTTGTTTTTCTTGCAATAAATCAAATACTTCTTTCGCATATTCCGGATTAGAATCTATTAAATTTCTACTTACCTATAATATTATCTCGTCAACTATTTGTACCAATTCTTTAGCTACAAACTTTACTCTCAGTATAATCATTACCTGAACTGTGTACTGCAAACACCACTCTTGCTAGTTTATTAGCTACTGCAACAGTTGTTTTATTATGCCCATTTCGTTCAGATAAATTAAACATCCACTTGGTAAACTTGCTATAATCTTTTTTAGATTTTTGCTCTTCCGTGGTAAATCTTATCTTACTATTCAGTACTGCTCTTGCTCCTTGAATCAACAAAGTGCGTAAATAGATATCACCTCTTTTACTAATACCAAGCAACTTATCTTTGCCACCACTAGAATGTTGCCTTGGCACTAATCCTAGCCATGCTGATAATTGCCTGCCATTTTTAAAACAACTAGCATTACCTATTGACGCTATTAAGGCTGTAGCAGTTATTAAACCTATACCTGGTATCGTCATTAGTCGTTGGTGATTACTATACTGGCTAGCTATAATTTTTAATCTTTGTTTTAATTCTTTTATTTTTTTATCATTCTCTAGAAATTCTTCTTTTAACTCACTAAACGTTCGATAGCTTAGCTGACTTAAATCCCCTTCATCTAAAATTTCGGTTAATTTTGTCATAATCTTATTGATTCCTTGCGGAATAACAAAACCAAATTCATGTAATAATCCCCTGATCTCATTAACAAGAGCTGTACGATTTTTTACCAATCTCTGTCTTACCCTATGAATAAATAAAATATCTTGTTGCTCTACAGTTTTGATAGGCACAAACCTCATATTAGGTCTTGCTACTGCCTCACATATTGCTTCTGCATCAGCTTGATCATTTTTATTAGTTTTAACATAAGGCTTAACAAATTGTGGAGCCATTAGTTTTACATTATGACCTAATTTTGTTAATTCTCTTGCCCAATAGCTAGAACCACCGCAAGCTTCCATGCCTACTAGACATCTTCTTGGTAAATTAGCCATAAAAGTTATAACCTGCTCTCTCATTAATTTTTTTTTTAATATTGTCTTACCATTTTTATCTACACCGTGAATTTGAAAAATTCTTTTTGCAATATCTATACCAATTGTGGTAACTTCCATATGGACCTCCTTATTGTTGTTTAGGATTCATTTCCTATCCTAGAAGATTAGCTTCTGCTTCTCATTCTGTATATAGGGTAGGTCCATACCATTATTTTTGAAATGAGTATATCACTAACTTCTTTTAAACCTTGTTCAATACCAGAATGTAGAAGAGTATTATGATAAGCATTAGCTTTATTGAATAACTCAGTATTTTCTATCTTTTCAATTAATTTTTTGGCTTCTATTGTATTTTTTTCTTTTATTGCTTTTGTTAATTTATCATATAACACTTCATCAGATTCTATTTCAAAAAATTCTTTTATACCTGCAAGCATAATTTACTCTTATTAAATTTCATTACCTTATTAACCTTAGGTTAATTAAATTATATAAATAAGTTTAGAAATGCAATGGATATTTAATCGAAGATATAAAAAAGTGGGGTTTAAATAAGAAATGGTGGCCACGGTTGGAATTGAACCAACGACACAAGGATTTTCAGTCCTTTGCTCTACCGACTGAGCTACGTGGCCATGTATACTCGTTTTATTTGAAAAATTGGCTACGTCGTTCTACAAGTACTACGGTACTCACGTATAAGCATACGCTGCGTTCCTCGTCTTGTGAACCGATTACTCTTTTCTAAATAAAACTTAGTCTACTCTTCATTTATTCAGAGGATGCCTAAATCGTCATTGCGAGAAGAATTACGCAGTAATTCGACGAAGCAATCCAGTTAAAAAATTCTGATTTACAGAATTTTTTAACTGGATTGCCGCGTCGCTTCGCTCCTCGCAATAACACTTCCTCGAATGACTGAAAAATCAAATACAACAATAAGCTTATAATAGATTAATCGGCTTTTGTCTATTCTTAATTAGTAATATTAGACAAAAATACTTAATATGATATTATGAGCGTTTATTTTTATAACGGTTTTTTATGATCAAAATCGGCAATATAGAACTTTCTTCAAATGTAATTCTTGCTCCAATGTCTGATATTACGGACTTAGAATTTAGAAAATTGGTAAAAAGATTCGGTGCAGGGCTTGTAGTTTCTGAGATGATAGCAAGTCGAGCAATGGTTGTGAAATCTAGGCAGTCAATGCAAAAATGTGCTATCGTGCATGACGATCCGACAAGTGCATGCGTGCAGCTAGCCGGCTGTGAGCCGAATGTAATAGCTGAAGCTGCTAAAATGAACGAGGATATGGGGGCAAAGATTATCGATCTTAATTTTGGTTGTCCGGCGAAAAAAGTAGTAGGCGGTTATGCAGGTTCAGCTCTAATGAGGGATGAACAGCTGGCAGCTAAGATTTTTGAAGCGACGGTTAAAGCGGTGAAGATTCCGATAACGGTTAAAATGCGTATGGGCTGGGATGATAATACGAAAAACGCTCCGACTTTGGCTAAAATTGCTGAAAACTCAGGGATTCAAATGGTTACCGTTCACGGTAGAACGAGATGTCAGTTTTACTCCGGTAATGCCGATTGGGATTTTATACGATCAGTTAAAGAAACGGTGAAAATCCCGGTTATTGCTAACGGTGACATCACTAATTTTGCTAAAGCAAAAGAAGCCCTGCAAAAATCCGGTGTGGATGGTATTATGGTCGGTAGAGGAGCATACGGCAAACCTTGGATTATTTCACAAATTGATCATTACCTTAAAACCGGTGAAGAAAAACCTGCTCCCTCTATAGCAGAGCAGCTAGATGTCGTAACCGAGCATTATAACGCAATACTTGATTATTACGGCGAATCTGTGGGCGTACCTATTGCTCGTAAGCATATTGGTTGGTATAGTAGCGGTTTGCCGAGTTCAGCAGAGTTTAGAGGTGCCGTTAATTTGATGAACGACCCCGCAGAGGTAAAAGAGAAAATTGCAGAATTTTATACGAGCGTTATGGAGACGAATAAATGAAAAGAATTTTAAGTTTTATTTTTATAATATTGTTTTTTAATTTAAGCTATGCAAGTGAAAAAGCAGCGATTATAACTGATTATAAACCGGTATTTTTGCCTGTAATTGCTGAGAATAAAAAAATAAAAATCGCTATTCGTTCTTATTTAAATAATGAAAAATCATATTTCGTTTTAGTAGACCCGAATTCTTTTAAAACTGAGTTAGTCCTACAAGAGCCGGTAACTTTACCTACGAATAAAATAGAAAAACAAAGCCTTCTAAAAAAATTAAATAAAACTCCGTATATTAAAGCTTTAAATAAATACAACTCTGCACCTTATATGTTACAAAATTATGGTGCTACGAGTAGCATGTATAAAGTAAAAGGTCAATTTCTTACAATTGATATGTGTCCTTCTTCCAAAAGCTTTGAAGAAGATTTTTTTAAAAAGCTCATAGAATTATCGAGCAAACTAAATAAACCTATTCCGATTGCTATATGTGTTTCAGGCTTATGGATTAATAAGCATACAGAAGAGTTCTTATGGTTATTAAAGCAACAAGAAAACGGTTATTTACAAATAACATGGGTTAATCATTCATTTAGCCATCCTTACTTTAAAGATAAACCTCTTGAAGATAATTTTCTTCTTTCCAATAAAGATGATTTTGAAAATGAAGTATTAGAAGCAGGGAAAATATTAGTAAGTTATAATATTGCTCCGTCGCCTTTCTTTCGTTTCCCAGGATTAGTTTCTGATCAAACATTAATAGAAAAGCTAAAAGATTTAGGATTTATTCCGCTTGGCAGCAATACATGGCTTGCTAAAGGCGAAAAAGTTCAAAATGGTTCTTTTATATTGGTACACGGTAATAGTAACGAAAAAGCCGGAATAGATTTAATTATGCCTATGTTACCGGAATTAAAGTTACTTCCTATTGAAAAGGCGTTTTTATTACATGGCAATTGATTAGTTAAATATTAAAATTGGAGCATCAATGACTCAAGCAGTAAAATCACCAGTAATTATAAATAAATACGGCAAACTTCTTATATCACCTGAAGAATATGAGAAATTTAATCAGTTTGAAGATATGTACTGGGCAATGCAAGCAAGAAATGCAAGTAAAAGCGATTTTTTATCAGAGGAAGAGAGTAAAGATTTTTTAGATAAGATGTTAAAGAAATAGATATGATTATAACTTAATTTTTCTAGTAGGACTTTTATCTCTTTGAATATCAAGCTTTGTACCGAATAACGGAGAAGCTTGTAAAAAATCAATAAGGAAAGATTCTGACGAATTTGTTATAATGCTATACAAACGTTTGTTTTCGTCTAATACTTCTAGATTTACTTCGATTAAAGGTTGCGTGAGTAAATGCTTAATAATTTCAGACCATTCTATTAAAATTAAATTGCCGTTTAATGCCTCTTCAAATCCAAGTTCGTAAATTTCTTCAGGTGATTTAAGACGATACAGGTCATAGTGATAGATAGTAAAGTTAGATGCTTTATATGTTTGCAGTAAGTTAAAAGTCGGGCTTATAATGCTCGTATTTTCACCGCAAAAATGTTTAATAATTTCACGACAAAAAAATGTTTTACCTGCTCCAAGGTCACCGTTAAGTAAAACTATATCATTTGGCTTTAAGCTTTGTGCAAAGAGTTTTGCAAGTTTTTTTGTCTCTTCTTCATTATTTAGCGTATGCATTTTTTAACTTGATTAATCATTTGTAAATATTGGTTCTGAAAAGTGTTTGAATGAATATTCTGAACATTCCAGTTTTCGCTATTTAATATTATTATTTTAGCGTTTAATTTGTCGTATAATCGTGAATTTTGTTCGTTACTTAAAATAAGACATTTGTTATTAGACTCTTTAATTAAATCTTCTAGCTTGCTTATATATAGTAGGCTTTTTTGACTTTCGCTATATAATTTTGCAGTTTTAATATTAGTATTAACAAAAAAATACTCGCTACTATCACTTAATAAAATTACGTCTTTTATTGCTCTAAGCTCATTATTTTTAATTTCTTGTAGCTTGTTTAATTCTTTAAGTGCTGCTGAAAGGTTATTATTAATATCTTCTTGTAGCTCAGGAAAATTTTTACTAAATATTCGTGCAAATTCTTGTAGTAAAATTCTTACATTATCAAGATCAAGCCAAATATGCCAATTATCTTTGATAATTTTTAAAGATTTAATATCGCTAGTTTTGATAATATTTTTGCTATGATTATCAATTAATTTTTCGGCAAAACCGTCAAATTGTTCATTAATATAAATAGCTATATCGGCATTTTTAACTTTAGCAAGATCACTTGGCTTTATATTATGGTGATGAGGGCAATCATTGTTTACTGCTAAACTCTCGATATCAGCTTTATCCTTAACAAGCATTGCGGCTATACTAGCGATTGGCGTAATACTTACAACTATCTTAGGCTTAGCGTAGCTAGTAAGGCTGAAGAATGTAAGACATAATAAAATTGTCATTCCCGCGAAAGCTTGCTTGCGTTGATACCAAATCGTCATTGCGAGCGACTGAAAGGAGCGTGGCAATCTCAGGATTTTGGCACGAGATTGCTTCGTCAAAATTTTCAATTTTTCCTCGCAATGACGGCTTGATATACTCGTTCTCATAACTTTTCCAACAACTCCAATTTAGTAAGTTTGAAATCCTGCTCTATCCAAAAATTTTTTAGATATTCCAGTTTTGCACCTATCTCTTTTTTTTCTATATTCATATTTAACAAATCATTACCGTTTACTTGGAATTTCGGACGTAATAACGCATCATATTTATGTATAAATTCTTTTACTTGTAAATAATCTAGTTTACCGATTATGCTAGCTGCTAATAAATATTCCTTATAATCCTTCTTTTCAAACCAAATTTTCTTTATATTAAATTCAGTATCATTCAGAAAGTTTAGTATCGATAATATTTGCATTGCTTCATGTTTTGAGAATTTCCAATCAAGAAGAAGTTTTGAATCTAAATTTTTTTGGTATAATAGGAGAGCATATCGAGTAGCTAATTCTAATTTAAAATCATTTGCCTGCTCAAAAATTTTTATTTCATAATTTTGGATAGAGAATATTAGTTCTAATATTCCTATTTCAAACATAGCTTCTAAAATTTGCGGGGCTCTTTTTGAAACGATGATTTTATCCATTTCGCTTTTTATTCGCTCTCGTGATAAAGTTTTCAAGCCGTTTTTTAAATCTTTACATGCTTTAAAGCTTCCATCATCAAGCTGCTTCGCATAATAGCTAGAAAACCGAAAAAAACGTAGAATTCGTAAATAATCTTCTTTAATTCTATCTAGAGCTTTCCCTATAAATACAACCTTTTCCTGCTGCAAATCCTTAAATCCTTCAAAATAATCATATATCTCGTTCTTAAAGGGACAATAGCTTAAAGCATTAATAGTAAAATCTCGTCTTGCGGCATCTTCGGCAAAATCGTTTGTGAATATTACTTTGGCATGTCTGCCGTTACATTCGATATCTTTTCTGAGAGTTGTAATCTCAAATTTTTCCTCGTTTAAAATAGCCGTAATCGTGCCGAATTTTAAACCGGTCGGGATGGTTTTTATATTATAGTCAAATGATTTGAATTCACTTACATCGTCTCTCGTCGCTCTCCTATTATCTATAGGTTTCGCTCCTCGCTCCTTGTAATTAAATCCAACTGATTTGACTATAGCTTTCGATAAAATATTTATTACTTCATCCGGTATTAAATCAGTAGCTATATCGATATCATAGCTATCTTTCTCAAGTAACGCATCTCGTACACAGCCACCGATAAGCCTTGCTTGCCCTTTTTCATTTAAAAGGCTCAAGATTTTTCTATATCCTTTTGAGGAAATTTTTAATGTTTTATGTATAATTTGCATTATTCGATTTTACCGTACATTCTTTTTTATTGCAAAAGATAAGTATAACAGGGCTTTTTTTAAAAAAATCGTGATTAATCGTTATTAAGCTCCCGTGGCATTTAGCTTTGTAATTGAGATTGATATGAATTTCGGCTTTTTCACAATGATTATTGTTATTAATGACAATTTTCTGTCCGTGATTAGTTATGAAAATATTATCTTTTAAAGGTAACACCATACTATCTTTTTGTTCGAACCAATTAGCCCAATAGGTTCTATTAAATGTAGGCATTTTATCGGCATAAATTATAAGCTTTTCGTCTTTGTCTTTAATGCCTACTGCCATATGATTTGTGTCAAATATTAATTCCGGCTTTGGAGAGTAGAACATAAATATAAAAGATATTATCATAATTACAAGACCAAGCAAATGCCACGAAGTTTTCCATATACAAATCCAAAAAAAACCGAATAAAAAAAGTAAAATACTAAAATTGGTAATATAACCGAAATACCATACCGCTCCTTGCAGATTGTTAAAATAATTTGCTGATCTAATTATTATCTCAATAAAAAATCCCATGATCATTAATATATAGCTATCAAACCCAATCATAGTAAAAGGCAGAGATAGCAAAGCAAGCGGCATAAGGAAGAATGATGTTATTGGAACGACAATAAGATTAGCCGGTACTGAGTATATAGAAAATATGAAGAATTGATTAATTACCACCGGAGCGGTTATAATACTTGCTAAGGAAGCTTGAATAAATATTTGAAGCCATATAAAATTTTACTGCTCCAAAAATGCCTTTATTTTCCCCAATTAACCACGAATTTTTTTAAGTAAAACTCGAAACCTGCAACAAGTGATAATACGGCGATAAAAGATAATTGGAAGCTTGGATGAAAAATATATTCGGGATTTAACGATAATATTACAAAAGCCGCAATTGCGAGTGAACGAAGAGGAAAGCAAGAGCGTCCGATAATAATACCAAAGATGAAGATTGCAGCAGTAATAAAAGCTCTAGTTGCTGCAATTTGCATACCGCTTAGCTCTAAATAACCAAAGCTTCCTATTAGCGAACAATAAGCAGAAATTAATTTTATATTGAAATTATACGCTAAATAATTTGAGAGATTTAATAAAAATCTTGTAGTTACGAAAATAATCATCACAACTAAAGATAGATGCAACCCTGAAACGCAAAGCACGTGCGATATACCGCTTTGCCTCATATCCTGCATTATTTGCCTGTTTAGCCCTTTCGTCTCACCGAGTAATATCGCAGCTGCAAAATTCCCTTTATCTTTTCCTAGCTTTTCTATTAAATTATTATAAATATAAGAACGCACACTATAAATAAAGCTATCAAAATTTGTCTCGTTACGTTCTATAATTTGTGGCTGCGACATCGCATAGCCGTTTGCTCCAATATCCGATAGATAAGCGTAAAACCCGAAATCATACCCCCCGGGGAGTATACTATTTTGCGGCTTATAGAGTTTAGCTAGCAAGGTAATTCTGTCATTTACCCTAATTTCTTTTATACTCGATGGACCCCCAAAATTGGCTACGTCGTCTTTGTAAGCCCTCGGATGCTCACGTACTTCTGTACGCTCCGCTCCTCGGCTTACAGACCGATTACTCCTTTCCAAGTTGATCTTCATATAATCACTCTGCATTTCACTAGAGTATATATACTTTCTCGGTATACTAATTTTAACTTTTTGTAAATTACGATTAATTTTTTCAATCTTAATGTTGTTTAATACTACTTGCCCTCCTATAATAGTTGGTTTTATCGATTCTATATTGCCGCTAATTTTTGTTATTATTGGTTTATGAAGTGTTTCGCCGTGTAAATTTGTCACACAATATTTAGAGATAAATACGCCAAAAATAAAAGCAATAATCATCCAGTAAGTAAACTGTAAAAATATATTAGAATTTCTAGTAAAGGTTAATATTAGGCAAGCACAAAAAATGAAAAAAATTGTTGTAAATGAAAGCTCAAAATCAAGCGAAAAATAAACAATAATACCGTAAATAAAACTAACAAAATACCAAATATTTAAATTATTATACTCTGCTTCCAAAGTTATTTTAAAACATTGTAGCATTTTCAATCAAAAGTTAAAAAATGCATTATACATTATATGTTATATTTATTATATTTTCAATAATTAGAATAAAATTCTCTCGTAATTATAAGTTAAGATAAATTAACTTATATATTGCTTTTATTAACTTATTTATTATAATGCTCGACGTTTATGTATATAAAATTTTAATTTAAGTTGAGATATTTATAATGAATAAGTTAACAGAACAAAATTTACTAAAAAAATCAAGATTTTTAAAATATTCTCTGCTTACCTCTATTTCAGTAGGGGCGGTAATGGCAATGCCTGTTGAAGGAATGGCGATGAATAAAGAAGCATTTCGCACCGAACTCAGTAAGAAATTATCGCTAAATAAAGATACGACAAATACACCGCAGCAGATAGGAACAGTGATTGTACCGGAACCGGAAAGAAACACATATACTTCATCTGAAATAAGAGAAATGGAAATATCTAAGCAATCTAAAGCATTTAATCCATTAAAAGATATTCCTATAGAGGATCATTATAAAGTGGTAGCACATAGTAAGTCTGATGTCGGGAAGGCAAGAAAAGCACGACCAATTACTAGACGCAAAGCATTTGTAGGTGCTGAAAAAGTAGAGCAGAATCAAAATAATTATAATCCTGAACCAACAGAGCAAACGCCTCAAAAACCAGAAATTATAATAACAGCGTCTTCGCCTACTGTTAGCCCAGCTTCAAATGGCTTTGTCACTGCACCTAATACACCAAATACTACTCTGATATCACCGGAACATTATACTACGGCACCTGGTACTCCGTCATCAACACCGGCTACTCCGTATCAGCCTACTCTAGATTCTAAACCAAATGATAATTTAGGAGCTAAGACACCACCAAACACAAACTCAAAGGCAGTACGAAGATTATCGTTTAGTAGCGAGCCACAACAGACAGTACAACCTAACACACAGGCTAAACCTCCGGTTCCTCCAAAACCTCTATTGTTGAGCAGTGCTGAAGTTGCAGCGAAGATGGTAAGTAATATATTAAGAGTTAATGAGACGTTAGGAATCAAGTTAGCTGAAGTAGAATCGACAATTAAAAATACCCAAGGCAAAAAAAATAAAAAACCGTTACAACAGCTACAAAAACAGATAGTTTCATCACAGAAAAAAATAAAAGCACTAAAGTTAGAAGCTGCAGAGATAGGAATAAAAATAAAAGCATTAGATGAAGAAAATAGGAGTCTGGCCAGTTGTAACAAAAAGACAGGAGGAGTAAAAAATAAGCGTGAATTGGATAAAGATAGTGCAAAAGTAAAAGAAAATAATAAAAAAATAGATGAACTTCAACAAAAGTTAACAAATAAAAACGAGGAAGCAAATAGTTTATCTAGAGAAATAGATGTTTCAGTAGGTGGGATAGTTTTAACAAAACCCCAAGGAAAAGCTCCGGTTACGGAGATGCCGCCGGCTGGGTCATTCTTAAATCAGCAGCAACAACTAGAGGTGCTTACTCAACAGCAGAAAGTCAATGCTGCTAGACAAGCTGTAGTCGATAAAAGGAGAGCGGAAGCAAATGAAGTAAGAAGAAATAGTGCAGAATACAAAGATCTAGTAAGTGAAAGAGAGGGAGTTCAATTAGAGCAAAATCAACGACATATTGTTGTAGAAAAAACAAAAAAACAGCAACAAGCGGAGGATAAGCAAAGAACTGAAAGAGAAAAGAAAAGAAAAGAAAAAAATCATCAAAAAGAAAAAGCAAAAGATATAGTAGAAATCAGGGAAGATATTGCAAAAAAAATGCAGCAAATATCAAATGCTAATACAACATCGAACAGGTTGCAAGAATTAGAATTAAAAGTAGGAGCTATAGAGGATAAAAAGCAAAGACGAGAAGCACAAAAACAATTATCGAAAATAAAGAAGCAAGAAAAAGCTATAAAAGCGGCGGCAGATGAAGCTCAAAAAATATTGAATGATGCAAAAAAGGAAGCAAGTAGAACAAAGCTAAAAAAACTGCAAGAGCAAATGGGCAATCATGTTGCAATGGTAACAAATGATAAGATTGAAGAAAGTATAAAAAAACTAGAGGGACTAGTTCTTACTCCGTCAACAACTTCTTCTACTGCTACTATTTCTAAGCAGTCGCTAACAGCAAAGTCAACCATGCCATTAAGTCATGAGCTTCAGAGAACTTTGCCGGAGGATGAAGATGGGTACTTAGAGCCAATAAAAGCTCAGCCTAAAATTAATAAAAATCTAGAACTTTTTTCGGAATTATGGCGTGAAGATAACTATGATCCATTCCTTACAGATTTGGGGAATCAAATCTTTAAAGGAGAACAAGAAATACAAAAGTTAGAAGAAGAGAAAAAAATATTAGAGGACAAAGTTACTCCAAATAGTTTAAAGGATAAACCACTAAGGCGTTCATCTTCAGCTAGTAGCTTAAACATATTTGGTAGTAATGAAGATTTATCATGGGATAATACAGGAGATAATATAGGAGTAGGTCATAGATATGGAGCTGAGGATAGCTGTCCAACTCCGGATCATTCAAGCTCAAAGATAGCCAATAGTAGTGATAAAAATTCAAGTGAAACTAAATTAGCTCTTCTACAGGCATATCAAATGGCAGTAATAGTTAAAAGGCAAGAACTAGAACAATTGCCAAGTACAAGCTCAGGAGCTGCTCAAATCGTTCAGCAGATTGAAGTGCTGAGAGAAGAAGAAGTAACTATGCACGATACTATAAATGCATGTATAGCAGATTCATCAAAATTAAATGATGTTTCTTTTGAAGAAATAAATGAAGCACTTAAGAAATTGGGTTCAGAAATTCCTGAATCAGCTATTAGTGATTTTGAATCTAAAGCCCAGAAAGATCCTGAAGCTATTTCAGATGGATCAATATTACAGGAAATGTTAAGTTCAAAAGATTCTTTAATTCCTGAATCAGCTATTAGTGATTTTGAATCTAAAGTCCAGAAAGATCCTGAAGCTATTTCAGATGGATCAATATTACAGGAAATGTTAAGTTCAAAAGATTCTTTAATTCCTGAATCAGCTATTAGTGATTTTGAATCTAAAGCCCAGAAAGATCCTGAAGCTATTTCAGATGGATCAATATTACAGGAAATGTTAAGTTCAAAAGATTCTTTAATTCCTGAATCAGCTATTAGTGATTTTGAATCTAAAGCCCAGAAAGATCCTGAAGCTATTTCAGATGGATCAATATTACAGGAAATGTTAAGTTCAAAAGATTCTTTGCCATCAGGAGATGAAGAACAAGAAGACACAGAAGTAACAGAATCTGGTATTCAAAAAGCAGGAGATAAAGGGTTACTTGCACTACCTGTATCAAGTAATGAGTGTGCATTAGCATTAAGTGACAGTAGAGAAAAGGAATGTTTAGCATTAGACGATGGTAGCGAAGATGAAGAAAGTTATGATTCAGGATTTGAAGAGGAAGAAGAAATAATAGAGCAATTATCCGATTCCGATGGGGGTAACCTTAAAATAACGGAAGTTGATATGGCTATTCCTCTTGAACAGAAAGCAAAAAAAGAAATGCAAACGCAAATTTCAGAAAATGCTCCTACTTTAAATCAAGCTAAAGTTGTTAATACTATTGTAAATAATATGATTCGTAACAGATTAGATGCATCTATGAATATGTCTAATAATATGGTAGCGGTAGGAGCTGGTGATGAAGAAGAGTCTCGTATAAAAAGAGGTTTGTGGATGCGTGGTATGTACGGCACTAATAATCATGGACGCGTAGAAAATATGACCGGTTATAGAGGTACTAACAAAGGTGCTACTATTGGGTTTGACGTTGAAATCGACAATAATATTCTAGGTATAGCTTATAGTAATGTTCATTCAGTATTTAAATTTAAAAATAGTAAAAATAATGACAAAGAACTTATTGATAGTCATGTGGTTTCTATTTACGGACAAAAAGAATTACCGAGGAATTTTGCACTACAAGCTTTAGTATCTGCTTCTAAAAACTTTATTAAAGATAAGACAACTTATTCATATGGTGATACTAAAATTAGAAGTAATGTAAAACATCGTAATCATAGTTATAATGCGGAAGCATTACTGAATTATAATTATCTTTTGCAGAACAAGCTTGTTATTACCCCAAATATCGGCTTAAGATACGGGAAGTCACGAGACGGGATATATAATGAAACCGGTATTAACATACAAGAAATAGCTCTTACAATGAAAGAGAATAATATATTGTCCGGAATTGTCGGTACTAAAGTCAAAGTACCTTTAAAAGATGTTCTAAAATTTAATAATTTAGGTCTAACATTCCAAGGAGCGGTAGAACATAATTTTAAAGAGAAAACCCAAAGAATAAATAGAGTTGTTAAAATATTTGATAATACATTCAAACAGGATTATCTAATACCGAAGCAACCGAAAACATCCTATAATTTAGGAACGGGTATTATAGGTAGTATCAAGAATACTACTATTTCTTTGGATTATAATTATTATCTTAATAAACATTATAGAAGCCATCAAGGTAGTGTTAAGCTTAAGGTAAACTTATAATTTTTATACTTGCAATATTTGCAAAGTTGTTGTATAAAACTTCTAACTTACTGTCATGCCGTAGATTAATTCCATCACTGTCATACCGTGGCTTGTCCACGGTATCCAGAAAAAAACTAAAAATACTAATATTAGTATTTTTAACTGGATTCTGTGAATAAATCACGGAATGACAACAAAAAAACTGAGCTGGTCGTAGCCACGGTATGACTAATATATCTATTTGCCTACTTTCAAAGTGAAGGCCCCTTCGTCTAGCGGTTAGGACACCACCCTTTCACGGTGGGAACACGGGTTCGAGTCCCGTAGGGGTCACCATTCTATATTTTCCTATAAACTCATTATCTCAAATAATCTAATTTTAAATTCAGAATAAAAATAATAATTGAAAGTAATAACTTTTAATTTATAATACTTCAAAAAGTTTGGTTGAAAACGCAAAGTTCAGTTCAATTAGAGCTAAGTATATTTATGAAAGCAGATGTGTTTTCTTCAAAAAATCCGGTTAATACAAGTGATTATCAAACAATTATAGCGTGTCTAGAACAGAACGTCCCTTCATTTATTCATCTAGATTTTAGCAATCTACATTTAACGCTTCCGCAGTTAGAGGAAATAGCCGCTAAAATCCAAAATAATAATTTTATCGGTAATGTAAGCTGGGGCAAGATGCCTAATGCTTCTAGTGAGCTTGTACAAATCCGAAATGAACAATTAAAAGACTGGAAACTATTTAAAATATTTAACAAGCCTAAAATAGGCAGATATTATGCAGTAGCATATATAAATGAAAATACAAAATATGCTGAAGAGAACAATTATAATTTATCTTTTACCGGTTATTCTTTAGGTGCATGGCTTGCAGAGCTTAGTTTATATTTTGCTCATAGAGATTTTCATTATCAAAAAGCAAAGGCAATCACATTCGATAGTCCGGGTTCGGCATTAACTATAAAAAGCTTTAAGTCAAATGTTCATAGTTATAAAACTGATTTTAATACGAGAATCCTAAATATAACTACTTATTTATCTGCACCGAATTTTGTAAATGTCTGTAATTCTCATATTAATAAGGCATATAGATTATTTCCTGAAATTACTGCAAAATATACAAGTAAGATAATAAATATATTAAATAAAACACCGCTAATTAAAAACTATACTCCCTTGTTACATGGCGTATTATCATTATCCGGTTATTTACTTGACCCAATACTAGATAGTTTTGATCCCAAAACCGGTAAGCCGGTAAAATATGAACAGATATTAGATTGGCCTCGCATAGAATATAATCCTAAAGATAACACACTAATAAATAAGGCACTTGATTTTATACCTTTAGCAAGCAACCTAATATATAAAAATGCTACTGCAGCGACATTTGGAAGCTTCTTAGAGGTAATCGATCAGCTTATAAGCGGTAATATTGCAACCGGACAATTTTTAGAGGTTTATAAGCATTTAGAAAATAATGCAGCACAAGGATACCCATCAAAAGAGATCATAACCTCTGAGGGCAAATTTGAACTTTCTTACAAAGGTCATTACCGCATAGAAGAAGTAAATTTGTCTGTAGATATAGCAAATACAAATAATAAGGGCAGTAGTGATTGGTATCTAGCACAGTTGAGCAAATTGAGTATAGATAAAAAAGAAATACCGAATTTAATAAAACAACAGTTAAAAGTAATAAAAGAACTATATGAAATAAAACCTCAATACGGCAAACATTATAATGATAAAAATATAATTAGCAATTTACCGCTTTTATCGGACCATAATCTTATTACTCGTGAAAAAATATTACAAAAAATAGAAAAAGTTTTAAGTGAAAAACAATTCATATCAATCAGTGCTTTCGCTGGAACAGGTAAGAGTACAATATCTATAGAATATGGTCGTAAACAAAGAGATGAAGCAAAGAAAATAGTACGTTTTATTTATGCAGATTCTGCAGATAAAATCTTTGAAGCATATAGGCAACTCGCTAAAGAGTTTGCTATTTATACAATAGGCGAAAAGGAAGAAGATATAATAAGATTAGTCCATGAGAGGATTGCTAATTTAAAGCCGTCTACATTATTTATTTTTGATAACGTAGAAGCATATAAAGACATTGAGCCTTATATTAACGGTATAATTAATATGCCTAGAGATAAGACGCAAGTTATAATTACTACTAGATATAATAATTTAAGTGATAATATAGAAAATATTAAATTACTGCCTTTTAGCAAAAACGAAGCAATTTCATATTTAGTCGAATCTTTAGGTGATAGGTTGAATGAACAAGATATTAGTAATTTATTAGCAGAACTTAGCAGTGAAGATGGTTTTATATTACCGTATAGCTTATCTGAAGCAGTGGCATGTTTAAAGGAAAATAAATTACTTAAAGTAAACGATTATATTAACTATTTGCAAGATAGTGAAGATGATCATCCAGGAACGGTTTTATTATTGCAATCATTAGAAAAATCGCCGGCAGCTTGGCAGATATTGCAATGTTCTGCACATTTAGACCCAGACTTTATCAGTATAGATATTTTCAAAGAATTATTTTTAGTAAATGAAGAAAAACTGCAAGAACCTATAAAAAGGTTAGAAGAATTATCATTAATGAATCTAATACGTCAAAATGGACAAACCGGCTTACAATTACATAGATTGGTACAAGTCACAGTAAAGAGATATGTAAAAAGACATACAGAATTTGTAATATATGAACAAAAAGTTCGAACAGCCCTAATAGAAGTATTAGATAACTTATTTCCTTATTTAACAGGTGTTCCAAACAAAGACTGGGAAATTTCTAAATTATTTTATCCTCATATAGTAAAAATATTAAACAATAATATTGAAATTGATAAGCTCAGAAAAGCAAACTTATATAGAAAGTTAGCTTATTATAATGACTATATATTATATAAATTTGAGAAATCATTAAAATATCACAAAGAAATTTTAAAAATACTACAAAAACTATATAAATATAATCATCCTAATATTGCTCATTCTCTTAATGATGTCGGGGCAGCATATGAAAAATTAGGATATACTAGAGAAGAGCTAAAGTATTTTAAAGAAGCTTTAAAGATGTCGCAAGGTTTATACCAAGGCAACCATCCTGATATTGCTGCCTCTCTTAATAATGTCGGATTGGTTTATTGAAATTTAGGTGATATCTCTAAAGGTCTAAAATATTTTAAAGAAGCTCTAAAGATGAATCAAGAATTATATAAAGGCAATCACTCTTCTATTGCTAGCTCTCTTAATAATATCGGCGAAATTTATATCAACTTAGGCGATATCTTCAAAGCATTAAAATATTTTAAAGAAGCATTAAAAATGTTTCAAGAATTACCTTATAGCAATCCATTTTCTATTGCTAATTCTCTTAATAACATTGGTAAGGCTTATCGAAGCTTAGGCAACATTTCTAAAGGTCTAGAGTATCAAAAAGTAGCCTTAAAGATATCGCAAGATTTATATCAAGGTAATTATCCTTTCATTACTACCTTTCTTAATAATATTGGATTGACTTATCTAGACTTAGGCGACATTTCTAAAGGTCTAAAATATTTAAAAGAAGCTTTAAAGATGAATCAAGAATTATATAAGGGTAATCACCCTTCTATTGCTAACTCTCTTAATAATATTGGCTTGGCATATCAAAACTTAGGCGATATTTCTAAAGGTCTAAAATATCGAAAAGCAGCCTTAAAGATGTTTGAAGCAGTGTGTCAAAGCAATCATCATAATATTGCTATTTCTCTCAATAACGTTGGTAGATCTTATAAAAACTTAGGCATCCCTTCTAAAGGTCTAAAATATCTAGAAAAAGCTCTAAAAATATTTCGAGTAGTGTGCCAACGAAATCATTCTAATATTGCTAGTTCTATTGTTAATGTCAGTTTAGCTTATTATGAGAAATTAGGTGATACAAACAAAGCCATAGAACTTTATAAACAAGCTTATTTAATGTTTATGCAAACTTTAGGAGAACTCATCCTCATACTAAGGAATTAAAAAGTTACCTTGAGAAAAATGCTCTAGAATTTATAAGAAATAATGAAACTAGGGAGTTTATATTACAAAGAGGCGATTTTGAGGAAGTTACTTTAGAAATTAAACAAAAAATACAAAAAAGAGTCTTAAATAAAATATATATTAATGCTGCTAAAGATAAATGGAATAGTAAGTTCTCAATCTTAGGAAATTGTGAGGTGAAAGGCTATTTAGGCGATAGATATTTAGCAAAACAACTAGGAGCTTTAGCAAATGTTAAAAATATAGAAATAGCAAAAATGTTATGTTTTGAAGCAATCTGCTTAGGAGCGATTAACAGCCCTAGCAAAAACTTCGCTTGTGTAAAAGAATTTGCTGTAAGCTATCCTGCATTAATAAACAAAATAGCCACCGAGCATCCTGAATATTTTATTGACGGCTCGATATTACGGGCATGTATTAATGACGAGGCAATCTTAAATAAGTTGCTGGCTGTGGCTATGTAGCTTTATCCTAATCCTGAGGAAAATCAGATTTATCCATTAAATTTTTAGCAATATTACTTTCTGAAAGCTTAGCTGATTGGAAATATTCGGAGACAAGTTTTATCACTTCATCACAAAATTCATCTTGTAGCTCTTTACTTGCAGTTGATTTTTGGTTTTGAATTAACTTTATAGCATCAGATTTTTTATGCTCTAAAAATTCTTCAATTTCTTTAGTTTTTTCTTGAATGATTTTCTTGGTAACTTCATTGCTTTCTTCTATCATTTGAGAGCGTAAAGTTTCTAATTTTTGTATTTGTGCGTTGGTTTGTTCAAAGAGCAAAGCAGCATCTTCTTTTAACTTTTCAGCTTTTAGAACTTTTTCTTGGACTTCTAAAATCTTAGCATCTAAAGAATTTAAAATAGCCTTTTTTGCCGGTCTATAAATTAAATATACAAAAATTACAAAACTAACGGCAAGCCAGAAGCTTTCATCTAGGAAATTCATTATTTTATTTTTTTTACGTTATTGCCTAATTATCAATATCGTCATTGCGAACGACTGCAAGGAGTGCGGCAATCCAGAAAATAATAAAAAATCCTGTAAATCAGAATTTTTTACTGGATTGCTTCGTCAAAATTTTCAATTTTTCCTCGCAATGACGTAGGCTTTTTAAGCTATCTATATCTGCTTTAGTTCCGGCTATTTTTTCAATAATATTAACTGCGAGCTTTATGATTGCTTCGCTTTTATTAGTTCTAAATTGCTTAGCAGCTAAATTTATATCTTCAATATTTTGATTTATAGAGTTTTTTAAATCTTGCTCTAGATTCTTTTTTTTAATTAAAAATTCTGATTCTAAAGAGCCTATTTTTTCTTTTTTTAGCCTATCTATTTCGGTATTTGTTTTTTCTATTTCCTCGCTATAATATTTATTTAGCTTTTCTACTTCTTGGGTTAGCGTATCGGCTTGCGTAATATTATCTTGAATATTTGTCTGTCTATTATTAAAAATTTCTTCGGATTTTGGAGTGATAAATTTATAAACAAAGATATACAATAAGCCGAAAGTAACGATAAGCCAAAAAATTTGTGAATAATAGGTAGCAATATCAAATTGAGGCATCTTATTTAAAAATGAATTTTAAGAAAAAATAAGTAACATAGCAATTACAAAGGAAAAAAGTCCCATTGCTTCAGCAAGACCTGCACCGATCAGAGCCATTCTTTGTAAGTTTTCTGCAGCTGAAGGGTTTCGTGCTATTGAACTAAGTAGAGAGCTAAATATATTACTAACGCCTAGAGCCGCACCGTACATGCCGATAGCCATAAGTCCTATACCAATAAATTTTAAAGAAACCATATCCATAAAAAACTAACTTTTAATTAATCAAAAAATTTTATCTAATTATCTGTATAATAGGCTTTTTGCACAACGAAGCTAATAAAGAGGAATTTGAAGGAAATACGAAGCACAGAACCGCAGCGTACAAAAAAGTACGTGAGGATTCGAGCATCGGATTGACGTACAAATTACCTTTAGAAGCAAGTTGTGTGACAAGCCTAGTGTAAATTAATAGCATCATTAAGATACATACAAGATAAAATAGTAAAAATATAAGCTTGAAGTATTGCAACAAAAATTTCAAACCCAATTAGTATCACCATAACAGGGATTGGCAGAAATTTCAAGTAAATCATTAATGAAACGGTAAAACCGGCTATTACTTTTAATAAAACATGTCCCGCCATCATATTAGCAGCGAGTCGCAATGATAAACTAACCGGTCTTGCTAAATATGTAAACAGTTCAATTACTATCATCAACGGTGCTAACCATAAAGGAGTACCGTGCGGTAAAAAAAGAGTTAAAAAACGTAAGCCGTGTTTTATGAAACCGACTATAGTGACCGTTAAAAATACTAGAATTGCCAAGGTAAAAGTAACGATAATATGACTAGTAGCAGTAAAGCTATAAGGTGTCATACCAAGTAAATTACAGAATAAAATAAAAATAAACAAACTAAAAACTAACGGAATAAATTTGCGTCCTTTTACTCCTATATTCTGATTTAACATATCAGCTACAAGATTATAAACTATTTCAGCACTTACTTGTAATCTAGAAGGTACTAATTTCCGGTTATAAAAAGCTAAGTAAAAATAAGTTAAGGCTAAGATGCTAGCAAGTAACATATAGATACTCGAATTAGTAAAGCTGACGTCAAAACCGAACATTTTGATGTCTATCAATTTTTTGATATCAAATTGTGCTAAAGGGCTATGAGTCATTTCCTTACTTTTTGTTATTCACTTTTTGCCTTATAATGTTAAAGCCGGCAATCATTCCTATTATTGTAAATATAATAAGAAATAAAGGTTTAGAATTAAAAAACTTATGCGTAAATATTCCAATTACGACACCTACCATTGTACCTGAAACTAAATCTACAGCGATAGTGAACGGGCTAATTTCTTGCCGAATTTTAGGATTAGAAAACTTAGGAGTTTTTAAGTCTTTAATTCTTGCTTTGATATCTTTTAGTTTTTCCGTATTCATTAGTTTATCTCCGTCATTGCGAGAATACATTGTTGCGTGGATACCACCCCGTCATTGCGAGGAGTCATAGGCGACGCGGCAATCCAGGAGATAATTAAAAAAATTCTGTAAATAAGAATTTTTTACTGGATTGCTTCGTCAATTACTTCGTAATTTCCTTGCAATGACGGGAAAACTGATCCACGCTCCTTTCAGTCGCTCGCAATGACGATCTATTGTCAAAATTACAAACTCATCTCATTTTTTGCTTTTCTTTCTGCTCCTCTAAAGCTTTATCAACAGCTGTGGAAATATTATCTATACTATAATTTCCGGTTTGTACTCCGTTAACAAAGAAAGAAGGAGTGCCTATAAATTTTGGTGTTTTTGCTACAAAGTTAGTATTAGCAATTAGCGTTTCAGTAATTTTATCACTATTTAAACATTGCTTATATTCTTCCGGAGGAACACCGCCAAGCTGACCTATATCAGTTAATAATTCTCTGTATTTATTGCTATATGCCCATTTATCTTGTTGTTGTAATATGATATTATGAAACTGTACAAAACTATTTATATCACCCTTGCAGCGGGCTAAAATTGCAGCGTCTAAATCTTGTTTTGTAGCAATAAATTCACGAACCACATATGCAATTTTATTAGTATCGATATATTTTTTCTTAAGTTCCGGAAAAATTGTTTGATGATAATAAGCACAATGCGGACAGGTAGGAGAAAAATACTCGACTACTATAACATTTGATTTTTTGTTACCGAGCACCATATCATTATCATCAACTTTAAAAGTAACTTTAACAGGTTTTATTTCAGGATTTTTTTGTTCTTGTGAAGCCGGCGTTGATACTTCATCAATCTGATTATTATCGTTAGCAGGTACTATCGACTCAGCTGCATTTTCAGAATTTACTGCTTCTTGATTTATTTCTTGAGAAGTGTTGTTGTTTTGCAGAGTTTCCTGCCCTATTATTTGTTTCTCTTCTTGGTTCTTATTTTGTGTTTTTTCTTCTGAACAACTACTCAAAAATAATAAAAATATCGGCACGATAAAAATACTTCGCATAACTTTCCCTTAACTATTAACTTTCTCTACAATAAAAGCGTATCAATTTTATTTCAATAAAAATATCTACTTTATAATAGAAGCAAAATGTGCTATGCTATAGAAAATAATAGTCTAACATTAAGTTCTTAGGCACTAAAACCACTACGGAGGAATTAATAATGGCAAATATAACACAATCCGAAAATAAAACCGAACAAAAATCCGAGTTTAAAATAGGGCAGAGAATTGTCTATCCTGCACATGGAGTTGGTGAAATAACAAATATTGAATATCATACTATTGCAGGTACTGAAATTAAAGTATATGTAATTTCCTTTTCGCAAGATAAAATGACATTAAAAGTGCCTATTAGTAGAGCTGCGGTTGTTGGTCTTAGAGCGGTTGCAAGCAGAAAAGATTTAGATGTCATATATTCAACTCTTCAAGGTAAACCAAAACAAGGAAATAGAATGTGGAGTAGAAGAGCCCAAGAATATGAAGGCAAAATTAACTCAGGTAATATTGTAGCCATAGCCGAAGTATTACGGGACTTACATAAAAATGTTGATAATGATCGTTCTTACAGTGAAAGAACGCTCTACGAATCAGCTTTAAATAGACTCGCAGGCGAGCTTGCTATCCTTGAAAACATCCACCCAACCGAAGCAATTAATAAGTTAGTTGAAGTATTACGTGAAAAATTAGTAGCGTAGATACTCGTTGAACTTGAAAAATTGGCTACGTCGTCTTTGTAAGTCCTCGGATGCTCACGTATTAAGTATACGCTCCGCTCCTCGGCTTATAGACTCCTTGCTCTTTTTCAAGTTGAACTTCGTATAACAACTCTTTATTTCACAGGAGTATATTTTTTGTCATTGCGAGGAAATTTACAATAGTAAATTGACGAAGCAATCTCAGGAGTTTGTTATTATTTCATGAGATTGCCACGCAGCCATGGCTGCAGTCTTGTTGCATGGCTCGAAAAACATGCTCGGTGTCATTCCTGCGAAAGCAGGAATCCATCATAAAGCGAGATAAATCGAGCTTTTAATTTCAAAAATTTGCTATATTTATGCTTTTTTTTTGGATTCCTGCTTTCGCAGGAATGACATAAACAAGCCATACAACAACGCCTGGTTTACGGACCGATTACTCTTTTCTAAGTTGAACTAACTTCGTATAGCTACTCTTCATTACTCGAAGTATATTTCTGCTAGATTGCCATGCTCCTTTTAGTCGCTCGCAATGACGACAAGGTCATACTAACTTACCCTACTAACAGATAGTTCATCCGGAATTTCTCAAGAGATACAGCAACTACATAGTCAACAAATTCTTTTAGTAATTTTGGATCTGTTACTTCTTGTCCTTTATCATCACGAGCAGTTAAAAGTTTTGAATTAATTTTTTCAAGAACTACTTTCTTAATATCATCAATATTATGCGTACCGTCTAACATTTCTAAAATATATTTTTCATGTATCGGTATACCTACCATATCATTAAGTCTATTAGTGACGCTAAACACGCTAGTTACATTATTAAAATGTGCTTGTTTTGCTTGGTATCTTGCAAATTCGCTAGTTTTAGGTTTTTCGGTGATAGTTGCTATAGCATGCGGCTTAGTCTCAAATATTTTGAGATAACCTTGAAAAATGAATGTGATAAAATGTTGTTCTAGTGCAGCTAGAAAATCTTGTAATTGATATTTACCAAGCTTTTTAAAAGCTTCTTTTGCTACTTGTTCTAAGCTTATCGGATTGCTAATATTTTCAGCATATACATATAAAATAGCTTTCATAATCGGTGAAGTGGTTGAAATAAAAGGATCAGGTAAATTTTCGTAATAGAAGCTAACATTTTCCTGTTCGTTAGTTAAATCAACATCTTTTTCTAGAGTTACCGGTCTAATATTAAGGCTAGTAAAAAACTCTTTTAAATTATTAAATTCAATTTTTCTGTTTATAGGTATGTTTTGATGACATAATAATGTCGAACGGAATTTTCTATTAGTGATAAAATCCATATATTGCTCTGTACGAACAATATCGTTAACAGCTTGTAGTTGTTCTGCTGCTTTAGCCGGTAAATTACCGATAAACATTGCAGTAAGCGACGTATCACCTAAGTAATTTAGATGATTTTTTTGAGCTTTTTCTATGAATTGGTGAAAATATGTAGCTGTATTAATTTCGCCTAAATATTCATGTAATACATACGAGTCCGTATATGCGGATAATAATTTTGTTTCATCTCGTAAGAAGTTGGAATAAGGAGTTATAGAACTTTCTAATGAGTCATTAATAAACTTTAAAAGTAATCTAGCTTGCTGTAATTTATCGTGACTAGTATTAAATATTTCTGAGTGGAACATCATCATTTCACGTATTGTTCTCTGCATATTCCACCCCGGCAGCGTATTATAGCTTACAAAGGCTATGCCGTTCGGATTTAGCAGCTTATTACAGACTTCGAGTATTTTATCTTGTACTTCTTTAGGCACCCATGAATATACTCCATGACAAACTATGTAATCAAACTTACCATATGACTCATCGAGATCTAATATAGATAATGCCTTTAGCTCGGCATTTTTTATTTTCAAATCGTTGATAATTTTTTTACCTAATTCTATTTGTGTTTTGGATAAGTCAACACCTAGAGATTGTGATTTAGGATATGTTTCAGCAAAGTTAAGCAGATTAACACCAACTCCACAACCGATATCAAGTACTTTAGCAGTTTCAAGAGGCGGAGGGTTTAGTCCAAATAGCTTACCGATAGTTCTTAAATACGGTGGGGAGGTATAACTGAAAGTAAATGGAGAGTAAGGTACTTCATCGTAGGATATTTTATTAGCTTGTTTTGTCATAGTATTTACATAAATTAAAAATTAATTTTAAGCAGTTTCAAAAGATTAAGCAATATATTTTATATACAATTTCCTGTCATTGCGAGGAAATTACGAAGTAATTGACGAAGCAATCTAGTAAAAAATTCTGATTTACAGAATTTTTTTATTATTTTTCTAGATTGCCGCGTCGGCTATGCCTCCTCGCAATGACGACTCGGATATCTACGCAACAATGCCACGCGAGAATGACATTCGTATAAATTAAACTACAACCTTATCAATTGTGCTTTATTTGCAAAATTTTCTATTCCCTCTAGATCGGTAGCGGTAACCCATAGCTGCATGTTTAAACCGGTAAAAAATTCGATTAAATATTGACGTCTTTTGTCGTCTAGATGCACAAAGACTTCGTCTAAAAGTAAAATCGGTGCTATTTTAGTTAGCTTTATAGCATAATTCATTTCAGCAAGGATTATTGCAATTAATATAGCTTTTTGTTCACCGGTAGAACAGAATTTGGCTAAGATATTTTTCTTTTGATGCTTTACTAAAAAGTCGCTTTTATGAACTCCAAAACTAGTGCGACCAAGTAGTTTATCTTTGCTTCTTGTTTGATAAAGTTCTGCAGTAATAAAATTAACAATATTTTCTTCGCCGTCTAATATTTTTTGTTCAACAATGCCGTCAATCGATAAATCGGCTTTTGGAAATTCATTTTCAAGTTCATCTATTGCTTGCTGCATAAATTCTAAGGTTTTTAAGCGATTATTAGCAATATGACTAGACATATCAGCCATCTTTTCTTCAATAATTTTAAGCCAATTATCATCTCTTATATCTTCTGCTAGAATTTTATTTCTCTCATGCATGTAATATTCGTATTTACTAACTAACTCTGCATGTTTTGGATCAAAATTATAAACTATTCTATCAAGAAATTTTCTTCTATCACTACTACCGCTTGTAAAGATACCTTCCATTTGCGGAGTCAGCCATACCATACTAGTGAATTTACTTAGCTCATTATTAGCTATTTTACTTTCGTTATATTCGGTTATTCGCCTATTTGAGCTGCGTTTGATATGCGTACTAAACTCTGCAAGTCCTAGCTTACTTTGCAATAGAGCTTTAACGATGCAATAATCTTCTGAAGCTTTGCATATATCGGCAAGTTTCGCTGATCGCAAGCCCCTGCCTGGATAAAATAGTGATATAGCTTCTAAAATATTAGTTTTACCGCTACCGTTTTCACCTATTAAAATTATTGGGGTATTATCTGTTTTTAGTTCAAGGTTTTTAAAATTACGATAATTTTCAAGACTTAAGGAATGTAGGAAGATATTTTTCATTTTATGAAAGAGAATAATAGTTAAATTATTGATACGTTGTATACTCGGTGAATTTCAAAAATTGGCTACGTCGTTCTACAAGAGCTGTGGTGCTCACGTATTAAGTATACGCTCCGCTCCTCGCCTTGTGAACTCCTTGCTCTTTTTAAAATTGACCTTCGTATACCAACTCTTCATTTACTCGAGGTATACCGTCTAGAAATTGCCATAGTAGTTTTGCACCTTTTATCGCTCCTTGATATACTAATTTTTGTTCTTTTGAGCTTAAATTATTAATCAAATTTGCACATTCTTGTGTATGCCATTGATCAACTTTACTATGAACAATGAAAAATTGTAAAGTTCTGTAATCTGAAATTCCATAAAATTTTTGTAACCCTTGAATTTTAGAGTCAGATACTTCAGGAGTCTGACGCTCATAAGCATAAAGTGCTCCAAGACCTATAGAAAAAGATTCCTCTGTTAATTTAAAATAACCTTGAACAAGTTGTTGAGTTGAGTCTAATTTAGGTTCTGAAGTGAGCTGGTTTCTTAAACATCCAAGTCCTTCGGCAAAACGTTTCCATAGTTCCGGGTGATTTTCTTCACCTTGTTCTTCTTCTATAAGATTACCAAGTAAATATTTGCCTAGCTTGTATATCACTACATTTGGAATGTATTGCACTTATATAACGTGGGAAAGCTGTAACGTGATGATAATATTCTTTTGCGTAAATTTGTAAAGTGGAATGAGTAAGTTTTCCCATATTCCATAATTGATAAAATGGATGATTTAAAAGGTTATATTGTTCAAGATCTATATTAAGCTGTTCTAAAAATTTCATCTTACCTCTTTATTTAATGAATTTGTAAATTTGATAATTATTTGTCTTGTCTATTATTACCGAATGCCATCCTGCTAGAAAATCAATAGGAAAAAAAGCATCTCCATCATAATTTTTATTTATTTTTGTAAGTAAAAATTCATCAATAAGATTTTGCTCTAGGAAAAGAGTCGCTATTTCTGCCCCTCCAACCATAAAAATTTTCTTATCAGTAAAAGGTTTTATTACCCGCCAAAAATCATCTAAAGATTTAATAAAAAATATATTATTATAAGATTGTAATGGTGTATTTCTTGAAAAAACAATACAAATACAATTTTTTAAAATCTTTGCAGGTATAGAGTCAAAGGTTTTTCGTCCCATGACTATAATATTATTTTTTACCGTCTGATAAAAATATTCAAACTCCTTAGTATAAGACCAAGGCATCTGACCTTTATTACCTATCACCCCTTGTGGGTCACATGCCATTATACCGATGATTTTTCTATTTTTCATGAGATGAATGTTTAATCATATGGTCTGCTACAAAAAATCTTTGATGCTCTATAACATTATGCACTCGTAAATAATCAGCTCCATGCTCTGTTAAATATTTTGATATTGCTATTGTTTCTAAATCTCTTTCCGATGCTTTGGAATTATAAAAAGCAGAAATATAAGATTTTCGTGAGTGTCCTACCAATATCTCACATCCTAGATTTTTAAATTTTTTAATATGTTGTAATATATATAAATTTTGATAAACGGATTTTCCAAAACCAATTCCAGGATCAAGAATGATATTTTTTCTATCAAATTCACATTTTTCTAATTTTGTTATTTCTTGCTCTGCCCATATATTTAAGCTAGCAAGCGGAGATTTATCGAAATCAAGACATTTTTTGTTTTTGCGGTGGAACGGTTAATGAGTGCATAGTAATAATTTTACAATTATAATCGGCAATTAATCGTAATGTATAATTATCTAGATTATTTTTAACCAAGTTTATACAGGAAATAGGGTATTTTTTTAAAACATTTTTAATTACTTCAGGAGTAAAGCTATCAATACTGACTATAATTTCTTTTTCCTTTATAACTTCCCTAAGCTCTTCAAGAACATTCTCAAGCCTTGCATATTCTTCATCTTCATTAATAATTAAAGCAGAAGGACGTGTTGATTGTGATCCAAGTTCAATTATTGTAGCCCCTTCATTTATCAAGCGTACAAAATTTCTAACGGCATCTTCTTTATGAAAATTTAATCCTCCATCAGAAAAAGAATCAGGAGTAATATTTAAAATACCGACAAATTGAGGATTTAAAACAAGAGAGCGTATAACTCCTTGATTTTCAGTTAAATGTGCTATTTCTGCAAAGGTTTTATTGTTGTAAAAATTATTAGTCGAACATGAATAACGACATTCCAAACTTAAACCTGCAATTAGATGAATAAGAAACGGTCTGTTTAATAATTCAGGATGCGGTATTTTTAAATCAGGCAAATCTATATGGTAATTACTCCAAAGTAGGATATCTAAGTCAATAACTCTTGGAGACCATTTATCGTAAGAGCTTGCTCGACCTAGTTGTTTTTCAATCTTTTTAAGCAATTAGAAGTTTACTAGGCGTTAAAGTACTTTTGCCCTGCACCACCATATTTAAATATGATTTATCCCAAGCTTTATCTGCATTAGGTGGTAGAATAACTTGTGTTTCAAAAATAATAGATTGCTTAAGCAATATTAAGCAATCTAAAACCACAGCTTTTTAGTAAATTTAGAGCTTTTTTAATATTTAAAAGTCTATTACCTAAATTACTGCCTATAGAAATATAAATCATAGCGCCTCCTTTCCTGAATAAGAAAAAGAAACTCCGCCATGCACTCCTGAAACCGGTGATTTTAATTTAGTAACGGTTACGTTTAGAAAAATCTTTTCTAATTTAGATTCGATAAAATTTTGATAAATAATATCATATATTTGTGCAGCTAAATACTCGATAAGATTAAAGTGATTTTCTTGAGAAAGTTTTTGTACTAGCCGTACGATTTCTGCATAACAAATAGTATCGTTTATATTATCCGTTACAGTAGCAGGCGGAGGAGTTGATAGAAGGAGTTGTATGTTAATTTTTACAGGTTGAGCGTGGTGTTTTTCTTGAGTACTGCAGCCAAGATGTACCCGAGTTATTAGTTCCGAAATATTAAGTTTACATGAATAATTTAAGTTGAAAGCTTGATACCTATCATAATATTAATTTTATAGTAAACACAGTTGAATTATATACGATTTATACATTATCTTTTAATTTTTTAAAAACATATCTCATGCCGTAAATGGGTTAGCTATTCGCTGGCATTCGCTATATTCTTAAAAAAATAAAACATTTCCTATAAATAGCACATAATTCAACTGCGTTTACTATAGTTTAATATAAGCTCTTTATAAAAAGATACAATAGTTAAATTGATATACCGCCACTTTTTTTAAAGCCGGCATGAGCTTTTTCAAGTTTTTTAATAAGTCTAGGTGAATATGATTTAATGTCTTTTTCCTTGCCGCCTTCATATTTTTTAGCGAGTTTCATTCCCCCTCTGATCATATTATAGGCGAAGTTCATTAGCTTTGTTTCGCCTGCTATTCTTTTTGGGTTCATAAACATATAAACTTGATAAACGGCAAAGCTCTTTATTAAACGCTTTAAGTCCATTCTAGCTTGCCGTGTTATACCTTGCAATTTATCTTTTGGGTTTGCAAGGTTTTTATTAGCATCTCTAACTATTTTAGAATGCTGATGCATTAAATAATTACTGACTTCGGCAACATTCTTGTTGATGAGCTTCTCATCCATTTTAAGCATTTTAAGCTTTAAGTTTTTAGTTTTACCTAAATACTTACGGATTAATAAGATAATTCGGCTTTGCAGTTGAGTTAAATCCATAGTTTGTTCGTTAAAGATAGCAAGTATTCGCTCTATCTCATACTCAAACTCTTCATTTTGGCTTAATTCTTCAAAAATTTCCTCCACCTCTTTACTCTCAAGTACAAGATCGTCACTAATACCCATTAATGCATCTTTTATTTGATCGGCGATTTTTTTGGTATCTTCGGAAAATTGATTATTTGTCATAATCTAATTCATCGTTAAATATAGCTATTTTTATACTAGCACCACATTTCTACTTGTCTATAAAAATTGTATTAAGAGATATTAAATTTTTCTCATTGAGGATACTCTGAGGAATTATAACAAGCACCTAACATATTGCTAGAATCTTCATTATTATCATTAGGTATATCCTTAAGACTAAGTAGATATGAGGTCTCATCTTTTAACGTATTATTAAATTTTAGTGCAAGATCTTTATATGTTACGGCTATCTTATTAAATTTAAGTTGAGTATCAAGAGAGGAGTATAAAGTACTTAGACATTTATAAAGGTTATGTAATATTATATTATTGTTATATTCATCTATGGTTATTGTTGCCGTTATAATATCGAAAAACGCTATTCTTGTTAATTCTTGTGCGTCTCCTGCTAACTTTGTTAGCCCCTTTTACTCTTAAAATATTTTGCTTGTTCTAAATATGCTTCAGTTAATACTAAAGATAATTTTGTTATATCTTCGATACCACCATGTTGTATTTTGCTTATTATTTCTGATTTATGAGTATTGATTAAGCTTTCAAAAGCTTTTAATATGCCGGTTACATCGGGAGTTAAGTGTAAATATTTGAGAGCTTCAGAATAATTCTTCCTGCCGAGTTCTATAGTTCCGAGTTCTATATTTGCTTTAACAGAACCAAGTTCGGCAGCTTTTTTATATAACTCTATTGATTGATTCGGCGTTATTGTGGAGATTTTGGCTTTTTGGCAATAAATTTCAGCTAATTGACGCTTAAAAAATTGTTCTTCCTTATGTTTTTTAGACATATTGTCATAAGCATCTTTTAATAATGTCTCTAACTTGTTATAAGTCTCTATCTCTTGTTGTGGAAGTATTTTAGAAGTAAGTAGCTTATTATAGATTACTATATTTATATCTTCGTCTTTAATAATTTCTGTTATAGAACCGGCAATATATTCCCATAGCGATTTAGCATCTTCTTCATTGACGGGATTTATTAGGTTTTGTAAATTAGTAATATTTTTATCTATAGATAAATTCAAAGATAAATTTATTAAATTTGATTTTAAGTTAGTTTTAATATCTTCTAAATTTTTTATATTAGCGGTTTTAATTCTTGTTAAAAATTCTCTTAGCTTAAATATATCATTAACTTCTGCAGTATCTAAAGTTTTGTTAGTTTTTATGTTATTATAAAAGTTGTGAACAGTTTCATTTAATTTTTTAAGAAACGAATCTTTAGTACTCTCTATCATTGCTATGAAAGCTACTAATAATTCTGCATTTATATTATAGCTTGCTACCTCGCTAAATAAATTATCAAACCACTCTGAAGAATTAATTAAATTTAAATTCTCTTGAAAATTATTGATATTGGAAAAATATTTCAAATAATTTATAAGAGAATTTAAACTACTTTCCAGTTTTGAAATTTGTAAAATAGAATATAATTCATCACTAACCTTAAGAAAATTTGCTATAGTCTTGTCTTTATTGTCCCTAGTTTGAGAATCATTTAGGATTTTTATTAATTGTACTAATTTTTGATTTTTAGATGGATCAAATATTGTATTTTTTTCTTTATCCCATATGTGATCTATTTCTGTTTTAAGTGTATCTATATTAGATTTTATTTCTAGATTAATCATCTGTATTGCACTTAAAATTTCTTGTGAATTATAATCATTTATGGTTATTTTATTACTTTTATTAGGTGTGATATAATCTTTATCATATATTATCTTTAATATTTTTCCGTATTTTTGGCTTATTACTAGGCTTAGGGAAAAAGTATGAATTGGATGTTAATTTAGCAATAATAGATTTTTGTTTTTCACTAAAGCTTTTTTCTTTAAGAGCTTCATTAAAAATATTAGATATTTGAATCTGAGTTTTCTCATTTATTGTGTCGGTAAAAATTACGGATATATTATTACCTGTGTCCATGAATTCAAATAAATTAGTAAATTCCCATAATACACTAGTAAGCTCTTTTATCTTATTTTGAGTATCAGGCGATTGAGCGTTTTGTATGGCAATATCTTTTATTACTAAAATAAATTTGGTTGGTTTAGTATCTAAAATCTTTTGTAAAAAAAATGTATTAAGAATTGACTGGGCAAATGAATGGTTGTTATTTAAATAATTACTGTTATAAATCATTAAATTCGGTTGATTTTTATTTGCAGGAATATTAAAGATGTCTATTTTATCATCCTGTTCGCTTGTTCCAATAAATTCAAAATTTCCAAATTGATCACTCTTAACTTCTAATTGTTTATCTTTAAAAAATTTAGTTAGAATATTTAAATCTTCTTTGTTTGGTCCTAAGGTGACTATAGCTTTATTACTTTGATTAATAATAGGTGCATATTTCTGCTCATATTCATTTATCAGCTTAACAGGTTCTAATATTTCAAGAACAGATTTTTCTATTTCTTGCTGTTGGTGTGTTTTAGTCATCTTTGACCAATCTAACATATTAATTATCCTTATCAGTTGTTTTTTTATTTAATAATCTTAACTTTAAGATTAACTCAAAAAATTTCAATTTAGTTAATAAATTAATTAATTTATTTTAACTAAAAATATGTATATGATAAAAATATCACAATTTAGATATTACGATATTTAATACAGTAAAAGATGATTTTTATTGCATATATGATAAGAATAAGTTTTATTATAAATAAATATTAATAATTACTTAAGGTTATGAGAAATAATAAAAACCAAATGTATATTATAAAAATTTTTATAACCCTAGCTATGATTACGGGCATAATATTTTTATGTTTATTTTATTCTTCATTAACTCCGTCTAAGCTTAAGATTGGTGCAAAAACTAGTAATATGGACGATTCGCCTAAAATTAAGTTCACTCTTATAGATCAAGAAGGAAAGAAATTTGATAGTACCCATTTGCAAGGTCATTTAAGTTTGATTTATTTTGGTACTACCTATTCCTTATATGACAACCAAGCACTAAAAAGAGTAGAAGATATTATTAAGATTTTGAAGAAAGAGAATATTGTAGTACAAGTAGTTTTTATTACTCTAGATCCTGAGCATGATACAAGTGAGGTATTAAAAAAATATTTAGAAAAAATAGATGGTAATTTTATAGGTTTAACAGGAAGAGTACAAGATATTGAACAATTAGCAGATCAATTTAAGGTCTTCTATACATCCAAAATATTTGATGTAAAAACAAACGAATATGAATTACAACATTCTAATTTTGTGTATTTAATTAGTAGCCAGGGAAAATTTTTAAAGCATTATTGCTTAGGCTTACCGAAAAATGGTTAACAGATAATCTCTAAGCATTTCCTATTTGTGATGAGAAATGTATTTCATCAATGCCTAAGTGTTTTAATGCATTATGCCATTTACTTTCAGGATTATCGGCAAAAATAAATTCTTTATTACAATCCATAACCAACCATAGGTTTTTCTCTAATTCTTCTTCAAGCTGCCCTGGTTTCCATGCGGTATAACCGACAATGAATAAGCTATTTTTAGGTCCTTTACCGAAAGCTATATCTTCTGAAATTTCTAAATTAGAGCTTACTGTTAAATCATTCTGGAAATCCAATAACAAATTTTTATTATAATCGCTAGAATGAAGAAAAAAACCTTTTTCATGTTCTACGGGTCCGCCAAGATATATAGGAACCATAACCGGGGTTGTTATTTCGTCATTTTTTATTTTAAAAAACGATTTTAAATCTATATGATTTACTAAGCGGTTAAATATTAATCCTATTGCTCCTTCTTCCGTGTGTGATAACATATAAATTAAGGATTTATGGTAAATGCCTTTTGTAATTACATGCGGTGTAGCAACGAGTGTTTTACCGGATAAGTTATGAAAAATTTTATCGCCCATAAATAAAACTTTAATTATAATATTAGAGGTGATCTATAAAGATATTTTAATTGATAATTAAAGAGCTTTTTTAGCGAAAATGAATAAGATTTTTGTAGTAATAGTAGTTCCTATTTCAAAAAAATCTTACAATTTGCAGCAAGAAAGAATTTAACTAGCTTTAAAATATCTTTATAGATCACCTCTTAAAGTATATAAGATTTAAATTCAATTATTCAATAGAAGTTAACAATAATGATCACATTTTTTGATATTACTATTTTTGCTATTATTACTCTTTTCTCATTTTTCGGCTTATATCAAGGTATAATCGGGTTTTCAACTAGAATACTCGGTTTTATTACTTCTATAATGTTAGGATATTTCTTATATCCGTATATTTCTGAACTAATCGGGAAATATATGGAGAATGAGGTTATAAGAATAATTATTGCCGGTGTTATATCTTATGTTGTTTCTTTAATTTTATGTGTTTTTATAGTTTATAAATTTCTTGCTATAATTTCGTTTATGAGAAACGGTTTTATTGACAGATTCTTAGGGCTATTAGCAGGATTTGCCGTAGGTACTATTATCTCGTTAGTACTATTTTTTATAACAATAATCTTTACTTCTGAAAACTATTTTAAAAGTAAATCTTTAGAAGATTTTGTAGTAAGTAGCAAACAAAGCAAATATGGAGGAGTGCTGAAAGTTTCCGTCACCACTGATTATTTAGATGAATTAAGTAAAAATATTATAGTTATAATTCCAAACGAGACTTTAAAATCTATTGAAATATTTGAAAATAAAGACTTAAATAATTTCAAAAACTCCCTTAAGAAATCAAATGATTCTAACGATGATGAGGATATATTTTCTCAAGAATTACAAGATGAGCTTTCTAATATAGATGATGAATAGGATGTTACTTCATAGCTATTATGTCATTCCCGCGTGGCGTTGTTGCGTGGACCGGTTTTCCGTCATTGCGAGAAGAATTACTACGTAATTCGACGAAGCAATCCAGTAAAAAATTCTGATTTACAGAATTTTTTTAATCTTTTTCTGGATTGCCACGTCGCTTCGCTCCTCGCAATGACGGTTTTGGTATCTACGCAATAGTATCGGGCTACTTGCAAGCATGGAAGGTTTTGCAGCGAATATTGTTCCTGTTCCTGACATGCGTGATCCTAGAAACCCTAATACTGCTTTTACTGCAAGTATAAATCTTTGGCGTAGTAATAATGGTAACTTACATAATCCACGAGGTGGTGATAACATTATTTTATCAGGTCCACATAACGTTGAGATTAATAACGATATTAATTTAGGAGATATTAATAACTTTGGTTATAGAAGCAATGTTATAATTGCTCCTCATTTTGGAGTAGATCGTGTAGTGAGTATAAACAATCTTATTAATGATAACGGTGTTCTCTATAGAAATGCCGGCAGAGATGCTCTAGGTCAACCATTAGTATATGGTAATGCAAATGCAGCAATACAACTCGAGCTTCAAGAAATAGGGATAGTTGGACAGGGTGCAAGCAATGCTAAATTAACTATTACCGGTAATGATATTAGTGCTGTTGATTCCATTATATTAGGTGGTGGTTAGAGTAAAATAATTTTTCAAAATCCTATTACGGTAGATGCTGAAATATATGCTCGGACTAATAATGCTGGGTATATAGAAGCAAATAATGATATTGTTTTTAATAAAGCTATAGGGTTTAGCGGTAATCAAGATCATAGAATTACCGGACTACTTATAAAAGATAATAAAACAGTTACATTAAAATCTGATATTTATGCTTCAGATATTGAGTTAGAAGCAAATTCAAAACTAATTATAGATGCTTCTAAACAAAATATTACAGTAAGGACAGGTATTGCAACCGATCTTTTTGGAAATATGAATGATAACACCGGTAGAATTCAAATAAAAAGTAATACAAAGAATGCTATAACTTTTTATAATGATATAGGGGGAGCAAATGAAAGAGTTGCTGAAATAGAAATTGCTAGAGGTAAGAAAACTGAATTTAAAAGCGATGTATATGCTAAGAACATTAAAGTAGCAGCTAATGATGTCGAGTTTCACGAAAAGCTTGATATGCAACGTCGTAATGGAGGTGGTAATGTAATACATACAGGTAATTTAGAATTTACGAATTACGGTAAAGTAAAATTTCATAAAGATTTTACCGGTGATATAAATACCTCTAAAATTAATAGAGGTGAAGTAACTTTTGTAAATACTCCTGATATTTATGGTGTCGGTGCATTAAATAAAAGGATTGAAAAATTAGTATTTACAGGTAACCATCGTCATAATTTGCATAAGGATATACATGCAGCCCGAACTGAATTTGATGCTGGAACTTATAATATTCATACTAATCCTATTACAATTGATGGAAATGCTAACATTAACGGCTCGACATTTGACCTTAGACATGACTTAATTTTTACCGGTAATGTAGAATTGTCTAATAATATTAGAATAAATTCAGCCGGAAATAGGGTGATTTTTCAAAATTATGCCCCAACTGTAAATAATGCAGGTGCAAATATTACTTTTTTAACGGAGCACCTCCTGCTAATGAAGCAGCAGCATTAGCTGTTTTACACATCAATGTTGGAGGAGTTGTATTCCCTCCTGTCGGATCTCGTTATGATGTGGGTACAGCTACTTTAATTTTACCAGGATTTGGAGGAGCTCAAGTGCAACAGCAGCAGCAACAAGCACAAGCTCAGCAACAAGGAAACGGGCAAGGCGGTCAGCCACAAGTGCAGCAGAACTAGCAACAAGCTCAGCAGAACCAGCAAGGACAAGGTCAGGGGCAAGACAAGCTCAGCAAAATCGGCAGCAAGTGCAGCAGAACCAGCAAGGTCAAGCTCAGCAAAATCAGCAGCAAGTGCAACAGAACCAACAGCAAGTTCAGCAACAACAACAAGTGCAGCAGAACCAGCAACAGCAGCAAGCTCAAGCTCAGCGCGAGGCTAATGAAAGAGCTAGACAGCAAAGACTACAAGCGGAACGTGAAGAAAATGCTAGAAGAGAGCAACAACAACAGCAAGAAGAAGAAAGAAGAAATGAAAATGAAAGATTAGCACAACAAGAGGCTAATGAAAGAGCGATAGCCGAAGAAAATAATAGAAGAATAGAAGAGCAAAGACTGGAAGCAGAGTATCAGCAACGTCAAGCTAATGAAATAAGAGTAGCTGAGGAATATGTTAAAAAACCTGAGCCGCAAAAATTAGCTGAGGCAATCAATAATACTATCGTTGCTTATACAGAAAATACTTTTGTAGCGGAAGCACAAAAAGAAGTGATTAGAGAAAAATCTGCACTTGTTATGAAAGATCCTGAAAGACACGCTGTAGAGCTTGCTAAGGAATTAGTAAATATAAAGCTGAGCTTAAAGAAGTGGCTAAAGTAGCTAACGATGATACTGTTGTAGTGAATAAAACAAAGCAAGAGCAATCTTTATTATTCGTATTATTATTCGTAGCAAACTTAGCTCAAGTTGCACCTGATAATGCAAAAAAAGTAGTAGAGCATTTAACCGAGCAAGGAACAAGATCGGTTAGTGTAGTAAATGTTACGGCTGAAGCAGTAACTGCTAATATTAATAATCACTTATCAGGCGGTACTATGATAGCTGTTGCGGCAGGTGATGAAGAAACCCCTATAATTACTAAAAAAGGATTATGGATTGCCGGTACGTTCGGTTCAAGTAATCAAGATGCATATAAAGGTAATCCTAGCTATAAAGGCACAGTATCCGGCGGTACTATCGGCGGTGATCTTTACATCGGGGAAAATAGTCTTGTCGGTATTGCATATAGCCGTATGAACTCTGACTTTAAGTTTAAAGGTTCAAGCACTGGTGATAAATTATCAGCAGAAAGCGATATTATTTCTCTATACGGTCAACAACAATTTAGTAACAGCCTTATATTACAAGAAATATTTTCAGCAAGTAACAGTAAAATCAACAAGAAGGATTTAAGACCAGTCGGACCTAACAGCTATAAGACTGCTAGCGGTAAATATACAAGCACAGCTTACGGTTTTGAAGGTAATATCGGTTACCAATTCTCTGCTGTTGACGGTATAAATTTAATGCCTAATATCGGTATTAGATATAATACATATAAAGATAATGCTTATACCGAAACCGGTACAGGTGTGAATAATATGTATGTTGCAGATAAATCCGGTAACTTAACTACAGGGATTGCACGCTTCCGTAGAAAATAGCTTTAGCAATAAGCAACCTAAAGTGAAAGCTAGATTTATTTGGGCAGATAATTACTTTGAGAACACTACAAGTAGTAGCACGCCGAAAGTCGGCTATAATGTAGGTGCAAGTTTACTTACGGCTCATAAGAATATTGAGCTACTTGCAACGTATAACTGTAATTTACGCAGCAAATATACTAGCCATCAAAGGTTCATTAAAGTTAAAGATATTGTTCTAAAAACCAAATCGTCATAAGCCGCACAGCCTAGTGTTGTTGCATGGCTCAAAAAACGCCATCGCTGTAATCTAGTAGCTTGTCCACGGTATCCAGAAAACAACTAAAAATACTAATGCTATTAGTATTTTTAACTGGATCCCGTGGTCAAGCCACGGGATGACAGAGGTGAAATTGATCCACGCAACAATGCCTCCCCGCGTAGGCGGGGATCCAGAAAAATAACTTCAATATTAATATAGGAGTTACATATTTGATAAAATAAACCTAAAAAAACAAGTTTTTTATAGGTTTTACTGGATTCCCGCCTACGCGGGAATGACATAAAACGATCCATGTAATAATGCCTACAAGCTCGTAGGACGAAAATAGCTCATAATTCCCTAACCGGTTTCAGTATTAGCTTCTTATTCCTGAAGATATTGGTTTTAGAAAATAAGCTGCTTTTTGGTTTTTTAAAATCACGTTTATAATTTTCACCGGTAACAGCATTATAGCTAGTAATTAAAGAAGGTATAACCTCGTTATAATATATTTTATAAAGGTCATGCATAGTTTCTTTGGTAGTTAAATATCCCCATTTTACGGCTTGTTGAGGTACTCTAGCGAGTGCCTCAATACAGGCTACAGCTTCTTCAATTTCAGGGTTTTTATTTTTATACACTTCAGCGTTTGGTGATAAATTAGCTTGCATATCTTTAAACATAGCCTCAATCATTAATGCCATATATTTATCGGTTTTAAATTTTTTTACAAATATTAGGTTATTCCTACTGCTATAATTTAAAAGCCAAAATTTATATATAAAAATCATGAATTTTATAGCATAAACTTTTAAGCCGCTAACTTTATTTGCATTATAAAATTTAAGTTTCGTTTCATAATCTAATTGCTTTTTCATGCCTGCTTTAAGGAGCTTACCCAGCAAATTATGACAATGTATGATATCATTTTTTCTAGCAATTCGTACTTTATCGGTAGCTTTAGTACCGGAAAAATTAGCCGAATGGCGAGTTATTTGCCTGCCTTTATCATCTCTTTTTATGTCGGCAAAATGCCCAAGCTCTTGGGCTGCGATAATCTGAAGCCTAGCAACGGCAGGCCAGCCATTACCGTACATAGGATAGTCTTTATTGTTTTCAGCAAAAGGATTACCGCCGCATGAAACAAAAATAGCTACGTCCTTGCCGTTAGTGCTTTGCATACCGCTATTACCGCCTACTCGTTGCCAGCTAACCATATCCATCATATCGCCGATATTATGCGAATAGGTGAGGAATACTTCCGTCTTATTAAGAAGAAGCCACCTTATTACGATCGGATGAGCCGACTGAACAAAAAGACGTGCCAACATTTCGGTTACTTCTTTCTTAACCGGTTGTAGCTTTTGTATTTGCTGTTTTAAATTATTGAAAATTGATTTTATTTTCTGATCTGAAGCAGAATTTCTATATAAATTTTGAAAAAGCTTGGTAGTTTCAGGAATTAAATGCGGGCTTGTTAGTTCTTCTTTACTAACCATCAAGCTTATATTAAGAGCAGGTTCGGTAAATCTTGCAAAATTGCAGCAATCATCGGTATCTATCCGTAATTTACCGGACTTAATTAATTGCATCGCCAAATGCTCATACTCTATTTCCATGTCCTGCTTATAAATAGCAGGAACATTGTCAAGAATGTGGTATATGCTGGTCATTTTGTTTAGTTGTTATTATCTTCTACATTACCTGTTGGCTGTGTACTTCGTCATTTTCGTCTATATTTAAAGATAGAAGCTCTAAGTTAAATAAAAGCTCAGGTTCATAGGTACGTGCTTCGGTTTAGGTTCTTCCTCAAGTGTAAGATTTACAACAACATCTACCTTAGGGAATACTGTGTCAGAGCAATCTTTAAAAAATTTATCCGATGATTTTGACTTTATTGCATCTAAGGCTTTTTGTCTACCATCTTCATTTTTAATACATATGTTAATTGTCTCTCTCCTAAAAAATAAATGAGGATAATCATTGAAAATTTTTGTAATTAGTTCCGGCTGTTTCTCGCTAAAATATTCGAGGCATACCTTATTACCATATCTAAATATTTTGTATGCTAAGAATAAGACAAAACAACCTTGTTCTTCTTGAGTAAATTTATCAGCAAAATATTTTTGATCAAGAAAATCCTCAACTCCTCTTCTGACGCCGGTTGAAGAAATCGCTATTTTTTCCAAAAGTGGTTTTGAGAAATCAACTGAAAAGCGAGATATTTTTACACTTCGCAGCTGTCCGTTTTTTGCTTTCTCAGTTATTATTTCAGATTCAGGTACTTGCTTTTCCATTTGCCATAAATCATATTCTACATTACCGGGAGTAGTTTTCATTACATTATCCCATATTTGTATAATCCCTCTTTTGTAGTAGTTAAAATCTGGTTTAAAAACGATTTAGAACTACTTAATATGGCCTCTGCATTATGATACATATAACTAATCAAAGCAATAGCATCTTTATACGCTTGCTTCTCTATAGGCTTATCATTCATTTCTTTGGTATCTGTGGTATCATAACGAAAAAATTTACTTTGCATCGGCAGTTTAGTCTCAAAAAGATTACTAAAACTATTTTTTTGTATCTGCATAATCAAGTTTTGTGATTTCTGCACTCCTTAAATGAGCAAAAGTAACGCTAATTTCTGTAGATCTTGTGCTACAGGTATGGTCATATCAGATTGTTTATTAATCATTTTACAAAATTTAGTAAGTACATCTACTAGCTTTTTTTCTTCCTTAGAGTTAAACATATTATCACCGGCATCATGCAGAACTGCTATTAGAGCAGTGGTAATAGGATTTAAAAAACCGGACGCTGCTATGTCGCCAAGATAACAAACCCATTTTATAAGAGAAGAGGCACTCACACGTTCCAAATGCCCTGCGTCAGGAACTACTAGGCCACTACTTACGGCACTAGCAGCAATACATACATTGTGTAAAGCCATATTAAAACATTTATAATATTCTTCTAATTTAGGGTTAATGACTTTTCAATTCTTTAATTTGGTCGTTTATATCTGCAGTATACCCAATATTTGCAGATTGTAATATTTTTTGTACGTCTGCAATAGTTAGCTTTATTTCTGTAACATCTTGACGAAGTTCAAGCATAGAGCTTTTTAATTCATTATATTCTTCTCTTGTTACATAATCGCTATTATTATTACTTACAATTAATTGACTCTTAGATAAATCATTTTCTCTCGATAACATCAGTGAATTAGTAGTTTTATTAAGTTTTGGAGTTACTTGACTGAGAATTCTCTGAAATTCTTCCTCATGCTCCGGGCAAGGTGTATATTTGATAAGTACAGCACCAGCTTCGCTTAATTTGCCTGCTTTCCAAAAAGCTTTTCCTAATAAAAATCAGTATCTTTAGGCTTAGATGATGTATATAGAGCTGCTTGTTGTAATGAAGCTACTGCTTTAAGGTAAAGGGGTTGTTGCTCAGTTATATTATTAGTATGCTCTCCCCAACATAAGTAAGTGAAGCCTTCATAATAATAATAGGCATGTAGAAAACCTTTATATTGTTTAATTAAGGTAAATATCTTAAGTGCTTCTTTATATTCGTTTTTACTTAAAAACTCTCTTCCTTCAGAGATTAATTGGTCTACTATCTCTTTCATATTCAAATCTATTATAGTTATATTTGTTTAAATCATATTATGGCCGCCGTTGATAGAAATAGTCTCGCCTGTTATAAAGCCGGCATTTTCATCAACTAAAAATGCCACGGCCTAGCTATTTCTTCAGGCTGTCCTAGTCTTTTTTTGGGGATACTATTAACGATTTTAGCAAGTACGTCTTCAGGTACCGCTCCTACCATTTCTGTTGCAATATACCCTGGAGCTATACAGTTAACGGTGATATTTTTAGAAGCAGTTTCACGAGCAAGGGCCTTAGTAAAGCCTATAATTCCGGCTTTAGCGGCAGAGTAATTAGTTTGTCCAACCTGCCCTGCTTGAGCATTAATTGAACTGATATTTACTATACGACCGTAATCTTGGTTTCGCATCTGTTCCATTACGCTACTAGACATATTAAAGCAAGAATTGAGATTAACGTTAATGACGTCATTCCAATCTTGATGACTCATTCTATGTAGCATTCTATCTTTGGTAATACCGGCATTGTTAACAAGAATACTTACCGGTTTTTTAAATTCCTCTTCAATTTCCTTTACTGCTTTTCTACATTCTTCAAAATCCGCAACATTCCAGCGTTTGGTTTTTATACCGTATTTTTCTTCCATTTCTTTAGCCGCATTGTAATTACTGAAAAAATTAGCAACTACCGTAAGACCCTTATTTTTTAATTCTAAAGCGGTAGCTTTACCTATTCCTCTAGTACCGCCTGTTACAATTGCAATTTCTGACATTATTTCTCCATAATTTTGACTTTTATTAAATTTAACAGGTGGGGTTATATTTGGTTTAAGTTGTGACACCGATTTAGTTAACGGTTTAACAACTTTCTTATCACTGCGTATTACGATAGATTCTTTAGGATGATTTTTTTTATATTCTGTATCTATCTTTTTATCCATCTTTTTTTTGTCTTCAATTTTATTTGTTTTAGCCGTTACCTCCATTATAGCAGTAAGTGCTTCTTTTCTACTTTTTGGAATGACTCTTTTATTTTCTTTTTTAGTGCAGTAACAACCTATTGTTGCACCGCCTGCATAAATACTACCTGCTTGCTGAGCAATATGACCGTTTTTAAGTAATTGTTTATCGATGTCTGTTAATTTTTATACCGGTATATTTTGAGACTGCTTGAGATATTTTATTATGTTCATTAAGCCCTTCTCTATCTTTACCGCTAGCACACATTGTTAATATTTCTTCCTGAGGTAAATTTATTAAACTAGTGGTTTTATTTTCTTGTTTATTTTGTCTTATTTTTTCTGTTAAATTACTTAAGACATCTGATATATTTAGATTAATATTTTCTTTATCAAAAGATATAAAAGGAAATTTTGTCTCGAAGGATACTCTAAAAGGAACATCTGCTTGCTCAATATTTTCTCTTAATGTTAAAGCTTTTTTTAATATTTCTTTTTCCTGATCCGTTAAATTTGCATTGTTAATTATTTCTGCTGCATTTCCTTTAGATTTATTTATCCTAAAAAAACGTTCAAATTTGCTTCTAGGTTTAATATGTGCTTTTAATTCATCAATTCCTTTTTCAGTCGGTAAATTTTCTGCTATTTTGTTTAAAGTATCACTCGCTCCTGAAAAGTTATTTGTTACTCCTATAAGCCTAAATAAATTAAGAGGAGTATTAGTATTTTTCCCACCGACATTTTCCATAGATTTTTTTGTCTGATCAACAATTGTGGGATCATTACCAGCTCCTATAGGACCTGAGTTTAATGTATTGGTATGAAGAGTAACACCGTCTTCAGTCCATTCTTGGGCTTGACGTGCATTTAAGTCGGTAATTTTTTGCCTAGAATCTATATCATCCGAAATCGAGGCTAATGTGCCTGCATGTTTAGATGTAAGCAATGTTTCAAAATTTTTACCGTCTTTGTCAGTTATTGCCCCAATTTTCTCAAAGGCATTTTTCATGCCAACAATTTGTCGTAACTGGGTTGGGATAACATGCTTACCATTTTGAATTGTATCAGCGTACTGATCAACAAGCTTCCTCTCCCATTCAGGCATTACATTATACCAGTTTTTACCTTCTCTATTTTGATATTCTTGCTTTTGTTCTTCTGTCAAGCCTTTAAAAGCTACTTCCGCTTCGACTACAATATGCTCTTTTCCCTTATCATTGGTGACTTTTGACAAAGTTACTATATTACAATGCTCATCATTGAAATTTTGAAAATCTTTAGCAACATTTAATTTTTTATGAGCATTTTTAATACCGTTTGTTCCTAGCAATTCAGCAACATTGTCAATCTCAGTTTGCATATTTTTTGAGATATTTTCTTGTGATTTTTCCATATTCAAAGCATTAAAACTATTAATAAATTTTACTGCTTCTTTATTTAATTTCAGCACAAGCTCAGGTTTATTTTCGGTCTTTGCTATGTCTATCGCTCCTCTGATAGCGTTTAAATATTGCATTTCAAAAGCTTCAGTGCCTAAAACAATTTTTTCATTAGGATTGTTACGACCGTCACGTATTAATATTGAAGTTTCGCCATTTTTTCCTTCAATTTTAGTAAGCTTTATACCGGTTTTCTCATGACGTAAAATTTCTAAACCCTGTAATGCCTCGGTAAAGTTGCCTTTTTCAACAGCTTCTTCAATTTTAGCTCTATTTGTTTCTAAAGGAACGCCTACTCCGGATGTAGTTAAAAATTCTTTTGTATGATTTAATAAAAACGCCTTATCGTTATCAAATTGTTTTTTTAATGATGAAAGCATTATAAAATTCTATATGTAGTTGTTCATCTCTTGTTATTTTAATTAAAAATTATTATATAAAAATAGTCTAGTTAAAAATATTTAACTTTATTAATTAAAATATGTTATTTATATGAATATTGATAAATTTACTGCACATGCTAAATCAGTGATAGCTAGTAGCCAATCGATTGCTGCTAAAAACGATCATCAGCAAATATTACCTTTGCATTTATTATCTAGTCTTTTAAGTGAAGAAACAGGTATAATTCAAACCCTTATTAATAATACTGGAGGTAATATAAACTTATTAAAAGATCAAGTTCAGCTAGAACTAAATAAAATCCCAAAAGTTCAGGTTGAGGGAGGGGGACAAGTTTATTCTTCTGCTGAAGCTCTTAAAGTTTTAGAAAAAGCTAGTAGCATTGCTAAAGACAGTGGGGATAGCTTTGTAACCATAGAGCGTATATTTGAAGCATTAACTTATGATAATACTATAGCCGGTAAAATTTTAACGAATAATGGAATTAATAGTAAAAAATTAGCAGCAGCTATTTTACAGCTTCGTAAAGGCAAAAAAGCAGATACCGAATCGGCAGAAAATAGTTACGATGCTCTAAAGAAATACGGCAGAGATGTAATAGAGCTTGCCGAAAGCGGTAAGCTTGACCCGATAATCGGACGTGATGAAGAAATAAGAAGAACCGTGCAGGTACTATCACGACGCATGAAAAACAATCCTGTGTTGATCGGTGAACCAGGAGTCGGTAAAACTGCTATAATAGAGGGGCTTGCACAACGTATATTTAGTAAGGACGTACCTGAGTCGCTTATGAACTGCCGTATTATTGAGCTTGATGTGGGAGCATTAATAGCAGGAGCTAAATATCGAGGTGAATTTGAGGAACGTCTTAAAGCAGTGCTTAGCGAAATTAAAGAATCAAGCGGTGAAATTATTTTATTTATCGATGAATTACATCTATTAGTCGGTACGGGAAAAACCGACGGTGCTATGGATGCCTCGAATTTACTAAAGCCGATGCTTGCTCGTGGTGAGCTGCACTGCATCGGTGCTACTACTCTAGACGAATATCGTAAATATATCGAGAAAGATGCAGCACTTGCTCGCCGTTTCCAGCCTGTTTACGTGAGTGAGCCGACGGTTGAGGATACTATATCAATACTTAGAGGAATTAAAGAAAAATATGAGCTGCATCATGCCGTGCGAATTTCCGATAGTGCAATAGTTGCAGCAGCGACGTTATCAAACCGTTATATTACCGATCGTTATTTACCTGATAAAGCTATTGATTTGATTGATGAAGCTTGTAGCCGTATGAAAATAGAATTGTCAAGTAAGCCTGAAGAGCTTGACGAGCTAGATCGCCGTATTATTCAGATAAAGATTGAGCTTGCAGCACTTAAAAAAGAAAATGACGAGCATTCTAAAAAGAAAATTACCCATTTAACCGAGGAACTCGAAAAGTTAGAATCTAAATCATATGATATGAACGCTAAATGGCAAGCAGAAAAGTCTAAACTACAGCAAGCCCAAAAACTTAAAGAAGAGTTAGAACGAGCAAGAATCGATCTAGAGCGTGCCGAGCGTGACGCTAATCTCGCTAAAGCTAGTGAGTTAAAATACGGAATTATACCTGAGATTATGAAAAAGATTCAGGAAGTCGAAAGTATGGATAATAAAGGGCTATTAAAAGAAATTATATCGGAAAGTGATATAGCAAGTATTATCTCTCGTATTACTGGTATTCCAATTGATACGATGCTATCAAGTGAGCGTGAGCGTCTACTTGTAATGGAGCAGAAATTACGAGAATCGGTAATAGGGCAGGATGAGGCAATTAAAGGTGTTAGTGATGCGGTAAGAAGATCACGTGCAGGTATTCAGGATATTAACCGTCCGCTTGGTTCGTTCTTATTCTTAGGACCGACAGGAGTTGGTAAAACTGAGCTTACCAAAGCCTTAGCTAGTTTTCTTTTTGATGACCGTAATGCGATACTTCGTATAGATATGTCGGAATATATGGAGAAGCACGCTATTTCTCGTCTGATAGGAGCACCTCCCGGCTATATTGGATATGATCAAGGCGGGGTGTTAACGGAAGCAGTAAGACGCCGCCCATATCAGGTAATATTATTTGATGAGGTTGAAAAAGCCCATCCCGACATATTTAATATTATGCTACAAATACTTGATGAGGGAAGATTAACCGATAGTCAGGGTATCACAGTTGATTTTAAAAATACTATCATAGTTTTAACTTCTAATTTAGGTGCTGAGATACTCGTTAATCAGAAAGAGAACGAAGATACATATAAAGTAAAAGATGAGGTTATGGAATATGTAAAAGCAGTATTTAAGCCTGAGTTTTTAAATAGGTTAGACGAAATTATATTATTCCATCGCCTAAATCGTAATAATATTCATGATATAGTTAAGATACAGCTTGAAAGCTTAAAGAAAATTTTACTAGCACAAAATATTATTCTTGAATTTGATGAATCTGCTTTAAATTATTTAGCCGAAAAAGGCTATGACCCAAGCTTTGGAGCAAGACCCTTAAAACGCCTTATCCAGAGGGAAATACAAAATAACTTAGCCAAAATGATTTTAGCAGGCGAAATAAGTAGCGGCAATACCGTGAAAATAGGTAGAGAAAAGGAAGAACTAAGGATAAAGATAATTGATTAAGCTCTGCGTACGAAAACTAAATTATTGCATAATTCATGATTTTCATTAATTTTTTCTTGAGCCTAGTCTATTACTTTGTTATAACCACCTTTCTAACTTTGATAAATAAGTAAGTTAGATACAATAAAAATCTAATGAACGGAGGTGTGAAGCATTATGTATAATGACGATGAAATAGATTATGAAACAGCAGAAGAGATATTGAAAGAAATCTACTCCTTAAATGAGCTGGAAGAATCAAAAAAACAAGATGGAGTAGAACTTGAAGAATATCTCGATGCTTACAATGAAGCAGAATTAGATGATAATAACAGTATAACTTTTAGAGAATTTTTTGCATTGAAAGATTTCAAAGAAACCGGCTATATGAGGTTGTATGATAAAACAAAAGAATCCTATGAAATGCAACGTGCTTTAGTAATACTAACTAATGATCAATACCAAATGAGTCAAGGACAAGTTGAAAATCTTACTATTTGGCGTGGAGAAACAAGAGAAAAATCAGAGGTGGGTACATTTAACATAGGAAATGAATATTCTACAGAGCGGTTTATGTCTACAACTTCTGAGCAGAGAGAGTATTATTAATAATCATATGTCAGATGAATTAAAACCGCATCAAATTAATATTGAATATGAAATTGAAATGAATTCCCCTCTAGTAGGTGCTGATATTTCTTCTATTATATTAAACGATGGGGAAAAGGAAATAGTAGTATTGCCAAATACTAAGTTTGAAATAACTAATGTTAAGCACGAGGATGATCATACCCTATGTATTAGTATGAAAAACAAGCCAATCATATATGATACATGGAAAAGTAATTTTGATCTATAGCTTTCTAACATAGAGCAATTAGTATCCACAAATACCGATATAGACATGGAAACTTATACATTAGGATCCGATGCTTCACAAATTGATATCATAATTTGATATAAAAAAGAAATATTACTCACCGAATTATGGATAAATCTTTATCCATAATTCGGGTCAATTTAGAGTTAATAACATTCAATTTCAGTTAATGTTATACTTTCAGTACCTAATAATTTATAACAATCATTACTAGTAGAGTTAGGAATTTGTAAGTCAAATAATAGTGTTTTTTCTTCTTTATACGGATCAACTAAGTAAGAATTTGTAATATCTGTAACTATTGGCGATAAGTAAGTTGTTGTTTCAATAAGCTTATCAATAGCATTCTGTCCGTCTTTTAATATTTTATCGACTAGTTTTTTATCTTTATAAAAAGTATTTACAGCACCTATTAAGGTTGTTGATATCTCATATATAATAATACCGTTTTTAATTATATTGGTTATATTAGAGTCTAATTTTGCTGTTTTAGAAAAAATTAAAGAAATAACAGTAGGATATTTATTAAATACATTAGGTAGTTCTAAAAAATTATTTACGGCTGAATAGGCAGAATTGGTTGCTTCTGAAAAACAATTAAATGCTTTGTATATGTTTTCATAATTGTTATTGCTCATAAACTTACCTCTTTTTTATATAGATAATTACCATGTTTCATGGTAATTACATATCATACTACTAAATTAAGAAGTGTCAATATTAAAATTTATTTACTGATATCCTCTAAACTCCATCTAGCTTTTGGACAGAAATTCAAAGGAGTAAATAACTTATTATTGTAATGCTCAAGTCCTGCATATGCAATCATTGCAGCATTATCGGTACATAAACGGATAGGTGGATAAATAAGCTGATAACCATATGTTTTAGCACAATTACTTAATATTTCTTGTAAATATTTATTAGCAGCAACACCGCCGGCAATAACTATATTCTTCTTATCAAAATTATTTGTTATTTGTTCATATGCTCTAATAGCATCCTGTACCTTACTACCTAGAATTTCTCCTATGGTGAACTGAAAACTTGCCGCTATATCATTAATTACATCATCATTTAGAAAGCTTGATACAAGCGAATTTTGCGGCTTTCGCCTGTGCTCACGTACTTTTGTACGCTGTGCAGGCTCTTCCTTAAATTCATCTTGTCTGAAGCTTTCTAAATGATGACGGTCTTTATAATTAATTTCTTGCAAATTCATTATTAAAGTATGCACGGCAGTTTTAAGCCCTGAAAAGGACATATTGCAATTACCGCTGTTAATTATAGGTTTTGGAAATTTATATTTATGAGGATCGCCAAGTTTTGCTCTTTTCTCAATTTCAGGTCCTCCAGGAAAGGCTAAGTTTAGCATCTTTGCTACTTTGTCAAAGGCTTCGCCTACGGCATCATCTATAGTAGACCCTAGGATTTTATATTTTCCGAGTCCTAAAACTGCTACAAATTGGCAATGTCCACCCGAAGCTAACAAGAGTAAATAAGGATAAGGGATATTATCGGTTAGCCTTGCGGTTAAGGCATGACCTTCTAAATGATTAATTGCAATAAATGGTTTTTTTAAAGCACTGCTTAGCGACCTTGCAAACATTGAACCGACTATAACACCTCCGATTAAGCCCGGACCGGAAGTTGCGGCAATTGCACTAATTTCCGTTAATTTAGTGTTGCTCTCTTTTAAAACATTTTTTAATGCTTTATCTAGATTAGATAAGTGAGAACGTGCAGCAATTTCAGGCACGACCCCTCCAAAAACTGCATGTTCTGTATTTTGTGAAATGATTATATTAGATAAGATTTCTCGATTTTCGGTGATTATAGAAACAGCTGTATCGTCACAGCTTGATTCTATACCTAAAATTTTTATCATTTAATATTGAAACCGGTATTGGCTAAAAAAGTAGTGTTGTTGCGTGGATCAGTTTTTTCGTCATTGCGAGGAGTTGCGTTAGCAACGACGCGGCAATCTCAGGAGTTTGTTACTATTTCATGAGATTGCCACGCATCCTATGGCTGCTCGCAATGACGACCGGGGCTACGCAACAAGACTCGTTCGCAATGACGATATTTATCTTTATTTAATAATGCCTAATTAGATACCTTTAAGGTATTTAATTGATTATACAGCTTATAAATAGATTGTTCGGCATCAATAATTTTTTTATTAACTATTTTTAGTAATTTTTCCGAAGGTTTTTCTGTTATTTGCGTTGCAGAACTTACTTGCTCTGCTAAATTTTTAAGTGATTCTTGTATTTCTACAAAAGATTTTTTAAATTGTTCTTTAATAGTAATAGATGATTCTTCAAGCTCTTTAATTTTTAAGCATAGATTTTCTAATAAATGATCTATTTTAGTTTGCATTAAAGTCAATTTTTGCTTTTGTTTTTCACTAAGATAGCTTAAAGTTTCTTGCATTTTTGCCTGTATACGTACTTTTGTAGTACGTTCAAGTTCTGAAGCTAAACCTATTTTACTCATTAAAAATATTATCCATTTGTGAACGTCAAAATGATACCATTTTGCACCGTTACGATAATCTGAAGGAAAAGCATGATGGTAATTATGCCAATTTTCACCTAGTAAAAATAGAGCCATCCACCAAATATCTCCAGCGGTACCTTTGTAATATTGTTTACTACCGGCAAAGTGGCATAAAGAATTAACACAAAAGGTTGCTTGCTGCTGTAGGAATCTACCGAGTCCCATAAATAAAAATCCTGCATATGCCGATTGTATAGTACCGCCGACTAAGTAACCGATAAATAAAGGCACGACAATATTCATAAAAGCTGCTATTTGCCAATAATATTTTAGCTGCCATTTTAATAAATTGTTTTTCCCGTGCTTAGCCCAAGTAATACGATCAATAGACTTATAGCTACCGCTTCCGACTAGCATCCATCCTATATGAGACCACATAAAGCCTAAAAATTTATTGTCAAATTTTAAAGGAGTATGCGGATCTTGGTCTTGATCCGTATATCTATGATGTTTATAATGATTCGATGCCCAAGATAAAGCCGGTCCTTGTAATGTTCCTGCAGACAGCATAATTAAGACAAACTCGGCATATTTATTTATTTTATAGGCATTATGAGACCACAATCTATGCAAACCAATCCCAACGGTAATATTATTAATATAATAACTAGCAATTATAAAAATAACTTCAGTTAGTCCTATCCCATAATTAAACGAATATTTAACTACAAGAGATATGATAAAAATAGGATAAAATATTAAAGCAAATAAAGCAGGCTTATTTAGTTTACTTAACATAAAATTTACAGTTTTTAGTTATAAAATATATAAATTGGCAACGAATAAAATCTTATTATATTATAGTATACATAAATATAATTAATAGATATTAACATACTTAATGCATAAATACAAAGAAAATTTTGACAACAAAATTCTAGGTTATGTGAAAGAGGATTAAATTATTTGTATTTTTAGATATTTTTTAGCGAAAATTAATAAGATTTTTGCAGTAATAGTTGTTCCTATCTCAAAAAAATCTTATAATTTACAGTAAAAAATAGATTAATTCTCCTTCACAGAGCCTAACCATTATCCTTATTTAAACAATAACCGATAAAACGAACGGTTTTAATAATTAAATTGTCTTTCCCTAAGGCCTCTCTAATTCTATTTTATATGAACATCTATAAGACGTTCATTAAAGGTCTCTTCACTTTCCCATAAATATTTTATTATTTCTTGACGCGAAAATACTTCATTTGGAAACTGAAAAAAAAAAGTCGCAAAATTTTAAACTCAGTAGGACCTAGGCGAATATTCAGTCCGTCTTTGTATACTTTTTCAGTATTTAAATCAATATTTATATTCTTAAATTTAATAATATTATCCTGTAAAACTGACTTAGAACGTCTCAATAAGCTCTTTAAAGTACCTACTATTTGCTCAGATAAAAAGGGCTTATAAAAAAATAGTACGTTATCGTCTATTTCTGTTACATTTAATTGCTTGTTAATAAAAATATTATAGGCGTTTTAGAAAATTTATTAATTTTTCTAACGTTATTTATTGTTATTAAAGGATTTTCTTGTAATTCTGCACTAATAATCATGATAGCAAGCGGCTGACTAAAGAAATAAGTTAATGCTTTTTCTAGAGTTGAAGCCCTAATCTAATTATATTAAATCCTGCTCTCTCTCTATATCATTACTTAAAGAAATATTAACACTTTTTTTATTTTTTTCTTCTATAATTAAAACTTCAGGTAATAGCTTATCAAACACTGAATTAATCTCCATTAATATTTAGTAAATAATTAAAAACTTTTGTAATAATTTTCTGATTTATTAGGGTTTATAGCAAACTTTTTATAAAAAGAAACAAAGAAATAATAATTTTTTAAAGATAATACTTGAATTTAATAGTTTTAGTTGCTATAAATAGCTTTATTTTAAAGTTTGTTTGTTGGAGATTTTTATATATCATGAGCTTTTATGAATCAGTTTTTATTATACGCCAAGACGTATCATTAAACGATATAGATAAAATCGTTGATGATTTTGTTAAAATTATTAAAGATAATAATGGCACTATAATAAAAAAAGAATATTGGGGGTTAAGAACTTTAGCTTACAAAATCGGTAATAACAAAAAAGGACATTATTATTTTTTAGGTCTAGATATTACTGGTAATGTAAAAGAAGAGCTAGAAAGAAAAATGAAGCTTAACGAAAATATCATTAGATTTCTTACAATTAAAGCAGATTCAATTAGTAGTGAACCTTCACCGATATTAAAAAATCAGAGTACAGAGAATACTCCGGTAATTGATGTAACGATTAATAATTAAATTTGTAAGAATTAAGGTTAAAGAATGTTAAAAAGTAATAATGCTAGTGAAACAGCTACTCGCAAGGTAGGAGATAAAACTGCTAAAAAAGTGTTTTTTAGAAGACGTAAAGGATGCCCTCTTTCTGTGCCTAATGCACCTGTTATTGATTATAAAAATCCTGAGCTTTTAATAAAATTTGTCTCTGAAGGCGGTAGAATGCTACCAAGCAGGATCACAAATGTTTGTGCAAAGAAACAAAGAAAGCTAAATAATGCTATTAAAATTGCAAGAATTTTAGCGTTATTACCTTTTGTATTTCAAGCTAAATAAAGGCATAATACATGGAAATTATATTAATAAAACCCGTAAGAAAATTAGGTAAAATTGGCGACATGCTCAAAGTAGCAGACGGATTTGGTCGTAATTATCTTTTACCGCAAAAATTAGCTATTAGAGCTACTGAGCCTAATAAAGAGCTAATAGTGAAACAAAAACACGAATTTGAAGCAAAAGATAAGCAAATAAGAGAAGAAGTAGAAAAAATTAATGCTCTTATTAAAGATCAAAAATTAGTTTTTATCCGTCAAACATCAGATGACGGTAAACTTTTCGGTTCGGTTACTAACAAAGAAATAGCCGATAAATTATCTGAAAATGTATCTTATAATATCTCTCATTCAAATATTATTCTTGATAAACAAATTAAATCTACCGGAATTTATACAGTTGAAATAAGACTCCATGCGGAGCTTAATGCTATAGTTACGGTTATTGTTGCAAGATCAGAATCAGAAGCACAAGATTATTTACGCGAACAAAAGACTGAAACTTCAGAAAATTTAGCTGAGTCAGCATAAATTTTTTCTATCGTCATTGCGAACGAACGAAGTGAGTGCGGCAATCTAGTTAAAAATTCTGATTTACAGAATTTTTTTAATTATTTTTCTGGATTGCAACAATGCTTCGCTCCTCGCAATGACGGTTCGGTATCCATACAACAACGTCCCACCTATGCGGGAATAACATAATTTGTACACTACCGAATTAACTACGATATCCTTAAAAATAACTTTCAACAATACTAATATTTTTCAACCATGCTATATGAAAAATTTGAGTATAATATCAATAATCTAATAGGTAATTTTGGTTTATCTAAAATAGCGGTTGCAGTCTCCGGTGGGAGCGATTCGGTAGCACTTCTTTATCTTGCTAATATTTGGGCAGAAAAAAATAATATAGAATTATCTGTTATATCGGTTGATCATAACTTACGGGAACAGTCGAAGCAAGAGACCCATTATATCCAAAATATCAGTAATAGTCTAAATCGCAAGCATTATAGTTTATCTTTTGATCATCAAAATAATTTTTCCAATTTACAAGAAAGAGCAAGAGAAGGACGCTATGATTTGATGACAAATCTATGTCTAGAACTCGATATATTAGTACTTTTAACTGCTCACCATGAAGATGATTACGTAGAAAATTTTTGTTTAAGATTAGAACGTAATAGCGGTATATTTGGACTTAGTAGCAGTAATATTAATTGGTATAATAATATACAAATAATTAGACCGCTATATAATATTCCAAAAAGTGAATTAGTAGAGTATTTAGTCAGTCATAATATAAAGTGGTTTGAAGATGAGTCAAATTCATCTGATAAATATAGACGAAATATTATTAGGCAAAAATTAGCTAAAGGTGAAGGCTATATTAAAGCCGAGATAATCTTACAACAGCTTAAAATTAATGATTTACTGGATAATAAATTTAAACCGGAGTTAATATCAGCAATAGCCGAAGCAGTCAAAATTTTTGAATATGGCTTTGCTTTTCTTGATTTAGTTAAATTTGATAAGTTTTCAAATGAGGTGAAAGTACAAATAATTAATTTTTTACTGATAATAATTAGCGGACAATCTAGAGCAGCTCGTTTTTATTCGGTAGAACCTATTTTGAAATTAATTACTCAAGACGTAAACTTTAAGAATACCCTTCATGGCTGTGTAATTAAGCGTATACAAAACGAGTTACTTATATACAGGGAATTCGGCAAAAAATTACCTGAAAGTAAAATATTACTAGATAAATCCGTTATTTGGGATAATAGATTTTGCATCACAAGAAATCAAGAAACTCCAAATTGTTTTGTAACTCATCTATCGTTAGAAGATTATAAAATGATAAAGAAACAATTAGATCTAGAACCTTTGAAAAATCTATCCTGCAAAAACCACAATGCAATTTTATTTACCTTACCTATCATTAAAATACTTGAAAAAGTTATAGTAATACCACATATATCATATTATGATAACGACATGTGGAACTTTGAAGTATCTTTTGCTCCAAATTTTGTATCTCGTTTCACCCATTTTTGCTAACACCGGTATTTAGCTTTGTTGCATGGATACCAAATCGTCATTGCGAGCAGCTGTAGGCTGTGCGGCAATCCATAAAAAATGCTATAAATTAGTGTTTTTTACTGGATTGCTTTGTCAAAACTTGCAATTTTTCTTCGTAATGATGAAAAAAAACGATCCATACAACAACGCCTCTAATACCGATAAAAATTTTTATTAGGTTTTATATCGATGAATAATCAAGGTAGAAGTATTTTAGCTTGGGCAGCACTTTTTGTTTTTGTAATATTACTTTTTAATGTTTTCCAATCTGACGGTTTACTTGGCGGAAGAAATAATATAACTTTCTCGGATTTTTTAACACGAGTTGATGAAAAGACCGTTAATTCGGTAAAAATTCAAGGTAGAGTAATTGAAGGCACTTCAAATGACGGCTCTACTTTTAACACTTATGCTCCTGATTATCCTGATTTAGTAAATCGTCTTACTAGTAATGACGTTAATATTGAAGTGGTGCCTCTTGAAACAAGAATGAATACCTTTTTAGGCTTTTTAATTTCTTGGTTTCCTATGCTTTTATTGATAGGTGTTTGGGTTTTTTTCATGCGTCAAATGCATGGAGGCGGGAAAGCCATGGGGTTTGGAAAATCGAAAGCTAGGTTGCTATCAGATAAAGGACCAAAAATTACCTTTAAAGATGTAGCAGGTATCGATGAAGCAAAAGAAGAATTAACTGAAATAGTAGATTTTTTAAGAGATCCAAGCAAGTTCCAAAACCTTGGCGGTAAAATACCGAAAGGCTGCTTACTTATAGGACCTCCTGGAACAGGAAAGACCCTGCTTGCTAAAGCAATTGCAGGTGAGGCTAATGTTCCGTTTTTTAGCATATCCGGCTCTGATTTTGTTGAAATGTTTGTAGGTGTTGGTGCAAGCCGTGTGCGTGACATGTTTGAACAGGGTAAACGTAATGCTCCTTGTATTATCTTTATCGATGAAATTGATGCGGTAGGTCGCCATAGAGGTATCGGTATGGGCGGCGGCAATGATGAACGTGAGCAAACCTTAAACCAAATGTTAGTTGAAATGGACGGATTTGAAGCAAATGAGGGAGTTGTGATCATTGCAGCTACAAACCGTCCTGATGTTCTTGATCGTGCATTGCTACGTCCTGGTAGGTTTGATCGTCAAATTGCCGTTGCAAACCCTGATATAAACGGTCGTGAGCAAATTCTAAAAGTACATTTAAAGAAAATTAAATATAATAGTACGGTACTAGCACGAATTATTGCTCGTGGTACCCCGGGCTTTTCCGGTGCTGAACTTGCTAACTTAGTTAATGAAGCTGCTCTTATTGCTGCAAGGCTTGGTAAGAAAGAAGTAGATATGCACGACATGGAAGAGGCAAAAGATAAGGTGCTGATGGGAGTTGCACGTCGTTCTATCGCAATGTCGGAAAAAGAAAAAAAATTGACTGCATATCATGAAGGTGGACATGCATTAGTAGGGCTGTATTGTCCTGCAGCATCGCCTATTCATAAGGCTACGATTATACCGCGCGGTAATGCTCTTGGGATGGTGCAAAGACTTCCTGAAACTGATGAATATTCTCAGAATCGTGAACAAATGGAATCATCTATAGCAGTTTATATGGCGGGAAGAGTAGCAGAGGAAATTATTTTCGGTAGAAATAAAGTTACCTCAGGAGCTTCATCGGATATAAAAGGTGCAACTAATATTGCAAGAGCGATGGTTACAAAAGCAGGTTTAAGTGATTTAATAGGACCGATATTCCATGGTTCAAGCAGTGATGATATGTATGGTAGACAACCGAGTAATGAAACCTCGGAAGCTACTGCAGAGTTAATTGATGCCGAAGTTAAAAGAATTATTACGCAAGGATATGAATTTGCAAAAGATATTTTAACAAAACATATAGATCAACTTCATACTTTAGCGAATGCTTTAATTGAGTATGAGACATTATCAGGTCAGCAAATTAAAAATTTACTTAGCGGTAGAGCTTTAGATTCAGAAGAGGAAAATAAGTTTCCTTTTAATGATTCATCTACTATAAAAATAGATAAAGAAAAATCACCTGAGAAAACAAAAACAAGTAAGGCTAAAAAAGAGAATACTTAAATGGCAGAGTTAAGATTACCGCCAAATTCAGTAGTAAAAAAAGGAAAAGAGCATAAAGAACAAGAGGAAATGCTTAAACCTAGAAAGGTAAAAATTTATAGGTATGACCCTGATCTTGATGAGAATCCTACTATCGATAGTTTTGAGATAGATTTAAGCAAAACCGGACCAATGGTTTTAGATGCTTTAATTAAAATCAAAAACGAAATCGATTCGACTCTAACGTTCAGGCGTTCTTGTCGAGAGGGAATTTGCGGTAGTTGTTCCATGAATATTGACGGTACAAATACTTTAGCATGCATAAAACCGATAGAAGAGATATCAGGCGATATCAAAATCTATCCCCTTCCTCATATGAAAGTAGTGAAAGACTTAGTACCTGATATGTCGCATTTTTATGCACAATACGAATCTATAGAACCTTGGCTCAAAACCGATAGCCCTACCCCTTCAAACTCTGAAAGATTACAGTCGATTAAAGACCGAGAAAAGCTTGACGGTTTATATGAGTGCATATTATGTGCTTGCTGTTCTACTTCCTGTCCTAGCTATTGGTGGAACGGTGATAAATATTTGGGTCCTGCGATTTTATTGCAGGCTTATCGATGGATTGCCGATTCAAGGGATGATCATACCGGCGAACGTCTTGAAGATTTAGAAGATCCGTTCAAGCTTTATCGTTGCCATACGATTATGAACTGTACTAAGACCTGCCCGAAAGGCTTAAATCCTGCTAAAGCTATCGGTAAAATAAAAAGTTTAATTGCAGAACGTCATGGCGTATGATTCTTAATTAATTATTTTTAAAAGTAATAATGCCATGACACAAGGTGACATGAATTATTGTGCCGGCGAAGAATATAAGAAAGTTGATAAGAAACTAAATCAAATATATCAAGAAATATTAAAGCATATTTCAGACGAACAAGAAAAAGTTAATTTGCTTAAAAAATCCCAAAATTTATGGATTAAGTACCGAGATGCTGAATAGATTAATTCATAATTTGTAATACTTTAAATAATGTTCCCATTTGTTTCGGTGATATTAATCTTTCTACCTGCTTTTCTATTATTTGGGCTTGCTCCTCGCTAAGCTTGTCTTGTAATGTTTGTTTGCTTAATAAGATTCCGTTTTCTATTAAAAAATCTCGTTGCGATATTGTATTTATTACGTTTATTTTACTATTTTTAACTACTGTTTTTAATGTATAAAAATCCACATGTGCCGATAAATCAGCTTCTCCAAGATTTTCAAGGATGGGGCAATATTTATGGTTTTTGACCGCTTGTAATGTTGGATTATATTGATATCTAGTTCTATCATTTGGAGCTATATCATAGCCATAATCTATTATTAAGCAACTACCGCTCAGTGTTTTTAGATGCTGTGCTATAAATTTTATAATTTCTATCGATTTATAAGATTCTTCAAGCACTGCTCCGTCTTTTGCTTCAATATGAGTACGCAGCAAATATTCTTGTAATTGCTTATTAACGCTTATTTTATCGTATTTAATTCTGCCGTCTACTGGTTGCACTACAAATATTCTTTCATACCATAATTCCTTGACTTTAATATATTGCTTTATCGGCATAGCATCAAAGAATTCATTAGCTATTATTATAGTAGGTTTTTTGGGTATATCTTCTACAAATGATCGATGGCTAATCGGTAAATTAATATCTTGTAAATTAGCCTTTTGATGAGCAATAAAATTTTGATTAATTTCTATTAGTTCAATTGATAAAGCTTTGTAAAATTCCGGTACTAATTTTGCAGTGCGTAGTAAATCACGCATTAATAGACCTCGACCAGGACCAAACTCAACCAAACTAAGACTTTTTGGGCAACCGATTCTTTGCCACTCCTTGATACACCATAAGCCGATAATTTCACCGAATAGCTGCGAAATTTCAGGAGCCGTAACAAAATCCCCTTCGCTAGCCAATGATTTTACTTGCTTATAATAGGAAGTAGGATTTGATTGTAATACTTCCTGCATGAGAACATCGCAAGTAATATAGCCGTTTTGTTCAATTGATTGTCTTATTTTGGATTCGATTGACATATTAAATAACTTCCTAAAAGTAACATAGGTACAGATAAGATTTGTCCCATAGTTAAGCTATCTAAAATAAACCCGATTTGTATGTCTGGTTCTCTAAATATTTCAATAGTGATTCGGAAAAGAGCGTAAAATATTAAAAATATTCCTGAGTTTAAACCGCACTTTTTAAGAGTTTTGTGCCTAAATGTTGCATACGCTAAGATACAAAATAATACTAAACCTTCAAAAAAAGCTTCATATAACTGACTAGGATGACGGGGCTGTAAATCACTATTAGGAAAAATCATACCAAAAGAAGAATTTGTAATACGTCCGTATAGTTCACCGTTAATAAAATTAGCGATTCTACCTAAAAATAATCCGATAGGTACTACAGGGGCTATTATATCTGTGAGACTTAAAAAATTAACTTTATATTTTCGACAAAACAAATAAGCAGCAATAATCACCCCTAAAGCTCCGCCATGGAAAGACATCCCGCCTTCATAAGTTTTTAAGATATCTATTGGATGTGAAAAATATCTAGAAGGGTTATATAATAAAACAAATCCTAGTCTGCCTCCGACTATTATGCCTATAACGGCATAAGTAATGAAATCTTCTAGATTTTTTTTAGTAATTTGAGGCTTAAATTTTTCTATAATTTTGTTTGCATAGAACCAACCTAGCAAAATTCCTACTACATATGAAAGAGAATACCAAGAGACAGCAAGTGGACCTATAGAGAAAATAATTGGATTGATATTAGGAAATGTCATAATAAGTTATTTAATTCATTTAACGTCTGAGTTACGGAAAATTACGTAAGTAATTGACGAAGCAATCCGGTTTTTTATTATTTTTATGGATTGCCACAGTCACTTCGTGGCTTCGCAATAACAGTATCTATATTTGGTTAGCAATACCAAATTCTTTTGAGTTAAAATTATTGAAAAAATAAAATTTTTAGTAATAATAAAAAAGATTTATATTTTATAATAATAATGATAGGTAAAATATGCAATATTTAATGGATCTATATCATACCTCAAGTACTGAGTTAGTATTATTGTTTGTTATGTTAGTATCTCTTATACCGGTGATATTTCTAATTAAAAGATTAATTTTTATTCCTGTAAAAAATTATTTAACTAGACATCATTATGATGATTATGAAAGGATACTAAAAAAATATCCTATATTTCGTTATTTATTACACACTTTATTAGCACTTTACTTTATAGGTTGGGGAAATGTTTTTCATCCTACTTCTTTTAAAGCACATGTATTACTAGGAATCAAAGATACTATAGTAATCTTATATACTAGTATATCTGTGACGATGTTATTATTAACGCTTATAAATGCTTTTGCAGATTTGTATAACAATAGGATCAAGGCCGTTACAAAAAATGCACCGCTTAGCTTATATTTTCAAATATTAAAAATTATTGTCATAGTTATTGCAGCAATGGTAACTATTTCATATATATTAAATATTTCGCTTAGTACATTCTTAACAAGTTTAGGTGCAGCCGCAGCTCTTTTAACATTTGTTTTCAAAGATACCGTTTTAGGGTTACTTGCAAGCTTGCAACTAACTACTCAAGAAATTATTAATATTGGAGACTGGGTACGTATAGGCGAAATTGAAGGAACAGTTGAAAAAATTACTATTTCCGTAGTAACAATTAGGAATTTTGACCAATCTATTTCTACAGTTCCTACTTACAGTATTTTAAATTCTAACGTAACTAATTATAGAGGAATTAGTGAATCAGGAGCAAGAAGGGTAAAGAGAGTATTTAATATTAATATGGCAACTATTAACTTCTGTGATGCTACTATTTTAAAAGAACTAAAAAAATCTCCTTATATATCAAAGGATGTAATAGATAAAATAACTCTTGATAAAGAAGAGAAAGATTTAACCAACATTAAACTATTCAAATTATATATTCAGGAATATCTAAAAAATAATCCAGCAGTTTATACCGAAGGATTTACTTTTCTAGTAAGACAGCTTGAACCTACGATTAATGGGTTGCCTATAGAAATATATATATTTGTTAAAGAAGTGAATTTAATAGGTTATGAAAATATACAAGATAATATTTCTGAACATTTAATTTCTATACTTCCTGAATTTAAATTAAAAATATTTCAGAATGTAGGAGTGGTATAATATATCTGAAGTTAAATTTGTATCCAAGATGGAAGCCGCCCTTCATCTTGGATATTCAATACTTTTGAAAGAAAAGAAGTATATATACTACTTGATTATTTTCTCTAAATGCTTTAAAACTTAAAGCTTTAAAAATATGAAAATTTAAGACCTAGGAATGAATAATAATATAATTAATTTAATAGCCACTATTATACTGTCTTTAAGTATAATTTTCGGTTGGCAATATTTTGTTGTAAAACCTGAACAAAAAAAACAGCAACAGCAAATAGCAGTGCAGAAAGCAGAAAATTTAAAGAAACAACAGTTAAAAGCTTTAGTAAAACCTGCAACTGATATTGTTGTTCAAGAAGAAAGTCAAGTACAGCGTATTAAAATAGAATCTGAATCACTCACCGGTTCTATTTCATTAAAAGGACTTAGATTTGACGATTTAATATTAAAGAAATATAAGCAAGATTTATCTAACAATAGTCCTGAAGTGAGATTATTTTCACCGGCTAATACAGAAAATGCATATTTTGCTGAAATTGGTTTAGTTAGTAATTTATCTAGTGTAAAACTCCCTAACAACGATACTATATGGAATAGTGATAGTGAAATATTAAGCCCTGAAAAACCTGTTAATTTATTTTGGGTTAATGAAGACGGAGTTAAATTTTTAGTTACTATTACTGTCGATGAAAACTATTTATTTACTATAGAACAAACCATTGTTAATAATAGTGATAAAGAACTTCCTGTGCAATCTTACGGTTTAATAAACCGTAAATATATTGCTGTAGAGAAAGCAGTGAATATATTACATCAAGGACCTATCGGGTGTATAGACGAGAATCTTAAAGAATATTCGTATGATGATATTAAAGATAAGAAAAGTGAAAAATTTGCAGCAAGTAAGGTTGACTGGATAGGAATTACCGATAAATATTGGTTATCTTCCTTGATTCCGGATAAATCAAGTAATTACAGCTCGAATTTTAATTATGCTCTTAAGCAAGGGACTGAAAGATATCAGGTAGATTTTATTTCACCGGTACAAATAATAAAGCCCGGCGAAAATTTTTCCATTAAAAGCAGAATTTTTGCAGGAGCAAAAAAAGTAGATTTGCTTGATAAATATGAAAAGCAATATGATATTAAATTATTTGATAGAGCTATTGATTTCGGCTGGTTTTATATAATTACCAAACCGGTTTTCTACGCCATGAATTTTTTCTATGGCTATGTCGGTAATTTCGGTGTTAGTATATTAATTGTTACGGTTATAATTAAGCTATTAATGTTTACTTTAGCCAATAAGTCTTATCGTTCGATGAAAAAAATGAAAAATTTACAGCCGGAAATCGATAGGATAAAAAATTTATACAGTGATGATAAAGCACGTTTAAATCAAGAAATAATGGCTTTATATAAAAAAGAAAAAGTAAATCCGGTAGCGGGTTGTTTGCCTATACTTGTTCAAATTCCGGTATTTTTCTCTATCTATAAAGTATTGTATGTAACTATTGAAATGCGGCAAGCACCGTTTTACGGTTGGATTAAAGATTTATCCGCACCTGACCCTACTACTATTTTTAATTTATTCGGCTTATTACCGTTCTCGCCGCCGTCATTTTTAATGATTGGAGCATGGCCTATTTTAATGGCTATTACTATGTTCTTACAGCAAAAAATGAGTCCTGAACCTGCCGATCCGATGCAAGCTCAAGTAATGAAATTTATGCCGCTAATTTTTTTATTTATGTTTAGTAGTTTTCCTGTGGGACTTTTAATATATTGGTCTTGGAATAATATTCTATCCATAATTCAACAATATTATATTAATAAATTTAATTAATTAATGAGAATAGATAAAAATTTACCTAATTATCTAACTATTGCTCGAATAATGGTAATTCCGGTTATTATACTGGCATTTTATATAAATAATTCACTTGCACGTAAACTTGGGGCATTATTATTTGTTTTAGCTAGTATTACGGATTTTTTTGACGGTTATATTGCAAGAAAATATAATTTAGTTACGAGCTTTGGCAAGATGTTTGACCCTATAGCAGATAAGCTACTAGTAGGTTGCGTTATTATAATGCTACTAAAAAAAGATAACGTAGATGAGATACCTTGTCTATTAATTTTAGTACGAGAATTTTTAGTTAGCGGTCTTCGGGAATTTTTAGCTTTAGTAAAGGTTAGTGTGCCTGTATCGAGACTCGCTAAGGTAAAAACGTTTTTACAAATGTTTGCTTTATCGATATTGATACTAGGCTCCAAAGGTTCAGGAATTATTTATTTAGATATAGTAGGGGAAATAATTTTATGGATTGCCGCTTTTTTAACAATCATTACAGGTTATTCTTATTTTAAAGCATGTAAGAAATATTTTTAAATAGGAGAATTTTATGATATATGTAAAATATATAATTTTAGGGTTTATTATGGTGTCTAGTTTAAATCTTTACGCTGCTAACAATGATATAATTGCCAATAAGAAAGTTGTAAAGGTAGAAGTAAGTAATGAACATTTAAAAACATTAAATGAAGCTTCTACTCTTTTAATTAGTTGTGTAGATTTTAGATTAATAGATGAAACAGATAAATTAATGAAGCAATTAGGGTTAGAAGATAATTTTGATAAAGTATCACTGCCCGGTGCATCGCTTGCCCTCGTTAACGACGAATATACTTATTGGGGAAAAACAATAGAAGATACTATCGAGATTTTACAAGAATTACATAATATCAAACAAATTGTTTTTCTTGATCATAGAGAATGTGGAGCTTATAAAATACTTATAGGTCAGGAACAGCTAAATACCAAGGAAAAAGAAACGGCAGCACATGCAGAAATTTTAAACAAGGCCCGTGATATAATAAAAGAAAAATTCCCCCAATTAAAAGTTTATACTTTTTTAATGGGTCTTGATGGTGTAGTAGAGCAGATTTATGAAATACCTAGCTAAAAGCGTAGTTGTTGTAGGGATAGGTTTACTGTCATTGCGAGGAAGTTGCGTAGCAATTGACGAAGCAATCTCAGGAGCTTGTTATTATTTTATGAGATTGCCGCACAGCCTACGGCTGTTCGCAATGACGATTTTTGACCCGCACAATAACGGCTGAGAAAAATAATTTATTTTGTATCTGTATCCTTATTATCTTTAGAATTAGCAGTATTATTTGGAGAGTTGTCTTCTGTAGGTAGTTTAGAGATGGATAGTTTTTGTTTATATTTTTGCTGCTCTGCTAAAAAATTTTGAGCCTCTTTGGAAAGGCTGTTATATAGTTCACGTTTCTTCTTATTAATATTGACTATTTCTACTCTATATTCTTGTATTTCCTTGCGTACTTCCGGTTTTATAGTACCGGCATAAGCAGAAAAATCATCTATAATTTTTTGTGTTGTAGCGTCGTTGGTTTTTGCTGCATATTTTTTTGAGTCGTCAGAAGTTGTACTATTGGCAAAGCAGCTTGTACTAAGTAAAATAGCTATTCCAAATATTATTTTTTTTATCATATAAACCTTAAGCCTTATTCTTAATAAGTGTTATTGTTGTGTGGGTACCTATGTCATTCCCGCGAAAGCGGGAATCCAGAAAAAAAAGCATAAATATAGCAAATTTTTAAAATTAAAAGCTCGATTTATCTCGCTTTACGCTGGATTCCCGCTTTCGCGGGAATGACATAAGAACCACGCCTATGCTTGTACGCAATGATGACTACGGTATCTACGCAAAAACTTCTTAATAAGTAGACCATTTTTAAGTCTAATAGTCAATGAAAAGATATAATAGAAATTATTTGTATTTTATTGTTTGGTGAGTATAAATATACTAATAGTTGGGAATAAATATAAAATTATGAAAAATATACAATATTATAATAATAATGCTCAAGAGTTTTATAACAGAACAATCAATGCAGATTTATCTGATAATTATAAAGAATTTATTAGCTATTTGCCGAATAAAGCTCATATTCTAGATGCCGGTTGCGGAGTCGGTCGTGATACAAAATATTTTTTAAGTCAAAGATATCAAGTTACTGCTTTTGACGGTTCAACCGAAATGGTTAAATTAGCTACAAAAGAAACTGGAATAAATGTATTACACTCAACTTTTCAAGATATCGATTTTAAGAAGTCGTTTGATGGTGTTTGGGCTCAAGCAACTCTCCTTCATGTACCTTATAATGAAACAACCAATGTTTATAAAAAAGTTCACGCTGCATTAAAGCCAGAAGGAATTTTTTATGCTTCTTACGGATATGGTTCAGATATTATACAACGTGATGCTCGCGATTTTTACAATATGAATAAAGATACAATAAAACCTTATTTTAACGGGCTTTTTGAGGTAGTTAAAATATGGACGGAAAAGAGTAAGAGATTCTCTCCAAGTAAAGAAGCATTATGGTTAAATTTTATTGTAAAAAAAAGTAAAACAATTGATTAGATTAGTTTACTTATTCGTGATTTTAATAATCAGTTTTAAAATATATGCAAAGGAACATACAGGCTTAACGTATAGTCGTTATGAAAAAGATAAGCATATTATCCATGTATTAACTATTGATCCTAAGAATTTTGAGTTAAAACTAGTTAAAGCTCATAATCAGGTTATAGGCAGAGAAACAGTAGACGCTATAGCACGCCGCACTAATGCAGTTGCTGCTATTAATGCTGGATTCTTTGAGATTGCAGGTAGCGATGACGGTAGACCTAGCCTTACCTTAATGGTTGATGGCAAGCTATTTAGTCTTAGAAAACAACTACAAAGTTTGTTAATCATAGATCAAAATAATATTCAAATTACCAAGGCTAGTGCAAAAATTTCTGTAGATATAGGCGATAAATCGATTATTCCAAATCAAGTTAATTATTTTTCAAATCCAAAAGATATTACCTTCTATAATGATGTGTGGGCATCTACTACATTAACGCCGTATACTAACAAAGAAATCTTGATTGATCAGAACTTGATTATTATGGACATAAGCAATCATGGTGATAATCAAATTCCGCAAAAAGGTTTTGTATTATCTTTCCCAAAAGAAGTAAGCTTGCCGATAGTAAATATAAATGATGCTGTGAAGCTGAATTTAGAATTTATTGATAAAGACGGTAAGTCTATAAATTTAAGCAAAACTGCTTCAGTAGTAACAGGCATTCCTGTATTAGTTCAAAACGGTAAAAATATTGTAGATAATATAAAGCAAAATGATTCGGCTCATGCACGTACTGCTTTGGGAGTGCGTAATGACGGTATCATAGTTGTAGTTGTAGCCGAGCATATTTATAAGCAGCATGTAAAAGACCTTAAGCTTGTGCAAGTAAGAACAATATTACGGAAAGAGAAAGGAGTAACTTTTGAGAAATTAACGCTACCCGAAGCTTTAAAGATTCTAGAAAAACACCTTGTAAATGATACTGTGATAGGATTAACTAAAACAGAACTTGCTGATTATATGTTAAGTCTTGGATGTGAATCAGCAATTAATCTAGACGGCGGCGGTTCTTCCACGCTATTTATGGACGGGAAAATTATAAATAATGTTACAGGAGATGAAGATATAAAGCTTTAGGCGAACATACAATACGTCCCGTATCCGATGCAATAGTTATTATACCAAATAATATAGACGAATTTATGCTGCCTTAGCATGGAATGATATCATTCCTGCTAGGCATTGCTTGCGTGGATCAATTTCACCTCTGTCATCCCGTGGCTTGACCACGGGATCTAGTTAAAGCTAAAATTATTAGTATTTTTTATTGTTTTTATGGACCCCGTGGTCAAGCGAACTAGGTGACACAGTGGGTTTTACCGGTCCACGCAACAATACTTGCCTGCGAAGGCAGGAATCCAGTAACTAAAAGATACAAATATATTTAATTTTTTATATTAAAAGCTCGAATAGTTTTGCTTTTTTTTAGATTCCCGCTTTTGCGGCAGTGACATCGTTTCATACAACAATGCAGCTTTTAGTTAGGAATGACATACTAAAATTTTAGCTAGAATGATATTTGAGATTTGGAGGGCTCTAAGATTTTATATTTTCCTGCTCCATAGCTTTTTTACGTTTTTCTAAATATTTTTTTGTCATTATTTTTTCGGGAGCTACATAATCTAAAAATACTTTTCTGTTTAGATGATCGATTTCATGCTGGATAACTCTTGCTAAAAATCCTTCTGCGATGCCTTGGATTTGATTTCCATTTATATCATATGCGTGATAATGAATCTTTTTGAATCTTGCAACTGGACCTGTAGCATTTTCAACAGAAAAGCATCCTTCGTAATCTTCATGTTTATCAATACCTATCGGTTTATATGAGGGATTAATCCATATAGTTTTAGGCATTGTATCCTTAAGGTCAGGACGCCATTTTTTTAACTCTTCATTTTCATGTACTGCAAATATTATTATACATTTTTGAGATACCTATTTGCGGTGCGGCAAGCCCTGCACAATTTTCTTCTTGATCATATTTTTTCTCTAATATAGATACATCACGTAAGTCTTCTGCGGATAAAGGGAAGTTTAACGTTTTTGCCTTTATTCTAATAGTTTTAGCCTCAGAATTATTTAGAGTCTCTAAGTTTAAGGTTACATATTGCGGTAATGAAATATTGTTTTCATTTTTCATATTACTTTTACAACCTGTTATGAAAATTATAGCAGTTAATAATAGAGCTATTTTTAATTTGGACATATATTTTATTATAATAATTTATAAATAGAAAATTATAGATAGAAATTGAAATCAAGTAAATAAATTGTCATATTTCTTTTATACATCTCAGAGTTAATACATTTTATTTAATTTCCTTTGAGAAAAAATCAATAGGTTTGACTTTTCTAACATATTCTAGTATAATATTTATCTTCAAAATAAATAGAAAAATTTAATTTATGAGTACTCCCAAAAGTGACAATTATCTCTCGGAACTAAGAAAGGTAATTTGGCCTATAGAAAGATATGAAAATAAGAAGTTTCTTCCTATGGCGTTTATGATGTTCTGTATTTTATTAAACTACTCAACGCTTCGTTCAATTAAAGACGGATTTGTAGTAACGGATATAGGGGCAGAAGCAATAAGTTTCTTAAAAACATACATAGTACTACCTTCTGCCGTAATTGCTATGGTAATTTATGTTAAGCTCTGCGATATTTTAAAGCAAGAAAACGTATTTTATGTTATTACTTCATTTTTCTTAGGGTATTTTGCGTTATTTGCGTTTGTTCTTTACCCCTACCCTGATTTAGTTCATCCTGATCCTGAAGCCATAGAATCTTTAAGTTTAGCTTACCCTAATTTTAAATGGTTTATAAGAATAGTTGGAAAATGGAGCTTTGCATCTTTTTATACTATGGCAGAGCTTTGGGGAACAATGATGCTTAGTTTATTATTTTGGCAGTTTGCTAACCAAATTACTAAAACCGATGAAGCTAAACGTTTTTACTCAATGTTTGGTTTACTTGCTAATTTAGCATTGCCTGTAACATCCGTGATTATTGGATATTTCTTACATGAAAAAACTCAAATAGTTGCAGAACATCTAAAATTTGTGCCTTTATTTGTTATAATGATAACAAGTAGCTTTTTGGTAATATTAACATATAGATGGATGAATAAAAATGTTCTAACCGATCCTAGACTTTATGATCCGGCATTAGTAAAAGAAAAGAAAGCTAAAGCTAAAATGTCATTAATAGACAGTTTTAAAATGATCTTTACCTCTAAGTATGTAGGTTATATTGCATTGTTAATTATTGCTTACGGTGTTTCAGTAAACTTAGTTGAAGGCGTTTGGAAATCCAAAGTAAAAGAATTGTATCCGACGAAAGAGGCTTATACTATATATATGGGTAAGTTCCAATTTTATCAGGGTTGGGTTGCAATTGCTTTCATGCTTATAGGTAGTAATATTTTAAGAAAAGTATCATGGCTAACTGCAGCTATGATAACTCCATTAATGATGTTAATTACCGGTGCAGCATTTTTTGCATTTATATTTTTTGATAGTGTTATTGCTATGCATTTAACAGGTATTCTTGCTTCAGGTCCTTTAGCACTTGCTGTTATGATCGGTATGATTCAAAATGTTTTAAGTAAAGGTGTAAAATATTCTTTATTTGATGCCACTAAAAACATGGCGTATATTCCGCTTGATAAGGATTTACGAGTAAAAGGGCAAGCTGCTGTTGAAGTTATCGGAGGAAGATTCGGTAAATCGGGTGGTGCTATTATTCAATCCACATTCTTTATTTTATTTCCTGCATTCGGTTTTGTTGAGGCAACACCATATTTTGCTTCTATATTCTTTGTAATAGTAATATTATGGATATATGCCGTTAAAGGTTTAAATAAAGAGTATCAAGTTTTGGTAAATAAAACTGAAAAATAGAGTTTGTTAAAATAAAAAAGCAAGTTTCTTAGAAACTTGCTTTTTTTATAGTCGGAGAGTTTATAATATGACAGATACAAAACCCAAAATTAAAACTCCAAGATCGCCATATGTAAAAAAATATAATAGTTGGCGAATAAGGATTTTGTATTCTATTATTATAGGTTATGCGACTTTTTATTTTTGTCGTCAGAATTTTAATATAGCAACACCTGCTATAAGAGAATATTTTGGAGTTACTAAAACACAAATCGGTTGGATATTAACTGCTTCATCTATTATGTATGGAGTTAGTAAAGTTTGTAACGGGTTTATTAGCGATAAAGTTAATGCTCGGATATTTATGGTTTTGGGTCTTTTATTTGTCGGGGTCATTACTATTCTAATAGGTTTTGCAGATTCTTTATGGCTTATAGGAATTTTATGGATAGCCAGTAACTGGTTTCAATCTATGGGTTGGCCTCCTGCAACAAAAATGCTTACTCACTGGTTCGCTTCAAAAGAACTTGGAACTAAATGGGCTATGGGTGCAACTTCTAATCAAATAGGTGGTGCCCTTGCTATGATAAGCTGCGGTTATTTAATCGATAAATTTGATTGGAGAGCTGCTTTTTTCGTTCCCGGTGTAGTTGCTTGTGTAGTATCGCTTTTTTTATATAATAGGCTTCGTAATTCTCCAAAAGAAGTAGGCTTATCTACCGTAGAGGAATATAAAGAATATCCGCCTGAAGCTATAGGGGATTATGAGAAGCTATTAACTCCTCAATTACTTAAAATGGTCTTTTGTAATAAGCTAATATGGTATGTTTGTTTAGCAAACATGTTTGTTTATATAATACGTTCCGGAGTAATTTATTGGGCTCCAACATTTTTAAAAGATTTACGTAATATAAGCCTTGCAAATGCAGGCTTACAAATCGGTTTATATGAAATGATAGGTATCCCAGGGGCATTAATAGCAGGTGTTTTATCTGATAAACTATTTCAAGGTCGTCGAGGTCCTGTTGCATCCATATGTATGGTATTGCTTAGCTTATTGTTAGTCTTGTTTTGGAAAATTCCTATTCAAAGTGAATTATTAAGTATAGTAATTCTTTCTTTAATAGGCTTTTTTGTTTCAGGACCTCAGCTTCTTGTAGGTATAGCAGCTGCTGATTTTAGTACTCGTCAGGCTGTCGGTACGGCTAATGGATTATCAGGGTTATTTGGTTATTTAGGAGCGGCTATTGCGGGAGTCGGCGTAGGATGGATTAGCGATAATTACGGTTGGAATGGGGTATTTATATTTTTCAGTATTTCTGCTCTTTTAGGAGGAGGGTTATTTGCTTTAACATGGAATCGTTCAGCTAAAAAATAAATTTAACAATTATATCAAATAGGTTACAAAATGACAATACAATATACTTTTTCAATGATTAAGCCTGATGCTATCAAGAGGAATAAAATAGGACAAGTTAATACTTATTTGGAAAATGCAGGCTTAAAGATAGTAGCTCAGAAAATGAAATTTTTAACTAAATATGAAGCTGAGTGTTTCTACGATGAACATAGAGCAAGACCGTTTTTTAATAGCTTAGTTGAATATATTACTTCAGGAGCGGTAGTACTTCAAGTTCTTAAGGGGGAAGATGCTATAATTTTAAACCGTACCATTATGGGTGCAACTAATCCTGCTGAAGCTGAAGCAGGAACTATTAGAAAAGATTTAGGCGAATCAATTGAGGCTAATAGTATTCATGGTTCAGATAGTGAAAACAGTGCGAAAAGAGAAATCGAATTTTTCTTTAACAAATCTGAAATTATAGAATAATTAATGCTAAAATATGACGTAATAGTTATAGGCGGTGGACATGCAGGCGTAGAAGCAGCAGCCGCTTCTGCACGTCTTGGAGCTTCTACTCTCTTAATTACGTTAAAACCGGAAAATTTAGGCGAAATGTCTTGCAATCCAGCAATTGGTGGAATTGCAAAAGGTACATTAGTTAAAGAAATCGACGCCCTTGATGGGTTAATGGGTTATGTTATAGATCAAGCCGGTATACATTATAAAATGCTGAATGAGACTAGAGGACCGGCAGTTTGGGGACCTAGAGCTCAAGCTGATCGAAAGCTTTATAAAAAAGCGATGTATCAAATATTAACAAATTACCCTAATCTAGATATACTATATGGAAAAGTGGAAGATATAGAAATTAAATCTTCTAAAGTTGAAGCGGTTATTTTAAATAACGATAGCAAAATTCCTTGTCAAAAAATTATATTAACTGCGGGTACTTTTCTATCAGGTCTTATTCATATTGGACAAAAAAAAATTCCTGCCGGTAGAGTAGATGAAGAGCCTTCGTATGGATTATCAAATACATTAAAAAAAGTAGGATTTAAGATTGCCCGTTTAAAAACAGGTACACCGCCTAGAATTGACGGTCGTACTATTGATTATAGAAAAACAGTTTTACAGCCAGGTGATAAAACTCCTCGTCCTTTTTCTGAATTAACAAGTGTTGTCAATGTTCCTCAGATAAATTGTTTTATTACAAAAACAACCTCAGAAACTCATGATATTATACGTGAGAACCTTAATAAATCCGCAATGTATTCAGGGCAGATAGAAGGAATAGGACCGCGATATTGTCCTTCTATTGAAGATAAAATAGTCAGATTTAGTACAAAATCAGAACATCGTATATTTTTAGAACCTGAAGGGCTAGATGATTATACGATTTATCCAAACGGTATTTCTACTTCTTTGCCTGAAGATGTACAACATAAATTAATCAAAACAATACCAGGATTAGAAAATGTAAAGGTTTTACGTCCAGGCTATGCTATAGAATATGATTATGTTGATCCACGTGAAATAAGTGTTACGCTAGAGACAAAAAAAATAGCTGGATTGTATTTTGCCGGGCAAATTAACGGTACTACAGGATATGAGGAAGCCGCAGGGCAAGGTATAATAGCCGGTATAAATGCTGCTTTAGCAGTAAAAGATCAAGCACCGTTTATGTTAACAAGAGCAAACAGTTATATTGGAGTAATGATTGACGATTTAACAACATTTTGTACTATAGAACCTTATCGTATGTTTACTTCTCGCTCAGAATATAGATTATCTTTAAGAGCAGATAACGCTGATTTACGTTTAACGGAATTAGGTATAAACATTGGTGTTGTATCAGAAAAACGTAAAAAAATATTTACAAAAAAATGTGAAGATATAGAAAAAACAAAATCATTATTAAATACCTTGTCTTTAACTACTAGTAAACTTGCTAAAATGGGTATACAGGTTGCACAGGATGGTACACATAAAACAGTATTAGACTTATTTAAAATACCTAGTTTTAATGTTGAACAAGCTATTAAAATTTTTCCTATGCTTAAAGAAACGCAAAATAATAATATTTTGCAATTACTCTATATTGAAGCAAAATATGCTTCATATTTAACTAGACAACACGCAGATATTAATTTATTTCAAAGTGAAGAGGTGCAGTTAATACCTAAAAATATTGACTATTTTAAAATACCAAGTATATCATTAGAGATACAGGAAAAACTTTCTTCCCATAAACCTACTACTATTGGTGTAGCACGTCGAATTTCAGGGATTACACCTGCAGCAATTACGGCTATTATAATTTATTTAAAAACTAAATATAGTGATGGAAGTTCCACGTGAAATAATTGAAAAGTTAGAAATTTTTCAAAGATTAGTTAAAAAATGGAATAAATCAATCAATCTTGTATCGGATAATACTATACATAATTTTTGGCAACGTCATATATTAGACTCATTACAATTAATGCAATATATTGATAATAAAGAAATACACCTGGTTGATATAGGAAGTGGGGCCGGTTTTCCCGGTATAGTATTATCTATAGCAGGGGTAGCAAAAGTAAGTTTAATAGAAGCTGATTTACGTAAATGTATATTTTTAGAAAAAGCATCAAAGATATCAAATAATAACATACAAATAATCAATCAAAGAATAGAAAAAGTAGAAATAGATTGTAGTATATTGACTTGTAGAGCTTTCTCTAAATTAAATACAATATTTAATTGTATAAAAAATATTTCAGTACAAGAAAAATTTTTATTATTAAAAGGAAAAAATTATTTAACAGAAATAGTAGAAGCTAAAGAGATATGGTTATTTGATTATTTAATACATCAAAGTATTACTTGTGAAGAAGGGAAAATTCTAGAAGTTAGTAATTTAACAAAAATTATATGAAAGTAATTGCTATTGTTAATCAAAAAGGAGGGGTAGCTAAAACTACAACTACTGTAAATTTAGCTACAGCTTTTGCTGCTGTAAATAAAAAAATTTTAGTTATAGATCTTGATCCTCAAGGGAATAGTAGTACCGGTTTTGGAATTAGCCAGCAACAACGCAAAAATACTATATATCAAGTATTAACAAATTTAATAAAATTGAAAGATGCAATAATTTCTACAGACATACCAAATTTAGAAATAATTACTTCAAACACTAATCTATCTGCGGCTGAATTAGATTTAACAAAATTAAAGGACCGAGAATATATTTTAATGAAGCTATTGGAAGAAATAAAGATATTATATGATTATATAATTATTGATTGCCCTCCTTCATTAAATTTATTAACAGTAAACGCTTTAGTTGCAAGCGATGAAGTGTTGATTCCAATGCAATGTGATTTTTATTCATTAGAAGGATTAAGTCACTTGCTAAAAACAATTAAAATTGTAGAGAAAAAATTAAATCCTAAGATAAAGATTGCAGGTATATTATTTACAATGTATGATAAGCGTAATCGTTTAACTGAACAAGTAGAAGATGATGTTAGAAAATGCTTAGGAGAATTAGTATTTAAAACCGTTATCCCAAGAAATATTAAATTATCTGAAGCACCTTCATACGGAAAACCGGCTATTATATATGATTATAAATGTTCAGGAGCAGTTGCATATATAGAACTTACAAAAGAAATCTTAGAAAGATATGGCGAAAAATAAAGGACTAGGAAGAGGGTTATCTTCATTACTTGGGGAAGAAGTTATTTCTATAGAATCAGAAATAATACAAATAATAAATATTGATAAAATAAGGCCGAATGAGAATCAGCCTAGAAAAAACTTTGAATATGATAAAATAAAAGAATTAGCAGATTCTATATTGAATAATGGTTTATTACAGCCTATTATCGTTGATAATAATTTCCAAATTATAGCAGGAGAGCGACGCTGGCGTGCATGTAAATTAGCAAAAGTTTTAGAGATACCAGTAATTATAAAGAATTTAGATGCTAGAGAGAGTATGGAAATAGCATTAATTGAGAACATACAAAGAACTGATTTAACAGTTATGGAAGAAGCTCGTGGCTTTAAATATTTGGTAGAAAATTTTAATTATACGACAGAAAAATTAGCTGAAAGGCTTGGCAAAAGTCGTAGTCATATAGCTAATTTGTTGAGGCTTAATAATTTGCCACAATCTATTCAAGATAAAGTAAATAAGAATATATTAAGCATGGGACAAGCTCGATGTTTAATAAATCATGAACATGCAGAAGTAATGGCCGATCATATTATAAGTAATGATTTAAATGTACGTCAAACAGAAGAGCTAGTAAGACAATGGTATAAAAATGAATATACGAAATCTCCTAACAATAATAACAAAGTAGGAAAGCGTTTTTTAAAAGACAATGCTACAGATAATGATTTTGAATCATTAGTAAAAGTTTTATCAGAAAAATTTGGTATAAAAGTAACAATAGAAAATTATTCTTTAGGTGGGAAATTAATATTTCATTATAAAAATTTAGAAGAATTAGACGTGATATTATTAAAATTAAATTAAAAAAATTGCTAAAATTAAAGTATATATAGCATTTTATTTCTTAAGATAAATATCTAAACGAGAAAAACAATGATAGAAATTACAATATCTAATTGCAGTAGTAAATATATATATCAGTGTAAAATAATAATATAAGGAAATAAGTAATTTATGTCATATCAATATGTTTATGAAATGGTTGGTTTAAGCAAAATTATAAATGGTAAACGAATTTTAAAAGAAACAAATTTATCATTTTTACCAAAAGCTAAAATCGGTATAATAGGTCCAAATGGAGCAGGCAAATCGACTTTATTAAAAATAATGGCAGGTATTGATAAAGAGTTTGAAGGTAAAGCAACAGCTAAAATTGGTATAAAAGTAGGATATTTACCTCAAGAACCGTATCTTGATGCTAGTAAAAATGTTTTTGATAATATCATAGAAGGTCTTCATGAAAAGAAAAAACTTATTGATGAATTTAATTATATAAGTAACAAATTTGCTGCTGAAATTACTGATGAAGAAATGCAAAAGCTTTTTGATAAACAAGCAGAATTGCAAGAAAAAATAGACAATTGTGATGGATGGAATCTAGAACGTGAAATAGAGATCGCAATGCTTGCTTTACGTTGCCCACCAAAAGAAGCAGATATTACAAAAATTTCCGGTGGAGAAAAAAGAAGAGTGGCTTTATGTAAATTGCTTTTAGAGAAACCTGATATGTTGTTACTTGATGAACCTACAAATCATTTGGATGCAGAATCAGTTTCTTGGCTTGAAGGTTATTTAAAGCATTATGAAGGTACTGTAATAGTAATTACCCATGATCGTTATTTTTTAGATAATGTTACAGAATGGATATTAGAAATAGATCGTGGAAATTGTATACCGTGGGAATCAAATTATAGTTCTTGGCTTGAACAGAAGAAAAAAAAATTAGCTTTAGAAAGTAAAGAAGACGATGATAGAAAAAAACAATTGAATCGTGAACTTGAATGGATTCGTCAAACTCCAAAAGCTAGACAATCAAAAAATAAAGCACGTATTACAGCATATCAAGAATTATTAAATAAACAACAAGAACAAAAAACTGATCCTACTCAAATAATTATACCTAACGGACCTCGTTTAGGGGATCTTGTTATTGAAGCAGAACATATAGCTAAAAAATTTAATAATAAAATATTGTTATCAGATTTTAGTTTTAAAGTTCCACGTGGAGCTATTGTAGGAATTATTGGACCGAATGGAGCAGGTAAATCTACTTTGTTTAATGTTATTACAGGTAAAATAACACCGGATAGTGGTTCTATTAAAATTGGTCAAACGGTAAAATTAGGTTACGTTGATCAATCACGGGATCATTTAGATGATAATAAGACTATATGGGAAGAAATTTCGGAAGGTCTAGATGAATTACAACTTGGTAATAGAATAATTAAAAGTAGAGCTTATTGTGCGGCTTTTAATTTTAGAGGCGGTGATCAACAAAAAAAAGTTGGACAACTTTCAGGTGGAGAACGTAACAGAGTACATTTGGCAAAATTACTAAAAGAAGGAGCAAATGTTATATTATTAGATGAGCCGTCTAATGATTTAGATATTGATACGTTAAGAGCACTTGAAGATGCTATTTTAGATTTTGCAGGTTGTGTATTAGTAATTAGTCATGACAGGTGGTTTTTAGATAGAATAGCCACTCATATTATATCATATGATAAAGAAAATAATGCTACATGGTTTGAAGGAAATTATCAAGATTACCATGAATATATGCTAAGTACTAATGGGGAAAGTATTTTAAATCCAAAATATAAACATAAGAAATTAATATAAATATGTCTTTAACACAAATATTATTAATTTTGTTTGTAGGAATATTGGTAACAAAACCGCATGATATTTTTATAATTATTAAAGAATTTAAAAAAATAAAAGCGTATTTAATTAATATTAAGTCGTCTATTATAAAAAATATAGATGAGCCGTTAGAAACAGAGCAGGTAAATTTTTATTTAAAAAAAATTATTAACCTAGAAGGTTATTATCATGGTAATTATGATTTAACGACAATAAAAGAAAAATATTATACGCTAATAATTAACAATGACTTAATAGAAAATGAATCAACACCTGATATAACAGAGAAACACTAATCCGTGCCTCGCTCAATTAATTAAATCTAAGAATTATGCAAAAAGTAGTAAAACTTAACAATATTAAAATAGGAAATGATTTACCGTTTGTTCTAATTGCAGGACCTTGTCAGATTGAAGGCAAAGATCATGCGTTGTTTATGGCAGAAAAACTTGTTAAATTAACTAGCAAGCTTGAGATTCCATTTATTTATAAATCTTCTTTTGATAAAGCTAATAGAACTTCCGTAAATGGGATTAGAGGACTTGGTATTGAGAAAGGTTTAGAAATTTTATCAAAAGTAAAATCTGAATTCGATTGCCCTATTGTTACTGATGTTCATTCAGAGAATCAATGTACCAAAACAGCTGAAGTAGCAGATATTTTACAAATTCCGGCGTTTTTATGTAGACAAACCGATTTACTCCAAGCTGCAGCAAAAACAGGTAAAATAGTAAAAGTAAAAAAGGGACAGTTTTTAGCTCCGTGGGATATGAAAAATGTACAAACAAAACTAGAAGCTTTTGGGGTAAAAGATATATTATTTACAGAGCGTGGTGCATGTTTTGGTTATAATAATTTGGTATCTGATATGCGTAGTCTTGCAATAATGGCGGAGTTAAATGTACCTGTAGTTTTTGATGCGACGCATTCCGTTCAGCAGCCTGGAGGGCTAGGAGGTAGTACTGGCGGAGAAAGAAAATATGTAGAGCTGCTTGCAAAGGCAGCAACTGCTGTAGGTATCGCCGGTATGTATATGGAAGTACATCAAGATCCAGATAACGCTCCAAGTGATGGTCCATGTATGATTAAGTTGGATAATCTAGAGTCCATTCTTATCAAACTAAAAAAATATGATAAAATTACAAAAGAAAAATAATCTTAGAGATTATCTGTAAATAAATGTTAATTAGTGCAGAACTTCACCAATTCATCTTTAAATCCTTGTTGTAAATTTACTTATTCAGAAAATTTTTTAAAATAGTATTAATATTTATTTATTCAACTTATAGATTAAAAATGTTTTCATTTGTATAAATGCAAATAATTTAATAGGTATAATAATAATTATTATGTGGAATCAAATAAAGGCAGTTGGCAGTACATTGCTTGGTAGCCCCAAACAGGAACGAGGTTTTAAAAATATAAATGATTTTTTGACGGAGTATTTTAATAATATTTTAGAACAAAAAAACACTCCAAACTTAACTTCGTTCTATATTTAATGAAATATTAGTAAAACCAAATAGCGGGCTTGCAGAGTTTATCCAGGTAACTGCTTTGGATTTTAGTAACTACCCCTTTATAACGGAAGATATACAATATATAGCAAATTATTTAAGGAATAATAAGACTATCGAGCGAGTATTTTTGGACAATTGCGGTATAATGATAAGCAAGTAAAAATTTTAGCCGAAATATTTAGGCTTAACAAAATAATAACTAAACTTTCTTTAGTAAGTAATAAAGCAATCACTAATATCGGAATAAAAACTTTATTAGAGATAAAACATAATAATCAGCATAAGTTAGTAGAATTAAAAATCTCTCCTAATTTTAATGATAATTCAGAATTTCAGCTCGTTTCCGAAATAGATATTTTAAATGAAAATTCTGTAAATGCATATTTAAAGAAAACAAAAGCTCGAAACCTCGATTCTGAAATCGAAAATAAAAATTTACAACCTCTTAAAAATTACCATGAATTGGAAAGACCGTTCATAAAGAACGGTAATAAGCTTTTAAAATTAATTGCAGAAAGCCATAATGAAATTACTAAAACAGGAAATATTATAAATAAACTAATTGTAATGGTAGGGATGAACGGAGTAGGGGCGACTACTCTTAGTTGTTTTTTAAGCGGACAAAAATTAGAAGAAGATGAAGACCGCTCTTTATATGCGAAAGAACCGGAATATAATGAAAAAATACATCATCAAGCAAATAATGGATATAAGCTTGTTAATAATTTCTTTATATCTGATGATGAAGGTGGAATTAATATTATAGAATGTCCGGGGATTCATAATAAACCTATAAATTCTATTCAAACAATTCTTAATTTATATATTTACCGGCAAATATTAGAATTAGCCGAAAAAGTTAGATTTTCAGTCGTAATTAGAGATAATAGTGCAAATGATGTTGTTGACTCTACATATCAACAATTCACTAATATTTTTAGAGATAGTAATGGCCAGTTAACTCTGGAAATTAAAGAACAATTAAAAGATGCTGTATCTTATATAATTTCTGTTGCTAATTATAAAACTAAAGAAGAAAAAAAAGCTAAAATTAAAGTAGAAGAAAGTAAACTCCGTAAGGATGCAAAGCGTCAAAATCTAGATGAAGGACAAAAATTTATAATTGAAGAGCTAGGAAAATCTGTAAATTTATTTAAAAAACCTAGCGGTGATACTAAATCTTTTCTAGAAACACTTGATACTAAAGATTTTTTTATTGTTATAGATGCTATTTCGTTAGTAGTTAGAACAATCGCAAATAATGAAATAGAAGCAGAACGAGAACAAATTTTTTCTTATATCGAGGCTATTTTCAGAGTAAAAATGAAGAAGAAAAAAATGCTAATATTGTTCTAATAGATGAACGGCAACGTAAAATCTTGGATGTACTTGCTCCTTCCAAAGATACAGGAAATGTTCTACCTAATTCTGTTTCCACAAATTTTGCTACAACTATAGAAGTTATTTCTCAAAGTAAAAATGAGGAAGAAAAAAACACTAATATTACTGTAATAGATGGGCAGAAACATCCTGATTTGGATGTACTTGTCCCTTTTCCAAAGACACAGGATATGTTCTGCCTAATTCTGCTTCCAATACAAATTCTACGTATGTTTACCAAGGAGGTTAACAGAACAAAATTTTTCAGCGATACACAGACGCTAGTAAATGATTTTGTACCACTGCCAGAGCCGCAAGCCATAGAGTGGCCAAAAGTACAACAAAATCAAAATGAGCAACTACCTAATGATCAAAAAGAATTAACCAAACAGAATGATGATACGCAGCCTTAAAAACAAGAAGAAGTTTTAGTTCAGCTGCAGCAAACACAGCAGCATCAACCACCACCGCTGTCACCGGAAAACAGCCCACTTCATACTGTAGAAAATATACAAAAACCGGATTACTGGTATACTAACGATGATATAAAAAATATATTAGAAGCAAATATATACAAAAATAAATTCTCTATAGTTACTCATGTTGATTTAGCACATCCTGAACAAGTAAGAGAGGCACTTAGCGAGGGAGTATATGAGGATTTAAAGAAAAAAGGTAAAGTTGTAATTTTTAATAGCTCAACAAGCCCAAGAACAACATGTTTATATTAACGTAGATAGTAACGCTTCAGATGACGAAGATAATAACGGTAATAATAATGAAGTAGCCCGCCTTCCTTATGGTGATAATGGTGAAGTTGATGGGCTTGGTATTGTCTCTCAACATCTAGAAGTTTGACGTTGCGATGTCATTCCTGCGAAAGCAGGAATCTAGAAAAAGGTATACATACAGCAAATTTTTGAAATTAAAAGCTCGATTTATCTCGCTTTATGCTGGATTCCCGCCTACGCGGGAAGGCATTGTTGTGTGGACCGGTAAACCTACTGTGTTACCCCGTGGTCAAGCTACGGGATGACACGTTACACCGAAAAAGAATTACCGCAGCCGCATTTTGCTTTAGCTTGCGGATTACTAACATTGAAATATGAACTGCCGAGTTCCTCTATAAAATCTAAAGTACAATCTAGCATAAATTTTTGAGAGATAGGATCAATAATAATTGTAGCATTATGTTTAGTAATGACATAATCATCTTGCTCTATATTATCTTTTGAGACTAGTTCGTAATTATACATAAGTCCTGAACAACCGCCGCTATCAACAGAAACTCGCAGTACTAAATTCTTATCTTTTTCTAGCTCTATTAACTCGCAAACTCGTTGAAAAGCTCTATCCGTAATTGTTATCGTCACCAAAATTACCTTGTAAAAGTCTTGTAAATTATATAGTATAATGAATATTTTTTCAAGATGGCGTTGTGTTGAGGCTACCAAATCGTCATTGCGAGGAGAGGCAAAGCCTCGACGTGGCAATCTCAGGAATTTTATACTGTTTTCTAGATTGCCACGCTCTCTACGTTCGCTCGCAATGACGATTTGGTAGCCTCAACACAACGCCTTTCAAAATAAAGGATAACGATGCTTGCTTCATACGCTTCTGATCCTCTTAAAAGTAGGGGAAGATTATATAAAGAAATTCCTACCTCTTATAGAAATGAGTTTGAACGTGATCGTGATCGCATTATTCATACCAATGCATTTAGGCGTTTGCAATATAAAACTCAGGTTTTTATTAATCATGAGGGAGACCATTACAGAAATAGGCTAACTCATTCCCTAGAGGTTTCGACTGTTGCACGTTCGGTTGCTAATACTTTAAACTTATCAAGTGATTTAGCTGAGACAATAGCACTTGCTCACGATCTTGGGCATACGCCTTTCGGTCATGCGGGAGAGAGAGCTTTAAATGAATGTATGAAAGAGTATAACGGCTTTTCCCATAATGCTCAATCTTTGAAAATATTAACACTACTTGAGAAGAGATATGCCGCTTATAACGGAGTAAATTTAACATGGGAAGTTTTAGAAGGAATCGTAAAACATAATGGTCCTATTACTGCTGAAGTAAATGAATATATAGCAGAGTATAATAAGCAAAATGATTTAGAACTGAGTACTTACGCATCAGCAGAGGCTCAAATAGCAGCACTTACCGATGATATTAGTTATATTTCGCATGATTTGGAAGATAGTATCGGTGCTAAAATTATCGATTTTAATAGTCTTGCTGAGCTTAAATATATTGACAGCTACGTTTTTGAACTCAAGTCAAAATTTAAGAATATTAGCTCCTCTTGTCTGATTTATGAGGTAGTACGTAAGCTAATGCATGAATTGATTACCGATTTATTATGGCAAACAAAAGAAAATTTAAATAAAGAAAAAATTACTAATATAGACGAAATACGTAACTTAAATTATCAGATAGTGGATTTTACCGAAAAAACTAATGACCGTATTAAGGAAACTAAAAAGTTTCTGCATGAGCGAGTTTATAAAAGTAATAAAATTACGGCCATCAGCCTTAAATGTACTAAAATTGTTCAAGGTCTGTTTAAGGTTTATATGGATGATATTAATTTATTACCGGTTAATTGGAAAATGCTAATAGACTCTAATGAAACATATAGTAAAACTAGAGTTATTGCCGATTATATAGCAGGTATGACCGACCGTTTTGCCATTCAAGAATATAATCAGCTTTGTTCGCTGAATTTTAATAATATCTAAAAACTTAATTATGAATATATTTAATCAATTAAAACAAGATATAATTGCGGCAAGCAGGCAATTATATAATAATCAAGAAATAGCAAATAATGCTACTATTGAAACTCCGAAAGATAGTTTTAACGGTGATTTATCAAGTAATATTGCAATGATTATTGCTGCTAAAGAAAATATTTCTCCTCGGGAAGTGGCTTTAAAGTTTAAAGAAATTCTTATAACATTACCTTATATTGCAAGTATAGAAATAGCAGGACCCGGCTTTATTAACTTTACTATAAAAGCCGAAACTTGGCAGATAGCAATTAAAGATATTCTACAGCACGAAGAAAAGTTTTTTGAAATTGATATAGATAAAAGCAGAAATATTAACATCGAGTATGTTTCGGCAAATCCCACCGGTCCAATGCATATAGGGCATGCTAGGGGTGCGGTATATGGTGATGTGCTAGCTAGAATTTTGCAAAAAGTAGGTTATTCCGTTACAAAAGAATATTATGTTAATGATGCGGGCTCACAAATAAATGATTTAGTTAGTACGGTATTATTACGTTATAGAGAAGCTCTGGGCGAGAAAATTACTATCCCTACCGGTTTATATCCAGGCGAGTATTTGATTCCGCTTGGGCAGATTTTGGCGAAAGAATACGGTAATAAATTATTAACGATGGATGAAGCTGAAAGGTTCAAAATAGTCAAAAATTTTGCCGTAGAAAAAATGCTTGATTTAAATAGAAAAGATTTAGCAAACCTTGGCATTAAACATGATATATTTTTTTCTGAACAGTCATTGCATGATAAAGGCGAAATAGAGGAAACGGTGAAATTACTTACCGGTATGGGGCTGATTTATGAAGGAACACTCCCTGCTCCTAAAGGTAAAGTTCACGATGAATGGGATAACAGAGTTCAAAAATTGTTTAAATCTACTAACTATGGTGATAGTCAGGATCGTCCTATAGAAAAAGCTGACGGAAGTTGGTCTTATTTTGCTTCCGATCTTGCATATGCTAAGGATAAAATAGATAGGGGAACGAGTCACCTAATTTATGTACTTGGTGCTGATCATAGCGGATATGTTAAAAGAATTGAGGCAATAGTTAAGGCTCTAGGCAAAGAGCAGGTTAAAGTAGACGTTAAAATCTGTCAATTAGTCAATTTTGTTGAAAACGGCGTACCGGTTAAAATGTCAAAACGTCTTGGGAGCTTTGCTAGTGTACAAGATGTAAACCATGAGGTAGGGAAAGATATCATAAGATTTATGATGTTAACAAGGCAAAATGATAAGCCGCTTGATTTTGATTTAGTAAAAGTGAAAGAACAATCAAGAGAAAATCCTATCTTCTACGTACAATATGCTCATGTAAGAACAATATCGATTTTATCGAAAGCTATGGAACTAATGCCTAAATCTTATAATGACTTTGAAGAAGGCAAGTATGATTTATCGCTGTTATCGTCAGAAGAAGAAATTGAGATCATAAAACTTTTGGCTAGCTGGACAAAAACATTAGAAACATCTGCAAAATATTTTGAACCGCACCGCATTGCATTTTATTTAGTAAACTTAGCTTCAAAATTTCATTCTATGTGGAATTTTGGTAAAGAAAATAGCGATTATAGATTTGTAATTGAGAGCAATAGAGAATTAACTACTGCTCGTCTTGCTCTTGCAAGTGCCATACAGAAAGTTATAGCTAGTGGTCTTGAAGTGATAGGTGTAGAGCCTATGAGTAGGATGTAGTTAGTTGTCATCGTCATTGCGAGCAGCCGTAGGCTGCGTGGCAATCTCATGAAGTAATACTCCTGAGATTGCTTCGTCAAAACTGACAGTTTTCCCTCGCAATGACGTTTTTCTATTATCAAATTACTAATTATGATCAATAATATTTTTGTTAAAATATTTCTAGTGTGTTTAATATGTATATCCGCTATTTATTTTGGTTATCAATATTACCAGAATAGCAAGCCGGTAATTACTATTTATCCTGATGAGCTGCCTACAAAAATAAAACCGTCTATAATAGAAAATAACCAAATAGCAGCAGTACATAGTAGTATATATGAAAATCTTATTGCTAAAGATACAAATATTAAAACTGTAAAATTGCTTCCTGACCCTGAGAAACCTATGAATATAGATTCTCGTAACCAAAGTCAAAGTGATGAATCTTTTGATGAAATATCTAACCTGATTGCATTAATAGAGCCAAATAGTAACTCCAAAAATGAAACGGATTTAAATATCATAAAGCGTGAAAAAGGGAGTAAAGCTAATAATATTAAGAACTGTAATAATTATAAGAGCTATAAAATACAGCTTGGTTCGGTAAAATCTGAAACGGAAGCAATGCAAGAAGGGGAAAGAATAAAAAAGAAATTCCCAAAAATTCTTAAAAATGTTGTTATTACAACCAAAAAAGTTAAATATGACGACGGCAAATTTTTCTATTTAATCTTAGCCGGTGATTATGGTAGTCTTAGTCAAGCCAAAGCGGTTTGTAAGAAACTAGCTTATAATAAGCAAAGTTGTGTGTTGAAGTGATACTTTAGTGTCATACCGTGGCTTGTCCACGGTATCCAGTTAAAAATACTAAAATTATTAGTATTTTTATTGTTTTTATGGACCTCGTGGGTTTTACTGGTCCACGCAACAATGCTACGCGGGAATAACAAACGATCCATGCAACAACAACTGCTTGTAATGACTATAAATAAAAATTAAATAACTTATGAAAGAAGCTAAAATAGAAAATATTGACTTTGGTAATGCGTTATCGGAGCGTTATCTTGCTTATGCGTTGTCAACGATTATGTCACGTTCGCTTCCTGACGTACGCGATGGACTTAAGCCTGTACATCGTAGGTTATTATATGCAATGCTACAGCTAAGGCTTGAGCCGAATTCCGGTTATAAGAAATGTGCAAGAGTAGTCGGTGACGTAATCGGTAAATATCACCCGCACGGTGATGTGGCAGTTTATGATACTTTGGTACGCCTTGCTCAACATTTTTCGCTTCGTTATCCTTTAATTGACGGGCAGGGTAATTTCGGCTCTATCGATGGCGATAATGCAGCAGCTATGCGTTATACCGAATCACGCATGACGGAAATATGTACTTTATTAATGGTAGATATTAATAAAGATACGGTAGATTTTCGCCCTACTTACGACGATTCAGATTTAGAACCGATAATAATGCCAGCAAGTTTTCCGAACTTACTAGCTAACGGTTCGGAAGGTATAGCAGTCGGTATGGCAACCAATATACCGCCGCATAATTTACATGAGTTATGTGATGCTCTAATGCATTTAATCGACCACCCGAAAGCTGAAATTAACGATATAATGAATTTTATCAAAGGTCCTGATTTCCCGACCGGCGGCATAATTATTGATAAAGCCGAAGTTATAAATGCTGCATATACTACCGGACGTGGTAGTTTTAGAGTGAGAAGCAGATGGGAGAAAGAGGAGCTAAGTTACGGTACATATCAGATAGTCGTAACCGAGATACCTTATCAAGTTCAAAAATCAAAACTTATAGAACAAATAGCGATATTACTAAAGGATAAAAAAATCCCGCTTGTTAGCAATATTAGAGATGAATCAACCGACATTATAAGATTGGTTATAGAGCCGAGAGATCGTAGTTGTGATCCACAAATCGTTATGGAGTCTCTATTCAAGCTAACGAATTTAGAAAGCCGTATTCAGCTAAATATGAATGTGATCGGTAGTAATAACGTGCCGAGAGTAATGAATATTTTAGAGGTTTTACAAGAGTTTTTAGCTCATAGACAAAATATTGTTACTCGCAGGTCAACTTATCTTTTAAACAAAATCAAGCATCGTTTAGAAATTCTAGAAGGTCTTAGAATAGCTTATCTAAACCTTGATGAGATAATTAAAATTATTCGTGAAGAGGATGAGCCGAAAGCGATAATGATGGAGCGGTTTAAACTAACCGAAATACAGGTAGAAGCGATATTAAATACAAGGCTTCGTTCACTCCGCAGGCTTGAAGAGCAGGAAATTATTAATGAGCATAGTAATTTGCACAAACAACAAGCTATATTAGAAGAAATTTTAAATAATCCTAAGGAACTATGGAAGGTAGTTAAGAAAGAAATTAAAGCAGTACAAACGAAATTTGGATTAAATACCGTAATAGGAGCTAGACGTACAAGCTTTGAAGAAGTAACGCTTACGAATCAAGTAGTTGATATAACGGCGTTTATTACTAAAGAGCCGATTACTATTATCTGCTCAAAAATGGGGTGGGTGCGTTCGTTAAAAGGTCACAATAATGACTTATCAACTATTAAATATAAAGAAGGTGACGCAGAGAAGTTTATTTTAGAAGCTTATACAACCGATAAGATACTAATAGTAAGTTCGGAGGGTAGGTTTTTTACTTTGCTTGCCGATAATATTTCTAAAGGTAAAGGAACAGGAGAATCTATAAAGCTGCTTGTGGATATAGGCAATAACGATATTACTAATATTTTAGTCCATAAACCTGATCAGCTTTTATTACTCGCAAGTAGTGTAGGTAAGGGGTTTTTAGTTAATTCAAACGAAGTAATGGCTCAAACAAAAACGGGAAAGCAAATTATGAATGTACCCGATGGTCATGCATGTATAGCTTGTTTACCTGTAAATGGGGATAGTATTGCTTGTATCGGTGAGAGCCGTAAATTATTGGTATTTAATATAGATGAAATACCGGAAATGAAAAAGGGGCAAGGCGTAACGCTGCAAAAATTTAAGAATGCAAAGTTACTTGATATTAAAATATTTAATAAAGAAGATGGCTTAGGTTGGAACAACAATGGAAAAGTAAAACTTGAGAAAAACATAATTGCATTTTTGGGAAAAAGAGGCAGTACCGGTAAATTACCTCCTATGGGTTTTCCTAAAAATAATAGATTTTCATCATAATTATAATAAAGATTGAGTGTATACAAAAAAACAGCATATTGTACAAGCGAATTATCTATAAATTCGCTTGTATCGTTCTATTATTAAAAGTTTTTAAATTCATCTTACCTATTTAAATTAATAGATGTTACTATCTCCTACTCCTATAATATCAACCTAATTATCCTGATGACTTTCCTCTAACTGATAATATGTAAAATCTTCATTATTATTACCGAAAAAATTATAAGCCCCGGTTAAGAGCTTATTACTATCTTTAAAAAATTGAATTATAGTAGAACAATCCTCTCTAATTGTATCTATTAAAGGTTTTCCGATACGCCATAAGTGCTGGTACCTTTATTGCATCAAATTTGCTTATAACGTGGTTGGGGCTTGAAATTTTTTTTAAGGTAAAACCTATACTCATTAAATAAGGGATTGCAGTAATATATTTATCTATAATATTACTTGTTTCCATCATGTTTTTAAATACGTTTAATATAGGAGAGAAAAAATTTTCATTGTCCTCTGATGCGGATTTTTCGATGTTCTGAGTTACATCTATCTTTATCTTGAGAGAATTATCCTGTTTCATATTAAAAAACTTCAATGCTGCCTCAAAATCCCCGTCTTTTGTATAGACTTTCTGAATATTTAAAGCATGTAATATTGTAAATATTTTTTTAAGTTGGAACTAGAAACAAAATTATATGCATCTTTAAATAATAATTTAGAAGCGGTTGCATATCTTGTAACTGCTTTTAATCCATTTACAAAGGAATATCTTGAGCTTGTAAATTGAGCATGATTCATAGTGTTACTCCTGTTTTAAAATAATAAAAATCATATATCACATGATTACCATATATTATGGTTGTATCACAATATATGGTAATTAAAGAAAGTCAATATCTAAAAATAAAAAAAGTAAAATATATAATCTTATTTAATCAAAAGGCAGTATAGTACGAATTTTTTAGGATTCGCCGATACTTATGTAATTTATGCTGTGTAGACCAACTTTAAATTCATCTTGGCTGAGTAAATGATACAACATAATTTGACAAGAATTAGAGAGCTGTAAGCTAATAGAATGGGTTTAAAGATTAGCAGAAGATAAGACAAGATTATTACAACAATGGAAAATGGAACTATAAAATTTATTGATAATTCAATTAAGAAAATGAAATAATCAAGGCATAAGATTGCTCTAAGCCTTGATTATAATAGTAATGGGAATTAATTCGTAAATAATTAAAACTTAAGTTTTGTACCTATAAGACCAACAGTACCTCGTGTTGTTTTACTAGGTGTTTCAGGGTAATATACAGGTTTACCTTTAGCTTGGAAATGAGAAATTTCAGCATATGGTAATAAACCAGGCATGATCTTATATTCAGTAGCTAAGCTTACAGCATCGACGGTGTTTTTATATCTTGAAGTTTTAAGATATTCAAGACTTGTTTTTATAGGTCCTTGTCCATAAGCAACTGCTCCATTGTAATAATAGGTATCACGACTGACTTTATAATATTCCTTAGCGGTTAAGCTTTTACCTAAATTACCGTAAGAAGCTCCACAAGAGAAATTACCATAAGTAAATACGGCTCCAAGATTATATGCTTTTAAATTAGAAAGCTTATAGGTATTCAATACTTCTATTACCTTAGTTCCTTCCATTTTAGCATGAACAAGACGACGAGCAGGTTTACCATACTCTCCGGTAACGGATAATTTTAAGTCTGCATCTTCGCTAATTTCATGTTCATAAGTTAAGCCGGCAGAAAAAGCATCTCTAATATTCTGATTTATAGTCATAGTTTCGCCGTTTCCTAAGGAAACCGTCTTTATTCCGGTTCTAGAAACACTAACTCCGTTTCTTCCTGAGCTTTCAAGCGTTAAATTATTTATATCTTTGTTACCACCCGTATTAGCAGTATCGGGAGTATAAGAGATACCGGCCTGGAAGCCTTTCATTTTAGGTGTGAAAAAGTTGAGTCTTCTAGCTTTTTCAGTTTTTTCATTGACTTGATCAAAAGAGTTCGAGTATGATTCAAGATAAAAGCTAGCACTAGTATCGAAATCCGGTTTTAAACCGTTATACCTCATATATTGACCATTAAGTAGAGCATATCTATACCATCCTCCGGTACCTGCGGTTACTTGAGAGCCAGTAACACGCAATTTAGCACTTGCATCGACAGGAGAGCCTAATTCTACTTTACCGTAACTAGTTTCAATAAAGATATGTGATCCGTTATAACTTGCAGAGGTTTTTGCTCTTGTAGTAGGCTGAAGCACTATTTTAGCACCTGCTATTACATCATTGATAGTTTTAGAAATAGTTGCCGCAAACGCTGCTTCCGTGTAAAACCCTAGCTTTTTCCTGTTATCAGTTACATTCTTATCAAATAAAATTAAATGATCCTGTTTAATATAACCGCTTTCAAATAAATAAAATCCTTCTAATTTTATTTCAGTATCAGAATTAGAAATAACAGGTGTTGGATTTTCTTCGGCAAGACCAGCCGATGCAAGGCAAATAATACTTGCAGCTAATAATAATTTTTTCACTTTAATAAAGCCCCCATAAACTTAAATAATAAAATTTACTAATACAAAATAAATATTTTTAGTATTAATAAATATAAATCAACTACACTAGAATATAATAACTTTTTAGAATTGACAATAAAAAACTATTTTAATTTGTAATATATTTAATTTAAAGTATACAATGATGTATTATTATCACTATCATTATTCAAGCAGTCTCAGACTTACAGTTTTAAAGAAAAATTTTGTATTGTAAATAATTATGAGTTATAATCATTAGTTTATTAATTAAATTAAGTTTTGATTATGGCTATAATGTCAGATAAGTGGATAAAGGAAGCTGTTATAAATCAAAGTATGATAAGGCCATTTGCGGAAAAGCAGGTAAGAGTTCATAATAAAGAAAAGATTATTTCTTACGGCTTATCTTCTTACGGTTATGATGCTAGAGTATCTAATGAATTCAAAATATTCACCAATATAAATTCTACTACGGTTGATCCAAAAAATTTCAGTGAATATAATTTAGTTGATAGAGAAGTAGATGTGTGTATTATTCCACCTAATAGTTTTGCCCTTGGCAGAACTATAGAATATTTTAAAATACCGCGTGATGTATTAGTTATTTGTGTCGGCAAGTCCACTTATGCAAGATGCGGTATAATAGTAAATGTGACTCCGTTAGAACCGGAGTGGGAAGGACATGTAACTTTAGAGTTTTCTAATACTACTCCATTACCTGCTAAAATATATGCAAATGAAGGAGCTTGTCAGTTTTTATTTTTAAAAAGTGATCAAATTTGTGATACTTCATATGCCGATCGCCAAGGAAAATATATGAAACAAGTAGGCGTAACTTTACCTTTAACATAACTTTTTTATGTAAGAACCTATTCACGATCTTAATTTTAAAGCTAATTAAAATCTTTTTAGCCGCAAATTATAAGATTTTTTTGAAATAAGAATACTATTCCTACAAAAATCTTATTAATTTTCGCTTAAAAACCTGTTTAATTATCAATCAAAATAAAATCGTGAATAGGTTCTAAAAAATTATATTAAATTTTTAATAAGGATTTTTATGAGTACAATAAACACCGATACTAATGAGGCAATGCCGCATATTTCCGTTAATGCACAATATATAAAAGATTTATCTCTTGAGAACCCTTCTGCCCCGTCTTCTCTTGCGGCTTTAGATCAACGCCCTCAAATTGATTTATCTCTAGATATAAATATTACTAATTTATCGGAAGAAAATTTCTATGAAGTAGAGTTAAATATCGAAGCAACTGCAAGAAATGAAAAATATAAATTATTTCAGATAGAATTAAAATATGCCGGAGTATTTAATTTAATTAATATTGATTCTGAACAACATCTGATTTTATTATCTGTTCATTGTCCGGCAATGATATTTCCATTTGCTAGAAAAATTATAGCTAGCTGTACTCAAGATGCAGGATTCCAGCCTTTAATGATTGATCCTATAGATTTTGGTGCCTTATATCATAAGAAAATGTCAGAGCATCAAAACTAAGAAAATCATTTAATTATTTAATAAATTTCGTTTTAAACGCCATGGTTTTTAAATCACAGATAGAGCTTAATAGTAAAAATTTTATCAATTTGATTAAATATTCTTTACTTATGTAATTAATGAATGTATAAAGCACTAGATAAAAAATTATAATTTAGTTAACAATAATTAACTGTAATTAAATTATAGCACAATATAAAAATTGAATTTTATGGAGAAAAATAATGAGAGTTTTGTTAATTGAAGACGAGCCGGAAATGGCTAACTTAATTGAGCTAACTTTAGCTTCAGAAGGTATAGTTTGCGATAAAGCTTCAGTTGGTGTAGAAGGTTTAAGGTTTGGTAAAGTCGGTGGTTATGATCTAGTGATTTTAGACCTTATGTTACCGGATATTAATGGTTTTGAGATATTATTAAGATTGCGTGCTGCAAAAATAAAAACCCCAATCTTAATTTTATCTAGCTTAACGGATACGGATCAAAAGATTACCGGTTTCTCTTCTGGAGCCGATGATTATTTAACCAAGCCGTTTGTAAGAGAGGAATTAATTGCTAGAATTAAAGCTATAGTTAGACGTTCTAAAGGTCATGCAGCATCAGTATTTAGGTTTGATAAGGTTAGCGTAAACCTAGATACTAGAACTGTAGAAGTTGACAGCAAAAAAGTACATTTGACGAACAAAGAATATGCTATTTTAGAGCTATTAATACTCCGAAGAGGAACTATTTTAACTAAAGAAATGTTCTTAAATCACTTATATAGTAGTGTTGACGAGCCGGAAATGAAAATTATTGACGTATTTATTTGTAAACTTCGTAAAAAGTTAAGTGATGCTGCTGGCGGTAGAGATTATATCGACACTGTATGGGGACGCGGTTATATGCTAAAAGAATATGATGAATTACAACAAAAAGAAATTTTAGCACAAGGAGCATAATTAATGCCTTTATCTACTTCTTTACTTGGTAAAAAAAGTACTTATAAAGATAGTTATGATGCGACTTTATTATTTAAAATTCCACGTATAAATAATCGAAACGAACTTGGAATAAATAGTAATAATCTTCCGTTTTACGGTGTAGATATTTGGAATACATATGAACTATCTTGTATTAATAAGAACAGTAAACCATGGGTTGGAGTAGGCACTTTTTATATACCGACGGATTCTGAAAATATAGTAGAATCAAAATCATTTAAATTATATCTAAATTCTTTTAATAACTTTGTTGTTGAATCAGTAGAAGAACTAGAAAGAATTATCTTGCAGGATCTAAGTAATGTTACACACGCTAAAGTAACAGGATGTATATTTCCTATAAATACAAAAATAGAATTTGGTATTCCAAGCGGTAAAAATATCGATGATTTAGATATAGTATGCAATAATTACGGTCCGCCCGATAATAGTTTAATTGAGTATGAAGATGTTTTGGTAGAAGAAGAGATTAATTCTAATTTACTAAAATCAAATTGCTTAGTAACCGGTCAACCGGATTGGGGTACAATCGTTATAAAATATAAAGGAAGAAAGTTAAAACATGATTCTTTCCTGAAATATCTAATATCTTTTAGAAATTGTAATGAGTTTGCAGAGCAGTGTGCTGAGCGTATTTTTACAGATATTAAAAACGCTATAAATCCTGATTTTCTTTCTATTTATATAGTATATACTAGGCGTGGAGGAATTGATATTTGTCCCTATCGTTCTACCGATAAAAGTTATACTTTACCTAGCGATAAACGATTTATTAGGCAATAATCACTTTTCTAATCCATAAAAAAATCCGTTTGCGAGAAAGACGTTGTTGCGTGGATCGATTTTCCGTCATTGTGAGAAGAATTACGTAGTAATTCGACGAAGCAATCCAGTTAAAAATTCTGTAAATCAGAATTTTTTTATTATTTTTTCTGGATTGCCACGTCGCTTCGCTCCTCGCAATGACAATTAAGATATCTACGCAACAATGCCATGCGGGACTGACATAGAATGCGTTTTTTGAGCCATGCAACAAGACCTGGAAGTGAGCTAATAGAAGTTAGTATAAGAAGTTAGTATAATTTTATGATTCTTTGGTAGGATTTTGTGGAGGCTTTAGGCTTTCTACTATTTTATTCAGGTCTATTTGACTACAGATTCCCAGTAATACGGGATCACGAGGACGAATAGAATTCATATTCCAATGGCTACGAGTTCTAATAGCATCTATAGTAGTCTTAGTAGTGCCTATTAATTTAATTATTTGATGGTCTTGGATGTTCGGATAATTAGACAATAACCAATATATAGCATCCGGTTTATCTTGACGCCTTGCTATAGGAGTGTATTTAGCACGCTGTTTTTTCTGATTTTTCATCAATTCATCAGCAGGGCTATATGAAATTTGTAAATTAGCATTAGGATCTTTACTGCAACGCTCAATTTCCTCTAAAGTTAACTGACCGTTTGCAATTGGATTTAAACCTTTTATAGATTGTGCTACTTCACCGTCAGCCATACCTTTTATTTCAAATTCATGAATACCACAAAAATCGGCAATTTGTTTAAAAGTTAAAGAAGTATTTTCAATTAACCACATAGCCGTGGCTTTTGGCAGAAGCGGTAATGTTTTTTGCGAATTCATGATAATTGTTTTTTGGCTTAATTTAAGAAATTATAACAAATAGAGTTATTTAAGTCAATAGACCTCTTGCATATCGAAGCTAATAAAGAGGAATTTGAAGGAGACACGGAAGCGCTTGCTACCGCAGTGTACACTTTAGTACGTGAGGATGCGAGTACCGGATTGACGTATAAATTACCTTTAGAAGCAAGCTATGCAAGAGGTCTAATCTTCATTTAGAAACTTAACTATCTCCTCAACTACTTTCTTAGCATCGCCGAATAACATAAAAGTATTATCGTGATAAAATAGCTCATTTTCTATACCTGCATATCCTGAAGCCATAGAACGTTTAATAAACAAAATAGTACGTGCTTTTTCAACATCGAGTACCGGCATACCGTAAATCGGGCTGCTTGGATCGTTTTTAGCAGCAGGATTAGTTACGTCATTTGCCCCAATCACAAGCACTACGTCAGTGGTAGCGAAATCTCTATTAATTTCTTCAAGCTCAAGTACTTTCTCATAATCTATATTAGCTTCTGCAAGTAAAACATTCATATGCCCCGGCATTCTACCTGCTACCGGATGTACGGCAAAACGTACATTAATATCTGAACGTTCTAATATATCAACCATCTCTTTTATGATATGCTGAGACTGGGCTACTGCCATACCGTAACCGGGAACAATTATCACCGATGATGCATTAAGTAGTAAATGTGCCGCATCTTCAGGGCAGCTTGTTTTTGCTATTTTATCGTCGTCTATATCCTTGTTAATTCCGGTAGGTGCAGGCAAAAACGCTCCAAAAATAACCTTGATTAGTGAGCGATTCATCGCTTTGCACATTATATAGCTAAGTATAGCTCCGCTACTACCGACTAATGCTCCGGTAATAATAAGTAGGCTATTGCTAAGCGTAAAGCCTATACCTGCTGCTGCAAAACCTGAATAAGAATTTAGCATTGATACTATAACAGGCATATCTGCACCGCCCACCGGTATTATTAGTAATACTCCGATGAACAGCGATAAAAAAACTATTAGATTAAATAAAAATATACTCTCTGAACGAATAAATAATATTATAAGAAGAACTAATATTATTGCCGTTAATAAGCATATATATTGCTGACCGTAGAATTTTAACGGGCTACTTTTCATTAAGCCTTGTAGTTTTAGAAAAGCTATAACCGAACCGCTAAAAGTTAATGCCCCTATAGAAACTCCAAGCGATATTTCTATTAATGAGTTAATAGGTAAACTTCCTGCTATTCCTATAGAAAAATTTTCAGGTGCAAGTATCGTAGCGTAAGCTACAAATACCGCAGCAAGACCAACAAAAGAGTGAAATCCAGCAACTAATTGAGGCATTGCCGTCATGGAGATTTTAAGTGCAATAATCCCTCCGATTATACCGCCTAATAATATGGTTGCTATAATGGGTAATTTATGAGTAAAATCCGGGAGGAAAAAAGTAACGCCGACTGCTATCGCCATTCCCAAGATACCTATGGTACTACCTAAACGTGCTTGTTTCTGTGAGGATAAAAACTTTAGCGACAGAATAAAACAAACAGCCGCAACTAAGTATAATAACTGGATAATTTGTAGGGACATAGGGGAATTTATTTAATAATTTGGAAACGTCATTGCAAAAGAGTTTATCTGCGTGAACACCAAATCGTCATTGCGAGAAGAATTACGTAGTAATTTGACGAAGCAATCCAGTTAAAAATTCTGATTTACAGAATTTTTCTAATTATTTAACTGGATTGCCACGTCGCTTCGCTCCTCGCAATGACGGCTCAGTTCCATACGACAACGTCTGTTTGCAATGACGAGAGATTTTTAAAAAGTAAATCCTATACCTATAGAAACTATTAAAGGATTAAGTTTAACTTTAGAGGTCACGGTTTTATTACCTACTAAATTCGGTTTATACTCAAGTTTAGGATTTAAGAAAAATTGTCTTACGTCAATATTGATTAAAGTATCATCTTTAGCATAAAAATCTACACCTATTTGTCCTACGGCACCGTGTCCGTTTCTAATTTTAAGACCGGTAGCTTGCGTAAGCATATAAGAACCGTGATAACCTATGCCTATATACGGTCTTATTCCACCGTAAGGAGCTATATGAAATTGTCCGGTAACCGTTGCAGGAATCATATAAATAGGTTTGTTTTTTCCTAGTTTGACATTATCAACGCCATAATTATAAGCAACGGCTGCAAGGGATGTATATTTAGTGCGTAAAACATTAAAGCCAAGTGATAATTCAGTAGCTAAATAATTGTTAAAGAATATAGTAGTGGATGCATCACCTCCATAACCGTTTTTTGCAACTTCTCCTACTGGAACAGGTTGAGGAGAGGTAGGAGTAGGTAATCCTTTTTGCTTAGCACTTGAAAAAACACCTCCTAGACGCATCTTGAAAACTAAATTTCCTTCGTTTTCGTAATACGGTGTACTATCATAGTCAGGAGCAGAATCTACATCATCATACATGCTTTTAGCAAAACTATTAATACTTATGCTGGATACAAACAAAATTATCCCTAATTTTTTCACTATTCTTAACATATTAATTATAACCTTTACTTGCTTAAAATTGATTACCGTATTATTATATAAAATTTTTGTTTATATATTTATACCATTGTCATAAAAGATAGAATTCTTTTATGCTAAAAGTCAAGACATTTAAGTAAAATTATAGAAATTATTGGAGCATATTAATGAATGATGCATTAAAAACATATTTAACCGGTATAGGTTGGTTTTTACTTAGTTTAGTAAGTAGTAGTGCCAATGATGTAATGTCTAAATATCTTGGGACTCGTTTACATAGCTTTGAAGTAGCTTTTTTCCGCTTCTTTTTCAGTAGCATAGTTTTACTACCTTTTGTTTTTTATTACGGTAAAAATACCTTAAAAACAAGTCGTCCTTTTGTACATATATTAAGAGGATTATTATTATTTTTCGGTATGACTTCCTGGACTTACGGTCTTACCATAGCTCCCGTTACTACCGCAACCGTTGTAAGTTTTTCTATCCCTTTATTTACTTTAATACTTGCCGTATTTTTTCTTAACGAAAATATTATTTGGCAAAGATGGGTAGTTACCGTAGTAGGATTTATAGGGCTTGTTGTTACGCTTAAACCTCATGCCGAGGATTTTAACCCCGAAATTTTGTATTTTGTATTAGCGGCTATTTCATTTGCTATGCTTGACATTATTAATAAAAAATTCGTAATAAAAGAATCGATGATCAGTATGCTATTTTATTCGGCAATAGTAACTGCTGTAGTATCATTGCCTGTTGCATCGCAATATTGGCTAACCCCTAGCGGTTTTGAATTAGCTTTATTATTTGTACTCGGTAGCAGCGGAAGCTTAATATTATTCTTCCTGCTTAAAGCTTTTTCCATGGTAGATGCAACCGCTACCGCTCCTTATAGATATTTAGAGCTGGTGATTTCGGCAATAGCGGCATATTTCATATTTAATGAGTTTCCCGATAAAAGCACACTTCATGGAGCAGTAATAATAATTCCTGCTACCTTATTTATAATATACTCCGAAAAAAAAGCTATGAGTAGAAAACATGAATCGCAGTAAGCTAGTATTTTCAAGCGGTATCGCTAATACTTTTGAATGGTATGATTATGTATTATTCGGTTATTTTGCACCCATAATAGGAGCAAAATTTTTTCCGAATGATGATGCTAATACTTCTTTACTGCAAGCTTTTTTAGTATTTGCTATAGGTTATTTGGTAAGACCGTTGGGCGGCATATTTTTTGGTGTTATTGGTGATAGATTTGGACGCAAAGTAGCCTTAACTAGTGCGTTATTTTGCATGTCTGCCCCAACCGTATTAATAGGAATATTACCAATTTACCATACTATAGGTATAACTGCGACTATATTAATGATTTGTGTACGAATTCTACAAGGATTATCAATGGGAGGAGCTTTGACCGGTTCTATTTCTTTTGTTATTGAACATGCTAGCCATAAACACCGAGGCTTTACCGGTAGTATTTCAATGTCTAGTATATGCTCCGGTTTATTGCTTGGTTCTTTTGTTTCTTATATCGTTAAGAATATCCTAACAGCTTCACAATTTGATAGTTTTGGCTGGAGAATACCTTTTTTACTTGGATTTTTTATTCTTTTTGCAGCATTTTATATTAAAAAAAATACACATGAAACACCGAATTTTAAAAATCTAAGAGAGCAGAAAAAGATTTTACAATCACCGTTAAAAAAAGTCATTACCAATCATTGGTTTGATATATTAATCTCGATTTTTATCAATGCTCCCGGTTCGATAATATTCTATTTAACTACAATTTACTTGGTATCGTTTTTAAAAATCAGCCGTAACTTTACTGAAAATGAAGTAAATAGCCTCGCTAGCGTATGTTACGTGATTATGATAGCCGTAACTTTATTAAGCGGTTATTTATCCGATATTATAGGTCGCAGGAAAATTTTTGTAATTAACCTGATAATAATTATTATAACAACGCCGTTTTTACTTAATAATTTTGAGAACGGTGGCTTTACAAGCGTAATTATCTCACAATTTATACTAGCTATACTTGCCGCTAGCTATATCGGTCCTGAACCGGTATTACAAGCAGAGTTTTATCCTACAAATATACGTAACACTGCTCTGTCTATTTCATATAACACTGCTACAAGTATTTTCGGAGGTACTACGCCTCTTGTCTTTGAATATTTAGTACAAAAAACAGGGCATGTAACCTCAGCAGTTTATTACGTCATATTAAGCTGTATTTTTGCATTGATCGCCTTATATTTTTACAAAAATAGAAGTTTAGATAAAATATGAAAAAAATTACAAAACCTGCAAACCTAGTTGAATTTAATGATAAAATTGTAGTCTTGACACCTAAGAGTTCTTACTATGGCAATGCTTACGAACACAAAATAACTAAAAAAGGATTAGTTTTTGCTCGTATCTTACAGGATAGCATAAATCACTCCAAAACTGTTGAAAAAATAACTAGTAACGAGGCAATTTCAAGGATAGATATAGACTTATTCGGTACGTGTCATAGAGTTACTACGACTGTAACGACCGACCGACTACGGCAAGAAGAAAGCGGTTCTTTAGAAATGAGGCCTGCTTCTGCAAAAGAGATAGCCCAATTACAAAAGTTAGTACAAGATAATAAAATGATATTAGCATGCCAAACCAAAGAAAAAACCTAAAGATTCTAAGTGATTATTTGCAGAAAGAATTTGGGATGTATGCTAATGAAGCTACAGTAGCATCTTTCTGATGAAGTACATATAGGTGGAGCGAATGAAAAGCTAGAATAAGAGCTTTTTTGTAAATAGTAAACGAATTTCTAAAATTCTTCTTGATTTAATAGCAAATATGTGGCAAAAAGAGTTTGAAATAAAATTCTAGACTATATGAAAGAAAATTAAATTAATCTATTTTTGCTCTTTTTAGCTACAAATTATCAAATTTTTTGAAATAGGCACAGTTATTACCGCAAAAATCTTATTAGTTTGTTTAAAATATCTAAAAATATAAATAATTTAATTTTCTTTCATATAGTCTTGCTACTATAGCTCAGGGGTAGAGCACTTCATTGGTAATGAAGAGGTCGGGGGTTCAATTCCCCCTAGTAGCACCACTATACATCCTAAGCTTTGTGAATTTTTAACCTTTCTTGAAAAACTCATATGCTGATTTTAGTCTAGTTTCTGTCAAATACTATTATAGTATTACGTTTATTTTATAAAGCTAAGTTGCAAATAATATAAAACTAATGTATGATTTACATTTAAAATACGGTAATGATTATTTTATTATATGATAGACATCCTCCTTTTTGTACATATTACTATTGCAATATTGCTAATTATAGTTATTCTGATGCAGCGTAGCGGATCGGATGGAATTAGTAGTATAAGCGGTGGTAATAATATGGGAGTAGTCAGTGCTAAAACAGTCGGTAATTTTCTTACTAAAAGCACTATAATACTTACAACATTATTTTTAATAAATGCAATAGTACTTGCTAATCTTTCCTCAAAAAAGAAATCAGATTTAGTTTCTAAAATTAATGAAATTGAAGAAAATCAAGCAGAAAATAGTTTACCTATAGCTAAATAGTTACAGCTTTATCTTAGTAATATCTCTCATACTTGTCATTGTCTATCTTTGTTGACATTGTTGTGTAGACCGGTAAAACCTACTGTGTCACCTAGTTCGCTTGACCACGGGGTCCATAAATACAATAAAAAATACTAATAATTTTAGTATTTTTAACTAGATCCTGTGGTCAAGCCACGGGATGACAGAGGTAAAACTGATCCACGCAACAACACCTTGCGAGGAGCAAAGCGACGTGGCAATCCAAAAAAATAATTAAAAAAATTCTGATTTACAGAATTTTTTACTGGATTGCTTCGTTGAAACTTACAATTTCTTCTCGCAATGACGAAAAAATCGGGCCATGCAACAAAGCCGCATGACAATAATTCACAAAATAATTTTAGAAATGTCTATAGAATTTAATATAAAAGAAAAAATTTATATCATTTTATGTACGTTTTTTACAGTCCTTATTATAGTAGGAAACTTAATATATCAAAAATTTGTTTACCTTAATATTTTTAATTTTTATATTCTTGAATTATCTATAGGAGCAATTTTTTACCCGTTAACTTTTTTATTAACGGATTTAATAGCTGAGTTTTACGGTAAAGAAAGAGCCAATTTTTGTGTAAAACTTGCTATTATTTTTAATATAATAGTAGTTTTAATAATAAGTCTCATGGATAAATTGGAAGCTACTAATTGGTCTAATGTTGACAACATAACTTTTCATAAAGTCTTTGGTTCATACCATATATCTTTTTTAGCATCAACTTTTGCCTGTTATATAGCTCAACTTGTTGATATTAATATCTATTTATGGATACGTAAAATTACTAAAGGTAAATATTTATGGATAAGAAATAATTTTAGTACGGCAATTTCTTTATTTATTGATACTTTTATTGTAATTGGGATTATGAGCTTATTTAATATTTTTCCTTTTGACCAATTAGGTCAGCTTGTACTTAATAGCTATTCATTTAAACTATTTTTTACCGTATTTAGTACGCCGATATTCTATTTGGCAGTTTGGTTAATAAGCTTGTTTATTAAGAAAGGATAAGCTCTTAGGAGAAACCTATCCTCTATTTATTTTTACAAATTGACTTTTAGTTTAATAAGCCCTTGATGGCTTTGATATTTTCTATGTGTGTAATAGTTATACTCAAGTAGAACATTTATATTCTTTCTACTCATAAGTATATTACTACCAACATTATATCCAAGCTTAGGTTGTTTTGGTATAATAATTGTTTCTTGTAATGTTTGTCCTTTAAAAGTCGCTTTTGCATTAACTTTTGTATTTTTATTATTGAAGTGATGCTCAATATTACCGTACAAACTTGGTGTTAATACTATATTATTTACGGTCGCTATAGGCTTAAACACTATTTTACCGCCAATACTACTTTCAACTGATTGATTTGATTTCTTTTGAATTATCAAATTTTCTATATCTACATTATATTCTTTATAGTTGCTAGCTCTGGAATAATCATATTTAAAACCGATATTAGGAATAAAATGTAAATCATATTTTGTACGATATTTATAATTTAATAAGGTTTGAAAACTTAAATTATTGTTTTGATATTTTCCAATTATATTATTAATACTTTTAGATTTATTCTTAATATAATTATGACCGTAAGATGTTATAGCCTGCAATGAGAAACCTTTAATTAGTTCTTTTAGACCGTAAATACTTAAAAGATGACCGTTAACAGCTGTTTTTCCTAGTTTTTTATTATATTTAATTTGGGATTCTAAATGGCTATAAGCTATTCCTATAACATCATGACTATTAATGAATTCAGTATCAGCTCCGATAGTTACGCCGGTGGTACGACCTTGATATTTTGGAATATTCTTCCAAGTTCCTTGTTTGTTAATGCCGTATAAGCCACTAATCCATACCCCTCTGTTTATACTAGCTTCTTCATCACCAGCGGCAACTATAGGAGCAATATCAAGTCTGTTATTAAAAATATTACTATAAATATGTTTATTAGTAACTGAAATCGTTCTATCTACCACCTCTAATACTGCTACTTTGTTATTAGTTTCGGCAGATACCTGTTGTCTCTGTGTCGCTTCGGCAGATACCTGTTGTCTCTGTGTCGCTTTATCTTGTTCTGCGATGGCTTCAGTTTTGAAGGACACATCGATAGCTTCGTCTTCGCTTTCTAAAGCTATATCTTTTTTTGATTCTTCTTCAGTTGTATTATTGCTTTCTTCTAATTCTTCCTCAGTTTCATATCCTTTATCTTCTTCATCACTAGATCTTAAGGCTAGAAGTGATTTTTTATTATCTGATGATTTATCATTTTTGCTATCGTTAGAACTCAATAACCTCGGTGATAAAGCGGTTTCTGAATCGGATTTCTCTGACTTTTTATTACTATCTTCAGGTTGTGTATCATCCTTTGTTGAGGATTCGTCATTTGTCGCTTCGTTTCCTTGCTGGAATAATGATTGGAATTGTTTCATATCTAAACGTCCTACTTTCTTTTCGTTGTTACTATTTTCCGGTTGAACATCACTACCGTATTTTTGTTCTAGTTCAGTAGATTCTGCTAGTAATTGTTCAACAAATAGAAACAATTCTTTATCTTTTGCTAATTCTAAAAGTTTGGATTTATAAATATTATGTACTTCTTGTCCTATTTCAGTTCTAGGACCTATAAAATCAGAGTTAGCAGTATTAAATGCCTCTTTTACCTCTTCTTCTGGATATTTTGTCAATTGCTGTGTATAAATATTATGTACTTCTTGTCCTATTCTAGTTCTAGGATCTATAGAATCAGAGTCAGCTGAAGTAAACGCCTCCGTTAATTTTTTGCTAAGTATAATATTATCTTCAACATATTTAATAAATTCTTTATCTTTTGTTAATTCCAAAAGTTTAGAAGTATAAATATTATGTATTTTTTGTCCTATTTCAGTTCTAGGACCTATAAAGCTAGAGTGCATAGTGTCGACTGCTTCTTGGATTTTTGCAAAATACTTACTATTTTGATGAACTTTAGATAAATTTTTTGAATGCTCAAATGCTACTGATTCCACTATAGCTTTTTTAAACAAATCGGCATCAGAGTATTTTGCTTTATGTCCTGCTGATTTTTGTCCTGATAAAGCAAATTCTTTATATCTTACAGCTATATCTGAGCTAAAGTTATAAATTTTTGGAGTTGTTTTAAAAATAGATGTAGATGTATTTGCATTTAATTTAGTAATTCTACTTATCCAATCTTTAGTAATCCCTAAACTTGTTAGATAAGCTAATTCCGAATCTTTTGAAGCAGGCGGTGGCGGTGGTGGTGGCATGTTTCCGGTATGGATGTGTTTTTTAGCTTTTTCTTGCGAGTACTCTTTAAGAGCTTTTAATATTGTAGTCATATTTAATTTACTAGAAAGAATTCTTACTTGTTCATTGCTCATATCTGTAAATGAAGGCAAAACTAATCTTAATTGATCTAAATTATTATTACCTTCTAGTTTGATAGTAGTAGCTTTTAAAAACTCTTTTAATAATTCAGGTTCTTTTTCCTTTATTATAGCAAAAAACTCATTTTTAGGTAAATTTGCTGTAATTAATTCTTCAAATTTTATTGTGCTTAAAATAGCTGTTCTTAAATCATCAAGTTTAGCCTGTGCTTGATCAGAATTAATTGTTTTTCTTAAGTTTGTATCTTCTGTTATTAAAAAAGTAGTTTGTTGTGCTATAGTTAATATATTAGGGTTGTTGATTAACTCTTCGACTCTATTGGCAAATATATCTTGATCAAGCATGCTCGTCTTCTTATAAGCAGCTTCTAATTGTTTGAATGGAGTAGATTCGTTATCAATTTCTTTAATCAATTTTAATTGATTTAATTCATGTTTAATAGGTTTCTTTATATCTTCAGATATTTTACATGATGATAATACGATACGTACTGCTGCATCATCAGGGTCTTCATTGAAAAGATCTTTAATTATATCTTCGCTTGTTATTGCTTTCTTACCATTTACAATTATATCTTGCATATATGGGTCTTGAACAAGCTCCTTAAAAATTTCTTTAGCTTTTTCTTCGACTTCAGGATTTGTAATACTAAATAAATTTATAAGAGTTTTCTTGTCAGCTCCTTGGTTGGCGTATGATTCTGTTAATATTTGACGTATAACATTTGTAATGTCATCTTTTCTTTTTATTATTTGGCTTTGTAAATCATTAGCTTTCTCGCTAGTTTTTTTGGTTTTAATATCTAAATTAGTCTCAGCTCTATATTCTACATATAGTTTGGCATAAGCTGTCTCTGGCTCGCTTCTTTCTATGCTGGTTGCACTAGAAGCTGTAGGTTGAAGTGGTACTTTTGGTTGAACAGTAGTATTACGAGTAAACTGAGTATATAATAAATGTATGTGAGGATATTCTGTTTGTAACTTATTTAAATCAAAATTGTTAGAGTTGCTAATAAAGCCTTGAGAATTTAAGGGAGGAGGTGGTGGTGGCATACTCCCATTTAGCGGTAGAGGTGGCGGATTTGGAATACCACCATTTAGTGGTAGAGGTGGTGGATTCGGAATGCCGCTTTGTGTTTGTTCTAAATTATTTGCATTATTACCTACTGCTAATCCTAAAATTTTATTGGTTTCATTGCTTAGTGCGTTATTATCGGATAATATTACTTTAATTACAGAATTTAATGTTTGTTTATTTACTTCTTTGGCTAGTTTAATCATATCGTCTTTAGTTAAACTATCTATTATTAGTCCTTTATTTTTTAGTTCTATATTTATTTCTGCTACTATTTCCGGTGTTAAAATATATTCGCTTTTTACAATATGTGATTGCATTTTATTTTTTAACTCTAATTGCAGAGCTAAAAATTTTTCTACTGAACTCTTATCTTTACTTGCTGCTAGTTTGATAAGATCTAATCGTGCCTTTTCTTTAAATTGATTATTAGATATATTTCGCGTCGCATAGTCTTTAATTCTTTCAGCAAATTTAGTTTTTTCTTCAGAAGAACTATTTTCTAATAATTCTTTTAGAATAGGTCTATTTTTAACATCAATATTGGTATTGAAATCTAATTGTCCCCTATCGTTGCTAAATAATACCCTTTGAATAGTATCATCATTAAAATCACTTAATATAGTAGTTACTGCTTTTTTTTTATAACTACTATCTACTTTAAGATTTAATGCTGCTATAGGATCTGTTTTAATAAGATTTTTAAATTCTTCAATATTTTCTTCTTGTTGTATTATTCTATTTATATTGTGTTGAGACTGTGTTAAATTACCCTTACTTTCTTTAGTATTAAAGTAAGTTTTAAAAGTACTTATAGGATCAAAAGAATATGGTTGTTTCTCTTTTCTACCCGTGGGAACTCCCGAAGATGTTCCTGTAGTATTTGTACCTTGATTTGATATATACCAATTATCACTTTTGGTCCCGCTCTTTTTTTGTGAGCCTCCGACAGACGGTTTAGTAGTATCATTGTTATTTAAAAGCTGGTTTGCATTTATTCCGGCTGTTATTTGCTGTATATAAGAATTTGCTTTTACTGTCCCTATCTTAAATTCTTCCTTTAATTCTTCAACTGTAGGGATAATATTATTATTTATATAAAATGCTTTTTTATTAAGCATCTTCTGAGTTGCTATTGATGCGATATAGTTTCTTGCCTCACCTTTATCAGCACCAAATTTCTGCTCTAGCTCTTTTTCTGTAGGAATATTATTAGCAGCTATATATTGTGGCTTTTCTTTGTCCATAACTTTAAGTCTTATTGACTTAATATAATAGCCATATCTATTATCATCAAGAGATATACCAAACCTAGTTTTTAACTCTTTTTCTGTAGGAATAAGGTTATCCGCTATATATTGTCTCTTTGCGTTTTCCATAATTTCAGTTCTTATTGATACAATAAAAGATTCTGCATCATCTTTATTCATGTTAAGAGCAGTCTTTACTTCTTTCATTTCAGGGATATTATTATTATTAACATAATGTTTGTATTTAATATCTCTGTTTATTGAGCTGATATATAGATCGATTATCGCTTTTTTGTTTTTTTCTGCACGACGTACCTTTTGATCTTTTTCTATATTTTTGTCTGTTTTTTTAGGGTCATAAATTATTTCAAAATTTTTTGCTACTTCTATATCTGTAGGAGCTACACCTCGATTAATATATTCTTGTTTTTTTGTATCAAAATTCTGTTGTTTTACTCTTTCGATGTATAATAAAATTTCAGCTCTTGCTTGTCTTGCTTTATATCTAGTTTTACCTAAAAAACCTAATAAATCTGTTTCCTTATACTTTATTCCTAGATCATCTTGTGCTTGAGTAAAACTAGGAACTAAGTTTGCTTCTTGCCATTTTTTGATTTTTTCATTTGGAGTAAAATCTTTCCAAATATTTTGTTGCTGTTGTAAATTGTGCTTTTCCCATGTCGGGGTTTTACTAAATAAATCTTTAAAGCTTGCCGCTCTAGCACTTGTACTTAAAAAGCTACTAGTCAACAAACATGTTGACATGAAAAAAGTTAAAACATATTTTTTTGAGTGGGAATTTTGTAAGTTCATTCAAACCTCGATCAGTTATTATTTTTTTAAATATAAACGAGGCGGATTATATAATGTTTATTAATTTATGTAAATTATTAATTACTAATTTTTGTTAACTAATAGATTTTTTAACCAAAATGTGCTTAATACATCACATACTAATGGCATCTCAATTTTCGGTAAATAAAATATGCAAATTCAATTTCACTTATATAACACTTTTAGCCGTACTAAAGAGGTTTTTAATCCTCAAGATCAAGCTAACGTAAAAATGTATGTATGTGGACCGACTGTTTATGATAATCCTCATATAGGCAATAGTAGGTCGGTAGTAGTATATGATTTACTTTATCGTATAGTTATAAAAATATTCGGCAGTAGAGCAGTAAAATATGTACGCAATATTACCGATGTTGACGATAAAATTATTGATAGAGCTGAACTACTTGGCATTACTATTAATGAGTTGACTGATAAAGTTACACAAGAGTTTCATACAAATATGGCATATTTAGGTTGCATGCTACCGAGTATTGAGCCGAAAGCTACAGAGCATATTGATGTAATGATCGAAATAATAGAACGCTTAATAGCAAAAGATCATGCATATATTGCGGATAATCATGTTTATTTTGATGTTTTATCAGCTCCAAATTATACGGAATTATCTAACCGAAATTTAGAAGAAATGTTTGAGGGAGTGCGTATAGAAAACAGCAAAACCAAAAAGCATCCACAGGATTTTGTATTATGGAAACCGGCAAAGCCGAATGAATCCGCAAATATGAATTTTGAAAGTCCTTGGGGGCTTGGTCGCCCTGGATGGCATATTGAATGTTCAGCCATGAGCTACAAATATTTAGGTGAGAATTTTGATATTCACGGTGGCGGAGCAGATTTAATCTTCCCGCATCATACTAATGAAATTGCACAAAGTAGATGTGCTTTTCCGGATTCTACCTATGCTAAATATTGGGTACATAATGGCTTTCTAACGGTGAACGGTGAGAAAATGAGTAAATCTCTTGGTAATTTTATTACCGTAAGGGATTTAATGGATAAAGAAATTTCAGGAGAGGTAGTAAGATTATTCTTATTAAGTAGCCATTATAGACGTCCACTTGATTATAATGATAAAGCTATAGAAGATGCTAAAAAGACTTTAGATTATTGGTATAGAGCCATAGAAAATATTAATGTACAAAAAATAGATTTATCTCACAATTTCATGCAAAGCTTACTTGATGACATGAATACGCCGCTTGCCGTTAAAATAATTAATGACTATGCTAAAGGTGTTTTTATTTCTAAAACTGAAGAAGAAAGGCAGCTTAACGCCTCTGCTATTATTACTTGTGCTAATTTTATTGGTTTAATGAATAAGACTCCCCATGAGTGGTTTAATAGCAATGTGGATGAACTCTATATAAATGAGCTTGTAAATAAGCGTTTGGAAGCAAAAAAACAAAAAAATTGGTTATTAGCCGATCAAATTCGTAACCAGTTATTAGAGGAAAAAATAATTCTAGAAGATAAACCTGACGGTACTACTATTTGGCGAAAAGAATAAAAGCTTGTAAATTATGCAATATACGTATATAGTTTGTAGGCTTATTGTAGAACATCATTGCGAGGAAATTATGTAATAATTGACGAAGCAGTCTCAGGATATTTGACGAGATTGCCACGCAGCCTACGGCTGCTCGCAATGACGATTATTCAAAACTTAAGCAAAAAATTCACACGTAAGATATATGTTAGTTCATGTATAGAGCTGTCATTCTAGTTCCTTGATCACGGCATCCAGTAAATATATGATAATAAGTTGTTTTTGGATCCCGTGGTCAAGCCACGGGATGACAAATATACACAATATCTTACGGAGGTATAAACTAACAATTAGGAGAATTTAAAAATGTCAAAAATACCATCTGTTAACATTAAAGAATTATTGGATGCAGGCGTGCATTTCGGTCATAAGACCTCACGTTGGAATCCTAAAATGGCATCTTATATATATGGTGAACGTGATGATGTTCATATAATCGATTTAAGACAAAGTGCCGCTTTAATGAGTGTTGCTTTGAATACAATATATGAAACCGTAAAAAAAGACGGTAAAATATTATTTGTAAGTACTAAAATACAGGCCAGTGATATTATAGCGGAATATGCCGAAAAATGCGGACAATATTACGTAAATCATAGATGGCTTGGCGGTATGCTAACTAACTGGAAAACTATTGTGGGTTCAATAGAAAAACTAAATAAGTTAGAAAAAACCTTAGAAAATGAAGAAGCACTTATGGGTTATACTAAGAAAGAGATACTTGATATGAGCCGTAAGAAAGATAAGTTACTTCTATCTCTTGCCGGTATTAGAAATCTTAATTCTAAACCTGATCTTCTAGTAGTTATTGACACTAATAAAGAGCATATCGCAATTAATGAAGCGGTAAAGCTTAATGTTCCTATAGTTGCAGTAGTCGATACTAATTCTAATCCTGATAATGTAGATTATCCGATTCCGGGTAATGACGATTCTATAAGGTCAATAAGACTTTATTGTAGTTTATTTGCAGATGCGGCATTACAAGGACTTGAAGAATCAATGAAAGCTTCAGGAGTTGACATGGGTGCTATGCAAGAGCATACAGATAAGGCGTTAACTTCTAAAAATGTTTCTAAATTAAAACAAGCTAAAAAATTCTCTAAAACGAAAAATATTGATGAAGAGACAAATACAGAATTTGAGCAAGCATTAAATGATGCCGATGAAAATAAAAATTCTGATAATGCATAAATGTTGTTGTGTGAATTGAAGAACCTACTCGATGTCATCCCCGCGTAGGCGGGGATCCAAATATAGAAGCTACATAATTTGATAGAATAAAAGATAAAAATTTTCATCTGTTTTACTGGATTCCCGCTTTCGCGGGAATGACATAAAGAGCAATTTCCATAGCTCAGACGATTAGGTATCTACACACCCCAAGCCAAATATAATAATTAAGGAGAAAGTAAGGTATGAGTGAAATAAATATAAGTGCTGCAGCGGTTAAAGAATTAAGAGAAAAAACCGGTGCAGGTATGATGGACTGCAAAAAAGCATTAATAGAAACCAGCGGTAATTTTGAAGAAGCTATTGATTTCCTTCGTAAGAAAGGTTTAGCTGCTGCTGCAAAGAAAGCCGGTCGCATGGCTTCTGAAGGCTTAACGGCTGCAAAAGTTGATGGGCTTGTTGGAGTAGTAGTTGAAGTAAATTCTGAAACGGATTTTGTTGCTAGAAATGAGCAGTTCCAGGATTTAGTTAAGAATATTGCGAATCTTGCAGTAATTGCAAAAGATATAGATACGTTAAAAACATCTAAAATGCAAAGCGGTAAATCAGTTGAAGAAGAGATTATAGAAAATATCGCTACAATCGGTGAAAATTTAACATTACGTCGTATGGATATATTAGAGATATCCGAAGGAGCAATCGGTTCGTACGTACATAATGAAGTTGTACCGAATCTAGGAAAAATTTCCGTATTAGTAGGTCTTGCGTCTAACGCAAAAGATAAAGCAAAACTAGAAGCTTTAGCTAAACAAATTGCTGTTCATGTAGCAGGAAATAACCCGCAAAGTATAGATGATTCAAGCTTGGATCAAGCACTCGTAGAGCGTGAGAGAAAAGTATTTTTTGAGAAATCTAAAGAAGAAGGAAAGCCTGATAATATTATAGAAAAAATGGTAGAAGGTAGAATACGTAAATTCTTCTCTGAAGTTGTATTGCTTCAGCAAAATTTCTTATTTGAGCCTAAACTTACTGTTGCGGAAGTAATTAAAAATGCTGAAAAAGAACTCGGTGCAGAAATTAAAATCGCTAAATTTATTAGATACGAACTTGGTGAAGGTATAGAACACGAAGAAAAAAATTTCGCCGATGAAGTAGCAGCCATCACACAGGGTTAAATTTACTTTTCAAAGTCAATAAATGCGAATTTAGATAAGTGCTTATTCTAAATTCGTATTTATAATATCTCTCTAACTACAATCAGCTATCTATTAATAAATAATTTTTCGATTTTTTACTTTATAATAAAAGATTTATATTGACTTAATAATAGAAAGTCTTACATTAATCGTTATTATTAGTTTAAATGGAGAATGTTTTATGTCACGGACAAAAGAGCAATATGCAGCAGAGATTTATGCTGCCGAAGAGCATCGTAGGAGACAAGCTAATTCTAGTGATAGTGATGCCGAACTGCTTGGAGTTATTATAGTATGTGCCGGTTATGCATGTTATAAAGCAGTAGAAGGAGCAGTAAAAGTTACCGTTACAGGAAGCAAAATTATAGAAAACGCCTATAAGATAGGAACGGGACAAATAAAAGTTCTCGGCATTGAACCTGAAAGTAAGACAACCTATATAATAAAGCATCCTTCCCCTCGAGGTACTACGACTGTAACTCAACCAATTGCAGCTAATCCTGTAGATCCTTCGGAGCAAACTCCTCCTAATACTCCTACCTCTAAAAGAGAAAGGCTAAAATATACGGGAAAAAATTGGTAGATAGTGCAAAAACCGGTGCTAAAACTCTTTCAAATGCTTATAAAGTGACAACCGGCAAAATAGAAGTTATAGGTCCTGGAAGTGATTTTAACAGAGACGGTAAAGAAAAATTTATATTTTCTGAACCTACTAAACGTAAAGTTGTTCAAAAAGAATTTAAAAGAGAGGACGGTTATAAGTGTGGTATTGCGTTAGAAGAGATAATTGAAACTTCCTTAATGTTAAGATTAAATAACGAGCGTATAGTTAAAATTAAGGAATTTAGAAGTATGATCCTACCTGATACTACTCAAGATGTAGGAGGGACTTTTGAACTTTCTCTAGTTTTAAAATATTCGGATGGATCAATGTCCAAAGATGATCCTGCTTTTCTAAAGATACATTACGGTAGAGACGGAAAATTAAATAAGTTATCGTTGCCAAACACGCCTATAATTTTTATAACCAATGGTATCCTGCATTAACCGTTTATAAAGGTAAACTATGTTCTTTGCCTGTAAGTAGTGGATATTACAAGTATTTGCATAAAAAAATACTAGAAAATAACAGGACTATAGAAATCGACCACATAGATCGCGAATTTACTATAGAACTTTTAGGGGAATAAAAATTCTTAGTGAAATTCTATCAAAGAAACTTCGTAATTACCTGTAAATATTCATCTAGGATTTTTTGGTTATTCTCAACAAATTTTAAAGCTTTTTCACGATAAGCTTTAAGTTCTAGAGAATTATTAGGGCTAAGTAGATATGTTAGTTTGGTTAGTAAATCTTCACCGTTTTTGATTTGGATAGCTGCTTCATTTTGCAGTACGCCTTTAGCGATATCGGTGTTTTTACTCATATCGGGACCGAATATAATACAATTAGAGAAATATGCCGCTTCTAAAATATTATGCCCGCCTTGTTTAAAAGAACCGCCGATAAAAGAAATTGTAGCTACGGAAAAAAACAATCCCATTTCACCGAATCTATCAACTATATAAAGATCGTCGCTTAATACAGGTAAATCATTTTGCGATTTAGCGGTAGCGGATAAATTATGTGACTTACAATTATCGATAATTGATTTAATTCGCTCAGGATGTCTTGGAATTAATATAATATAGCAATCTAAAAACTGCTCTTTTAGGTTTTTTATTATAGGCAAAATCACCTCTTCATCTTCGGGGTGAGTGCTGGCAAATATCACGATTCTCCTATTGTCTAAATGTAAACTTAGTTTTGATAACTCTTCTTGATTAACTGGAAGTTTTTCGTTGGCAAATTTAATATTACCTAAATTAACTGCATCCGATACGTCAAGTTCATTGAATTTTTGTAAGTCACGCTCGCTTTGCACGATAATTTTACTGAAATTTTTGAGGATAAGCTGAAAGAAGCTTTTTCTTTTTAGCCAAGCTTTAAACGATTTATCGGAAATACGAGCATTTACTAGCAGTAATTTACACTGCCTCGCTCCTTCATTAATAGTACACGGCCATAATTCCGATTCTATAAAAATACCTAAATTAGGTTGCCAATTTTTTAAAAATTTTCGAGTAAAAATAATATTATCTATCGGTAAAAATTGGTGAACTGCTATTTTAGGTAATTTGGCAGTTAATATTTTAGCGGAGCTGTTAGTCCAAGAAGTTACTAAAAAACGAATGTCAGGATAGCGTTTACTTATATTACTTATTAAAGTTAAAGCTGCCATTGATTCGCCGACGCTAGCTGCATGAATCCATATTAAGAAGGAGTTGTCTTGTCGATACTTACCTATAGCAAAACGTTCTTGGATACGTCTTATATCTTCCTTACCTATTAATAAACGTATAAGAATTATGATAAAATAAATAGGTAATAATATAAAGCTTAGAGCATAATATAATAACATCATTTTAAACTCTCTGTTAAGCTTGCTAGTTGTTTTTCAAGGCTTATATGGTTTTGTATTTTATCATTTGTGAGTTCTAAAGGTGAGCCAACTATGATTTTAATGGTACCAAACGGTAGGGGTATTATTAATTTATCCCAACTTTTTAATCTGAAACATCTAGAAGTGGAGCTGACTATAGGAATAAGTTTTTTGTTATATCTATAGGCAATTTCGGTAATGCCGCTATTTACTTTATATACCGGTCCTTTAGGACCGTCCGGCGTGACTATTATATTTGCACCTTGAGATAACTTACCTATAATATTACGTAAAGCTCCAATTGGATTTTTATTAGTAGAACCTACTATCACTCTGCAACCGAATTTTCCTACTAGATCGTTTAAAATTTTCCCGTCTAAATGCGGTGATATTAAAGCATAGATATTTCTATGTCCTATAAACATAGCCGGACTTAAGGCAAGCATATTATGCCAAAATGCAAAGATTACTCCTTGTTCGTTTAGGAATTTTTCCTTATTGCTGTTATCGTAAAATATAAATTTCTGCCTTGAAGTAAAATAAACAAAACGCAAATACCAATATAGTAAAATAGTAATTATACTAAGTACGTATTTATTATTTTTTAAAAATTTTTTAAAAACTTTCCGCATGGTTTTTTTGTTTGTTTAGGTGGTTTTTTAGCTTTTCCGTCATTGCGAGGAAATTACGAAGTAATTGACGAAGCAATCTCAGAATATTTGACGAGATTGCCACGCAGCCTACGGCTGCTCGCAATAACGATTTGGTATCCACGTAAGCCTTAAGCAGGAATGACATACTCAAGCATCACAAGCTCTCTCAATCCTAATACAAGCTTCTTCTAGCTCTTCCATAGAAGTAGCGTAAGAGATTCTGAAATACCCTTCTAAGCCGAAAGCGATACCGGGTACTACGGCAACTTTTGCTTCTTCAAGTAAATATTCGGCAAAATTATTACTATTTGCAATAATTTTTCCTGATTTAGTTTTATGCCCAAATATTTTATCGCATTTAACAAATAAGTAAAACGCTCCTTCCGGCTTATAACACTCAAAATATTTTACTCTTTTCAAAATTGATAAAGCAAGATCACGCTTTTTTTGAAAATTTAAAGCATTAGGCTTTATATAACCTTGAGGACCGTTTAATGCTTCAATAGCAGCCATTTGACTTATTGAACAAGGGTTTGAAGTACTTTGCGACTGAATAATAGTCATTGCTTTAATCAAAGCTTTAGAGCCTGCACCGTATCCTATACGCCAACCTGTCATAGAATAAGCTTTAGATACTCCGTTTACGGTAAATATTCTCTCTTTTAAATCAGGTGCTATTTGGGCTAATGTATAAAATTTAAAATCATCAAAAGTAATATGCTCGTAAATGTCATCGGACATTACGTTCACATGAGGATATTTTCTTAAAACTTTAGCAATATTTTCTAGTTCTTCAAAATTATAGCTTGCACCTGTTGGATTACTAGGTGAGTTAATAATAAGCCATTTAGTTTTATCCGTAATTAGACGCTCTAAAGCTTCCGCACTTAATTTAAAATTATTTTCAATTCCGCAATTTACAAAAACAGGTGTTCCTGTGTTAAGTGCAACCATATCAGGATATGAAACCCAGTAAGGTGCCGGAATAATTACCTCATCCCCTTTGTCCAAAGATGCCATAAACAAATTATATATAACTTGCTTACCGCCGGTGCTTACTATTATTTCATCAAGTTCGTAATCTATGTTATTTTCACGTTTGAATTTGTCTTTTATTGTTTGCTTTAAAAGCGGCATCCCCTCAACGTTAGTATATTTTGTAAAGTTGTCTTTTATAGCTTTGATTGCCGCTTCTTTGATATTATCAGGCGTATCAAAATCAGGCTCACCTGCACCGAGTGCAATAATATCAACGCCTTGTCTTTTAAGCTCAAGAGTTTTTTTTACGACTGCAAGGGTCGGCGACGGCTTTATAGAATTTAGTCTCGTAGAAATAATTGACATAATTTTGAGTCCGTATTAATGAGGTAGTTTGATGTCATTCCTGCGAAAGCAGGAATTCAGAGTAAAGCGAGATAAATCGAGCTTTTAAAAAGCCTTAAAATACTAGATTCCCGCTTTCGTGGGAATGACATTAATAATAAGCAATAATATAGCAATTTTAATCGCAATAAAATTATTTTATTTAAAAATTTATCAAGATATGCTTTATTATAGTAAGTAATATTAATTTAGTAATTAAACTATGCTCGGTAAAATAAAAGACAAAATCAAACATTATTGCTTAACTATAATAAATATACCGAATTTTATTAAGAATAAAATTTTAGAATTTAAAAATTATATAAGTGATTGTAAATATAAATTCTCTCATTTAGCCGAAACTAATTATCAGCTTGGACTTGATCATTTATATAGAGGTAATTTAAATGATGCATTGCTTAGGTTTAAACTAGTCGATAAATTTTTTAATCCTAATGATTCTAAAGTATATTATCAACTCGGATGGGTTTATTTTTTAAAAAATAATTACAGACAAGCTATAGAATATTTAGAAAAATCTAATGAAAAATATAAAGCTATATTTATAAATTTTTTGAAAAATTATAAGGATATTACTGAAATACCTCAAGAAATTTGGGGGAAATATCGTGATTTAACTGCACAATATTATCCTACTATTTTTAATAACGATAAAAATATCCATCTCCCGTATAGGTTTGTTAATGATACACTCAAGCAGATATCTGATTTACCGGATAATTATTCTATTTTGGAACTTGGAAGTAATATAGGGCTGGTAGGTTATGAAATACAAAAACGTTTTCCGGAAAATTTTACTTTAACCGGTGTAGAAATTTCTACTTTAATGAATGATTTACAAGAAACATATTACCCGAACACTAAAATTTACGATCAAATATATAATATTGCTATCGATGAATTTTTAAAACAAAACTCTAATAAATTTGATATTATTTTTAGTTTTTGCGGATTATCGTTTACTAACAATTTAATAGAATATTTTAATTTAATATACTCATCTCTTAGTGAACAAGGGTATTTTGCTCTTCGTTTACCGAACGCCGCGAAGACACAATTCTCAGTAAAACGCAAAGAATTTATTTTTAACTTGAATGAAATAAATAATATTTTACAAAAAAATAATTTTACTATATTAACTTCGGAAGAAATAATACTAGCGGAAAACAATAAATATAGTATTATTGTTTGTAAGAAAATAACATAAATCAATGAGAATTTTAATTATACTATCTATTATACTATGCTCATTATTCGCAAGAGCTGATCTTGAATATGTTGATAATGACATATATAACTATAATGGTGGAAGAAATGAAAACGGTTGCTTAGAAGTTTACGATCCATACGAAAAATTTAACCGTAAAGTGTTTGCATTTAATTCTGTACTAGATTATATAATATTGCGTCCTTTAGCGATAGGTTATAAGAATATCACGAATGATTACGTAAAAGCACGTGTTAATAGTTTCGTCAGTAATGTTGATACACCGCTTACGGCGGTAAATTACGGGCTTCAGTTAAATTACGATAAAACTATGAAAAGCGTTTGGCGGTTTCTCATTAACATGACGCTTGGCATAGGAGGTTTATTTGACGTAGCAGGTAAAGTAGGTTTGCCGTCTGATCGTCAAACTTTCGGTAGTACCCTCGCACATTATGGAGTTGCCCCAGGTCCTTATTTAGTATTGCCGATAATCGGTAGTACTAACGCAAGAGATATGACGGATTCGGTAATTACTAATTATGCTCTTAATCCATTAATGTACTACACTCATAATGATTTTGACTTAGGAGTACTAGCAGTTAGTAAAATAAACGATCGATATGTTGTATTACCGTTTAGTGATTATGTGATGAAGAATTCTACCGATCCTTATGTGGCTATTAGATCAGCATTACATCGTGCTCGTGAAGCATCGGTTCAATATCCTGAAAATTTTAAATGTCCTAAACCCAAGAATTAATTAAATTAACGAGGATTTATATGCAAAAAATTATTACAGGTTTATTTTTATTAGTTATGACGTTTTCCGCTTATTCTAGCGAGAAAGTGCCTGCTGGTTTGAATGATTACGTTACTAATTTAGTAAATGAAGCTTCTAGTATATTAAACGATAGTAAGCTATCTGAGCGAGTAAAAATTGCTAAAGCACGTGAGTTAATGTCTCAAAACCTAGATTTTGATTGGATGGCTAAATATACATTAGGCAGAAATGGGATAAAAACTTTATCAGGTGGGCAGGTTCAGGAATTCATCAAAGTTTACTCTAAATATGTTACTAAATCTTATACTGATTTAATAAAAGATTATAAAGGTGAACAGCCTAAAATAGTAGGAGTTCGTCCTTTAAGCTCGACCGATTTTATGGTTGCTATGAATATCGTTAGTAATAAAGAGCAAGACCCTATTAAAGTAGAATATCTTGTACGTGAAATGAAAGGGAACGGAAAAGATGTTTTTAAAGTTTCTGATATAATTACGGAAGGTGTAAGTCTTATTGGGGCTCAACAAGACGAGTTTACCGATACTTTAAAAAATCAAGGCTTTGAGGCACTAATACAAAAATTAGAAAGTCGTTCTTAAAGTTGCTGTCATACCGTGGCTTGACCACGGTATCTAGGAAACAATAAAAATACTAATAATATTATTATTTTTAACTGGATTCCCGCTTTCGCGGGAATGACCATCGAGATCTTTTAAAAAACTGTCCGGTACTATGGGTCAAGCCACAGGACTCAAGCACTTTAAAACATTATCTCCATGAAGATCTTAGCAGGCAGTAGTAATAAGTTACTTGCATCTCGTTTAGCTATAGCATTAAATATATTGAGCCAAAAATTATCTATTTCAATGATTCCGAAATAAAAGTAGAAATTCAAGAATCATTTCATAATGAAGATGTAATCATAGTACAATCCACATCAAAGCCCGTTAATGTGATCGCTTAATTGAGCTGTTCTTGCTAGTAGATGCAGCAAAAAAAGCGGTAGCAAATCGAATAATTTTAGTAATGCCTTATTTCGGTTATGCAAGGCAAGATAATATAAATTCTCAAAATATAATTCCTGCTAAGTTAATAGCAGATTTTTTAGAGAAACTCGAAGTAACCCATCAAAGCCCGTTAATGTGATCGCTTAATTGAGCTGTTCTTGCTAGTAGATGCAGCAAAAAAAGCGGTAGCAAATCGAATAATTTTAGTAATGCCTTATTTCGGTTATGCAAGGCAAGATAATATAAATTCTCAAAATATAATTCCTGCTAAGTTAATAGCAGATTTTTTAGAGAAACTCGAAGTAACCCATGTAATTACTATTGATTTACATTCCGATAAAATAGAGAAATTTTTTAATATTCCTGTTTCTAATCTTGAACCTATAAATTTATATATCCCGTTTTTAAGAACTTATAGCAATTTCGTTATAGTTGCACCTGATAAAGGAAGTATCAATCGAGTTCAAAAAATTAGTAATTTATTAAATATAGATTCAGCTTATATAAACAAAGAAAGGGATATAAATAATAATTGCGAGATGATATCAATAATATGTAGTGTAGAGGGCAAAAATTGCATATTAATTGATGATATTATAGATAGCGGTGAAACAATCGTAAAAGCAGCAAGATTTTTAAAAGAACATTCGGCTTTATCGGTTAGTGCTTTTATAACTCATGCTCTGCTTGCTGCCGGTTCTAAAGATAAAATTGAAAATTCGGTAATAGATAATATTTTTATTACAGACACCATAGAAACAAGTGACTTATCTCCAAAATTTCATATAATACCGGTAATGTCAATTATCGTAAAAGAGTTAAGAAATATACTATGAGCTTGTGTACTCTAGAAATAAATCTATCTGCAATAAAAAATAATTATCTTTTATTACAAGATATTTGCAAAACCTCATTAGTTGGTGCTGCCGTTAAAGCTAACGGTTACGGTCTTGGAGCAGTGCAAATTTCTAAAGCTTTAATAGAAGAAAATTGTAGGCATTTTTTTGTGGCCTCAAGTGAAGAAGGAGTGAATTTACGCAAAGCTTTAGGGTTAGATGTTAATATTTTAGTTCTTAACGGCGTTTTTGAACATGATGCTTTAGAGCTTATAGAATATAATTTAACGCCTGTTCTAAATAACTTAAAACAAATAGAGATTTGGCAAAAATTTAGTAATTTGAAAAACCAATTATTGCCTTGTTATTTACATTTCAATACGGGGATTAATCGCCTTGGATTAACTCATAATGAAATAGAGCAGTTAATTAATAATCGTGATTTATTAAAAGGGCTAGATTTACAATATATTATAAGCCATCTAGCTATATCCGAGGAAATAGATAATCCTTATAATCTAGAGCAATTAAACAGATTTAAAACTTATTTACAATATTTCCCAAACGTTAAAGCAAGTCTTGCTAATTCCGGCGGCATATTTTTAGGTCAGGATTACCATTTTGATTTAGCAAGACCAGGGGCTGCTTTATACGGGCTTAATTCTTTAATAGACCTCTCGCATAACCTATCTTATAAAGAGGAATTTGAAGGAAACACGGAACGCAGCACCGCAGCGTACAAAAAAGTACGTGAGGATGCGAGTACCGGATTGACGTACAAATTACCTTTAGAAGGGGGTTATGCGAGAGGTCTACAGAATCCTGTAACCTTAAAAGCCCCTATAATTCATTTACAGAATTTGACACTAGATAGCCATATCGGTTATAATATGACTTTTACAACTAAGCGTGATAGTGTTATTGCAACGTTACCGCTTGGTTATGCCGATGGGTTTAATCGTAATTTTAGCAATCAAGGCGAAGTATTTATTAATGGTCGCAGCGTTCCTATAGTAGGGCGAATATCGATGGATTTGATAAATATCGATGTTACCGATCTACCACCGCTTGATATTTTTCTAGGGCAGGAAGCGGAAATTATCGGAAATTATTGCACGCCCGATAAAATAGCGAGTATTATAGGTACTATAGGGTATGAGGTATTGACTAGTCTCGGTAGTAGGTATAAAAGAATTTATAAGTAATCGTCATGAGCTAAGCAATTGAAAGCCTTGTTGCATGGATCGAAAAACCTACTCTATGTCATTCCCGCGTGGCATTGTTACGTGGACCTGTAAACGCTCTTTATGTCATTCCCGCGAAAGCGGGAATCCAGTAAAACCGACAAAAAACTTGTTTTTTTAGGTTTATTTTTTAAATAAATAACTCCCATATCGATATTTGAAGTTATTTTTCTGGATCCCCGCCTACGCGGGGATGACATTGAGTAAGTTTTACCGATCCACGCAGCAATGCCTGTTCATGACGATTTAGATAATAATTACAAAACAAAAAAATATACACAAATGTTATTAAATATAGCTAATTCGGTCGGTAAACGTACTATAAAGTTTGCACAAAGTGTAGGTAGTTTTTCTCTATTTAGCTTTGCTGCCGTTAGCAGTATAATAAGACCGCCTTTATATTTGAGTTTAATCATCAGACAATTATTATTTATCGGGTTTCACTCGCTTCCGGTTGTTGCGATGACGACTTTTTTCTCAGGTGCGGTACTCGCATTACAGAGCTATACAGGCTTTTCTCGTTTCTCGGTTGAAAGTTCCATTGCAACGGTAGTAGTATTATCGCTGACTAGAGAGCTTGGACCTGTCTTAGCCGGACTAATGGTAGCGGGAAGAGTCGGGGCATCAATTGCCGCCGAAATAGCTACGATGAGAGTAACGGAGCAGGTAGATGCTTTATATACTTTATCTACCGATCCTATTAAATATTTAGTTTTTCCAAGAGTAATAGCAGCTATTATTACAATGCCTTGTCTTGTTTTAATCGGTGATATAATTGGTGTTATGGGCGGTTATTTGGTTGGTGTGTATAAGCTTGATTTTAATAGTGCAGCTTATTTAACCAGTACTTTTCAGTATTTAGAACCGATTGACGTAATTTCCGGTCTTGTTAAAGCGGGAGTTTTTGGGTTTATTATTTCTATAATAAGTTGCTATAGCGGCTATTATTCAGGTAAAGGGGCTAAGGGAGTGGGAAGAGCTACTACCTCGGCAGTAGTAAATTCTTCTATCCTTATCTTAATCAGTAATTATTTAATAACCGAATTATTTTTTAAAGTATAAATATGAGTACAAAGGAAGAATTTAAAATTAAAATTCGGTCATTATATAAATCATTTGCTAATCATAAGGTGTTAGACGGAATAGATTTGGATGTAAAAAAGGGCAGTTCATTAGTTATTTTAGGCGGTTCCGGTAGTGGCAAATCGGTTCTAATTAAAAATATAGTAGGACTGATTAAACCTGATAAAGGTAAAATTTATATTGATAATGTAGAAATCCAAGATATCTCAAGTAAACAAAAATTTGAGATTATGGACGGTATAGGCTTTTTATTTCAAAGCGGAGCATTATTTGACTCCTTAAATATACGTGATAATATTACTTTCGAGACTAAAAAATTATCTAAGAAAGAAAAAAACGACCTTGCCGGTGCAAAGCTGAATTCCGTTGGCTTATCTCCTAGAATACTTGATCTTTACCCTTCCGAATTATCGGGAGGAATGCAAAAAAGAGTAGCACTTGCTAGGGCTATTTGTAGTACACCGTCGATTTTATTTCTTGATGAACCGACCACAGGGCTTGATCCTATAATGGCAAATGTTATCAACGAATTAATTATAAAAATCCAAGAAGAGTTAGGGGCAACTACGATTACTATAACTCATGATATGATTAGTGCCGAAAAAATAGCTAAAGAAGTAGCTATGATTTATCAAGGAAAAATTAAATGGTACGGTAGTAAAGATGAAATGCGTAATAGTGATAATCCTTATTTAAAACAATTTATAAATGGATTAACTACCGGTCCTATAGAGGTATAAAATGTTTAAGAACTTATTATGTATAATAATATTTCTAGGTATAAACCTAAATGTTTATGCTATAAACTCTAGCTCTTATACGACAGATGATATAATAAAAATAGTAATTATTCTTGGAATAGTTATTTTAATTTTTAGTCCTGCAAAATTCCGTATAATCGTTATCGGTACTATGTTAGGTTTGGCTTGTGCCTATTTCACATATAAATACATCGTACCTATCTTTATTTCTTCACTAAACGGACCGTAAATGATTGCCAATATCTCTTGTTCACTTTAATAATACCTAAAAGTTAATTAAATAACCCTTGATTTAATTAAAAGTTGTAATTATACTTATACCTGCCTAATTAATATATAGGAGGTATAAATATGTCTGGGCATAAGAAAGATTTTTTAAAATCACCCTCAGCAATTACTGCTGCAAGAAGAGGGCCTGCGGTAGAAAAGGTAATACAAGCTGCTCCTGTAGTAGTACAGCATGTACAGAAATGCGAAGCGATGCAAGTTGCAAACGATCCGTATTATCAACATATGCCTAAAAACAACGCTGCGGCAGCAACAATATATGCAGCAAAAATGGGCGGAGAAAATCACGATATAAGTGGTTGTGAAATCTCATAACTAGAGTTAAGCGGTAAGGAGTAAATATTACTCCTTATTATTATATTTAATTACTGGTTTAATTTTTATTTCAGAAATTAAATAAATAAACATGAGTATTATATAATATAACATAGCAAATATAATAAATGTTATAAAAAAAGAAATAAAATAAATATATTTTGTATTAGAAAAAGTTTTAAAGAAGTTAAAGTTATAAAAAAGAATATTGCTTATAGTTAAGGTAATAAATGCAAAAATTTTTTGTTTAATAATCCATTTGTCAGTATTATTGTATAATAATAAATTTAATAATACGGCTAAAATTATTAAATTTATTATCATGAATGATTTTCCTCCACAAAATAGCGAAGTCCAATAAAATACATTAATTAAATTTTGTATTTTCCACATAAAGCTTAGTACAAACTATTAGTTTAATCTAAATAACAATATAATAATTAGATAAAGCTAAGCAAATATAAAGTATATTTAAATGTTGATAAATAAAAAACGGTACCGTAAATGATTAGCTCTTGACACTAGGGTAGGATTACTTTATATTTTTTATCTATTGTATATTTATAAGTTTTAAGGTATTTAGCTTATGTCACGTAAGTGCGAACTCACAGGTGTGGGTGTTTTATACGGCAATAACGTATCACATTCTCAACGTAAAACTAGAAGACGTTTCGAGCCTAATTTAAGGTCAGTTAAGTTTACAAGTGATATAACGACCGGAGAGTATAGGTTATCGGTTAATGCTAGATGTATTAGTTCAGTGGAAAAAGCCGGCGGTTTTGATGCATATATTCTAAAAGCCGATGATAATGTTTTATCAAGTAACGCTAGAGCTATTAAGAAAAAAATAATTCAGACTAAAACGGCAAAATCATTATGAAAAGCGGTATACATCCAGAATATAAAAAGTTTTTGATTAAAGTAGGAAGCGATGTTTTTGAAACAATGTCTACTCATCCTACAGGTGAAATTTTAATGGATGTTGATTTTAGAAAGCATCCGGCATGGAATAAAGATTCCGGAAACGTAGTAAATCAATCGAACAAAAGTGTTAGTGATTTCAATAAAAGATTCTCAGGTCTTTCTTTCGGTGGTAAGAAAGAAGCTAGTTAAGCTTTGTTTGTGGATACCCAAGTCGTCTGAGCTACGGAAATTGCATAGCAATTGTACGTCCGCAATCTCAGGAGTTTATTATTATTTCATGAGATTGCCACGCAGCCTACGGCTGTTCGCAATGACTACTCGGTATCTATGCAAGAATGACACTAGCAATATTCGCATAGTATTGGACTAAATCACAATATAACACAGATAAATCGTCAATTCTCAATTATTGCGGGGTGGAGCAGCTCGGTAGCTCGTCAGGCTCATAACCTGAAGGTCGTTGGTTCAAATCCAGCCCCCGCTACCATATTTTTTTTAATGTCATTCTAACCCATTTATAGCGTTATTGTATGGTTCATTTTATGTCATTGCGAGAAGGCATTGACTGCGTGGACCGGTTTTTTTGTCATTGCGAGGAAATTTACAATGGTAAATTGACGAAGCAATCTCAGGAGTTTTTTATTATTTCATGAGATTGCCACGCAGTCTACGACTGCTCGCAATGACGACTCGGTATTCACGTAGGCAAAGGCCTTCAATCGCTCGTAATGACGATTTGGTATCCATGCAACAACGCCGGACAAGCCACGGGATGACACAGAGGTGAAATTGATCCATGCAACAAAACCTACAAATTTATCAAATCTAAAAAACTATGACTAATAATGAGAAAGCGATAAATAATAAAAAATTAACTGATAGTATAAAGCTTTTTCGTCATCAAGCTAAATTTGTAGCTGGTGCTATGAATATAAATCAAATCCCCAATTTTTCATTACCGGAAATTGCTTTTGTCGGTAAGTCAAATGTCGGCAAGTCAAGCCTAATAAATACGATATGTAATAATAAAAATCTTGCTAAAGTTTCTAATACTCCTGGACGTACTAGGCAAATCAATTTTTTTAACCTTGCAGATAAACTTATTATAGTTGACCTTCCCGGTTATGGTTTTGCTAATGTTCCTATATCAGTCAAAGAACAGTGGGAAGTGTTAATTAGTTATTATTTACGAAATAGTTATAATTTAAGGTTAGTTAACTTATTGATTGATTCAAGAAGAGGTATAAAAGAAAACGATAAGAAAGTAGCAGAGCTATTACTTGCAAATAAAAGAGAATTTCAAATTATTTTCACAAAATCCGATAAAGTTACGGATCGTAAAAACCTTAACGATGAAGCACAGAATTTTCTTGCAACTTTAAACTACTCATGTAATGTTATGTATGTAAGTAGTAGGAGTAAAGAAGGTGCAAGAGAACTTAAAGCTAGTTTGGCAAAATGCATCAAACCTCAAAGGTAAAGAGGTAGATAGTATTTCTTCATTAAATAACATTGCTATAATTAAGAATATAATAAAGTGTAGTAGTGAGCTGAAGAATCAAGCAATAGTTCTAAAATTACCTGCTACTATTATTATTGACAATAAATTATTTACGGCTTTTATTGAATCTGTTAGATTGCTTGAGATGTGCGGTGCTAAAATATATATAGTACATGATCATATTGATTTACGAAGTTCGTCTTTAATATCACAAATAGATGAAAATTTTAGTCAGAAAATTAGTAAAATAAGCGACTATAGTTCTCTAAATAATCCTATTATTATGGAAATTTTATCTAGTTACGTTAACAAGCTTATAGTAACAAAGTTAAGTAGTATAGGTTGTTATGCAGTTGGTATTTTAGGTAAGGATGCTAATTTACTGCAAGCAAAAAAGTCAAAATTATCTCACCGAAAAATTGTAAATCATGATGTTATAAATGTGATAGCACCATTTGCTAATGATGATCAGGAAAAAACGCATTTATTAAATGTTAACTTAACGGTAGCAACAATTGCTTCTGCATTAAGTGAGGAACATTTAATATTGCCATATGAGATATTACAGGTATCCGAGACATTTCCGTATAATATAAAAATACGAGATATTAACTTATTGAAATCAATGTTAGATGATAGTAATAATTTCATCGAAGAAGAATTAATTAAGATAGCAGTTAATGCACTTGAAAATAATAACGGTTACGTACATTTTGTGAATAGTGAAGTACCGAATTCAATATTGTCAACTATGTTTGATATTAATATAAATTAATAGAGGTTTTTTATGGCAGGAGCATTAGCATCCGATCTTTTATTTGTAGGGTTAACTAGACCGCCGATGATATTTGGAGTAAGTATTAAGTTTGCTGCATTAAATATGATAATGACGATGATAGTATTTATTTGGAATAACGGCATTATGATTTTATTCATTGCAGCTGCTTTGCATTTGGTAGCTTATATTATATGTTTTAAAGAACCGAGATTCATAGAGCTATATTTAAATAAAATGTCAAGAACTAGCCAATGTCCTAATAAATTTTACTACGGAGCAAATTCGTATAATATTTGAGTTTTATGTCATTCTCGCGTGGATGCTAAACCTACTCGATGTCATCCTCGCGCAGGCGGGGATCCAGAAAAAAGGTATAAATACAGCAAATTTTTGAAATTAAAAGTTCGATTTATCTCGCTTTATGCTGGATTCCCGCTTTCGCGGGAATGACATAAAGAGCATTTACCGGTCTACGCAACAAGTCCTTGCGAGCAGCCGTAGGCTGACAGTATAAAATTTCTGAGATTGCCGAGTCGAGGCTTCGCCTCTTCTCGCAATGACAAAATAAATTAAAATAGTTAAATCAGGTGAGGTAATGAAGTTATTTAGAACTAGAGCAGCTAAAGAATTAAGGTCTAAACAAGAAAGACCAACTTCGCATTTTATTCCTTATAAATGTCATTGGGATAGTAATACTATTTTAACAAAAGATAATTCTTTATTACAAGTTATTAAAATAAACGGATTTTCTTTTGAAACTGCTGATGATGAAGATTTAGACATTAAAAAGAATATCAGAAATGCCTTACTTAAAAATATGGCTTCGGGAAATATCGTTATGTATTTCCATACTATTAGAAGACGTAAAGCAGTAATATTTGACGATACGGAATTTACTTATGATCCTACCGTAAAAGTCCCTAATGATTTTATTACTTATTTAGGTGCAGAATGGCGTAAGAAACATGCGGGTGCTAGGTCATTTTTTAACGAATTATATGTTAGTATTTTATATAAGCCTGATACCGGGGGTGCTGCTATAGTTGAGTATTTTCTAAAGAAGCTTAGACAAAAATCTAATAAAACCGCTTGGGAAAATGACATGAAAGAGATGAAAGAAAATCTTCAAGAAATGTCAACTAGAGTGGTTAATACATTCAGAAGTTACGGAGCAAGATTACTTGGAGTTCGTCAAACGCAGTCAGGTAGTTATTGTGAAATTTTAGAATTCCTTTCATCTTTAATCAATTGCGGCGATTCACCAGGCCCTATAGCATTACCGCGTGGTACTATTGACGAATATTTACCGACTCATCGCTTATTTTTTGATTCTCGTACTATTGAAGCAAGAAGTCCGCTTGGCAAAAAATATGCCGGAATGATTAGTATACTTGAATACGGGCCTAATACTTCGGCAGGAATTTTTGACGGATTTCTGCAAATGCCTTTTGAATTTGTCATGACTCAAAGCTTTGTCTTTGCTAATAGAACCGTAGCGATCGGTAAAATGCAATTACAGCAAAATAGAATGATACAATCCGGTGATAAAGCTACTTCGCAAATTGCTGAAATTAATACGGCCCTTGATATGGCCACTAGCGGTGATATCGGTTTCGGTGAGCATCATTTATCGCTTTTATGTTCTGCGAATAATATTAAAGCTTTGGAAGATATATTATCAATGGCAGCAGTTGAGCTTTCTAATTCAGGAATTCAGCCGGTTAGAGAAAAAGTTAACATGGAACCTAGCTATTGGGGACAGTTGCCGGGAAATATGGATTATATAGTACGTAAATCCACTATAAATACTCTTAATATGGCTAGCTTTGCCTCACAACATAATTATCCGCTCGGTAAAATTAGAGATAACCATTGGGGAGAATATGTCACAGTACTTGATACTACTTCAGGTACGCCGTTTTATTTTAATTTCCATGTAAGGGATGTTGGACATACTCTAATTATCGGTCCAACTGGTGCCGGTAAAACAGTTCTTATGAATTTCTTATGTGCGGAAGCACAAAAATTCAAACCTCGTATGTTCTTTTTTGATAAAGATCGAGGAGCAGAAATATTTATACGTGCTTTAAACGGAGTTTATACGGTAATTGATCCGGGATTAAAATGTAATTTTAATCCCTTGCAGCTTGAAGATACTAGTGAGAATAGAACATTTATTTTAGAGTGGCTTCGTGTACTTGTAACTTCTAACGGTGAAAGTTTAACTGCACAAGATAATAAAATCTTATCTCAAGCAGTAAGTGGTAATTTTAGATTAGAGAAAAAAGACAGAAGGCTTAGTAATGTTATAGCATTTCTTGGTATTGATACACCAAATAGTTTGGCAAGTAGGATTGCAATGTGGGTTGGTAAAGGTTCACATGCTAAGATATTTGACAATGAAGTAGATGATATTGATTTACAAAAAGCAAGGGTATTCGGTTTTGATATGACTGAATTACTTAAAGACCCTGTAAGCCTTGCACCGGTATTGTTATATATTTTCCATCGCATTAATATCTCTTTAGATGGGCAGAAAACTATGATAGTACTTGATGAAGCATGGGCTTTAATCGATAATCCGGTATTTGCACCTAAGATCAAAGATTGGTTAAAAGTGTTGAGAAAATTAAATACTTTTGTTATATTTGCTACGCAGAGTGTTGAAGATGCCGCAAAAAGTAGAATTAGTGATACGTTGATTCAACAAACAGCTACGCAGATTTTTTTACCTAATTTGAAAGCTACGGATATTTATCGTAGTGCATTTATGTTAAGTCAGCGAGAATATATTTTAATTAAAACTACCGACCCTACTACACGTTATTTTTTAATAAAACAAGGAATAGATGCCGTAGTTGCTAAAGTTAACTTAGACGGTATGAATAATATAATTAGTGTTTTATCCGGCAGAGTTGAGACTGTAATATTGCTCGATCAAATTAGAGAGAAATACGGCAATGATCCGGATAAGTGGTTACCTATATTTTATGAAGCAGTTAAAACATTATAGATTTAATGGATACCGAGTCGTCATTGCGAGCAGTCGTAGACTGCGTGGCAATCCAGAAAAAGTAATAAAAAAATTCTGTAAATTAGAATTTTTTACTGGATTGCTTCGTCAAAATTTTCAATTTTTCTTCGCAATGACGTTAAAAACTATCTCATACGAGGCAAGTACTAGTCATGAAATTATTTCCTCGTAGTATACTTATAACATTAGTATTAAGCTTTGCCCTAAATTTAGGGCTAGTTACTAAAACCCATGCCAAGGATACTCTTGATAGCATTGTAGATATTTTGAGTGGCTTAACTTGCGAAACCCAAGGCGTAGGCGATTTGCTGCGTACTGAATTTTCTCATACATGTATTGTTGCTCCGTTCTTTACTTTTGCGGTAATGAATCTTGTCTCTCCCGTTTTATACATGAATACGTTTTTAAAGCTTAAAATAAACGACAGTGATTTATTTAACGATAGTAATTTTGGAAATTTCCCCGGAGGTCAATGTACTCGTGAAAACAGAATTGATCCTAAAAATCCAGAATTACGCTTTGCTTTATGTAATAATGCTAAATTAATTGTATCTCGGGCAAAATCTGTTGCTGAATCGGCACTTGCTATTGCTAAAGCCGTCTTAACAGGGAGCGACCCTTGGGATGATATAAAGAAGGCGTGGGAAAATAAAAAAAAGGAATATCATATTCCATATAGTGGTAAGCCCGGTGATGACGGTTTTGCATTTGATGTGGGATTCCCTGTAATATATTGGAAAGTTATTCAAGATAAAGATAGAATATGTGTCTCAACAAAAGGATTTACAGGAGACGTCCCCGTCGGCTGTAAATATATGAAAGAGCCGTTTCCGAAATCCATGTATAATAGTTTTATGGATGTAGCAGATAAGGATTTTATTGAAGATCCTAAGGAAACGCCTACCGATCCTTTAGCTTTAGTTTCCTGTAGTGCAGCAGGTGGCGGATGTTATCAAAAAGCTTATAATGCTTCAAAAACTGCAGTAGTCATGACTTCTCCTCTTATAGAATGTATGAGGCAAATGATTGCTAGATTACTAATTAGTAAAGATGTTTGTAGTTTTGATAATGTAGAACAAGTGGTTAATTTGGCTTCAAGGCAAGATAGTGCATTATTTCAGTTCCAAGTAGGAATGTATAAAATAGTTACGGCTTTTCTAACTTTATATGTTATGTTTTTTGGCTTTAAACTATTACTTGCAGGTGAAGTACCGCCAAAAAGTGAGTATATAAATTTTATATTGAAAATGATATTCGTAACTTATTTTTCAATAGGAATTAATATAACCCCTGGTAATGGCTCTCCGTATGACCGACTAGACGGTATGATTCAGTGGGCGTTTCCTTTCTTACTTGACGGTATAAACGGTTTAGCAAGTTGGGTTATGAATGCTGCTCCGTCCGGTTTATGTAAATTTAACAACCTTTCTTATGACGGTACTGTTTCTTATATTGCATTATGGGATGCGTTAGATTGTAGGGTAGCTCATTATTTAGGGCTTGATATATTATCTACGTTACTTGTCGAAAATGCTTATCGAAGCCATGATTTTTTAAATTTTGATTTCTTTAGTTTTAGTGCTCCACCATATATTTATTTGCTAATTCCGGCGATAATCTCCGGTAATATGATGTTGGTGTCACTCGCTCTTTCTTATCCGTTACTTGTGATTTCGGTTGCTGCCTTTATGGTTAATGCAACGATTATGTGTATGATATCTATAGTAATACTCGGTATTTTAGCTCCTCTTTTTGTACCCATGTTTTTATTCACATATACACGAAATTATTTTGACAGCTGGGTTAAGCTGATGATTTCGTTCTTGCTACAGCCTATGGTGGTAGTTACTTTTATGATTACGATGTTTTCGGTATATGATTATGGTTTCTACGGTAAATGTCAATATAAGAGCAAGTTAATTCACAATAGTATAGAAAATCTTGCACAGAGCGGCGGTACTTCAAGTCGTGATGTTTTGATATTTTATATTAATAATGATTGGGATGATATATCACAATATCCTGATAAAGATGCCGTAGAAAGCTGTCAAAATAGTTTAGGTTATATGTTAAATAATCCTATTACCACGACATTTAACTTTGCAAAAGATAGTGTAAGTGAGATCGTCGATAGTAAACCGGGAGATACCCCTACCGATAAATTTCTTGCTAAATTCCAGTTTTTATCGGGAGTAGTTTTGGGACCCGGAATGTTTTTCATGTCTCCAAAAGTGCTTTTTGAGAAAATTAAAAATATTTTACTTGCATTAGTTACGGCATGTTTTACATTGTATTTGATGTATAATTTTAGTAGTCAGCTAGCTGAATTTGCTGCAGATATGACGGAAGGAGTAGCTCTTAATAATGTTGCTATAAAACCGCAAGCAATATTTAAGGTAGGTATGGCAGCCCTTGCTGCTGCGGGTGCGGCAACTAAGGGGGTCGATCAGATAGCAAGTAGAGGAGGAGTTGGTGATTTAAAAGCTGGTCAAGGTGGAGGAGTAAGTGATAATATTGCTACGAGCGGAGGCAGAGGAACAAATGATAATATTGCTGCAAGTGGAGGTACGTCGGCACCTACGGTAACAACACCGACAGCTTCGTCTTCTGTAGCAACTTCTAGCCCAAAAACAGTAAGTAGTGAAGCAAGATCAGATGTTGTTATTCCTCCTGCTCCTCCGGAAGCTGTTTCACCACCGCCTGCTAGTATTAGAACTTCTATTTCTACACCTGCACCGCAAAGTAATATTGAAACTGAAAGTGTTGGAAAAATCATAAGAGATAATAATCAAGAAAGTAAAAAAGAGATTGATAATACTCCGCCTCCACAGGAAAAAGTTGATAATGCAGCTCCACAAGAAAAAGTTGACAATACAAGTAAAGGTACGGGAGTAATTGATTATAGTTTTAACTTAAAGGAACATGAAAATCCAACGGGAGTAAAGCAAATACGGGAAAATGCAGAGATTCGGGATAAACGTGCAGAAGTAGAGAAAGCATGGAACGAATTAGTAGCAAGCGGCGGAGGAAGAATAAGAGATCAGCAAGGTGAAGAAACATCGGAGCGACGTGTGAATGCAGAAAAGAAATGGAATGAATTAGTCGATAGCGGTGTAGTAACTGAGATAAGAGAAAGAGATAATAGTGTAACTAATAAATTTGATAAATTAGCTGATGAACTTAATAAGTCAGAAAAAGCAAAGGTAGAAGAAAATAAAAATATAGAAAACGACAGAAAAGAAGATAATACTACTACGTCACCGCAAGAAAAAATTGACAGTACAAGTAGGGGTTCAGGAGTAATTGATTATAGTTTTAACTTAAAGGAACATGAAAATCCGACAGGAGTAAAACAGATACGGGAAAATGCAGAGATTCGAGATAAACGTGTAAAAGTAGAAACAGCATGGAATGAACTAGTAGCAAGCGGAGGAGGAAGAATAAGAGAACAAGAAGGAGGAGAAGTATCAGAACGACGTGCAAATGCTGAAAAGACATGGGATGAGTTAGTAAAAAGCGGCGTAGTAACAGAAAAAAAAGATAATAGTTCTAATGAAAACTCTTAAAACCTTAAAGATATTTATTATAGTTTGTATAGCGTCTGTAAGCTTAGCTAGCTTTGCCGGCTTTGGAGAATCATGTTCTAGTTTACCGACTACTTCAGATGGGTATTTAGAAACGGACACGGCATATGGCTATATAATTCGTAATATTGATATGAAAGATCCGAGAGGTAATTGTAACTCAGTTGCGTCTAGTATAACGTTTTGTTTTAAAAATGTAGAAGGTAGTAGTAGCCCTTGCACCATATATAATTTAAATGAAGGTGACTCTAAGAAGATTAGTGATTTAAGTACTGATAATAATCCTGATCTTGGAGCAAATCCTATATTAAAGAATATCGTTTTAACGGTTAAAAAATGGGATAATGATCTATGTTTAGTTATGCCTACGTCAAGAGGACCGATGCCGGTAGCATGTAAATCTTTAAGTGCTACTCCGCCGTCTACTCCGCCTGATGATGAAAATTGTAATATAGGAAAAAGTTGCTATACGGGAGCAAATTATAGTCAATCGTTAATTAATTTTTCCGGTCTTGCAGTTCAGTGTTTGAGCGAAACGCTTAATAAAATATTTTTTGCCGGGAATGGTTGTAGCTCTCAAGATCAAAATTCTAGAATAACTAATCTTGCTGCTTTTTCTACGTTTCAAGGTTATTTAAAGAGAATTATAGGTGCGGCATTAATTCTTTATACTATGTTTTTTGCCGTTAATATGGCTCTAAATAAAGAATATGCAAGTACTGAAAAAATAGCTCTTTTTGTAATAAAGTTCTTATTTGTTACCTATTTTTCTATCGGTCTTGGACCTTTAGATTTTAGCGGCGGTCAGCCGACAAAAGAAAACGGTATGTTAAAATATGGATTACCTATTTTGACGGGAGCAGCACCGGACTTTGCACAGATGATCTTTAATGCAGCAGGTTCTAGAGGATTATGTCAATTTGATAATTCAAAGTATAAGGACGGTTATAAATTTTACGGTTTATGGGATGCAATTGATTGCCGTATAGGTTATTATCTTGGCTTGGATTTACTTTATAATATAGATAAGAATGGAGTTTTAGGGAATTCAGTCGGTAATGGTCCCGGCGGTAATAATACACCTATACCTAATTTTGATCCTGACGGCAAAAAAGACAGACCGAAAGATTTAAGTAAAGCAGGAGCACTTAGATTTTTTACCGTTATGTTTGGATTCTTTATGGCCGGAAACGTTATTATACTTGCAGCAGGTTTAGTATTTTCTGTAATATTTTTATCTATACTTTTATATTTTATTACGCATTATTTAGTTTGCATGATTACTATTTACGTTATGACATATATTTCTCCTATATTCATTCCTATGGCTCTATTTACTTGTACAAAAGCTTATTTTGACGGGTGGTTAAAAGTATGTATTTCATGTGCATTGCAGCCGGCAGTAGTAGCAGGTTTTATAGCTTTATTAATAACTATGTATGATTCTGCAATATTTAAAAATTGCGAATTTCTTAGATATGATTATGAAAAAGGGGATATTAGATTTAGCACTTTTGAGTTAAGGCTCCCTAACGGCGGAGCAGATAAATGTCAGGAAAGTTTTGGATATAAAATGTTACAATATTATGCAGGTGAAGGTTGGGAAGAGCATTTATTGATACTTTTCCCAATAAAATCAATTGTTAGAGATGTTGTATCTATTTTAGCGGAACTTTTGTGCGTATTAGTATTTTCGGTTATTTTTTATTACTTCTCTAAATCTATAGGGCGATTTGCTTCTGATTTAACTAATGGTCCTAATATGGATGCAGTAACGGCAAGTCCAACTAAAATTGTTGATTTAGTAAAGAAAGGAGCAGCTTTCCTTAAGGATGCGGCCATGGCTTCACAAGGTAAGCCGCCGGTAGGAGATAAGCCGAATGTTGGAGGTAAACGTAAAGAGGGAGAGCAGCAAGGCGGGGATTCAGAAAGCGGTGCAGGCGGAGGTAAATAATAGAATATGCAGAGTAACTTATTAAAAGTTTTAGGAGTACTCGCTATAGTAGCAACGTTAGTTTGCTTTATTTTTGCAGCACTTGGTATGATAGGAGCAGTAAAAGTCGGTGACGGCTGCTACATGAGATATGCTCCGGACGGTAAAGGAGGGTCGGATTCAATAACCGGTACTATAACCCTTAATGCTAATGCTAATTATGTAAACACTTCTAAGATGTTGCCCGACGGCACGACTCAGCTTATTCCTGATCCTAATCGTTACGGTGAATGGTTAAATACTCAGGTGCTAGTAGAGAACAATCAACCGGTGAATTTACAAGTGGTCGGTCAGGTTAGTTTGTGTTTAGCTTATGTACCAAAGGATAATGTACAATTTACTGAAAGTACAAGACCTGGTAAATCTAATTTAGACGATAAAGGTAACATGATTCCGATTCCTCGTATTACCGATACAAATAATCCGCCTGTTTCTCTAATAATGGATGCAAAAAATAATGAATGGCGTAATATTGCTGAATTATACGCCAATGATAGAGTTTTAGTTTCTATATCTCCTAATTTTGCCAATACGGATGCGACAGTTGAGGATGCTTTTAAAGATGATAAGGTTACGAAAGATTGTTCACAAGGTAAAACTTCTTATGAGCCGATTTGTGGAAAATATTCTATTTATTCCGGTAAATATGTTAATGCTTGCGAACTGAAGCAAAATTATTGGCAAGGTAATAAGCATCGGGAAAAATGTTATTGTATTTTTGGATGTATTCATCAAGAAAATGTTACACAGTTGGTATGTGAGTATGCTAATGCCATTTCTCGTTGTTGCCTTGGTTTTATATGTGACTCCTTACCTGCTTGGATAAATCACGAGGGCGACATGCCGGAGGCTTATAAAGATGACGGTAGTTTTACCTTTAGCTGGTCGAATAATTCCGGTAATTTATTTATTGATTATGCGGGACTTCAATGTTCTAATAACGCCAATATTCCTCCAAACGGTAAATGTCCTGATAGTGTCGAGAATCGTAGTCCTAAGGATAAAGATTATATTGGAGGTGTAAATTGTACTTCAGGAATATGTAAGGATGGAGATTTTCAAAAGAATCGAAGATTTTGGTATACGGCGGACGGTAAAGGAGGCAAAGGACCAACTGGATTAATATATCAAATGAATGATGCGGGTTCTGTAAGTCAAGCTCTGCCTTCTAAGCTAGAATTTGCTGAGTTTGTTGCAGAGACAGATCAACCGCCTGACTATAAAGATAAAGACGGTAAATATTTATATAAAGTTATATATAATAGACCTTTTAACAGTAATATTGAAAAAAGCTATTTACAATATAGGCTTTGGTATCCCGCCTCACAAGATGCTAGTAAGAATACGGGAGGATATGTTTTAAATATTAAACAGACTAAATGTTATAGAGAGAACGGTAATAGTTTTAACGATACTTTTGATGATCGGGGACGAGTGCAATACATAATAGTAAAGCCTTCGGAAAACCCGAATACTAGCGGTAAAACTTATTCACCTCAAGGAATTAACGTTGATAGTGAAGGTAAATATAACTTTAACGCGAATGAGGCGGGTTATATATGGATGAAAATTCTAAATGATCCTAATAATAATTTAAGGGATTATAAAGATAGTGAAGGTAGCTATAAAGTACATTTCTCAACATCCTTAAAAGTAGGAAGTTTTACTATTAAAGTAATGAATCCGTTACTTCAGTTATTTAAAACTAAAGTACAAAGGGCTGCTACTTCTATTTTTAAAAATATGGTATGTTATAAAGCTAATGATAGCTCGTCCTGTACTAACTTTTTTACCTATATTAAAGCAATTTTAATTCTATATGTGATGACTTACGGAGCAATGTTTTTGCTTGGTTTTGCTAAGATAAACCAAAAAGAGCTAGTAACTAGAATAGCAAAAATCGGGGTAGTTAGCGGACTTATGAACGGTAATACTTTTGAATTTTTCAATAACTATCTTTTTGATGCAATTACCAATTTTTCAGACGCAATTATTGCTAATATGAGTGGATATAGTTTGTTTACTTCTACTAATACTATTTCTAATCCTTTCATGTTTTTAGATGCAGTAATGAGTAAAATATTTTTTAGTCAAACCTTTATCGCTCAATTACTTTCACTTCTTTCTCTTGGGCTTAGCGGTATTATATATTTTATAATTACTTTTATTGCGGTTGGTATAGTAATTATTACGGCACTTAGAGCTGTTGCCGTTTATATTATGGCATTTATGGCAACTTGTATATTAATCGGTATAGCCCCTTTATTTATTAGTTTCTTATTATTTGATTTTACTAGGTATTTATTTGATAATTGGGTGAGGTTTACGATCCGCTATATGATAGAACCGGTAGTTATGATGGCAGGTATTATAGTGCTAACCCAGCTATTTACCATTTATCTAGATTTTGTTTTAGGTTATAGCGTTTGTTGGAAATGTGCTTTACCGATAAAAATTCCGTTTATCGGTACTATTTTACCTATTGCATTGCTGAATGTACCTATCTTCTGTATTAATTGGTTTGCCCCTTGGGGAATGGATTATATGTCGGGTATGATGGGAGTAAATATGCAAAATATCGTAGCTCTAGTTATTATTGCTTATGGTATGTATGGTTATGTCGAATTTTCAGGGCGTATGGTAGCAAAATTAACTAGTGCTGTTGGACCTTCGGCTACTGAAATTGGTGGTAGAATGTCTCATGATGCAGGACAAAAAGCATTAAGTCCAATAGGAATGGATGATAAAACAAGACAAGGTATTATCGGCAGAGCGGAAGCACGATTAAAACAACGCAGTAAGACATTAGACCAGGCTGAGAAAAATAGGAAAAATACGCCAAAAGAAGGGGGCGAGAAGACAAATGAAGAACCGCCTAAACCTGAAACATCGAAATAGATGGTGAATCGAAAATCGCCATTGCGAGTGGGTATTAGTGTTGTTGCATTGCTAGTTTTATGTCATTCCCGCTTCCGTGGGGATGACATCGAGTGCATTTTTCAAGCCATGCAACAATGCCTTTGGTTGCTGGGTTGTTGCATGGATACCCGAATCGTCATTGCGAGGAGCGAAGCGACGTGACAATCCAGAAAAATAATTAAAAAAATTCTGTAAATCAGAATTTTTTACTGGATTGCTTCGTCGAATTACTGCGTAATTCTTCTCGCAATGACGGGAAACCGAGCCATGCAACAACGCCTTTGGTCGCTCGCAATGACAAAAAATAAAAACCACGGTATGACGTGTTGGATAACAATTTAAAATTATGAAAATTCTTAAGAGTTTAATTTTATTAGTTTTGTTTATGGCGATGCCAGCTAAAGCTGATGATGCTTTTTCATGGATGTCAACCAGTTTTGGTGGGTTAAAAAGCTTATTCGGTTGTTTAGAAGTGCCTGAATTTACAAGTTTTAAAGAGGGTAATATAGGAATTAGTTTATCTACAGCCGGAACTTGGCAATCAACAGGTAATACTGTTGAGAAAGGTAAATTGTTAAAAATAAACTGGTCTACTTCAGGTATTACTCCTGAACCTAGAAAATATCTAGTATTATATAGAATTGATCCAAGGTTTAGTACGCCGCAAGTTTTCATTAAAACTTATAAATATGCTGAATCAAAGTTTGAAGCTTTAGGATTTCCTCGTTTTGTTACGGACAATAACAATGCAACACCTGGGGCTATACCGCCTGATAAAGACCTTGATGCACTTTCATTTACTAAAATGTCTGATTCTGTTAAATATTTTAACTATTCTAACGGTAATTCGAGAATTGAAGTTAAGGCCGGCGATGTAGTAAATATTAGTTTGGTTGGTAAAGATAATTTTTTTAGCCCTAATACTCTAGATAATATTTTAACGCAGGAACTTGATAGTTCGATATTCGCTGCTTCTGCACTTTATACTCAAAGTAACCTTGGAAAATTTGATAATAGAATAATTTACTCATCTGCAAAGGAGGTATGTGATCTTATAGATGCTTCAAGAGATCCTGATAAACCAAGCGGGTGTAGCGGTACTGGCTCAGCTACAAAATATAAAAGTATAAATAGTAACGAAGCATTAGTCGGCAAACCTATGATAACGAGAGCGGTACAGAATTTCATGGGCTTAATTAATTCTTGTCCTGCTAATGCCGGTATAAATACTAGCCCTGCTTGCTATTACGATCAAGGTAGAGGGATGATAATTAAAGTAGGCGGGCAGGTTATTAAGGAACGAGATCAGAGTTTTGTAAATTCAGACAGCACTCAAAGTAGCTTTATATATTATCAAGCCACTAGCGGCGGTACTATGGATTTTACTAGCGATTGGCAAGTTAATAACATGTTTAGTAATTCAGTTTTAATGAGTGATTGGAGCCGAAATTTTTCAAATTATGCTAATTTTGTAGATTATATAAATAAGAATGATTGGTCAGCTAATTTTTTATATTTCGGTCGTTATTCGATGATTGTTGAAATAGGTAATGGGGCAAATTCAATTAGTCCGGGTGATCAGCAAAATATAAGTTTAGAATATTTAATAACATCTGATGGTACGTTACCTGATCCATCTGTTCGTGGTACGCTGGTAGATTATAACTTTGCGGCTGATGCACCGCAAGATGGATATTTATGGTTAAGGGTGGTAAATCCTAATAGTGATATACAAGGGGTGGTTAGTGTAAATTATGCTAATTATACCGGTACAACTTGGTTTTCTGATATAATATATAATGGTGCTATTAAACCTATTACCGATCAGTTTAGAACTTTTAGTCAAAACTTTTATATTAAGTTAGTTAAAAATTCTGCAGTGCAGAATATAGCTAAAGCTGCATTAACCCTTTATGTTACTATATTTGGGCTAATGTTCGTTGCGGGAGCATTAAAATTAACTGCCGTAGAAGTAATAACACGTATATGCAAAATAGCTATAGTAGCTTTTTTAATTAGAGAAGAAAGTTGGAGCTTCTTTAATACATACTTCTTTAGTGCATTTACTGACGGTATTGATTTCTTTGTAACTAACGTAGTAGGTGCTACAAGCTCTAGATCTAATATTTTTGGTTTTATTGATCCTATATTTGATAAATATACTAACGGTAGGATTTGGGGATTACTATTTATTGAATTATTACAAATACATAATGGTTTAGCATTTATCGCTATTATAACCATTTATTCACTTATTACTTATTTTAGAGCTATTTTAGAAGTCATAATAGGCTATGTTATTGCATTCATAGGGGTAACTGTTATGATTTCATTAGCACCGTTTTTCATAATATTAATGTTATTTGAAAAAACTAAAAGTTTATTTGATAATTGGATATCGACATTGCTTAGCTATGTAGTGCAGCCGACAATATTATTGATTTTCTTTTTATTGATAGATCAGGTTTTATCTGAGCAGCTTTTAAAAGTAGTAGTTAGAGCCTGTTGGGATACTCTGATACCAATAAAAATAGGGCTTGATTTAACAAATCTTGGTATTCCGATTAATTTCTCTTTTACATTACCGTTCTTACCAGGAATACCTTTCTATGTACCGGATGTACCGGAAATTAGTAGCTCGAATATTCTAACGAACAACGCTAATACTTTCTTAGTATTATTTACTACGGCTTTATTAGTTTATTCATATTGCTTGATGTCATATGGTTTAGTAACTTTTGTAAATATAGTAGTCGGAATGCTTACAAATGTTACACCGGCACGAATATCAGGAAATTATCAAGAACGCTCTGATCCTGTGGGAGCCGTTATGCAGGATATAGGTTCGGTAACAAAACCGATTAAAAAGGCTGCAATGGCTCCGGCTAGAGTTTTCAAAGATAAGATAATTGATCAAAATTATAAAGCTAGAAAACCGGAAGGAGGTGGTGAATTTACAAATAAATTCCTTGCCGAGCGTAATGATGTACCGAAGAAAGAGGAAGAGAGAAAGTAACAAAATTATTTTAGTGTCATCCCACGACTTAAAAATCGTCATTGCGAGCAGCCGTAGGATGGTACGGCAATCTCATGAAATAATAACAAATTCCTGAGATTGCTTCGTCAAAACTTACAGTTTTTCCTCGCAATGACGGTGAAATTGAGACATATAGAAATAACTTAAAATGAACAAAAATATTTTTATTACATTATTAATATCGCTATTGCTGCTTTCCGGTTGTACCGGCGATACTTGTATTGACCCTGATGATTTCGGTTTTATCAAATTCAATGTCTCTTCTAGATATAATCCGGAAGAAATTACTTCAAGACAGGAAGGTGATCAGGTAACACCATGGCGTGATAGTGCTTATAAAGTAAACGGTTATCCTTTAACCGTTATGGTAAGACCGTGGAGTTATATACTTGGTGATAAAAATACTTCAGGTCAGTTATCTGCATGGTGTCCATGGTATGGTCAAAAAAATAACACAACTACTTTGGCTGCTTTTTGCGTTAAGCTACAACCGTGTACTTTTTGGGATAATGCTAGACTTGATATGTGTACTCCTAATCCCGCAAATCAAAATGATGCAATGATTAGTAATCCTCCATGTATAATGACAGACGGTGTCGGGCTTTATTTTCTTATTGCCGCTAAAAATACCGATCCCAATATTTCACCGGACTCACAGCGTAAACCGCAAGGTATAACTCAGCATTTAGGAGAGCTTACTTCGAGTGTAGGCTATGAATTTTATAGTATTAGTAGTACAGGACAATTCTTGAAAGCCGGCGGTATAAATTATCAATATAAAGGTGAAGATAAGTCAAAATATGCTCAATCTCCTCTTTATTTTAAGATTATAGATAAATTTTATGATGATAATAGCGGGCAATATAGATTAGTAATAAAGTCCGGAGTTACTGATACTAGACCCGATCCGCTACAATTTTTAACGGATTTAATAAAAGGAGTATTATTTGGTAAGGATGGGATTGTAAAGAAAACTTATCAACAAATAATTGATACGCCGGGTTATAGGATGAGTGTCTCGGCTATTTTAACTCTATATATAATGTTTACGGGCTTTTCCTTTTTAATAGGTAATATAAACCTTACTCATGTCGAACTTATAGTTAGAATATTAAAAGTTAGTATAGTCTCAATATTATTAAGTACGGATAAAGCTTGGACATTTTTTCATGATTATTTATTCGTATTTTTTATTGACGGGGTTCAGCAAATACTGCAAATAATTAATGAAGCTGCGGCTACCGGTCCCGGTTCTCAAAGTTTGCTGGGGTTACTTATTTCTCCTCAAACTTTATCTAAATTATTTTCTTTACTATTTGTTGATTGGCTTGGTTTTATATATATCATTCTATATTTAATAGCCCTATATTTTATTTTCTTTCTTATATTTAAAGCTACTATTATCTATCTAACCGCTCTTATAACTATCGGTATGATTATAATTATGGGACCGATATTTATTTGTTTCATGTTGTTTAATATAACTCGTTCGTTATTTGAGAATTGGTTAAGACAATTAATATCATATGCATTACAGCCTATAATTTTATTTGCCGGTATCGCTTTTATTTCAATGATCATCAGAACCGAAATATATTCAACGCTTGGTTTTGGGGTATGTAAACATGATTTTCCTAATTTAGGTCCGATAAATGAAATATTCGGTAGTTTTCTTGAGGATATAGATCCAAGCCTTGGTAATTCAATATTTTATTGGTGGTTCCCTGTACCAATGAAAGGAGGTATAAATAATTTCCACAAAGCAAAGATATTAGTTCCCGAAGATCATATAATGGTAGATGATTCTTGTAAGAATGACCCTGATAAATGTAAGCATTGTGCTGCGTATGAGTGTATAGATGAACGCTATATTGAATTACCGTTTTTAGATTTAGTTAAAGATGCAAAAAGGATTAGTAATTTTATAAACGGGAAATTTGTCCAACTTGATGGGATATTACTAATTTTTGTGTCTATTTATTTGCTAAGTAAATTTAACGATACTGCTATATCGACGGCACAATTTATTGCCGGTACCTCAGGTAATTTAACAGACATACAAAAAGTTAATCAGCAATCTTATGAATCTGCAGCGAAGCAAATGAATAGACCGCTAAGTTATGTGGCTAAGACGGTAAGTGCACCTGTAACTAGCCGTGTAAGTGCAAGGAAAGAGCAAGCTAGTATGTTCTTTGCCGAGAAATTTGAAAATATGATGATGGGAAGGCTTGAAAAGCAAGCTCTCGGTTCTTCAGCAAACAAAGCCGTACAAAATGAGGTTAAGAGAAAATACGGTATAGATTCTAAAGATGTAAAAATGAATGCTATTACTGATTATGAAAACGGTATTTCAGGATTGTTAAAGAATTTACCTAAAGGGAATGAATTAAAAGCAAAAGAACTATCGAAAATGAAATTTACTCAGCTTCGAGATAAAATTGCTGCAAATAAATATGGAGTGAAAGATTACGCCGCTTTAAGTAAAGAACAAAAAACAGAGCTTGATAAGTCCTTAAAAGATGCTAACTTACGTGAACTCGCTAGCGATGCGAACTTTACTAAAGATTATCAAGATGCTTATAAATATGCTCACCAAGAAATGTCAGGGCGAGGTGTCGGTCTGTTCGGTAAGAATATAAAACCGCTTAGAAGTTGGCAAGAGATGGAGCATCGTGTTGATACAAAACGTAAATTAAAAGAAGAAAGGCGTGTAGGTATAGGTGAAAAACTCTATGCCGGTTATACGGGAATAAAAAGAGGAGCTTTAACTGCAATAGTCGGTAAAGATTTACGTGATGCTTATGAGGGTAATCTAACCAGTGCCGAATGGCATGATTTTGAATATAACGATCCAAGGCTTAGAACTTATAGCGAAAAATTAAAAGATGATGAAAAAGCACGGGAACGTGAAGAACTCCAAATGCATATTAATAAGGAAACGTTAGCTGCTCAAGCAGATATATTATCACCGGAATATCTAGCAAGACTAGAAAAAGCAGGAAGACAAAGCGATGTGGAATATTATCAAGAATTAGCTCAAAGAAAGCTCATTCATGAGGTGCGTGGTAGGTTATTCGAGGAAGGTGAGCCGGTAATGATGGGCGACAGATTTATGCGTGAGAAAGCTACTGATTCTCAGATGCGAGATATGATAGATAACGCCCATAGAAAACATGCAGAATTTATAGAGGAAGATCGATATACTCGTCGCCAAGAGCATTATGATATTATGCACGAGAAAGCTGAAAGAAATTTAGAACAAACTTATAAAGAGCTTAAAGATCATTTCAAAAGAGATGATATCAACATTGAGGAAATGCCGGCATTAATAGCACAAAAGATCAAAGATACTGAGCAGGGACCTGAAGTAGACGCAAAGATTACGGAAGAGCTTAATAACTTTAATGCTGATGTTAAAAATTATGAATATAGTACTGAAGTATTAAATAAAATAGAGGATAGAAAGCAAGCTATTACCGATGAAGTCAATGCTCAGATCGATCAGATTAATAAATATAGGGAAAATGCCAAAATGGAAAAATATGTGAGACCAATAGTAAATGAAGGCAGAAAACTAAGAAAATTAGAAGATCATTTAAGAAATATGAATTAGTAAAAGATATATATTTAGAATAGTTGTTTGCTTTAATAATAAAGTTAATATATACTATTGAGGTATAGTTATGAATAAAGCAAAAATATTTATGAATGGTCAAAGTCAAGCAGTAAGATTACCTAAGGAATTTCGTTTCTCAGTTAAAGAAGTTAGTGTTATTCCTTTAGGTAAAGGAATAGTATTACAACCAATATTAAAAACATGGAAAGAAGTATTTGATGAAATAAAACCTACAGGTGATTTTTTTCCTGAAGGAAGAGAAGATTCTCCACCGCAAGAACGAAATTGGAAATTATTTAAATGATCTACATGTTAGATACTAAATATATGTATTTATATCATAAACAAAAAACCTATAGCTTAACAGAAACTTGAGGCAGTCGGAAAAAATAGTGTTGTAAGCATTTCTTCCATAGTAGTGGCAGAACTTCAATATGGTGTATTTAATTCTAGCACTCGGAATAAAAAACAAAACAAAATCAAATCAATTATATTATCTAATTAAGTTAGTGATTAATTTATTAAGGTGTTTATGAAGAAACAACATATAATAAACGAGACTTTTTTAGATGCAATTCTAGCTAAGAAATTAGGTACTACTTATACTCCTCCAAAAGAAATCAACGATCCTGACTTTGATGAAGCAGCAAAGCATTTCATCGATCTATTACTTAGAGCCGACGGCTTTAAGCCTGTTAAAACTGCAGTAGTTCATCCAATCGATAAAGAATCATTACTCGGTGCAGTTAGAGCGGCACAATTTAATGTAATAAAACCGGTCTTGATTGGTCCGCAACATAAAATTGAATCAGTAGCAAAAGTTAATAATGTCGATCTTGAGGATTATCAAGTAATTAACGTTGAGCATAGCCACGAAGCAGCAAAAAAAGCCGTAGAGCTTGCAAAGAAAAGAGAAGTTGCGGCTATTATGAAAGGGTCGCTTCATACTGATGAGCTTATGTCTGCAGTAGTTCATAAGGAGAATGGACTACGTACTTGAACGCCGTATAAGCCATGCTTTTTTAATGGCAGTTGCAACGTTCCCAAAGCCTTTTATTATTACTGATGCTGCTATTAATATTCGTCCTACTCTAGAAGATAAGCGTGATATAGTGCAGAATGCTATTGATTTAATGCATATGATTAAAGAAGACAAGCAGGTTAGAGTTGCGGTATTGTCAGCAGTTGAGACGGTAACCTCCGCAATCCCTACAACCCTTGACGCAGCCGCTTTATCGAAAATGGCAGATCGAGGGCAAATTACGAATGCTATAGTTGATGGACCGCTTGCGTTTGATAATGCTATATCTTTATTTGCTGCAGAAGCAAAAGGCATTAGTTCTTCGGTTTCAGGAAATGCCGATATATTAGTAGTACCTGATCTTGAATCAGGCAATATGCTTGCAAAGCAGCTAAAATATTTGGGTCAAGCGGTTATGGCGGGTATCGTTCTTGGAGCCCGTGTGCCTATTATTTTAACAAGTAGAGCCGATCCCATGGATATGCGTGTTATTTCCTGTGTACTTGCTTCATTTATTTATAACCATGCTAAGGCGAAGCTACATATCCAATCAGGTAAATAATATGAAAGATGTTATTTTAATAGCTAATGCCGGCTCATCTAGTTTAAAAATTTCTATTTTTGAAATTCAGAATAAAAAAGTTAAGGATAAAATTTATAATATTTTTTTAGAAAAGAACGACAATAAAATATTATTTCATATAAATAAAAAACAGGAATCTGCTACCGATGTTAAAGATGATGCTATTGAAATGATGATTGATCTTTTTGAAGATTGGTAGAAAAAACAAGAGAATATCAATTTAATTGCAACCGGTCACCGTATTGTCCATGGCGGGAAAAATTTTAATAAACCGATTATTGTTAATGAAAAAGTTAGTGAAGATTTGAGAGTATTAATACCTCTAAGCCCTTTGCATCAACCTTATAATTTGCAGGTACTGGATTTATTTCTTCAAAAATATAAAGAAATCTTGCATATAGCATGTTTTGATACGTCATTTCATTTTACCAATCCGCCTATTACAAAAGCTTTCGGTTTACCGAAAAAATATATGTGTTATTAAAAATGGTCTTAGTCTAACAAGTTCCATGGGCTTTAGCGTACTTGACGGTGTTATGATGGGTACAAGGACAGGTAACCTTGATCCTGGAGTAGTGTTATATCTTATCGACCATGAGAAAATGACTACGAAAGAAGTAACTGAGTTACTATATAAGAAATCAGGATTACTCGGTATGTCCGGTGAAAGCTCTGATATGCGTACCTTGCTTGCCAGTAACTCACCTGATGCTAAATTTGCTATAGATTTATTCGTGTATCGCATTGTACTTGAAATAGGTAAGTTAACTGCTGCCCTTGAGGGGCTTGATTGTCTAATTTTTACTGCCGGTGTCGGACAGAATTCCGCTGTAATACGTGAAATGATTACCGAAAAACTTTTATGGCTAGGCATTAAAATAGATGATGCAAAAAACCAAAAAAACGAGCATCTAATAAGTACTGAAAGCAGTAAGGTTAAAGTTTTCGCTGTGCCGACAAACGAAGAGCTAATCATCGCTGAGGAAGTGATGAAGTTTTTATAACACAAATTGGTTAATTTTTTAATTACTTCTACCTCTATTTTTCTTTATTAACTTTTTTTGAAATAAAATATATGCAACTATAGATATATTTTTAACTTAAATTTTGAGGGAAGTTATGCCGGAAGATTTTGATAAAAAGAAAGCAGAAAAACAAATAAAGGATATTAAAAATAATAAGATAAATCCATATAATGATGCAATGAAGAAAGATTCTAGAGTGAATTTTATGCAGAAGCAAGTTATAAAACGCAGCAGTAGGTTATAAGGCAGCATTAAAAATAGAGCAGCAAGCAAAAGAAGCAGGTATTAGTTTAGATAAAGATGCTATGAGACGTTTAGAGAAAATAAAAAGTCGTTATATAGAAGCTACTAAGAAAGCAGAATTTCAAAAATTTCAAAGTGATCAAGCTCATAAAACGAATCAACAAAAAGCTGAAGCATTTAGGAGTGGTGCAACAGCTGCTGCTAAAAAACAAAGAAAAGAAGATTATAGGACAGGTGGGTGGGGTAAATAATTAAATTATAATTTTATTGCGTTAATTAGTACTGTCTACTATTTTAAACGTATGTCTATACTTCACGCTACAATCTTAACCGTTTTTCCTGAAATGTTTCCTGGTACTCTGGGGTATTCTTTAGCAGGGCAAGCACTGCATAAAAATATTTGGTCATATGATATTATCAATATTCGGGATTTCGGTATAACTAAGCATAAAAATGTCGATGATGAAGCTTACGGCGGAGGTGACGGGCTTATAATGCGTCCTGATGTTTTAGGCGGTAGTATAGATCATGCTCTTTCTTTAAATCCTAATGCTGAAATTTACTATCCTTCACCTCGCGGTAGAGTCTTTACTCAAAGCTTTGCTAAGGAGATGTTAAAAAATAAAAACCTTATATTCTTATGTGGACGTTACGAAGGGATTGACGAACGTGTAATTGAAGAGTATAATGTTAAAGAAATTAGTGTAGGCGACTACATTTTATCCGGCGGAGAAATACCTACCCTTACCATTCTCGATTGCTTAATTAGACTACTGCCAGGTGTTTTAATGAACCAAAATACCTTATCTTCCGAGTCTTTTGAAGAAGACGGGGAATTTAAGGGCGGGCTTGAATGCGGTCTATATACAAGACCTGAAATTTGGCGTGATCGAGCTGTACCGAGTGTTTTATTATCCGGTAACCACAGGCTAATTAATGAGTGGAAAAAAGAGCAATCACATATGATTACTAAATTACGCCGTCCGGAGTTACTTAAAGATTTATAGAGTTAAGGAGTTAAAAAAATGAATATTATTGACCGCTTTGAACAGGAAAATATTTCAAAGCTTACTGCAAATAAAAAAATTCCTGATTTTGAAGCCGGCGATACAGTTAAAGTGACTGTTAAAATTATTGATAGATTGATTGAGAAAGACGGTAAGGAAAAATTAACGGAAAGATTTCAAGCTTATGAAGGTGTAGTTATCGCAAAAAGAAATCGTGGCATTACTTCATCTTTCTTAGTACGTAAAATTAGCCATGGTGAAGGTGTCGAAAGACGCTTTATGACTTACTCGCCGATAGTACACTCTATTGATGTAGTAAAATATGGGGTAGTTCGTCGTGCTAAACTTTATTATTTAAGAAATAGAAGCGGTAAGTCTGCTAGAATTAAAGAGAGACATATCCCTATTGCTAAAACCAAAGCAGCAAAAGCTTAAGTATACTCGGTGAATTTCAAAAAGAGCAAGGAGTTCACAAGGCGAGGAGCGGAGCGTATACTTAATACGTGAGCACCACAGCTCTTGGAGAACGGCGTAGCCAATTTTTGAAATTCACCTTCGTCTACCGATTCTTCATTTACTCAATACGTCATTGCGAGCGACTGAAAGGAGCGTGGCAATCCCAAAAAAAAAATAACAAAAGAATTCTGTAAATCAGAATTTTCTACTGGATTGCTCGTAATTTCCTCGCAATGACATATGACTCAAATCCCTAAAGTATCTCTATAAAGCTCAAGCATAGCATCCTGCTCGGCAAGCTTGTCTTTATCCAATTTCTTTAGTTTCAATATAGATTTCATAGCTTTAACATCAAATCCATGTGAAGAAGCATCTTGGAAAATATCTTTTACTTCTTGAGATAAATCAGCTTTTTCTTGTTCTAATCTTTCTATTTTGCTTATATATTGCTCTAATTGTTCTTTTACTACTACTTCTGACATAAAAAATCGTTTAACCTTTTTGAATTTACTATATAATACAAATATACTACTTATCTTTCAAGAATTGTTCTTTCATTTTATCAAGGATTCGCATCCTCACCTATTAAGTATAGGCTGCGGGTGCTCACCTCTCAAAATAAAATGAGGGTTCTTGAAATACAAGCAGTATATAACTTTTATTCAACGAAATATTATGCAAATTTATCCTTTAAGACTTTTACCTAATAAAATCGATTTTGATTTTATGAACTTTAAAAAAGTCAGTTACAGTTTCTCAATTATTTTATCGCTCATTAGCTTTATTTGGATCGGGATATATAAATTTAATTTCGGTATTGATTTTGCCGGCGGTATAGTTATTGAGGTAAGGCTTGATCAAGCTCCTGATTTGCCAAAAATGCGGGGGGTTCTAGGTGAGCTTGGAATAGGTGAGGTGGTCTTACAGAATTTCGGTAGTGAGCGTGATTTATCGATTAGATTCGGTAGTAGTAGCGAAGAAAATCTCATGAAAAATATTGAGTTAATTAAAGCATCTTTGCAAAGTAATTTTCCGTATAAGTTTGAATATCGTAAGGTAGATTTTGTCGGTCCGCAAGTCGGTAGGCAGCTAATAGAAGTGGGGGCTATGGCTATGCTGTTCTCTTTCTTAGCTATTATGGTTTATATTTGGGTGCGTTTTGAGTGGTATTTCGGTCTTGGTATACTTATCGCCTTAGTGCATGACGTAATACTCGCTCTTGGGTTTATGAGTATGACAAAGCTTGATTTTAACTTAAGCACTATTGCCGCAGTGTTAACTATTATAGGTTATTCCGTTAATGATTCGGTAGTAATATATGATAGGATTAGAGAAAATTTACGTAAATATCATAAAAAAAATATCACGGAAATTATAAATTTAAGTATCAATGAGACTTTATCAAGAACTATTTTAACGGTAATTACTACACTACTTGCCAATTTAGCCCTTATTCTTTTTGGCGGTGAGGCAATCCGTAGTTTTAGCGTCCTTGTATTTTTGGGGATAATAGCCGGTACTTATTCATCAATTTTTATCTCCGCTCCGATACTTACAATGTTCGCTAATAGAAAGTTTAATAAAAAAGTAATAGAAAGGTAAAAAATCGTCATTGCAAGCGGGCATCGCCTGTGGTGTGTATACCCAAGTCGTCATTGCGAGCAGCCGTAGGCTGCGTGGCAATCTCAGGATTTTGGCACGAGATTGCTTCGTCAAAATTTTCAATTTTTCCTCGCAATGACGTTTTTAAGCCATAACGAGAATAGTTTATGCTAAAAGAAGAAGACAAAATTTTTACTAACCTACATGAGCAGCAAAGCCATGATTTGAAATCTAGCAAGAAGCGAGGCGATTGGGATAATACTAAAGCTTTGCTTGATAAAGGTAGAGACTTTATTATTGAAGAGGTCAAGAAATCAGGGCTTAGAGGGCGAGGCGGTGCCGGGTTTTCTACAGGCATGAAATGGTCATTTATGCCCAAAAATTCAGAGAAGCCTTGCTATTTAGTAGTAAATGCCGACGAGTCTGAGCCGGGTACTTGTAAGGATCGTGATATATTAAGGTTTGAGCCGCACAAATTAATAGAAGGTTGCTTGCTTGCAAGCTTTGCTATAGGAGCGAATGATTGCTATATCTATATTAGAGGTGAATTTTATAATGAAGCTTCTAATATTCAGCGTGCCTTAGATGAAGCTTATAAAGAAGGGTTAATAGGAAAAAATGCTTGTGGTTCGGGTTTCGATTGTAATATTTATTTACATCGTGGGGCAGGGGCTTATATTTGCGGTGAGGAAACGGCATTACTTGAAAGCTTAGAGGGCAAAAAAGGTATGCCACGGCTTAAGCCGCCTTTCCCTGCCGGATTTGGGCTATATGGCTGCCCGACTACTATAAATAATGTTGAGTCTATTGCAGTAGTGCCGACCATTTTAAGACGAGGAGCTAGTTGGTTTGCTTCTATCGGTAAGCCTAACAATACCGGTACTAAGATTTTCTGCATATCGGGGCATGTTAATAAGCCTTGCAATGTTGAAGAGGCAATGGGAATTTCGTTAAAAGAATTGATTGAAAAATATGCCGGCGGTGTTCGTGGTGGATGGGATAATCTTAAAGCCATAATTCCGGGCGGTTCTTCGGTGCCTTTACTTCCTAAGTCATTATGTGAAGTGGATATGGATTTTGATAGTTTAAGAACCGCAGGTTCCGGACTTGGTACAGGTGGTATTATAGTTATGGATAAATCTACCGACATTATTTATGCAATAGCAAGGCTTAGTAAATTTTATATGCATGAATCATGTGGGCAATGTACTCCTTGCCGTGAAGGTACGGGCTGGATGTGGCGAGTTATGATGCGGCTAGTTAAAGGTAATGCCCAAAAATCCGAGATAGACGAACTTCTTAATGTTACGAAAGAAATAGAGGGGCATACTATTTGTGCCTTAGGTGATGCGGCAGCTTGGCCAATCCAAGGGCTGATACGCCATTTTAGAAGCGAGATTGAGGAGAGGATAAAGAGTTATAGTGTGGCTTGACTTTATTGTCATTGCGAGCGACTGTAAGGAGCGTGGCAATCTCATGAAATAATAATAAACTCCTGAGATTGCTTCGTCAATTACTTTGTAATTTCCTCGCAATGACGAAAGCCATGCAACAAGGCTTACAGTCGTTCACAATGACGATTTCAATTTATAAATAATTAAGAGATTATGCAAACAGATAATACAAAATCAAACACTAATAAAACAGCTAAGCAAGAGTGGGGGTCTTTTGCTTTTGTAATATGTATCGCTTTACTTATTAGAATACTTATTATGGAGCCGTTTACCGTTCCAACCGGTTCTATGAAAGCAACCATACTTGAGAATGACTATATATTTTCTACGAAATATAGTTATGGTTATAGTAATTATTCTTTATCTTTTTTTGATTTTATTCCTCTTTTTAAAGGACGAATATTTGCTTGTAAACCGGAGCGTGGCGATATTGTAGTTTTTCGTCCGCCTAACGATATGAATGTTAGATATATAAAGCGTTTAATAGGGCTACCCGGCGATAGAATTCAATTGATTGATGACGTAATATATATTAACGATAAAAAAATAGAACGCACGGAAGTTGGAACTTATATAAGCGAAGAGGGAATAAAATATTTGAAGTTTAAAGAAACCTTGCCAAACGGTAGAACATATTTTTCTTATAAGCTTGCTCCTATTTTTGGCGTTATATATAATGATAGATATGGTAACACGGATGTTTTTTATGTACCTGAAGGAAAATATTTCTTTTTAGGGGATAATAGAGATCAGTCAAATGATAGTAGAGTAAATCTTGGATTTGTACCGTTTGAAAATTTTATTGCTAAAGCACAATTTATTTGGTTCTCAACAAAAATAACTTGGTGGGATAACGATATAGGAGTTATTAATCTAGTACTAAGGTTAAAACCATGGATTGAATCTGTTAGGTTAAATCGAATTTTCAGAAATCTTTATAACACGGATGAGTAATGAAATCATTTGAGAAGTTAGAAAAGCTGCTTGGCTATAGTTTCAAAAATAAAGAGCTTTTAATAGAAGCGTTGAGTCATCCGTCTTTAAGACAACATCATGAGTATAAGGATGATAAAGATTATGAACGATTAGAGTTCCTAGGTGATGCTGTATTAAATTTAGTAGTCACGGAAATTTTATTTAGAAATTTTGCAAATTATAATGAGGGGAATTTAGCTAAAATTAGATCATATTTAGTTTGCAAAGAAACAATATGTGTGGTTGGGACCAAGCTCACTTTAAAAGATTATATAATTATGACTCATGGTGAAGAAGTAGCAGGAGGGCGTGATAATCCTAATAATATAGAAAATGCTACGGAAGCTTTAATTGCAGCTATATATCTTGATAGCAATATTGAAACAACCCGTAATATTATCGGGAAATTATGGGCAGAATTTATAAAAATTCAGAATTTAACGGATTATGATCCAAAAACTGCTTTACAAGAATGGGCTCAAGCGAGTAGCCATCACCTACCTATATACCGTCTGATAAAAAGAGAAGGAGCAGCCCATTCATCAACTTTTACGGTGCTTGTGAAAGTAAAAGATTATGAACAAACAGGCACGGGGCATTCTATAAAAGAAGCCGAAAAAAACGCAGCACGAAGCTTATTACATAGACTTAAAAATGATTAATCAAGCTCAAAAAACTATATCTGTCTGTATAATAGGGCGACCAAATAGTGGGAAGTCGACTTTGCTAAATAGAATAATCGATGAGAAGCTTTCAATTGTTACCCCAAAAGTTCAAACGACTAGGTCAATTATTACCGGCATTATTACTTTAAAGGATACGCAGGTCATTTTATATGATACGCCGGGAATATTTGAGCCGAAAGGAACGCTTGAGAAGGCGATGGTCAGATGTGCGTGGTCTAGTTTGCATAGTGCGGATTTAGTAATGTTAATTATCGATAGTTTAAAACCGTTTGACGATGTAACGCACGATATTTTAGATAAGCTTCGCTCACTTAATATTGTTCCGATATTTTTATTGAATAAAATAGACATCGAATCAAAATATCTAGATGACATTAAAGCTTTTTTAACGGAAAATCATCCTGATAGTTTGCTTTTTCCTATATCTGCTTTATCGGGCAAAAATATTGATGGATTACTTGAATATATAACAGGTAAGGCAAAAATTTCTCCTTGGCTTTATGCAGAAGACGACATAACGGATTTACCAATGCGTTTTATTGCGGCAGAAATTACAAGAGAGCAATTATTTTTTAATTTGCAGCAAGAACTACCTTATAAATTAACCGTACAAACCGAAAAGTGGGAAGAGCTTAAAGACAAATCCGTAAAGATTAATCAAGTTATAGTAGTCTCAAGAGAGAGCTATAAAACTATAATACTCGGTAAAAACGGCTCTAAAATCAGAGAGATAGGGGCAAAATCTCGAATGCAAATGGAGCGGTTTTTTGGCTTTCCTGTTCATTTATTTTTATTTGTTAAGGTGCGCGAACTGTGGGAAAATAACCCGGATTTTTATCAGTATATGAGAGTAAAGTGATATGAGAAAATATTTTAGGTTTTTTCTATCCATTTTGTCATTTATTTTCCCGACAACTGGTAAAGCTGAAATTAAAGATGTTTCCTATACGAATTATTATAATCAAGGTATTGAGTTTTATGAATCAGGACAATACGATTCCGCCCTTAAAGCTTATAATAAAGCAATAGAATTAGAACCTAATAATGCAGATTTTCATTTTGAAAAAGGCTTAACTTTAAACGAGTTAGAACAACCCGAACTTGCTATTGAAAGCTTCAACAAAGCTATAGAATTAAACCCTAATGAATCAGAGTTTTATTATGGTAAAACTGTAACATTGGTAGGTCTTAAAAAATATGATTTGGCACTTGAAGCAATTGATAATGCTGTTAAGTTAAATAACAATAATTCTAATTTTTATTGTTTTAAAGGTGTAATATTATCTATCCTAGAGCAATATAGTTTGGCACTTGAAAATTTTAATAAAGCAATAGAGTTAGACCCTAATAATGCAAATTTTTATTGTGATAAAGCGGTATCATTGGCAGATTTAGGCAAGTATGATGAAGCACTTGAAAATTTTAACAACGCACTTGAATTAAACCCTGACCACGCTAATGCACAAGAAATGAAACAGTTTTTATTAAAAGAGATAGCAAAATAACTATGATAGTACTTGGGATTGATCCGGCACTTGGGAGTCTTGGATGGGCGGTGGTTGCAAAGGATACCGCAAAGCTGAAATATTTAGCTAGCGGTATTATTAAAACAAATAGTAAGGATGAAATTCATAATAGACTTGCCTTTATTAACAGTACATTAGAAAAAGTAATATTAGAATATCAACCAAATATGGCAGTGATTGAAGAAACATTTGTTAATACTAATAGCGTGACTTCGTTAAAGCTCGGCTATGCTAGAGGTGCGATAATGTCGCTGTTTGGTAGGTATAATTTGGACATGCGGGAATTTAAACCAAATACGGTAAAAAAAACTGTAACCGGCTATGGTCATGCAGAAAAAGACCAAATTTTGCATATGATAAAGCTTTTGCTGCCCGGCACTTCCTTAATTACTAATTCCGATGAAGCTGACGCTATAGCAATCGCTTATACTTGTCATGTTATGAGGGTTTAAATGAATCCGATTATAATATTAGTTGCCCCGCAAATGGGCGAGAATATCGGTGCTACTGCAAGAGCAATGAAGAATTTTGGCTTAAGTGAGCTTAGAATCGTAGCTCCACGAGACGGCTGGCCAAATGAGCGAGCACGTAGTAATGCAGTTGGAGCGGTTAATATTATAGATAATGCAAAAGTTTATGATAGTCTTGAGGATAGTATTAAAGACCTCGAATGTTTATATGCTACTACTTGCATTAAAAGGGCTATGAATAAAGACTATGTATTTTCGCAAAATTTGCCGTTAGATTATCCAAATTCTGCAAAAGTCGGGATAATGTTCGGGAGGGAAAATAACGGGCTTAGTAATGAAGAGGTTTCACTTGCCAATAAGATTATCACTATTAACACCACTGAATTTAGCTCATTAAATATTGCTCAAGCGGTTATTATTATATGCTATGAATTATTTCGTAATTCTACCTCTAGAGAGGATATATACAATATTCAAAAATTAGCTACCAAAGAAGAAATAGAGCATTTTTTAGCAAATTTATTCGGCAGACTCGATAAAGCCGGTTTCTTCAAAGCTCCTGACAAAAAGCCCGCTATGCAGCAAAATATCACTAATATATTTACACGTATCAATAGTCTCTCTTCCCCTGAAGTTCAAACACTGCAAGGCATTATAAAGTCTTTGAATCAATAGCATCTAGTAACTTCTTAAGTTCAGGAACATAATTTCTTATCCGGCTATAGATATTTCATCGGCAAGTTTTTTATCGTAAGTATGAGATGTCATATTACGATCAGTAAGCATATAAATCCATAAACTCTCATCATTTATAATACCGGTAACAAAAGCTTCCCTTATCACTTCTTTAGGATAGTGAAGAACTGTGCCTTTTTGAGAAAAATATTCTTTTAAAAACTTCCAAGCGAGTTCAAAAGTAAATTCAAATCTTTGTATAGTGGCATCAATATAAGCCCTATCTGCTGTGACTGGTTTTAAATAGATATCTTCAAGTGTCATAAAAGCTTTACGAAATTTTTCAAGCTTAAGGTTTATTTTTGACATATATAATTTTTTTCTCTTTTAATATATTTTCATAAAGTTCAGAGCTTGTTTTAGTATTTTCAAACCTTACACAATCTATCTTTAAAAGGGTGTCGGCATTCTCTATAATATCCATAACTTTTAGCCATTCTTGATCTGTAATATTAGGGCAGATAATTGCAATATCAATATCGGAACGTTCATCGTTATCCCCTCTAGCACGAGAACCGAAAAGCCATATTTCTTCAACGAATGATAAAGACTTTAACTTCTCAATAAATATATATGATTTTATATCTTTATCCATATAATTACCAGCTTTTGGTTAAAGATTTAATAATTTCAGCTACTCTTTCTGTTTCATTTAAGGGTTTGTAGCTATACTCCTCCAGCATCGTTACGGACTCATCAAAAGTTTTTGCTATTTTCTGCTCTACTAATTGCTTTATAAAAATCTTATGCTTTGAGGAATTAAAATTTGATGGGCAGAATATATAAAGAGGCTTGCCGCTTAATGCTGCTTCACTGCACATTGAAATCGAGTCGGCCGTAGAGATTATATATTTTGCATTAGCAAGCATAGCTATATAAGGATTATAGCCCGCTTCTTCATTCGGATCATAAATAATTGTGGAAGCCGGCATATTATTTTTAATAATTGATTTTACGGCTTGTGGTGTACGTCTGCTGAAACTAATGAAAAACGGTATTTGTTGATTAGTATATATTTTATTTAATAATGAAGAAAATAAATTTGCTTCATTTTCGTTGAAATTGAATTTTTTATTATTCCCACCTATTATCACGGCAATAAAATGTTTAAGATCAGGATAATGTTTTTGGAGTTCCAAGTTCGCCGCAGCGAACTTTTCGGTTATGTTATTGATAGCTCCGTTGATGGAGATGATGTTTTTAAAGTTGTCATTGCGAGGAAATACGAAGTATTGACGAAGCAATCTAGTAAAAAAGTCCTGAGATTGCCGCAGCCACTTTGTGGCTTCGCAATGACGTTTTGGGTTTTTACTGGATCCCGTGGCGGGGACACGGGATGACAAGCGACGACAATCATGATAAGGCAGAATAACGGCATCAAATACATTATAGGGAAGATTAGGCTGCATTATTTGGATTAGCTTAATATCTTTAAATTTCTTTTTTAAATAAAATGCTAAAACTGCTGTTCTTCTGCCGGCGGTAATTATCATATCAGGTAAAGGTTTTGCCATAATATCTTGCAATAGCTCACTTTTTATATGAATAGGATAATATTTTAGTAAGAAATTCGGTAGCTTAGCTAAGCAATTATACTGCAGTCTAATTATTGTATATTCTTCCGTTAGTTTTTCTGCAAGTGCAATAGCCTGATGCGTGTTGCCTGTTCTATCATCTGCAATAACCCATATTTTCATGATAAATATTCTTTTAAAGGTAATGTTAATAAATCTGTTAGAGGTAGTGATTTATCGCAAGCATCGGCTATTTGCGGCATAATTGGGATTTGAGCGATTAAGGGAATATTATATTTTTGCGATAAATGCCCGCCGCTATTATTTTCAAACATATAACTCATATTCTCAATTATTCCCAAAATAGGTAAATTAAGTTTTTGATATAAATCTATAGAACGTATTACATCTATCTCTGATATTTTTTGCGGTGTTGTTACGATTATTACGCCATCTAAATGATAATTCTCTAAAAGGCTTAAATGAATATCACCAGTTCCCGGCGGCATATCGATAATTAGATAATTTAAATTATCCCATTTTGTTACTGATAATAATTGATAAATGGTCTTACTAGCCATAGGACCACGCCAAATAATTGCCGAATGGTCTTTAACAAAAAAGCCTATAGAAATAACTTGGATGCTTTTTACCGTTATCGGTATTATTCGTCCATCTGTTGTTTTCGGTACTTCGTTAATGCCGAATATATGCGGAATTGACGGACCGTAAATGTCCGCATCTACTATCCCTACTCGGTAATTTTCTAGACTCAATTGCTGAGCAATAAGAGCCGATATTGTAGATTTTCCGACTCCGCCTTTACCTGACGCTACTAAGATAATTTTTTTTACGTTTTCTACAAAATGTTTTGGTTTTTGAGCTTTTTTCTCCATCGGTTTACTTTCGGTAAAAACAATTGTTATTTTATTTATTTCCGAAATCTCATTAAGCTTATCAATTGCTTTAATTTTTATTTCTTCGGCTTCTAACTTGTTTTTACCTGATATATCTATGGAAAAACCTATATTATTACCCTTAATTATAATATCTGATATAACTTTATTTAAAAAAGTACCGTCTTTAAAGATAATATGCTGAAGTTTATCGATAATTTGCTTTTGGTGTAAATCCGCCATAATTAAATTTCCTTTTTAAGGCTGTTTAAGTTCGTAACTTGACGTTATATGCTATAATATATATAATCACTTAATCCTTAAAATAATATAAAAAAGCAAATGCTTAGTAAAAAATATAGCTCGATTTTAAAAAAATCCCCATGGAAAGATTTTGATTCTAATAAAGACAATAACATATTCACAAGACCGCGTAAAAATCAATTTAATTTTGATAAATTTCAATTCCAGTTTAATTTCAATGCTAAAACAATAATTTTAGCTGTTGTCGCAGTGATTGCTTTATGGCTTGCTTCGGGTATTTATGAAATAAAAGAAGGTGAAGAAGCAGCGGTAATAAGATTTGGGCGTTTTGTACGTAAGGGCTCCCCCGGGCTTAATTATCATTTGCCTGCCCCTTTTGAAAAGATAATAGTTGAAAAAGTTAAACAATCACGCCGAATTGAGATTGGTTATCGTACAAATAGCTCGGCACGTAGCGGTGGCGATAATACTAAAAATATTGCCGGTGAAAGTATAATGCTTACCGGTGATGAAAATATTGTTGCTTTAAATTGTGACGTAATGTGGCATATTAATAACCTTGAAGATTTTATTTTTAACGTACAAAGACCTGAAGAAACAGTAAAAGCAACAGTAGAAAGTGCTGTTAGAGAAGTAATAGGCAATACTCCTATTTCTTGGGTATTATCTGATCAAAAGCAAGAAATTACTTACAAAATAGAAAAATTAGCACAAAAGATACTGGATAGTTATAATGCCGGTGTTATGATTGAGAAAGTACAATTATTAAAAGCCGAGCCGCCTGCCGAAGTAATAGACGCTTATAGAGACGTGCAAACTTCAAAAGCAGATAAAGAGAAAGAAATAAATCAAGCTCAAGCCTATAATAATAAGATTTTGCCGGAAGCTAGAGGAGCGGCCGCAAAGATTATACAAGAAGCAGAAGGTTATAGAGAAGAAGTTATATCAAAAGCAGAAGGTGATAGCCAAAGATTTAATGCTATTTATAAACAATATACTATAGGTAGGCAAGTAACTAGAGATAGGTTATATTTAGAAGTAGTAGAAGAGATATTAGGCGGTTCGAATAAAACTATTATTAATAATGCACTACTACCGCATATGGCTATTAAACCGTAGCGTACTATGTCATTCCGCGTGGATACCGATGTCATTCCCGCGTAAGCGGGAATCCAGCGTAAAGCGAGATAAATCGAGCTTTTAATTTCAAAGATTTGCCGTATTTATACTTTTTTTCTGGATCCCGCCTACGCGGGAATGACATAAAATGATCAATGCAACAATGCCTTCTCGCAATGACGTAAAAATCGTTTCACGCAGGTAATGATGGAGCTAATAAAAAAACAACAAGGAATATTAAATGCAACATAAGATTTATTATATAATTTTTACAATTGTTTTTGGGCTGATACTGATTTTTAGCTCCTTATTTTCAGTGGACCAACGCCAGTCTGCTGTGGTATTCCAGTTTGGTGAGGCAGTGAGAACTATAGAAAATCCAGGACTAAATATTAAAATCCCATTTATTCAAAATGTTGAATTTTTTGATAAGCGTCTTTTAGATGTTGAGGTTGAGGCAAAAGAATTAACGGCTGCCGACGGTAAACGAGTTATTGTTGATGCTTATGCCAAATTCCAAATTAATAATCCCGTAATGTTTTATAAAACGGTACATGATTATCAAGGTGTGAAAATCAGGTTGACTCGTAATCTTGAATCGTCAATGCGTAAAGTGATAGGTAAAATTTCGCTAAGTAGTCTTTTAAGTCAAGAGCGTAGTAATGTAATGCTAAATATCTTAAATCAAGTAGACGGAGAAGCTAAAAGCTTTGGAATTGATGTTGTAGATGTTAGAATTTTAAGAGCAGATTTACCGAAAGAAAATAGTGCGGCTATTTATCGCCGTATGCAAACGGCACGTGAAAAAGAAGCGACCCAAATTAGAGCAGAAGGACAGGAAGAAAGCGTGCGTATCCGTTCAAAAGCAGATAAAGAAAGTAAAATAATACTTGCTAAAGCTTATCGAGATGCACAAATTATCAAAGGTGACGGCGATGAAAAAGCAGCAAAAATATATAATTCCGCTTATTCCGTCGATCCGGAATTTTACAAATTTTATAGATCACTTTTAGTATATAAAAATTCTTTAAAGAAAGAAGATACTAATTTTGTGATTTCACCGGATGCTGAAGTTTTAAAATACCTTAATTTAACTAAGTAGTATGATGAATCTGAAAATAGTTCTTGTTATAATAGTTTTAATATCAAGTAACATTGTTCTAGCAAAAGAAAATAGTAAATCTTTAAAAGTAGCGGATCAAGAAGAGAATGAATTTACGGCAATAAATTCTGCTCCTTTAAAAGTAAGTGAAGCTGCCCGTTATAGCTTTGCCGATATAGTTGAGCCGTTAATTCCTGCAGTCGTTAATATTTCGACAATAGAATATGTTAATAGTAAGTCGGAAAATGCTGAGAAAGATCCGCTGCAAGAAAAAAAGCCTTTAGACTTCATTAATGATTTTTTAGAAAAGCTTAATATACCGCTGAATTTGGAAGAGGTCGATCAAACTCCTAAAAGCGTTCCGCTTGGTTCAGGGTTTATTATTGAGCCTAACGGTTTAATAGTGACAAACTATCATGTAATTGCAAATGTTGATAAAATTAATATAAAACTTGCAGATAATACCGAATTATCGGCTAAATTAATAGGTAGTGATACTAAAACCGATTTAGCTCTCTTAAAAATAGATAGTGAGGAACCGTTAACGTTTGTTGAGTTTGGAGATTCAAATGATGCAAGAGTAGGAGACTGGGTTATTGCAATCGGTAATCCATTCGGTAATCTAGGCGGTACGGTGACAAGCGGTATTATTTCCTCTAAAGGGCGGGATATCGATATAGATACGGATAATATAGTCGATAATTTTATTCAAACGGATGCTGCAATTAATAACGGTAATTCCGGCGGTCCTATGTTTAATTTGGATCAGAAAGTAATAGGCGTAAATACGGCAATTTTTTCACCGCTCGGTACTAATATAGGTATTGGTTTTGCAATACCGTCAAATACTGCAAAGCCCATAATCGAACGTCTTAAGAAAGATGGAAAAGTAAGTAGAGGACGTCTTGGAGTAACAATACAAGATTTAACCGAGGAAATTTCTGAAGGGCTAGGACTTAAAGATACTAGGGGGGTGTTAGTAGCTAAAGTACAAGAAGACGGTCCAGGTGATAAAGCAGGAATTAAAACAGGGGATATAATAATAAAGTTTGCAGATATACCGGTTAAAAATACTAAAAAATTGCGTGTAATTATTGCAGATGCTACTATTGATCAGGAAGTAAAAGTAAAAATACTTCGCGATAAAAAAGAGCTTGAATTACCTATTAAAATTACTTCAGATAATGAAGAAGTTACCAAAGATTCTACAGAAGAGACCAATAAAGAAGAAATAACAAACAAAGAAGAAAGTAATTTATCTATTACTAAAAATAATATTACTTTTAGTAATTTGACTGAAGAATTAAGACAACAATATAATATTCCGAGCGATAAAGCGGGAATAGTTATAACCAATATTGATGAAGAAGAAAGTAGCTTCAAAATTGGCGATCTGATAACCAATATTAATCAAGAAAGCATAGACGATATAAGTAAGCTAGAAGAGTTATATGAAAACGCTAAAAAATCAGATAAGCAAAATATTTTGCTCTTGATTGAAAGGGGTGATACAAGTGTGTTCGTGCCGTTATCGGTGGTGTAGAATCCTATCGTCATTGCGAGGAGCCGTAGGCGACGCGGCAATCCAGAAAATAATTTTTTACTGGATTGCTTCGTCAAAACTTACAGTTTTTCCTCGCAATGACGTTAACAATAATAATACCTAAATAATTATGAATGAAAAAATAGCAATTTTAAGTGCATATAGTTTTGTTAATATAGAAGAACCGGCGAATTTGATACCGAAACTTTTGCTTATCGGTAAAAGAAAATATGTTAGAGGTACTATTTTATTAGCTAATGAAGGCTTTAACGGTTCTTTTTCAGGTTCATACGAAAATGTAAATCTTGTACTTGAAGAACTAATAAAGCTAACCGGTCCCAAAGATGTTAACGTTAAAATAAATTATAGTGATGTTCATCCTTTTCAAAAGTTGAAGGTAAGGCTTAAGAAAGAGATCATAGCGATGAATGTTGAAGATTTGAATGTTGATTTATTTAAAGGTGAGTATATAGAGCCGAAAGATTGGGACGAATTTATCACTAAACAAAATGTTATAGTAATAGATACTCGTAATGATTATGAAGTAGAGGTCGGTACATTTAAATCGGCAATTAATCCTAATACTAAAACATTTAAGCAGTTTCCTGCTTGGGTTCAGCAGAATCAAGAATTGCTCAAAGGTAAAAAAATTGCTATGGTTTGTACAGGTGGTATTAGGTGTGAAAAATCCACCAGCTTACTTAAAAGTATAGGTTATGATGAGGTGTATCATTTGAAAGGCGGTATATTGCAATATTTAGAAGATACGCAAAATAAGAATAATTTATGGCAAGGTGAATGTTTTGTCTTTGATGATAGGAGAGCAGTGGCGGATGATTTATCGCCCGCAGAAGGGCATTGGTTGCAGAGATAGATGTCATTGACCTAGTGGTGTATGAACGTATAGGATGTCATTCCATACCTAATCGTCATTGCGAGCAGCCATAGGCTGCGTGGCAATCTCATGAAATAATAACAAACTCCTGAGATTGCTTCGTCAAAATTTTCAATTTTTCCTCGCAATGACGTTATACAAGTTTTTTATTATTATATTAAATATCTATGACTAAAACCAGACAAGAAATTTATAATAAGCGTCCGACTTCGCCGCATTTAAGCATATATAAGCCGCAAATTAGTTCTACTTTATCGATTTTGCATCGTATGACCGGCGTAGCTCTATTTTTTGCAGTATCGATTTTGGTTTGGTGGTTGATTCTTAGCAAATATGACAATAATTATTTACAACTTGCTAATTGCTGTATTATAAAAATATGCTTAGTAGCAGTAAGCTACGCTTGGTTTTATCATTTATGTAACGGTATTCGGCATTTATTTTGGGATATCGGTTACGGCTTTTCTATAAAAGCAGTTAATATCACCGGCTGGTGTGTGACGGTAGGGTCTGTATTATTAACGGTATTGTTGTGGATGTAGTAATTAAAAACGTCATTGCGAGGAGAATTACAGCGTAATTCGACGAAGCAATCTCAGGATACTTGACGAGATTGCCGCACTCCTTACAGTCGCTCGCAATGACGAAAAGCTAAAACAAATAATAGAGAAAATTAATGGTATATGATTTTAAAGCAGAAATTGTAAAAGCAAAAAATAGCGGTTCTGCTAAAAGTGGTTCTCATCATTGGTTATTGCAAAGAGTAACGGGGATTATATTAGCTTTATGTTCTATATGGTTAATATATTTTACGCTAACTAACAAAAATAATGACATAAATATTATTATGTGGGAGCTTAAAAAGTCTTTTAACGTAGTAGCATTGTTAATTACGGTGGCTATTTCGTTGTATCATGCAATGCTTGGTATGCGTGTAGTGATTGAGGATTATGTAAGTTGTCACAAATTACGTAATATATTGATTATAATAGTGCAATTATTTTGCATTGTGACTATTACAGCTTTTGTAGTAGCGATGTTTTATAGGGGATGAATTATAAGGTAATTTATTATGGATATAAACTTAACCAATAATCTAGAAGAATTAGTAATCGCAAAAGTTAATTCAGGAATGTATAGTAATGCGAGTGAGGTAGTAGCAGAAGCTTTAAGATTGTTAGATAAATTTGAAAAAGCACAAAGTATTAAATTAGACTTGCTGCGTCAAGCTGTAGGTGTAGGAATATATCAAGCAGAGAATAATATATTTAGTGAGAAATCAATTTTAGATTTGATGGATGATGAGTAAGATAGTGTCTTACAAATTAACTAAAATTGCTGAAAATGATTTGCTGCAAATAATATTATAGTGAAGAAGTATGGGGGCAAGAGATAGCCAGAAAATATTTAACTCAAATACATAATAAATGTATAGAAATTTGTAATTTTCCAAATATAGGGATAAATCGTCCGGAAATTTTTAAAAATATAAAATCAATAATTGTTAATAGCCATATAATACTTTATTGCTTGATTGAAAATGAAATTAGTATACTTAGAGTGTTGCATAAAAATATGGATATAACTGAAATATATAGTAAAAAATTAATTTAATGACCAAAGCGTATAATATAATTCATCATAAATTTGACGTAGTAGTTGTAGGTGCAGGCGGAGCTGGTCTTCGTTCTGCATTTGGTATGGCTAAAGAAGGGCTAAACACCGCCTGTATAACTAAGCTATTCCCGACTCGTAGTCATACTGTGGCTGCTCAAGGCGGAATTAGTGCAGCACTTGGAAATATGGGTGAAGATGATTGGCGTTGGCATATGTATGATACGGTGAAAGGTTCAGACTGGTTAGGTGATCAGGATGCCATCGAGTATATGTGCAAGAATGCTCCCGATGCGATTTTAGAGCTTGAGCATTACGGAGTACCTTTTTCAAGAACTGAAGAGGGAAGAATTTATCAGCGTCCTTTTGGCGGTATGACAACAGAGTATGGTAAAGGAAAAGCGGCTCAGCGTACATGTGCTGCGGCAGATCGTACGGGGCATGCCATACTTCATACTTTATATCAGCAGTCACTAAAGCATAAAGTGCAGTTTTTTGTTGAATATTTTGCTATTGATTTATTGATGGAAGACGGTGAATGTAGAGGCGTAGTTGCGTGGAATTTAGATGACGGTAGCCTGCATTGTTTTAGAGCTCATAATGTAGTGCTTGCAACGGGCGGATATGGGCGTGCTTATTTTTCAGCAACGTCCGCTCATACTTGTACGGGCGACGGGGGCGGTATGGCGATTAGAGCAGGTTTGCCTCTGCAAGATATGGAGTTTGTACAGTTCCATCCGACAGGCATATATTCGGCGGGCTGTCTTATTACCGAGGGAGCTAGAGGTGAAGGGGGATATCTCGTTAATGCAAACGGAGAGCGTTTTATGGAGCGTTACGCTCCTGCTGCAAAGGATTTAGCTTCAAGAGACGTAGTTTCAAGAGCGATGACTATTGAGATTCGTGAAGGGCGAGGAGTCGGCGAGCATAAAGATCATGTATTCCTGCATTTAAATCATTTATCGCCTGAGATTTTACATAGCCGTTTGCCAGGTATTTCTGAGACGGCTAAAATTTTTGCCGGTGTTGATGTCACTAAAGAGCCGATACCGGTACTTCCTACTGTTCATTATAATATGGGCGGGATACCGACTAATTACCACGGTCAAGTCATTATTAAAGACGGCACTAATCATAATAGCGTAGTAAAAGGCCTTATGGCAATTGGTGAAGCGGCTTGTGTATCGGTACACGGTGCTAATCGATTAGGTTCAAACTCTTTACTTGATTTAGTAGTATTCGGTAGAAGTAGTGCTTTAAAAGCAGCTGAGCTTATTAGTCCAGCGAGTCCTCATAAGCCTATAAAAGAGGCAAGTCTTGAAAAAATTATAAATAGATTTGATAAAGTCCGTCACGCTAACGGTAATATTTTAGTTGCAGATTTAAGGCTTAAAATGCAAAGAACTATGCAAAGCCACGCTTCGGTATTTAGAACTCAAGAAGTACTAGATGAAGGAGCAGGAATGATTAGCGAAATAAGAAGCGGCTATAAAGATATAAAAATTAACGATAAATCTTTAATTTGGAATAGTGATTTAGTTGAAGCCTTAGAGCTAGATAATCTACTTGATCAAGCTTTGGTTACGGTATATTCGGCAGCTGCAAGAAAAGAAAGTAGAGGAGCTCATGCTAGGGAAGATTATCCTGATCGTAATGATGGAGATTGGATGAAACATACTCTTAGTTCTATCAATGAAGCAGGTAAAGTAGTTCTTGATTATAAACCTGTAACGCTAACCACTTTAACCGATGAGATAAGTGCAATTCCACCGGCAAAAAGAGTGTATTAATGTATATACTTGGTGAATTTCAAAAATTGGCGTTGTTGTTTCGTAGATACCAAATCGTCATTGCGAGAAGAATTACGTAGTAATTCGACGAAGCAATCCAGTTAAAAAATGCTAATTTATAGCATTTTTTGTTTTTTCCTAGATTGCCACGTCGCTTCGCTCCTCGCAATGACGATAAGGCTGATTCGTATGGGAATAAATCTATAACAATTTATGTTTGAGTATTTAATAAAATTTTATCCAAAAATCCTTTTTATTGTAGAGGGGACTTTAGTAACTTTAAAATATAGCGTTATTGCCGTTATATTCGGTTTAGTAATAGGGATGTTGCTCGCTATTTGTAAGGTAAATAAGAATCGTGCTTTAAGGCTTTTTGCAAATTTCTATACTTCTATTTTCAGAGGTACTCCTTTATTAATTCAATTAAGTATTATTTATTTTGCTTCACCTTATATTATAGGCGTTAAATTTAGTGTGTTTATGGCGGGAGCTATTTCTTTTTCTCTTAATTCGGGAGCATATGTTTCCGAAGTAATAAGGGCGGGGATTAATGCAGTTGATAAAGGGCAGTTTGAAGCGGCTGAAGCTCTTGCTATTCCAAAGTTTTTAATAATGAAAGATATAATTCTGCCGCAAGCAGTTAAAAATATTTTTCCGTCATTAGTAAATGAGCTTGTAAATTTGATTAAAGAATCAGCCATTATTTCTATGCTTGGAGAAATGGATTTAATGCGTAGAGCACAAATTGTATCAATTGAAACATATAATTATTTTTTTCCAATGTTTATTGCTGCGTGCTGTTATTATATTTTAGTGATGTTAATCAGCTTTATAGCAAAAATAATTGAGAAAAAAATGATTGTTAATTAAAACATACTTGCTTTTATGGAAAAAGTAATTATAATTTAAATTTAGTGTAATTTACAAATTCCTATAATTTGTATTTAGAAATGATTTAAAATAAAGGGTGGAAGTATTTTTTTACCCTTTAATTATCGTATATATAAGTTTTTTTTGGAGTATTTTTTTTAATGCCGACATATAATCAATTAGTACGTTTTGGGAGAAAGTCAAAAACTCGTAAGACCAAATCTCCTGCCTTAGAATCTAATCCTTTTAAAAGTGGTGTTTGCCTAGTTGTAAAAACCGTTACCCCTAAAAAGCCTAACTCTGCACTCCGTAAGATTGCAACGGTGCGTTTAAGTAATAAAAGAACAGTAAATGCATATATTCCCGGTGAAAAGCATAGTGTAAAGGAGCATGATAGGGTATTAGTAAGAGGAGGTCAGGTTCCTGATCTTCCGGGGGTGAAATATCATATCGTACTCGGTGCATATGATATTGCTGGAGTTAAAGGACGTAAGCAAGGTCGTTCACGTTATGGTGCTCCTCGTAAACAAGTTGCAGTTACAAAAAAATAAATTATTAGTTAGAGAGAAAAAATAAAATGTCACGTCGTCACGCCGCCGAAAAGCGAGTAATTTTACCTGATATGAAATATAACAGTATTTTACTGTCAAGATTTATCAATAATATTATGAAAGAAGGGAAGAAAGCCCTTGCAGAGAAAATTGTTTATTCAGCCTTTAATAAAATTGAAAAGAAGCATAGAGTCGATCCGTATCAAACCTTTAATAATGCTATGCATAACGTGAAGCCGCATTTAGAAGTAACTTCGGTTAGGGTTGGAGGAGCTAATTATCAAGTTCCGACGCATGTTGATGAAAGAAGAGGATATGCTCTTGCTAGCCGTTGGATTATTAATGCTGCGTCAAAACGTTCTGAAAAAATGATGATTGATAAACTTGCCGAAGAGCTGTTTGAAGCTTCTAATAATAGAGGCGTCGCCATTAAGAAGAAAGAAGATACTCATAAAATGGCTGAAGCTAATAAAGCTTTCTCTCATTTTAGCCCTAAAAAAATGAAATAAGGTAGGGTATATAATGAGTAAAATAAATAAACTTGAGCATATTCGTAATATAGGAATATGTGCTCACATTGATGCCGGTAAAACCACAACTACCGAACGTATTTTATATTATACAGGTAAATCACATAAAATAGGTGAAGTTCATGAGGGCGGTGCTACCATGGACTGGATGGAGCAGGAGCAAGAACGCGGTATAACCATTACCTCAGCTGCTACTACTTGTAGATGGCAAGATAAGATAATTAATATTATCGATACTCCCGGACACGTTGATTTTACTATCGAAGTAGAGCGTTCGCTTCGTGTTCTTGACGGTGCGGTTGCAGTATTTGACGGTGTAGCAGGTGTTGAACCTCAGTCTGAAACGGTTTGGAGGCAAGCAGATAAATATAATGTTCCTAGAATGTGTTTTGTCAATAAAATGGACAGAATGGGAGCAGATTTTTATAGATGCGTTGAAATGATCAAAGATCGTTTAGGAGCAAAACCGCTTGTTATTCAGTTGCCTGTAGGGATTGAAGAAAATTTTAAAGGTATAATTGATCTTGTTAAAATGAAAGCAGTGATTTGGAAAGATGAATCACTTGGTGCTGAGTATTTTGAAGAAGATATACCTGCCGATATGAAAGACAAGGCTGAAGAATATCGTGCTAAATTACTTGATATGGTTGTTGAGTTAGATGACACGATCATGGAAAAATATTTATCAGGTGAAGAAGTAACAGAAGAAGAGATTAAAAGATTAATCAGAAAAGGTACTATTTCAGCAGCATTTTATCCAGTTTTATGCGGTAGTGCTTTTAAAAATAAAGGAGTACAGCCTTTACTTGATGCTGTAGTAGATTTCCTACCTTCGCCTATTGATATAGGTATAGTAAAAGGTATGGAAGTAAGTACTGGTGAAGAAAAAGATTTTCCTATTTCGGTAACTGAGCCTTTTGCAGCTTTAGCATTTAAAATTATGAATGATCCGTTTGTCGGTTCATTAACTTTTATTAGAATATATTCAGGTAAAATTGCTTCAGGAACCACTGTTATTAATACCGTAAAGAATAAAAGAGAAAAAATCGGTAGAATGCTATTAATGCATGCTAATAATCGTGAAGACGTAAAAGAAGCATCAGCAGGTGATATAGTAGCTTTAGCAGGTCTTAAAGATACTACTACCGGTGATACGTTGTCCGATATGGATAAGCAAGTAATCTTAGAAAGAATGGAATTCCCGGAGCCGGTAATTGAGCTTGCGGTAGAACCTAAATCAACAGCCGATCAAGAAAAAATGGGTCTCGCACTTTCTCGTTTAGCAGCTGAAGATCCATCATTTAGAGTTTCAACGGATCATGAAACAGGACAAACAGTGATAAAAGGAATGGGAGAACTCCATTTAGAAATTATCATTGATCGTATGAGAAGAGAGTTTAAGGTTGAAGCAAATATTGGAGCTCCTCAAGTAGCATATCGTGAAACTATAACAAAAGCTTGCGAAATCGATTATACCCATAAGAAACAATCCGGCGGTGCAGGACAATTTGCTCGTGTAAAAATTATTTTTGAGCCTCTAAAAGAGGTAAAAGATCTAAAAGATGAAGATAAAAATAAAACTTTTGTCTTTGAAAGTAAAATCGTCGGCGGTGCCGTGCCTAAAGAATATATACCGGGTGTTGAAAAAGGTTTAAATAATATTAGAGAAACCGGTGTTATTGCCGGTTATCCTATGATTGATTTTAAAGCGACTTTAGTTGACGGTGCGTTTCATGATGTAGATTCTAGTGTACTTGCGTTTGAAATTGCTGCAAAGGTAGCCTTTAGAGAAGGGATGCCGAAAGGTAATCCTAAATTACTTGAGCCGATTATGAAAGTTGAAGTTATCACTCCTGATGAATATATGGGTGATATTATAGGTGATTTAAATAGTCGTAGAGGGCAAATTCAAAGCATGGATCCAAGAGGAAATGCTCAAGTAGTTACTGCGAATGTTCCTTTAGCGGAAATGTTTGGTTATGTTAATACACTTAGGTCTTTATCTCAAGGTAGAGCTCAGTTTAGTATGATATTCTCTCATTATGATCAAGTGCCGAGTCAAGTAGCTGATATTATTAAAGCTAAAAAATAATTGATGGATCTAATTAGATATAATTAATGTCATGTCTTGCAAAGGTAAATGTTGTTTTACTGTGACAGCTTATATAAATTAGAAGTACTGATTATTATAGTAATTTTTTAATAATAACAAATATTTTTAATAAATTTATTGATTTTTTATTAAAAATATGATAGGAGTGTAGCTCAATTGGTAGAGCGCCGGTCTCCAAAACCGGAGGTTGCGGGTTCGATGCCTGTCGCTCCTGCCATTATAGGTTTAGAGCTTTTTGCTATAAAATATAGAATTTTTACAAATATTTGCTTATAGAGAAAAATTTGAAAGAGATACTTCGCCTCGAATCGCAGCGTACATGCTAGTATGTGAGAATTCCAGTGTTAGATCATTGTCTCAATTGTCTCTAGAAGTAGAATTTTGTAAGAAGTCTAATAAATTACCTAACAAAAATATGTTTAAAGAATATAAAATTTATAAGTTTTTTGAACAAGTTAAACAAGAAACTTATAAGGTAGTTTGGCCAACTAGAAAAGAGCTTGTTGCTTCAACATTAGTAGTGGTAGTAGCAGTTTTTATTTTTAGCCTAATTTGTTTGGTACTTGATTATAGTATACATAACATAATGCAGCTTTTGCTTAATATCGGCAAATAGTATAAGGAATAAATTGTGACAGAACAGAGTATAGATAATATATTGCCTTCTTCTGAAAAAAATGTAAAGCAGTGGTATGTAGTACATACGACATCAGGAGCAGAAAAACGCATTAAAGAAGATATGCTTAGAAGAATCGCTAAACAGAAAATGACGGATTTTTTTGAAGATATATTAATACCTGTTTTTGGAGTTTCTGAAGTTAAACGCGGTAAAAATGTCAAGGTAGAAAAAAAACTAATGCCGAGTTATATCTTGATAAAGATGAATATGACTGATAAATCTTGGCATTTAGTAAAAAATATACCAGGAGTAACCGGCTTTTTAGGAAGCAAGACCACACCAAAAGCTCTTACGGAAAGCGAAATACAGAATATTTTTAATAATTTGGAAGCAGAAGCTAAAGAAGCAAAGAATTCTAAATTGTATGAAGTTGGTGAAATAGTGACTGTTACAGACGGTCCTTTTGAAACTTTCACCGGTACGGTAGAAGAAATAGATCAAGAAAAAAATAGGTTAAAAGTTTCAGTATCAATATTTGGTAAAGCAACTCCAATAGAACTAAATTTTAACCAAGTAAAGAAAAATGATTAAAAGCCGATAGTATTTTTAGAATACTAAATAAAATGAAGAGTAAGAAAAATAAATTAATTTTTAATAAAAGTGAAAACCGCTTTTCATTTTCATTACTCATTATTTAAAACTTCTTCAGAAAAAGAAGTATATGTCTAATTAGGACTAAAGTGCAATATATAAACTACCTCTACGTAAGAGTGTTATAAAGTAATATTAATTTAAGAGAAAAATAAGGATATTTATAAATGTCTCAGAAAGCAATAAAAGGTTATATTAACTTGATAATTCCGGCCGGCGGAGCCACTCCTGCTCCTCCTATAGGACCGGCCCTTGGGCAAAGAAAAGTTAATATTAAAACATTTTGTGATGAATTTAATAATAGTACAAAAGATACGGAAAAAGGAGTACCTTTGCCGACTTTAATTACTGTTTATGAAAATAGTAGTTTTTCTTTTAAAATAAAAACTCCTCCTGCCTCTTATTTTTTAAAGAAATATGCTAAAATTACTAAAGGTTCTAGTGCTACTAAGAAAGAAGCCGTAGTAGGTAAAGTTACTATGGATGATTGTCGTGAAATTGCAAAGTTAAAAATGCCTGATTTAAATACAAAAGATATTGAAGCAGCAACAAAAATTATTTGTGGTAGTGCTGCATCTATGGGACTTGAAGTGGTAGGGAATTAATTATTATGTCAAATAAGAAAGATGTTGCCGTAAAAATTAGCGGCGGTAAAAAAATAAGAGAAGCTAGAGAAAAAGTAAAATCAGATACTTTATATAATTTAACAAATGCAGTTGAACGATTAAAGTCAGCATCATATGTTAAATTTGATCCAACCTTAGAAATAGTTATGAAGCTTGGAATTGATCCTAGGCATTCCGATCAAATGGTACGTGGTGTAGTTAATTTACCTGCCGGTACAGGCAAAACCGTAAGAGTTGCCGTTATTTGTAAAGAAGAAAGAGAAGAAGAAGCTAAAAGTGCCGGGGCAGATTTAGTAGGTTCAACAAATATTATTGATGAAATTAAAGCAAGGAAAATTAATTTCGATGTATGTATAGCTACTCCCGATATGATGGCAGCTATAGGTTCAGTTGCAAGAATTTTAGGACCAAAAGGTTTAATGCCTAACCCTAAACTTGGTACCGTAACTTTAGATATTAAAAATGCTATTAAAAATGCTAAAAGCGGTCAGGTAGAATATAGAGCAGAGAAAGCAGGTATAATTCATGCAGGGCTTGGAAAATTATCTTTTTCAGACCAAGATTTATTAAAAAATTTAAATGCGTTTATTGAGGCAGTAATTAAAGCGAAACCTGCCGGATTAAAAGGAAGTTATTTAAAAGCAATGTATTTATCTTCTACTATGGGAGCATCGGTACAAATAGATTTAACTAGTATAGCATAATTTTTATAGCCGTTTAACGGTAGTATAGTAATAATAAAAAAGTTTTGTTATTTTAAGTATTTGTATCAGTTTAAATATATTAAACTGTGTTATAAAAGGAGAATTAAAAGGTGTTAAGATCAGAAAAACCGGTAGCAGTAGAGGATATTGTAAATATTTATAAAGAATCGCCCTCCGTAATTATTACTCATTATCATGGGTTAACCGTTAGTCAAGTGAGTTCACTTAGAGAATCACTTAAATCTAAAGAAGCAGGTTTTAAAGTAGTTAAAAATACTTTAGCAAAAATAGCTGCAAATCAAACAGGGCTTGATAGTATTGCTAATTTATTTGCAGGTCCTACTGCTATTGTTTATTCTAAAGAACCGGTTGAGATGGCAAAATTAGTAGTTAATTTTGCTAAGGCTAATGATAATCTTAAGATTATCGGTGGAATAGTTGATAATCACGTATTAGATGAACATTCAATAAAAGAACTTTCTAAGCTACCTTCACTTAATGAGCTTAGAGGTAAAATTGTTGGGTTATTACAAGCACCGGCTACTAAGGTTGTAGGTGTTTTACAAGCCCCGTCTTCGAGTATGGCGAGAGTAATACAAGCACATGCTAGTAAAAATTAACTTAAAGGTTACTGCACTAAGGATTTTAATTGATAATTAAAGAACTTTTATAGCGAAAATTAATAAGGTTTTTTATAGGAGATTGTTCTTATTTTAAAAAAATCTTATAATTTGTAGCAAAAAAGAATTTAATTAACTTTGAAATACCTGATGCAGTAATCTCTCAATATAAAAAAAGTAAAAAGGAAAAAATTATGGCAGATTTAGCTAAAATTGAAGAACAATTATCATCATTAACATTAATGCAAGCAGCTGAGCTTGTGAAAATGCTAGAAGAAAAATGGGGTGTATCTGCAGCAGCACCTGTAGCTGTAGCGGCTGCCGGTGCAACAGCTCCTGCGGCTGAAGCAGCTGCTGAAAAAACTGAGTTTGAAATAGTTTTAATGGCTGCAGGTGATAAGAAAGTTGAAGTAATTAAAGTCGTAAAAGATATTACGGGTCTTGGTTTAATTGAAGCTAAGAAATTAGTTGATGAAGCTCCAAAGCCTATGAAAAGCAATGTAAAAAAAGCAGAAGCTGAAGAAATCAAAGGTAAGTTAGAAGCTGCTGGAGCAAAAGTTGAATTAAAATAATTATTTCTGCACTAGGTTCTGTTAAAGAAAAATTAAATTATTCGTATTTTTAGATATTTTTAAGTAAAAATTAATAAGATTCTTGTTGGAACAGTTATATTTATTCAAAAAAAAAAATCTTGTGGTTTTCAATCAAAAACAACTAAATATAGATTAATTTTTTTTACAAGACCTAATATTTTTTGCATTACATGATGAAATATTTTATAGCTTTAAATTAACTTCTTAAAATCTAAAAAGCCTTATTTTAGTAATTAAATTTGAATAAGGCTTTTTTGTTTAAAAATTATTTTAAAGCTAATGTAAGTTATTTTTTTGAAATAGGTTAAAGCTATTACATTGAAAATCTTATTGATTAAAATAATTTTGTTAACGTACCATACGTCTAGAAATTTAAATTATTGAAATTTTCTAGGTTCTGTAAACATTTATAATTGATTTTTAATAAAAATTAATGAGATTTTTGAATGAATAGTACCTAATTTTAAAAAAAATCTTATAATTTTTTGTAACAAACAAATAACCAAAATCAAATCTTTTTGGAAATGTTCGCAGAGCCTACACAAGATCTAAATAAGAAACTTACTAGGTTTCTTTAATTTAAGTTCTATGTAAAAAATTCAGTATATTTTATTTTACTGCAAATTATAAACATTTTATTGAAATAGGTAGCTATTCCAATAAAAATTTTACTGTTTAAAATATAAATAATTTAAATTTTATATACAGAACCTAGGTTTTAAACACTTTTGATTAATGATTATAATTAGGAGATATTTTTAAGCAAAAATTAATAAGATTTTTGAGAGGAGAGTTTATTACTATTTCAAAAAAACCTTATGATTTACAGCTAAAAAGAGCCATAATTATGATTATTCTATTAAAAATGCATAGGACCTAATCACTTCAATACGGGCAGTAATTTTATCAGTCAGGAGATTATATGGTTTCATTAAGGGATAATATAGAAGCACAACCCTTGTCACATAATAGAAGAATAAGAAAAAATTTCGGTCACATAAATTTAGTAGCAGGTATACCGAATTTGATTGAAATTCAAAAAAATTCATATGAAAAAAACTTTCTACAGTTAAATATTAAAGATTCTGAAAGAAAAAATAAAGGTTTACAATCTATATTAAACTCAATTTTTCCTATTTCAGATTCCTCTAATATTGCTAATTTAGAATTTGTAAAATATGAATTCGATACTCCAAAATATGATGTAGAAGAGTGCAGTCAAAGAAGTTTAAGTTATGCTGCTCCTCTTAAAGTTACTTTAAGGTTAAGTATTTGGGATATAGATGAGGATACCGGTACTAGAGAAATTAAAGGGATTAAAGAGCAAGAAGTATATATGGGTGATATCCCATTAATGACTAAAAACGGTACTTTTATCATTAATGGTACAGAAAGAGTAGTTGTATCGCAAATGCATCGCTCACCTGGCGTATTCTTTTATCATGATGAAGGAAAAGTCCACTCTTCCGGCAAGCTTTTATATTCTGCTCGTGTTATTCCATATAGAGGGTCTTGGCTTGATTTAGAATTCGACGCTAAGGATGTTATTTATTTTAGGATTGATAGAAAAAGAAAGCTTTATGCTACTACTTTGCTTAGAGCTATAGGTATGAGTACTGAAGAAATTATAAAATTTTATTATAATTCAGTAACTTATAAGCTTGTTAAAAATAAAGGTTGGGCGGTTAAATTTATACCTCAGCATATTACTGCTCATCGTTTAACAAGTGATTTAGTAGATGCAGATACCGGAAATGTTTTACTGAAAGCAGGGCAAAAAATTACTCCGCGTTTAGCTAAAAAATATTTTGGGGAAGGGCTTAATAATATTTTAGTAGCTCATGAAACTTTAATCGGCAAATATCTATCCGAAGATTTAAGGGATCCTGTAAACAATGAAGTATTAGCAAAAATCGGTGAAATGATTACTGCTGATATGCTAAATGTTATTAATGATCTTAAAATTAAAAATGTTAATGTATTAGTAATCAATCCTCAATCCGGTCCATATATAAGAAATACCTTATTTGCTGATAAGAATCAGGACCGTGAGGCAGCATTATGTGACATTTTTAGAGTTTTAAGACCCGGTGAACCTGCTAATATAGAAGCGGCTGAAAGCCTGTTTTATAATTTATTCTTTGATGCGGAAAGATATGATCTTTCAGAAGTCGGACGAATAAAAATGAATTCTAGGTTAGAGCTGAATATTTCTGAAGAAGTTACGGTTTTAACAATTGATGATATTAAAAATATCGTAAGAGTTTTAGTAGAGCTTAAAGACGGTGAAGGTATCATAGACGATATTGATCATTTAGGTAATAGAAGGGTTAGATCAGTAGGTGAATTGATAGAAAATCAATTTAGAATAGGTTTAGTCCGAATGGAAAAATCTGTAATTGAAAGGATGTCGGCAGGTGATGTTGATACCGTAATGCCTCATGATTTAGTAAATTCCAAGATTTTAGTTTCAGTCGTAAAAGAATTTTTTAGTACCTCCCAATTATCCCAATTTATGGATCAAACAAATCCATTATCGGAAATAACTCATAAAAGAAGGCTGTCGGCACTCGGTCCCGGAGGTCTTAGTCGAGATCGAGCAGGTTTTGAGGTGCGTGACGTACATCCGACTCATTACGGTCGTATTTGTCCTATTGAAACACCTGAAGGTCAGAATATCGGGTTAATTAACTCTATGGCTACTTATGCTAGGATAAATAAACACGGTTTTATAGAGAGTCCGTATAGAAGAGTTAAAGATGGGCATGTAACTGATGAAGTGGTATATCTTTCTGCTATTGAAGAAGGTAAATACAAAATTGGACAAGCAAATTCTAAAATTGATAAAGACGGAAAGTTGCAAGGAGAGTTTATTAATTGCCGTGTTGAAGGCGGTAATTTTGTAATGGTAGAACCGCATGAGGTAGATTTTATTGATGTGACTCCTATGCAGGTAGTATCGGTTGCGGCTTCTCTTATACCTTTCTTAGAAAACGATGATGCTAACCGTGCTTTGATGGGTTCAAACATGCAAAGACAAGCTGTTCCTTTAATTAAAACAGATGCACCTTTTGTAGGTACCGGAGTTGAAGGGGTAGTAGCTAAAGATTCCGGAGCATCAGTACTTGCATTACATGACGGTATTGTTGAGCAGGTAGATTCAAATAGAATAGTGATTAGAACTCTAGAACAAAAAATTGATGGTTCTCCTTCTGTTGATATTTATAATTTATTAAAATTCCAAAAATCCAATCATAATACTTGTATAAATCAAAAGCCTTTAGTTAAGGTCGGTCATTACGTTAAGAAAAACGATATTATAGCTGACGGTCCTAGTACGGATAACGGTGAAATTGCTTTAGGTAGAAATGTGCTTGTGGCTTTCTTACCTTGGAACGGTTATAATTTTGAAGATTCAATTTTAATATCTGAACGTATAGTAAAAGAGGATGTATTTACATCTATTCATATTGAAGAGTTTGAAGTAATAGCTAGAGATACACGCCTTGGTCCTGAAGAAATTACCCGTGATATACCGAATGTAAGCGAAGAAGCGTTGCGTCATCTTGATGAAGTCGGAATAATTTATGTAGGTGCAGAAGTAAAAGCCGGTGATATTTTAGTCGGAAAAGTAACACCAAAAAGTGAATCGCCTATTACTCCTGAAGAGAAGCTACTACGTGCTATTTTTGGGGAAAAAGCTTTTGACGTAAAAGATTCATCGCTGCGTGTACCTTCTGGAGTTAACGGAACTGTAGTAGAAGTAAGGGTATTTTCTCGTAGGGGTGTAGAAAAAGACCAGCGAGCTATTGCTATTGAAAAACAACAAATTGAAAAATTAGCAAAAGACAGAGACGATGAGTTAGAAATTATTGAGCATTTTGTGTTTAGTTGGCTTGAAAAGCTTTTAATAGGGCAGGTGATTGTTAAAGGTTCTAAGCAAGTAAAAGCAGGACAAACAATTACTAGTGAAACGCTAAAAAGCTTATCTAAAGGGCAATTTTGGCAGCTTACCGTGGAGGATGTAAATGTAATGAATGAAATAGAGCAGATAAAGACTCATTATGATGAGAAAAAAAATGCTCTTGATAAAAGATTTGCTACTAAGGTGGAGAAGCTGCAAAGCGGTGATGATTTACCTCAGGGAGCTTTAAAAGTAGTAAAAGTGTTTATTGCAACTAAGCATAAATTACAACCCGGTGATAAGATGGCAGGAAGACACGGTAATAAAGGTGTTATTTCACGTATTGTACCTGAAGAGGATATGCCGTTTTTAGAAAATGGAAAAGTAGTGGATATTGTTCTTAATCCGCTTGGTCTTCCGTCTCGTATGAATATAGGGCAGATTTTAGAGACTCATCTTGGGTGGGCATCAATAAATTTAGCACAAAAAATATCTGAATTAGTCAAGGAATATCAAAATAAACAGATCGGTATTGAGCAGATTAAGAAATTCTTAATTGAGTTGTACGGAGAAGATATTAATTCTATACTTGAAAGATCGGAAGAAGAGATTATCTCTTTCTGTAATAAAGCAAGTAAAGGAGTACATTTTGCAACTCCTGTATTTGACGGAGCAAAAGTTCAAGACGTTAAAGATATGTTAAAACTTGCCGGTCAAGATCCTTCAGGACAAGTAAAATTAATTGACGGTAGAACCGGTGAATATTTTGATCGTCTCGTAACCGTTGGACAGAAATATTTGCTGAAATTGCATCACTTAGTCGATAATAAAATTCACTCTCGTTCTATAGGACCTTATAGCTTAGTAACTCAGCAACCGCTTGGAGGTAAGTCTCATTTCGGTGGACAGCGTTTCGGAGAAATGGAATGCTGGGCATTACAAGCTTACGGTGCGGCTTATACGTTACAGGAAATGTTAACGGTTAAGTCGGATGACGTAAACGGTAGGATCAAAACTTATGATTCTATAGTACGTGGTGAAAATAATTTTGAATCAGGTATTCCTGAATCATTTAATGTTATGATAAAAGAATTTAGATCTTTATGTCTTAACGTAAAGCTTGAAGTAACTTCGAGTTAGTTATTCTGTGGTTTATGAATACTAAAGCGTCATTGCGAGCGGCTAAAAGGAGCGTGGCAATCTCAGGATTTTGGCACGAGATTGCGGGCGTACAATTGCTCTGCAATTTCCTCGCAATGACGAAAACCATACAATGAGAACTTTAAATAAAGAAGTATACAAGTAATTTTTAAGGAAAAGTATTTATGAGCGTAGTAAATTTTTACGGACAATTAAGTAATACTCAACAATTTGATCAAATAAGGATTAATATAGCAAGTCCTGATCAAGTACGTTCGTGGTCTTTCGGTGAAGTAACAAAACCTGAAACAATTAACTATCGAACCTTTAAACCTGAGAGAGATGGTTTATTTTGTGCAAGAATTTTTGGTCCGGTAAAAGATTACGAATGTCTCTGCGGTAAATATAAGCGGATGAAAAATCGTGGTATTACATGTGAGAAATGCGGCGTTGAAGTTACGGTTTCTAGAGTAAGACGTGAAAGAATGGGGCATATTGAACTTGCAGCTCCCGTTGCTCATATTTGGTTTTTAAAGTCACTACCTTCAAGAGTTAGTACGCTTCTTGATATGACAATGCGAGATGTAGAAAAGATTCTTTATTTTGAAAATTATGTAGTAGTTGACCCAGGGTTATCGATTTTACAAAAAGGCGAACTCTTAACAGAGGAAGAATTACAGAAAGCAAAAGATAAGTACGGTGAAGATGCATTTACTGCCTCTATAGGTGCAGAAGTAATACAACAAATGCTTAAAGAGCTTGATTTTTCAAAGTTAAAGCAAGAATTATACGAAGAATTACAAACTACTTCTTCAGAAGTCAAAAAGAAAAAATTAGTAAAGCGTTTAAAATTAGTAGAGGATTTTTTAGAGTCGGAAAACAAGCCGGAATGGATGATTATGGATGTTTTGCCGGTTATTCCTCCTGAAATTAGACCGCTTGTTATGCTTGACGGCGGAAGATTTGCTACTTCAGACTTAAATGAACTTTATAGAAGAGTAATTAATAGAAATAATCGTTTAAAGAAATTAATAGAGTCAAAAGCTCCTGATATAATAGTCAGGAACGAAAAAAGAATGTTACAAGAAGCGGTGGATGCGTTATTTGATAACGGTCGTCGAGGTAGAACAGCGAAAAATGCTAATAAGCGTCCATTTAAGTCATTAAGTGATATGCTTAAAGGTAAGCAGGGTCGTTTCCGTCAGAACCTACTTGGTAAAAGGGTTGACTATTCAGGACGTTCGGTTATCGTGGTCGGGCCTGAGCTTAAGCTTCATCAGTGCGGTTTACCTAAAAAAATGGCATTGGAGCTATTTAAGCCGTTTATTTATTCTAAGCTTGAGTTGTACGGTATTGCTACGACTATTAAAGCCGCAAAAAGAATGGTGGAAGCTGAAAAGCCTGAAGTTTGGGATGTGCTTGAAGAAGTCATAAGAGAGCATCCGGTTTTACTTAATAGAGCTCCGACATTGCATAGATTAGGTATTCAAGCATTTGAACCGCTATTAATCGAAGGTAAAGCGATTCAGCTTCATCCGCTTGTTTGTGCTGCGTTTAATGCAGACTTTGACGGTGATCAGATGGCGGTACATATTCCGTTATCGATTGAAGCACAGCTTGAAGCTAGGGTATTTATGATGTCTACAAATAATATCTTAAGCCCTGCAAACGGACGTCCTATTATTGTACCGGATAAAGATATAGTACTTGGTTTATATTATCTAACCCTTGCATTTGATAATGAAGTAGGCGAAGGGATGATGTTCTCAGATTTAGCTGAGATGGAACATGCTTTATATAATAAATTTATAACTATTCATACAAAGATAAAATATCGTAGAAATCAGCTAAATGCCGAAGGTAAAATGGTCCCTGTTATCATTGATACTACTTACGGTAGGTTAATGGTCGGTGAATTATTGCCTTCTAATCCTAATGTAGAATTCAAGTTTATTAATAAACAACTAACTAAAAAAGACATATCATTAGTTATAGATTTAGTTTATCGTCACTGCGGTCAAAAAGCTACAGTAATTTTTGCCGATCAGCTAATGAAACTAGGTTTTAAATATGCTTGTTCTTCAGGTATTTCTTTTGGAATGGACGATATGGTAGTACCGGAATCTAAGAGTACTCATATCAATGAAACTCAGCTTGAAATAAAAGAATTTGAACAACAATATTCAAACGGTTTAATTACTTATGGAGAGAAATACAATAAAGTAGTTGATGCTTGGTCAAGATGTACCGATAGAGTAGCAAACGACATGATGAAAGAGATTGCTACGCCGCCGGTTAGTGATGATCCGAATCATCAAAAAATAAATGCTATATATATGATGGCTATCTCCGGAGCAAGAGGTTCTTTCCAGCAAATTAAGCAGCTAGGCGGTATGCGAGGTTTAATGACCAAATCAAACGGTCAAATTATACAAACTCCTATTATCTCTAACTTTAAGGAAGGATTAACTGAATTTGAGTGTTTTAATTCTGCTAACGGAATGCGTAAAGGGCAAATAGATACGGCTTTAAAAACAGCAAGCTCAGGTTACTTAACAAGAAAATTAGTAGATGTTGCACAAGATTGTATTATTACCGAAAAAGATTGTGGAACTGATAAAGGGATTGAAGTTAAGAGTGTTATTGAAGGCGGAGAAGTCATAGTACCTTTAGCTGAAAAGATTTTAGGTCGTACTGCTGCTATTGATATATTTCATCCGGTAACTAATGATCTAATTCTCAATAAAGGCGAGCTTATTAATGAAGCAAAGCTAGAGCAGATTGAGTCGGCTGGACTCGACAGAATTATGATAAAATCCGTATTAACCTGTGAAAGTACTACCGGTATATGTAGCATATGTTACGGTAGGGATCTTGCTACCGGTACGTTGGTGTCGGAGGGTGAAGCAATCGGGGTTATTGCTGCTCAATCTATCGGTGAACCTGGTACGCAGCTTACAATGAGAACTTTCCATATCGGAGGAGCGGCAACAAAAGGTGCTGAGGTTTCTTCCGTAGAAACTTCCTATGACGCAAAAGTGAAAATTATAAGCCGTAACGTTGTTATTAATTCCGAAGAACGCAAAATTGTTATGAGCCGAAATTGTGAATTATTATTACTTGATAATAACGGTAATGAAAAGGCCCGTCATAAAATTCCATACGGTGCTAGATTACTTGTTGATGACGGTGATATGGTTATTAAAACTCAAAAACTAGCGGAGTGGGATCCTTATACTATACCGATTATCACGGAGAAATCAGGTAAAGTTTTATTCAAAGATATGGTTGAGGGTATTTCTATTCGTGACGTAACTGACGAAGCTACCGGAATACCGAGTAAAGTTATTATTGAATCAAAGCAATATTCACGTGGTGCAGAATTACGTCCGCGTATACAGCTTTTAGATGCTAAAGGTGAAGTTATAACCTTATCAAACGGTTTAGAAGCTAGATATTACTTGCCGGTTGGAGCAGTTTTAAGCGTAGAAGACGGAGTACAAATATCTGTAGGTGATATTATTGCACGTATACCGAAAGAATCAACCACTACTAAAGATATTACCGGTGGTTTACCGAGAGTTGCCGAGCTTGTAGAAGCAAGACGTCCTAAAGATCACGCAGTTATTGCCGAGGTTGACGGTAGAGTAGAATTCGGTAAAGACTATAAATCTAAGAGACGTATTATTATACATCCGATTGATGAAACAATGTCTATTGAGTATATGGTACCTAAAGGCAAGCATGTTGTAGTTAATGAAGGTGACTTTGTTAAAAAAGGCGATTTATTGATTGACGGTAATCCAGTACTTCAAGATATTTTAAAAGTAATGGGTGTAGAGGTTCTTGCAAATTATATTGTTAAAGAGGTTCAAGCCGTTTATCGTCTACAAGGTGTAAAGATTGATGATAAGCACATAGAAGTTATTATTCGTCAGATGTTACAAAAAGTAGAAATCACGGATTCAGGTGGAACTACCTTATTAGCAGGTGAAAAAATAGATAGACATGAATTCGAGGAGATAAATGAAAAAGCTATTAAAAACGGTTTAAAACCTGCTGAAGCACAATTAATATTACAAGGTATTACTAAAGCTTCTCTGCAAACTAGATCGTTTATCTCTGCGGCATCATTCCAAGAGACTACTAGAGTTTTAACAGAAGCAGCTATTGCCGGTAAAATAGATAAGTTACGAGGATTAAAAGAAAACGTGATAGTTGGACGATTAGTACCTGCCGGAACCGGTTACTTTATGGATAAAATGCGTAAAGCAGCCGTAAAACTTGATGAAGAAAATGTATAAATATACTTGATTCTTGTAAGGCGGTTGTTGCGTGGATACTGAAAGTCGTCATTGCGAACGACCTAAGCGTTGTTGCATGGCTCAATTTCACCTCTGTCATCCCGTGGCTTGACCACGGGATCCAGTTAAAAATTCTGATTTACAGAATTTTTTTAATTATTTTCTAGATTGCCACGTCGCTTCGCTCCTCGCAATGACGACCTTTAGTATCCACGCGGGTAATGCCAAGCGGGGATAACTATAGTACCGGACAATTTTTATTCTGTGTCATTCCCGCGTAGGCGGGAATCCAAAGTATAAATACAGCAAATTTTTGAAATTAAAAGCTCGATTTATCTCGCTTTATGCTGGATTCCTGCTTTCGCAGGAATGACATCGGTATCTACGCAACAAGACCTTCCTACGAAAGCAGGAATCCAGAAAAATAACCTTACTACGCATTATTGACAAAAAAAGCCTATAAAAAACTTAGTTTTTGTAGGCTTTTTCTTATTTCGTAGGAATGATTCTTTAATAACAAGCAATCGGTGCTGTTAAATGCTCGTAGGTTTGACCTAAATAAGATACTGGTTGTTCAAAGATATACGTATCATTGTTATCATAATTATAATTACCGTATAATTGTAATCTTGCTAAACAATGTTCAACATAAGTTTTCAGTATGGGTTAATACCATTATTTGCATTAGTAGTAATCGTAGCTTCCTCGTGTTTTTGATCAATGGACATCTTCCCAAACTTCGCTTCTAGAGGTAATTTAGACGTTGAGCCTAGACTTGCATCCTCACATATGTCTATATACGCTGCGGTGCTGCGTTCCGTGTCTCCTTTAAATTCCTCTCTATAAACTGGTTTAGAAAGATGTCTAACAGGTAATTCAGAAATTAAAGGCTCTTCATTGATTACTTCTACTTTCTCTATTTCAAGATTTCCTGATTCAGCATTGATTTTTTCTTCAAAATTTATCTCTGGGAAAAGTACTTTTACATCCGTTATTTCAAGCTTTTCTCCTTTTTTACCTACTTCATAAGCTTTAGAAACAATTTGTTTATAAATAACGTCAATTAATTCTCGTTTTGTTTGTATTTCATCAGAATAATTAATTCCTCCTTCATTCCAAAACTTTACTATTTTAGAAAAAGCAGGAATATATTTACCGGTCTTTGCTAAAAATTTTTGTATAAATGCAGGTTCAACAAGAGGTGCTAATGTAGGGTTTTCTTCATATTTTTTAAATACATACTCGACAATTTTAGGTATATTTTGATCTGCTTCTATTTCGTCAGGTAAGCCGTGTAATATTTTTTTGGCTATTGCTTGATCCATCTTCTTATACAAAATATTAACCCCTATCCATGTCCATACAGGATTAGCCGTAAAACAAAGCTTTGTTACATAAAATGCTAGCGATATAGGTAGAGATAATAACTTTAAGTAGTTAAGGCAAGTATATCGTATTGGATGAGGCGTGAGGCTATAAATCTCATCCATACCTTGGTTTAGCTCACATGATGTTTTAATCATTGTATACTTCTGCTTAATTAAATGAGAAGTGATGTCATGTACTGGAGCATATTATTACTTAAATTTAACTAATTCGTCAGTAAAATATAAAAAACATTAACATTTGTCAAATGCTATTTAATGAGATTTTGTTTTAAATCAATTATAATACTTGCAAAGTTTTATCAAGATAAATAGAATTATCCAAAGTCAAAAGTAATATAAGGAATAAAATTATGCTTAACATAAACTTTGTGAATGAAGAATCATCTACTAATCAGGGTCTAGTAGTTTTTATTGATGAACAGTTAAAACTTGATAGTAATTTAATAGGACTTGATCAACAACATCACGGATTAATTTCTAAAACTATTCAGAATAAACTGCAGTTTACCGGTAAATATGGACAGATTAAAGTTATTCCGTCTGTCATTAAATCAGGCGAGGTTAGATATTTGATAATAGCAGGTCTTGGGAATGAAGAAAAATTAACTGAAGCAAAAATTGAAGAATTAGGCGGTAAAATCTTACAACATGCAATTTGTGCTAAAATTTCTACTATCGGCTTAAAACTTACAAATAGAATTAGCAGGTTTACATCTCAAACATTTGTATCTTTAGTTGCTAGCGGTGCATTCCTTGCTTCTTACAGATTTAATAAATATAGAACTACCTTAAAAGAAGCAGAGAAGTTTGCAGTAGAGTCAATTGAGATTTTTACCGATAATAGTACTGAAGCAGCAAAATTATTTGAAGTCAAAAAATTAATTGCTGAGGCAGTATTTTTTACAAGGGATATATGTAATGAACCGTCAAATATTAAAACTCCGCAAGTTTATGCTGAAAGAATAGTTGATATACTTGAACCGTTCGGAGTAGATGTTGACGTTATCGGTGAACGTGAGATGAAAAATCTTGGTATGGGAGCGTTACTTGGAGTCGGTCAAGGTTCACAAAACGAGTCAAAATTAGTAGTGATGGAATATAAAGGCGGCAGTAAAGATGTTCCGACTATTGCTTTGGTTGGTAAAGGAGTGATTTTTGATACAGGCGGTATTTCCTTAAAGCCGTCAAGTAATATGCATTTAATGAGATACGATATGGGAGGTTCTGCAGCGGTCGTGGGTGCTATGATTGCGGTTGCCGGTCAAAAATTACCTGTAAATATAGTCGGTGTTGTAGGGCTTGTAGAAAATATGCCGTCCGGTAATGCTCAGCGTCCAGGGGATGTGGTAACTACTATGTCAGGGCAAACTGCCGAAGTTTTAAATACCGATGCAGAAGGGCGTTTAGTACTTGCCGATGCCGTTTGGTATGCACAAGAAAAATTTAAGCCTAAATGCGTGATTGACGTTGCAACTCTAACAGGAGCAATAACTGTAACACTCGGTAGTACATATGCCGGTTGTTTTTCCAATAATGATGAGTTAGCTGATAAGTTAATAAAAGTAGGGGAAGAAGTTAATGAAAAACTTTGGAGAATGCCGCTTCATGATGAGTACGATGTAATGATTAACTCCGACATAGCCGATATGGCAAATATAGGGAACGTACCGGGAGCTGCCGGAAGCTGCACGGCTGCACATTTCATTAAACGTTTCATTAAAGATGGAGTAGATTGGGCTCATTTAGATATAGCAGGCGTTGCAAATAGTAATAAAGCTTCAGCACTCGGTCCGAAAGGGGCAGTGGGGTATGGTGTTAGATTACTCGAAAAATTTATCAAAGAATATATTTAACGTTATTCTTGCTTTTAGTGGCGTTGTTGCATGGCTCGTTTTTTTTTTGTTGTCATCCCGTGGCTTGACCACGGGATGACACCAAGCAGATTTTGTTTATTCTGAATATAATTATGAACACAATAAATAAACCTTATATATTTGTTATAGGTAATGAAAAAGGCGGGGCAGGTAAAACTACCTGCTGCATGCATCTGATAATAGCTCTGCTTTATCAAAATTGCTCGGTAGTAAGTATTGATACCGATTCAAGGCAAGGTTCTTTAACAAGCTATTTAAAAAATCGAGATTTATATAATCAACAAAATCCTGATAAAGCCGTATTAGTACCAAAACATTTTCATATATCTGAAGGAGAGATAGAAGAGCAAGCCAAGAATTTTGAGCAGGTACTCAAAAATAATCAGGATGCTGATTATATAGTGATTGATACCCCAGGTAGTCATACTCCTTTATCAAGAGTTGCTCATTCTTACGCCGATACAATTATTACACCTATTAATGATAGCTTTTTAGATTTAGACGTAATAGCAAAAATTGATAGCAAGGATGAAATTATTAGCCCATCAATATATAGTCAAATGATTTGGGAGCAGAAAATGGAGCGTGCTAGTCGTGATAAAATTAGTATAGATTGGGTAATACTTCGTAATCGTTTAAGTAATCTTGATGCATTAAATAAAAGACGCGTAGGGAATGTAATAGCTAAACTTGCTAAAAGAATTAACTTTAAACTCGCAGAAGGATTTAGTGAACGTGTAATATATAGGGAGTTATTTTTACAAGGTCTAACATTACTTGATCTAAAAACTGCAAAATATGATAGAGCATTTAATAGCTCACACGTACTTGCACGTCAAGAATTACGAAATTTTTTAGACTTTCTAGGTATTAAGGCTGCGTTTAAAGGTTAATTTCTATTAAAGTTTTTCTTGTATAAAGTTAAAAAATATATATAATGGGCAAAATTAATATGTTTTAACTTTATAAGAGAAACAAATGCCAAATATTGCTGAAAATATTTCAAAACTACCGGAAGAACAAGAAAAAGTTAATAAGCTTGTTGATCAATACAAAAATTTAACTCCGGAAGAACAAAAAATTGTTGATAGAAAACTTAAGTCACATTTTACAAAAGAAGAGCTAGAACAAGATGAGCTTAAATCAAGAATGAATAACATACGTAGTAATTTGTCCAATAAAGACCAAGAAAAACTACAAGCAGGTAATAATTCTATAGGTGAAATAGCAAAAGATGTATTATCGTTAGTTAAAGGAATAATAAATCTAGTAGAAAATGTTGCGGAGATAATTAAAAACCCTAAGAAAGCAATATATGAATGGATTAAAGGTGAGTTAAATCAAGTAAAACCTCAACAACAAAATTATCAGCAACTCCCATCAAAGCCAAAAGCTGCTGCAATATCAAGATAAAACTTTAGTTTTTATTTGCGAAAATTTGCGATTTTATGTATATAATATAGGGGAAATCGTATAATAAAGAAATAAAAATGCATAAATACAGAACTCATAATTGTAACGAATTACAAATATCCGATGTTGGGAAAGAAGTTAAATTATCCGGCTGGGTACATAGAAGAAGAGATCACGGTAATCTGGTTTTCATAGATTTACGTGATCATTACGGTATAACTCAAATCGTATTTACCGATCAAAATCCACAGCTTATGGAAGATGCAAGTCGTTTGCGTTATGAGTCGGTAATTACGGTAAGGGGTACAGTTGTAGCAAGGTCAGAGGACACAATTAATAATACGCTTCCGACAGGTCATGTTGAAGTGCTAGCTGTAGAATTTATTGTTGAGTCAGCTGCAGACACTCTACCTTTTGTTATTAATACCGAAAAAGACGCTCCGGAAGATTCAAGGCTTAAACATCGCTTTTTAGATCTTAGACGTGAGAAATTACATAATAATATTATACTTCGCTCACAAATTATTTCTCATATTCGTCATTTAATGACGGCAAGAAGTTTTACCGAATTTCAAACGCCGATCCTAACGGCAAGCTCACCTGAAGGTGCTAGGGATTTTTTAGTACCGAGTAGAATGCATCCGGGTAAGTTCTACGCATTACCGCAAGCACCTCAGCAATTCAAGCAGCTTTTAATGGTTTCAGGATTTGATCGTTATTTTCAAATTGCTCCTTGTTTTCGGGATGAAGATGCAAGAGCGGATAGATCACCTGGTGAATTTTATCAGCTAGACGTAGAAATGTCTTTTGTTACGCAAGAAGACGTGTTTAGTACTATTGAGCCTGTCATGTATGATTTATTTACTAAATTTACAGATAAGCAAGTATCCGATACTCCATTTGTCCGTATTCCATATAATGAATCTATGTTAAAATACGGCTCTGATAAACCTGACTTACGTAACCCTATTATAATTGCCGATGTAACTGAGATATTTAGAGATTCCGATTTTACGATTTTCAGGGAAAATATTAAAAAAGGGAGCATAGTTCGTGCAATTCCTGCCCCTAAGGCAGCTACACTGCCTCGTAGTTTCTTTGATAAAATGATAGAGTTTGCGATATCAGAAGGAGCAGGTGGACTTGGCTATATTCAGTTTAGTGAAACCGGTGAAGCAAAAGGACCAGTAGCAAAATTCTTAAGCCCGCAGCAATTAGAGAGTCTAAAAGCTACAGCTAGTATTAGTAACGGTGATGCCGTATTTTTTGCTAGCGATAAAAAAGAAAAAGCTGCAAAGCTTGCAGGTAAGGTTAGAATAAGACTTGGTGAAGAGCTTGATTTACTTGAAAAAGATTGCTTTAAATTCTGTTGGATTACTGATTTTCCATTTTATGAATTAAATGAAGAAACAGGAAAAATTGATTTTAGCCATAATCCATTTTCTATGCCACAAGGTGGTTTGGAAGCCTTAGAAAATGCTAAAACAACTGAAGAACTACTTGAGCTTAATGCATACCAGTATGATATTGTTTGTAACGGTATTGAGCTTTCCAGCGGTGCTATTAGAAACCATAAGCCGGAAATTATGTATAAAGCATTTTCCATAGCAGGTTATAGTGAGGAGGAAGTTGATAAGAGATTTGGTGGTATGATTAGAGCGTTTAAGTTTGGTGCTCCACCACATGGCGGAATAGCTCCCGGTATTGACAGAATCGTTATGCTACTCGCAGAAGCTACTAATATAAGAGAAATAATTGCATTTCCTTTAAATCAGCAAGCTGAAGATTTACTAATGAACGCTCCAAGCTATGTAGAAGATAAAGCTCTAAAAGAACTAAGCATTATGCTATCACCGTCAGCTAGAAAAAATGCAGAGAAAGAATAAGAATTTATAGTTGTTGTATGGCTCAAAAAATACGCTCGGTGTCATTCCCACGTAGTATTGTGTGGCATCGAAATCCCTCCTCGCAATGACGATGAAACAGAACCACGCAACAATACCGTGACTGCTCGCAATAACGTTTAAGGCATATCCTCAACAATGCCTATCTTTGTTTCTGATTTTCCCTTTTAGCTTGTAATTTAGAGAATGCAATTTCTTTTACCGCTTCTACTCTTTTTGGCTGAATGCCTTGATTTCCTTTTTGTTTTAATATGTTGCCAATTTTTATACTTTCTGCTATCAGCTTCTGTGTATCATGAATTTTATTTAAATTTTCAGGAGAGATTTTTTTCATAAAATAGTTTGAAACGTTAGATAAACCTATCTTTTCACAAAAATTTCCTACCTTGTAATATATAGTATCTTTGGAATTTAAGTTGAAAGATTTAGCATTTAATAAGTTGGTCGTATTTTCGATATTATCCTTATATTTTAAATCTTTCTTTTATACCCTCAATATCCTGCTCAGTAAGATAATTTTCTTTTTTAGCTCTTTCATTATATTGTCGTAGAATTTTGTTACTTCTTTATCGGTTACGTTTTTAGTTGTTGCCTGCTTTGTAAAATCAACGATTAGTGACTCCAACTTTTCGCCTGTAGATTTATCTTGTGTACGCATTGATTTTACAGGATCAGAAATTTCTACTTCTACTTTATCTTTCTTAACCTCAACTTCTTTTTCTTTCCATTTTCCTTCTAAATCTTTGCTCCATTGTTGTTCCTTGATTATTTCTTTTTTCAAGCCTATAGAAGTTTTAATTTGGTAAATTATTTTCATACGCCCACTCTTTAGCATCTATGCCTTCAATTTTAATGTTATTATTTATTGCATAGAGTACCGGGTCTTTTACAGGTGAGTTAGCGAAAGCCTCTAACCAACCACCATTGTTAAATTCAGGTAAAACATTACTGAATTTTGTTATTATCTCAGCTCCTTTAACTTCTTGCATATTAATAAGATTTTCTTTTATACTGCCTTTATAGTGTTTCCTCAAATCATCAAAATTTTTAATATTAGTGGATAACGCAATATTTTTCGGATCAAACCCAGATTTTTTTAATTCATCAATTTTTTGATCAACTATTGCTTCCATCTGTTTCTCATCAAATTGACTTATCATTTGATTTAACGATTCGCTATATTTATCGATACTAAATGAGAAATTACCTGCTTTAATAGCAGCACTGTAGCCGACTCCAGGATGTGCAAACATTTCATTTGTTGATTGGACCATACTGCCAAAATCCTTATGAAATGCTAAAAAAGAGCGACCATGATCAATTTTGGTTATTGTTTTACCATCCTGCACCATTAAATTACCAGCATGATAATCTACTTCCCCCAGCATATGACAAGCAGCTATGGCTTTTTCAAATCCTTCCAGCTTTTTTAAATTTTGATCATTAGCTCTGACTCTAGTTTGACCTGATAAACCGGAAAATTCTGTTAGTGTTACAGCATTATCAAAAAATTTAGAACGTACATAAAGTGAATCAGGGTGTTTTTCATCCGCTTTTACCAGCCCTTCTTTTGGTGCTCGATCATGTATAAAAATTGATACATGGTAGAGCCTATTAATTCTTGTACCCCGTCTCTTCGGTCAGCAATAGCCTGTTTTCGTGCATTATTATCTTGTATTTTTTGGCAGGCAGCATGAGTTTTATAAAAATGTTTTAAAATAAAAGTATTTCCTAGCTCATCTTTAGCAACATAACCGGCAGAAACTCCTGCTGCCTTTTTTCCTTTCTCCTCAAACTCAGCTTGCTGTGCCACCCTCTTATCACGTAGCATAGCATCAATTGCTTTTTTAGGGTCATTAGGATTTCTTATTTCTTCAAGTTTTCTGTAATCTGCGTTATATCGGCTATCATCTAATCCAACTTGTCGTTCAATTGCCTCTTCCATAACTAAATGCTGTAAAATAGGTGCATCAATTATTTCTCTGAATTCCCTGTGTTTATCTCCTGGAAATGCATTTTTTATTATTGTTGTGGCTTTAGCCAAACCCCGACCATCCAAATCGGCTAATTCCATTTGACTAACATATAGACTTGCAGTAGTAGGGGATTGGTCATTAGAAAGGTCAATAGCAGATGAGACAATGGCTTCGCAGGCTCTAGATATTTTGGCATTCAATGCTGTATCTTCTGTTTTCAGGGCTTTAAAAAGTTGCTCTTGTAATAATAATTCCTGTTGAGTTTTCTCTTTAGACATAAAATAACCTGATTATATTAACTAATGCTTCAAAAATTTATTATATAAATTAATTAATTATTATTTTTTCTGGATTGTCGAACTAGCTTGGCATTGTTGCGTGGATCAATTTTACCTCTGTCATCCCGCGACTTGATCGCGGGATCCAGTTAAAAATACTAAAATTATTAGTATTTTTATTGTTTTTTGGATACCGTGGTCAAGCCACGGTATGACACCGAACGGATTTTTCGGTCCACGCAACAACGCCAACTCGCTTCGACCGTTCAACAATGAGGAGTCGGTATCCATACAACAAGGCCCCGCTTTTGTGGGGATATGACATCGAGGTCTTTTTAAAAACTATTCAGTACTATAGATTTGATCGTGATATGACAATGAAAAAAAACAAAGCCATGAATAAATCATGACTTTGCAGAAAGGATACCAATTAATCTCTTCTATTGCCTAAAAATCTCATTAAATATAGGAAAAGATTTATAAAATCTAAATATAAAGTAAAGGCTGCCATAATAGAAAGCTTTTGTCCTACTTCATCGTTTCCTGCCATGTAATACATAGACTTAATCTTTTGAGTGTCCCAAGCAATTAATCCCATAAATACTACTATTCCAATAAGAGAAGTAGCAAAAGAAAGAGCCGAGCTTTTTAGAAACAAGTTGACTAATGAAGCAATGATAAGACCTATAAGACCCATTGCAAAAAATGAACCCATAGATGTTAAATCTCTACTTGTACTATAACCGTATAAACTCATTGCTCCAAAAACGGAAGAGCAAATAAAGAAAGTACGAGCTATCGAGGCACCGGTATAAATAAGAGCTAAATATGCAAGCGACATACCGGTTAAACCGGCATAAACCCAAAATAATATTTGTGCCGTTTTCAGGTTCATTCGTCCGAAGCCCATAAAGAAATATAAAGCAATACCGAGCGGAGCAAACATTATAATAGTGCCGAAACCTGTTTGAAACATTAAATTATAAATAGGTTCAACTGATATAGTCGTTACGGCTGCTACACCGGTTAGTAAAAGTGCTAAAGCCATATAATTATATACTTTAAGCATGTATTTTCTTAAGCCTTCATCAAAAGTTTTATTCTTTGAGGTGGCAGTTAAAGTTTTTGTATAATCGATCATAAGTAACCTTAGGATTATGTTATTTACATAATAAAATATAGTCTCTTAAAGGTATTTTTTCAAGCTATATTAATTATATTTTATAAATATCTTGCATTGAATATAAAGTCGGTGATTTATCTTGTAGCCAAATAGCAGCTTTAATTGCACCAATGACAAAAGAATTTTTATTCAGAGTTTCGTGTTTTAAAGTGATTATTTCATCGTCACCTAGGAAAGATATTTCATGTATACCGTGAACATTTCCACCACGAAGCGAGGAAATACCTATTTCTTTTTTGCTTCTTGGTCTGTTACCACGATTAAATGCTATATTTAATCCTTTTTCGCTTGCAATTGTTTCAGCAAGCATAATAGCAGTTCCTGAGGGTGAATCTTTTTTATTACGGTGATGGGTTTCTAGAATTTCAATATCGTAATCATCTAGTATTTTTGTTGCCTTTCTTGCTAAATAGCTGAGCAAATTAGCCTCGATACTCATATTTGCAGAATATAAAATAGGTAAAGTTTGAGCTGCTTTTTCTAAAAGCTTAAAATGTTGAGGCTGAAGTCCTGTGGTTCCGATTACTAATTTTGTATTATGTTTTAATGCATAATTAATTAATTTTTCTAATATTTCAGGAGTAGAAAAATCGATGATTACATCAGAATTTTTACAAAAATTATCTAAATCATCTAAATTATTAGTACTATTAAATTTTGCTGAAATTTTGCAATCTTTAAATTTATCTATTCTCTCTGTAATGGTTTTTCCCATTTTACCGGTAGAACCGCTAAGACCGATATTTATCATATTGGTAATAATATATTTCTAATAAATGAACAGTAGTAGACGAAGTTTAATTTGGAAAAGAGCAAGGAGTTTTATGATTTTTGACCGCAGCGTAGTTAATCCTACGTGAGGATCAAAAATCATAAAACAGTGTAGCCAATTTTTCAAATTAAACGAGTATACAATTTATGAAAATATAATAGAGGCTTTAAATCATTTTTAATAGCAGTATTTATTACTTCACCAATAAATATAACATGGTCACCGGCATCATAAGAAGCATATTTATTACATTCTATATAACAAGTTGCACCGTTTATTAAAGGACAATTGGTTTTATTGCCAAGCTCATAAGCAATTTTTGTAAATTTATTAGGTTGTGATTTAGCAAAATGTTTTGAGATATCAATTTGATTCTCTGCTAAAATACTAACTGCGAATTTATCACTTTTCTGAAAACTGTTTATACTAAAAGAGTTTTTATTGAGGCAAAATAATATTAACGGTGGTTTTAAAGATACAGAAGTGAGAGAACTAGCAGTAAAGCCAAAAAGCTCGTTATTACAATTTGTTGTTATAATAGTTACTCCCTGGGGGAATCGACTCATAGTATCTTTAAATTGACTTTCTGTTACTGTCCCAGCCATTTTTTCATAATTTTGTTAATGGTTCCGTCTTTTTTTAATGAATCGATTGCCTCATTAATTTCATTAATTAGTCCTGAGTTTTTAGACATACCTATAGCAAAATCTGATGAAAATTCTTCTAAAGTACTGCTTTCTAAATTTGAATTATTTTCTTTTAATTTTTTGCCTTGAAATTCCTCAGAAATAATAGCATCTATGACTCTGGCTTTTAATTCTTCAACTAACATTAAATGATTTGCTAAAGAATGAACTTTAATATTCATTGTCTGTGATAGATCTTGTGCTTTTTTTTCTAAAACACTACCGAGCTGTACCCCTACTATTTTATTCTCTAGATCTTTGCTATTTTGTATATTATCGCCTGTTCTATATATTATGGCAAATCTTGCAGTAGCGTAATTATCGGAAAAGCTGATATATTCGGAACGCTCCGGTGTTACGGAAAGCTCCGCCACCGCAACATCAATATTTTCACTAACTAAAGCTGCAAGTAAACCGTTAAAGTCGAAGTTTTTTATGATAACTTTTTTATTTAGACGTTCACTTATTGCTTTTATAATATCAATATCAATCCCAACAATCTCTCCGTCTTGGATGAATTCATAAGGAGGATTATCTGCGGCAGTACCGACTATTAAAGTTTTTTCCGTTTCTTTTTTTTCACAAGAAACTAGTAAGAAAGATAGTAAAAATATTTTTAGAAATTTCATAAAAATAATGTTTTAAGTTTTAGTGTGTTCTGTGTCATTTCCGTAAGGCATTGAGCTTGTTGTATGGATATCAAATCGTCATTGCGAGGAAAAACTATAAGTTTTGACAAAGCAATCTCAGGATATTTAACGAGATTGCCACGCAGCCTATAGCTGCTCACAATGACGATTTGGCGTCCACGCACAGCTACTAAAACATCAAGAATCCAGCTTATCCTTTAAAAGCTGATTCACAAGGGTCGGATTAGCCTTACCGCCGGTTTTTTTCATTACCTGGCCTACAAAGAAACCGAATAATTTATCCTTACCACTTTTATAACCCTCTACTGATTCAGGATTTTCAGCTATTACCTCGTCAATTACTGTGTTCAGCACGTTATTATCCGAAACTTGTACAAGTCCTTTTTCCTCTACTATTTTATCAGGTGCTTTACCGGTTTCAAACATAATTTCAAAAACGGTTTTTGCAATTTTACCAGAAATAGTATCATTTTCTATTAATTTTACCAGTTTTGCAAAGTTACTAGGAGTAATTTTACATTCATTTATTCCTATCGATGCTTTGTTTAATTGTCCGAACAACTCACTAGTTAGCCAATTAGTAAGCATTTTGGGGTTACATTCATTTGCTGCTTTCTCAAAATACTCAGCAACCGATTCATCGGCTACTATTACTTCGGCATCATATTTACTTAAGCCAAATTCTTTCGTATATTTTTCAATCTTTTGATCAGGTAGCTCAGGTAAGTTTACTTTTAGTTCATTTATTAACTCATCAGAAATAACAAGCGGTAATAAATCAGGATCAGGAAAATATCTATAATCAAGTGCTTCTTCTTTTAAACGCATAGTTCTTGTTTCGCCGCTATCGGCATTAAATAAGCGTGTTTCTTGAATTATTGTTTCACCGCTTTCAAGCAAATCTACTTGTCTTTTAGCTTCAAATTCTATTGCTTTAATAATATTACGAATTGAATTAATATTTTTAATTTCGCATCTTGTGCCTAGTGGTTCGCCGCTACGTCTTACTGAAATATTAGCATCGCAACGCATTGAGCCTTTTTCCATATCACCGTCGCAGCTGCCAATATAACGTAGCAAATTTCTCAGCTTTTTTACAAATTCAGCAGCTTCATCAGGTGATGATATATCAGGTTCGGTCACAATTTCCATAAGTCCAATACCGGCACGATTTAAATCGATAAAGCTGTAATGTGGTGATTGATCATGCATAGACTTACCTGCATCCTGCTCTAAATGCAAACGGTTAATACGAATAGTTTTAAGATCGCCAGTACTAGTCGGTATTTCCATAGTTCCGTTTTGCACTATAGGATAGTAAAATTGCGAGATTTGGTAACCTTGGGGCAGATCGGCATAAAAATAATTTTTACGATCAAATACCGAATATTTATTTATTTTAGCTTTAAGCCCAAGCCCTGTTTTAATTGCTTGGTGTACACAATGCTTATTTAATACCGGTAACATTCCGGGCATTGCTGCATCAACATAGGAAACCTGCGAATTTGGACTTGCTGCAAAAATAGTACTACTTCCTGAAAAAAGCTTAGATTTTGAAGAAATTTGAGCATGGATTTCAAGCCCTATTACATATTCCCATTTCCCCGTATTACCTTCAATATATGCCATAATTAAAAACCCTTTGGCTCAAATTTAATATGTTTTACACCTGACTCAATTGTCGATGCTACTTTCAAAACATTATATTCGTCTAATTGTTTACCTATAATCTGCATCCCAAGAGGTAAGCCTCGTACCGATAATCCGGCAGGAACCGATGCACAAGGTAAACCGGCTAAACTTGCAGGAATAGTAAATAAATCGTTTAAATACATAATAGTCGGATCATTTTGTTTTTCACCGATCTTAAAAGCTTCGGTCGGTGCTGCGGGTAACAAAATGGCGTCAACTTTTGCAAAAGCATTATTAAAATCGTTTGCAACTAAACGACGTACTTTTTGAGCTTTTAGATAATATGCATCCATACAACTAGATGAAAGCACATATGTTCCAATCATAATACGACGTTTTACTTCCTCCCCAAATCCGGCTGATCTAGTCATTTCATACATTTCGTCAAGCGTCATATTTTCACGTTCTACTCGAAGACCGTATCTAACGCCGTCATATCTAGATAAATTTGAAGAAGCTTCAGCCGGTGCTATTACGTAATAAACGGCAACACCGTATTTAGCATGCGGCAGAGTAATATCAACTATTTCAGCACCGGCGTTTTTAAGTAGCTCTATGGTATCCTGCCACATTTTCATAATATCAGGTTCAATAATACCGCCTTCACCAAGGCTAAGAGGTACACCTATCTTCATATTTTTCATAGAACTTCCGATAGCGGATTGTAGTTCTGGAACTTCTGCTTTAATCGAAGTAGAATCTTTTTCATCAAACCCCATCATCGCTTCAAGCATAATGCTACTGTCTAAAACGCTTCTAGTAAATATCCCTGCTTGATCAAGTGAGCTAGCAAATGATACCATTCCGTATCTTGAGCAACGACCATATGTCGGTTTAAACCCGACTAAACCCGTAAAGCTTGCAGGTTGACGTACCGAGCCTCCAGTATCGCTACCAAGAGCAGCAGATGCCATAAACCCGCTAACTGCTGCAGCTGAACCGCCTGAAGAACCGCCCGGAACTAAATCAGCATTATCATCATTTGCTTTCCAAGGGCTAATTACATTTCCAAAACAACTAGTGATATTTGCTGAACCCATCGCAAATTCATCCATATTGGTTTTGCCGAGCATCACACCGCCCTTATCAAAAATATTTTGTGTAACGCTTGATTCATAATTAGGTATAAAATTTTTCAGTATATTAGAACATGCCGTAGTTCTAATTCCTTTCGTACAGAAAAGATCTTTAGCGGCAAACGGGATACCCTCAAGTGTTCGCGGCTGATTTTGAGCATAATTTTGATCGGCTGCTTCAGCCTGTTTTAAAGCTAAATCAAAAGTTTTGGTAACATAAGCATTTAGGTTTTTATGTTTCTCTATTTGTTTAATATGTGCATTAACTAATTCCTTACTTGTAAAATCTTTATTTTTTAGACCTTTTACACTGTCTGCTACTGTTAATTTGTTTAGTTCCGCCATAATTATTCAACAACCTTTGGAGTGATAAAATATTTTACTTCTTTAGCAAGCTGGGCACTATTTCCGCTTACATTATCAAATAATTTATTTGATAAATCAGAACTCGTAACGGTGTCCTCTCGCATTCTAGCATTCATATTAGAAACCGAAGTTAAAGGCTCTATATCTTTGCAATCTATTTCATTTAAAATATCAATCATATTCATAATAGTACTAAGCTGAGCAGAAAATTTTTCTACAGTATCTTCTTCAAATTTTAATCTAGCTAATTTTGCTATTTTCTGTGCTTCTTCTTTTGTAATCATAGTTTTATTATTTTGAGTGGTATAGTCTGATGTTATTCCAGTAAAGGCTTGCCTGTGTGTATCGGTATTTCTATAATCCTACAACTTGTAAGCTAGATCCTGGATACAGCCTGTGATACAAGGCTCTATAGCCGATTTTATTGCATGGCTCCTTATATTTCATTAAGTCATAAAAGCTAATTAGTTATTTTTTCTAAAACTATCTTATTATCAAAACCATCATTAACTTTCTTTTTTTGTTTTTTAATTTCTAATATATCTTTTAGTTTATAGCCATTAATATTACAGATTGTTTCAAGTACTTCTAATATATTGGCAACTTCTGCTATATCCTCATCTTGTAAAAATTCCTCTACTTCTTCTAGTAGTTTATTTTTTAATAATTCTTTATACTCATATGATTCAGCAATATGAGTAACTGGTATCTTGCCTGATTTTAAGATAATTTCTGGAATTAAATCTCTAACTAATTTTGTCATTTTATTTTGTCAGTATAGAGTCAATTTATGTCATCTCGTTTGGCATTGTTGCGTGGATACCCAAATCGTCATTGCGAGGAAATTACGAAGTAATTGACGAAGCAATCTCATGAGTTTCTCATTATTTCATGAGATTGCCACGCTCCTTACAGTCGCTCGCAATGACGATTTGGGTATCCACGCAACAAATCTAAAGCAGGAATGACATAGAAAGTCAAACAGTCATTATCTCTTGTTCTTTTTGTTTTATTGCCGAGTCAACTTTACTACTATAATCATCAGTTAGTTTTTGTACTTGTTCAGATAAGCTATGATGCTCATCTTTTGCAATAATATTATCCTTTTCTAGCTTTTTAAGTTCTTCATTGCCGTCTCTTCTAATATTACGTAATGAAATTTTAGTATCCTCACCGTATTTATGAGCAAGCTTTGCCAGTTCTTTACGTCTTTCTTCAGTTAAAGCTGGTATCGGTAGTCTGATTAATTGACCGTCCGTTGCTGGAGTTAAGCCAAGATTTGCTATAGTAATTCCTTTCTCTACTGATGACACCATAGATTTATCCCAAACCTGCACGTTAATTGTTCGTGCATCAGGGGTGGATAGAGAAGCAACTTGTGAAAGCGGCATTTTACTCCCGTAAGCTTCCACGGTTACGCTATCAAGCAAATTAACCGAAGCTCTACCGGTACGTAGCCCTTTAAGCTCATGATCTAAAACTTTCAGAGCTTTATCCATCTTTTCTTGTAAGTTTTTCTTTAACGTTTCTGTGTCCATATTTATTCATCCATATATTTATTTTATCTGTATATTATTATTAGTACATGAACCAAGTACATTGTTGCGTGTATTAGGAAATAACCCCAATGTCATTCCCGCACATGGATACTAAATCGTCATTGCGAGAAGAATTACGTAGTAATTCTTCTCGCAATGACGAAAAACCGAGTCACACTACAATATATTATTCCTCAATTGTCGTATATTCGCCTTTATCTTGTATTACTCTAGCAAAATTTCCCTGTTCTTTTATCGAAAATACTCTTATAGGTAATTTATTTTCTCTTGCGACTGCAATAGCTGCCGTATCCATGACTTGTAGGTTGTTAGTTATAACATCTTTATAGCTAATAGTGAAATATTTTTTAGCATCAGGATTTTTTTTAGGGTCGGAATCATATACGCCGTCAACCTGAGTTGCTTTTAATAAAATATCGCAATTCATTTCGATTGCACGAAGTACTGCGGCACTATCGGTTGTACAAAACGGGTTACCCGTGCCGCCAGCAAAAATTACTACACGCTTTTTTTCCATATGTCTTTTAGCTTTGCGGCGAATATAAGGCTCACACACGCTCATCATAGGAATAGCCGATAGAACTCTTGTATAGATATTGAGGCTTTCCATAACGTTTTGCAATGTTAAAGCATTAATCACCGTTGCAAGCATACCTATATAATCCGCTGAAGCTCGGTCCATACCGACAAGTACTGCATTGATCCCTCGATAAATATTCCCGCCTCCGACTACAATAGCGACTTCTACTCCTAAATCAATGACCTCCTTAATATCGCCGGCAATCTTTTTTATTACCTCATATTCATGTCCAAATTGCTTGTCTCCCATTAAAGCTTCTCCTGAAACTTTAAGCAAAACTTTTTTATACTTTAGAGCGTTTATATCTGATACCATTTTCTACTTCAAGTTGCTTTTAATATTTGCTTAATTTTTTTAATCATTCTACCTCTTTGTAGGTCGGTAATCGATGATTTATTGAGTGCATGTACTAATAGCATATTATTATTTATATCAAGTGTTACCGTACCGGGTGTTAATGTAATCGAGTTACTATAAATTACTTCACCGATTTCTTCTAGCCCTTCTGCGTCAATCCATTCAAAAACCGGTTCTATCTCTATCTTTCTTTGCCAAATTATTTTGATAACCGAGAAAGCTGATTTCCATATTTCTAATAATAACCAAGGAAAATATAATATAAATTTAATTTTAGTGAGCATTAACATTTCCGGTTAATTTGATATTTGAAGTAAAAGGTATTAGTAGCATTATAAATACAAATAACAGCCCTATCATATTAAATATATTATTTATTGCAATTACAAAAGCATCATTATTTAATTTGTTTGCTAATAACAAATAGGATGCTTTTTCAGGATTAAGGACTTTCCCGCTTAATAATTCAGTGTAAGAATCTAGCTGTTCTAATGCCATTATAGAAGTAGACGAGATATTTTCTGATAAATATTGCATAAAGATTTTAGTATCATTAGTAAGTATAGTACTGATTATTGCAAGCCCTACTGCTCCTCCTAAATTACGAGTAAGATTATAAAGTCCGCTAGCATTACCTACTCTTTCTTTTGGCATATTGCCAAGAGCTATATTATTAGTCGGTATAAAACAAAACATTAGTGAAAGCCCTCTAACAAATTGAGGAAGCACAAATGCAGCAAATTTAGAATCAGGCGTTAGAAAACTATTCAAATGACATCCGAGAGCAAACCCTCCAAGCCCTATAATAAGCATCAGGCGTAAATCTACCCCTAGCCCTAGCATCCTACCGGCAAGTGGTGCAGATAAAAATTGTGTTCCGCCCGTCACCATCATAGTAGCCCCGATTTGTAATGTATCATATCCGGCAATAGTAAAGAGAAATAGCGGTAATATATATACTGCCCCGTATAATCCGATACCCATAACGAACGAATAAAGGCAACCAAAAGTAAAGTCTTTATAAAGGAATGTTTTTAAATCTAAAATTGGATTAATAAAGGTTAGTTCTCTAATGATTAATAAAACAAAACCTAAAGCTACTGCAATACTTAAGAATAGTATTAAATTATCCTCAAGCCACCCTTTTTTGTTTCCTTCTTCTAAAACATACTGTAATAAGCCGAGCGTTAAAGCCATTAATAATATACCGAGAAAATCAAAATTTTTCAGTAATTTATAATTTGGTTTATCAAAATCCCCATATAAAAATACTACCGTGCATACGAAAATACCGGGTATGACGTTTAATAAAAACATAAAATGCCATGATAAAATCTCCGTAATATATCCACCGAGTGTAGGTCCTAAAGTAGGGGCCACAGTTACGACAAGTCCAATTAAGATAGTAACGGTAGGACGTTGTGATGCAGGAAAAATTATAAAAACGGTACTAAATACCGTCGGTATCATAGCACCGCCAAAAAATCCTTGTAATGCTCTAAAGATAATCATTGATTCAATATTAGTTGCGAGCGAACATAATACGCTCATAACCGTAAATCCTAGAGCTGCAATAAAATAAGAAATTCTGGTAGAAAGTAACCTTGCTAAAAAGCCGGTAATAGGAATAATGATAACTTCAGCTATTAAGTAAGATGTTTGAACCCAAGAAAGCTCATCGCTTGATGCAGCAAGACCTGCAGCTATTACAGATAATGAGCTAGCGACAATCTGAATATCAAGTACCGACATAAACATCCCGACAACCATACCAAAAAAAGCAAATAATTGCTTTTTAGAAAGAGCAGGCGGTTGTAAATTATCATTTGACATAATTAAATTATACAGTTTAAATTAAATAAAGTTAATAAGTGACATAAAAATATATGTTTAAAATAAAAAATTGTTGTACAACTTTTAATTTTTAATTAAACTATTTATTAGGATATAAGTAGACAAGACCTAATATATGGTAATCATTTTATTTATATTTAGCAAATAATAAATATGTGATTGATTTATTAAAAAATATTTATTATAATAAACATTTATTAACTATAATTGATTTATCAATATGCAAAATCCAGCACAAAAAGTTATATCTTTTTCAGAGCATAAATCTGATATAGAACGCATAAAGAAATCAATAGAAGAAGGGTGGGCAATAGTAAAGCTAGTACCTAATAAAGACCGTTTTATCGGACTTTTAGAAAAGATTTCGCATGCTGAAGATGAAACAATCTATATTCCTCCAAGAAAAAAGATAATGGTTAATTAACACGAATAGCGAATTATTACATAATCTGCTATTCGGCTTAAGAAGTTGAATATAAAATTGCAATAAAGCAATATTCAATGATTTAAGGCTTGTATCTTTTTTAAGTACGGTGATTTTATTTTTTTTAAAAAAGGTATTACTTTTCCTTTTAGTTCAGGTATCATAATTGCAATATCTGCTAAAAGAGATTCTGTATAAATATAAACACAAATTTCCTCTAATATTATAAATTTTTTTATAAACGGTAATATAATATCAAAATCTATTTTTTTAAATCTGATTATTATATAACTGAGTCCCTGAAAAGCAGTTTTATGTATTTGTTCACTTTCTTTTTTTTAAGAAAATACAGGCAAACATCTAATACTTCTCTATAATTTAAAGAATTTTGACAAAAGCTTAAAATAAACTCTTTTTTTTTCTTCTTCATTATTTAAGGAGTACATTAGTGTTTTATCTGTGTATATTTTTAAAATTTTTCCGGTAAAAAAATCAATTCCATTTTTAAAATATTCTAAATAAATTTCTCTCTTTAATTTTATTACACTATAAGTAATCTGCTCTAAGGTATCTTTAGTTTCATATAATATTCTTTCACTTTTACTATTTAAATTATTAAACAAGATAGGTAATATTAATTTTTCTTTAATCTTTTTAAATCTATAAGCTAAGATTCCTAAAGCTTGAAGTGCCGCAGCTTGTATTAATTCTTCAGGATTTTTTAAATTTTTAATAATGCAATCCATGGCTTCTTCATAATCTTCATAATGTCCTACATTTATTATATAATAAAAAGATTTTGTCCATTCAGGAAGATTAATCACATCAGGTTGTTTTTTAAACTCTTCTTCGTTAACTATCATATACTAATGTCCTTATTTTATAATTTTACCATTATATTTTAATAACCATTCTTTATGTTTTTCAGGTAATCTAGCTTGAATCAATTTTTCAAAACTTTTTATTGTTTCTAAGTTAGTAGGTACCTTTTATCATTATTAGTATTTTAAGTTATTTTTCTGGATACCGTGAAGGGATCACGGTATGACACGAATGCGTTTTTCTATACATTATTAGTGTATCAGGTTTTACCCGTCTATCAACAAAATAGGGCTATAATTTTATTTAGAAAATGGTGCCAATGTGGGGATTTGAACCCCAGACCTACGCATTACGAATGCGCCGCTCTACCAGCTGAGCTACATCGGCTGAAATATAGTTATGTTATTTGGGATATGTCATTCCTGTGAGGTATTGTTGCGTGGACTGGTTTTCCGTCATTGCGAGAAGAATTACGTAGTAACTCGACGAAGCAATCCAGCAAAAAATTCTGTAAATCAGAATTTTTTTAATTATTTTTTGGATTGCCACGTCGCTTCGCTCCTCGCAATGACGATTTGGCATCCATGCAACAACGCAGACAAGTCACGAGGTGACAATGAAGCATTTTTATAAATGCGTTGAAAATCTTAAATGGAAATGCTGCGTATCGTCATATTTCTTCTTCTTAACCGGGAAACCCCAATCCATTCTGATCGGTGCAAAACGTGTTACCCAAATAAAGCCGAAACCAACGGAAGCTCTAAGCGATTTATCGTTATAAAAACCGTTTGGAGTTTGATATTGTTTCTTATTTAGACCTACTCCCCATACGCTTCCTAAATCCATAAAGACTGCACCGGTTAAATTAAATTCCTCAGGTACAGGTGTTGGGAAATTAAGCTCTGTTGAGAATGTGTAATATCGCTCACCGCCAAGTCCTTCATTAGTGACCTTTTCGCGAGGTCCTACACCACCGCTTGCAAAGCCTCTTAAACTATAATCACCTAAATTAAAGCGATCGGAAATTCTAATAATTTTTCCTCCAAGCCCTGCAATATCACCACCGGAAGTAGATAATTTTAAAGTAAGCTTGTTATGTATGAAAGATTTATAATATTTACCGTCAACTTCATGTTTTATATATTTGTTATCACCTCCAACGCCGGCAAATTCTTGTGTGCCGCTTACTAAATAACCGTTCTTTGGAACAATTTTGTTATCAGTTTGATCATAAGTAATAGTATGTCCTATAGCAGAAGTAATAAATCTTCCCATCTGCTCATTTAAGAATATTGAGCTTGATGGACTCGGTGCACTTAAAATATCACGTTTAATTAAATAATCTATTTCGTGACCTAAATCCTCTTTAATTTCATAACCAAGAGAAGTTTTAACCCCTATAGAGTGTAACTTATAGCTTTGATCGGTTGTATTTAATACACTGGCACCGCGTCCGGTATAGTTTCTAAAAGCATTTACGCCAAGTGATAAATCACGATCTAAAAAGTGCGGTTCGGTAATACCGCCGTAATAGCTTGTACTGTTTTTACTTACTTGTACACCGGCATTAAGTAGTTTACCGGTACCGACTAAATTACGCTCTAAGAAAGAGAAACGCCCGAATAAACCGCCAGCAGTATTATATCCTAAATCAAAACCTATAGAGGAAGTAGATTTTTCATCAACTTCAACGTTAACATCATATTTATCTTTAGCTTTAGTCGGAGCTAAGCTAATTGCTACTTTCTCAAAATAATCTAAATTTCTAAGGTTACGCTCACCTTTTTCAATATATGAACGGTTAATTATGTCACCTTCTTCTGTTTTAAATTCTCTTCTTATAACATGGTCTTCGGTTTTAAGGTTATTAATAATATTAATTTTATTAATATAAACCTTATCAGCTTTCTCAATAATAAATTTAATATCTGCAGTATGATTAGCATTTTTCATTATATCTGGATAAACATTTACTGCAGGGTAACCGTTCGCTGTAAAATATTCTCCGATTTTTTCAGCTATATCATCAACCTTTTTCATATTGAAAACCTTGCCTTGCTTAATATTAACAATTTTATTAAGCGGTGTTATATCTGTATTAGTTAATTTATTGTCTATTGTAATATTACCGAAGCTATATTTTTCTCCCTCTTCAATGGAATAGGTAAGGGTGAAATATTCTTTAGTATTATTGAGTTCTGCCGATGCCGAAATTACTCTAAAATCTGCAAAACCTACAGATTGATAAAACTCTCTCAGTAATTCTTTATCATATTCCACTCTATCAGGATCGTAAGTATCGTTACTTTCTAAAAAACGAAACCAACGAGATTCTTTAGTTAAAACAATAGATTTAAGTTCTGAATCACTATAATTTTCATTACCGCTAAAATAAATATATTTAATACCGGTTTTTGGTCCTTCTGCTATATCAAAAATAACCTTAACTCTGTTGTTTTCTAAATTCTCGATTTTAGGTGTTACCGTGGTAGCAAAACGTCCGCTACGTTTATAAATTTCTAATATTTTCTTTACGTCTAATTCAATTTTAGCTTGGCTAAGAGATTCGCCAGACATTGTATAAATTTCTTTAGCGAGCATATTAGTTTTGATTTTAGAATTACCGCTAAATACTACGCTACTTATAAAAGGCGTTTCAGTAACGTTGACTATTAAATTACCCTCATTTGTTATATGTATATTTATATTTCTAAAAAGTGAGGTGGCATATAAACGTTTTATTGCTTCATCTTCTTTAGAATTATTATAGGTTTCTCCTACCTTAAGCTTTAAATAGCTCTCAATAGTAGAACGCTCAACCCTATGGTTACCTTCGATAGTTATTTTACGAATTACAGAGTCAGCTAATGAAATATGATAATAAAAAATCGTTAATAATAAAATTGTTAACTTACTAATTGATCTGATTTTCACCTAAAACCTTCTTTAAGATTTAATTTAAATTTCTAATGTTTAAATACGATGTCATACCGTGGCTTGACCACGGTATCCAAAAAAACAATACTAATAATCTTGATATTTCTAACTGGATACCGTGGTCAAGCCACGGTATGACAGGTGCATTTAAACGTAATTAATGTACTCCACTATAGTAGATAATATAAACGAGAGCAAGCAAATCTATAATTTAGGAAAATAAATTTTGTATATCGTTAGAAACAGAGATTATAATAAGAAAAATTATTATTGCCGCTCCTAATTGTAATAAAATATTTTTAGTTTTAGGATTCGGTAATCTACCGGTAATTGCTTCATAGAGTATAAATATCAAATGTCCGCCGTCAAGTACCGGTATAGGTAGTAAGTTAAGTAACCCTAAATTAACGGAAAGCATTGCTATAAATAATAGATACATTTGGGTTCCGCCAGCTATAGATTTTCCTGACTCTTTAGCAATAGCTACCGGTCCTCCTATCTCATCGAATGACCGTTTTCTTACAATCATTTGCGATATTGCTTTTAGAGTTAAAGCAGACATGTCTATAGTAGTATTAATAGCTTCCCAAAATCCTCCTAAAATTCCTATTTTAGTATGAATAGGTTCATTTTTAGCTATAATACCGATGCGAAGAGTTTTCTTAACTTTCTTTTCTTCGGGAGGCGATATAATTATTTCTTGAGGCATTATATTAACGATAAATTCCTCATTTTTTCTTTCTATAGTTAAAGTAGAAGAGCTAAAGCCGTTAATTAATATCTCTCTCTGCACGTCCCCGAAATCTTTAACAGATTTATCGTTAACCTTAACAATTTTATCTCCTTCTCTTAAGTCTGCTCTCTCTGCCGGTGATGAAGCTACTACATCACCTATTATAGGAGGAATCTCTGTTTTTCCAAAGTAACAATAAAAACCTGCAAATATTATTACGGCAAGTAAATAATTAATTAACGGACCTGCCGCAACTATTAAAAAACGTTCTAAACAAGATTTAGCATAAAAAGCTACTTTTTCGTTAACTTCTTTAGTCTTATCCATAAGGCTGCGATCATAGCCGTAAATCTTGACATAACCGCCAAGCGGTATAAGACAAATCTTCCACCTAACTCCTCTTGTATCGGTAATGCCTATTAGTTCTTTACCGAAACCTATCGAGAATTCTTCAACTTTTACATTAAAATATCTAGCAATACAATAATGCCCAAATTCATGGATAAATACCAAGATACTAATGGTTATAATAAACCCGATTATAGATAGCATAAATTATACTCGTTTAATTTGAAAAATTGGCGGCGTTACTTTTCGCTTATAATCCTCACGTAGTATATCTACGCTGCGGTTATAAGCTTCAAAGTGCTTTGCTCTTTTCCAAATTAAACTTCGTCTATGCATTTTCATATTTTTTATAAGTTTACTAATAAATTATTTTAAGGTATAAATTGCAAGGTTATAGATATCATTTCGTTGTTGTGAGTGATATTGTTGCAGGAATCCCTTTCCACGTCATTGCGAGGAAATTACGAAGTAATTGACGAAGCAATCTCAAGATATTTGACGAGATTGCCACGCAGCCTACGGCTGCTCGCAATGATGGTAAAACTGATGCACGCAAGTAATACTTACTCGCAATGACGAAAATTAAATTTCTTTTCTTTATGAGTTCAAATAAAATTAATAAAAAGTCGATTGCACGTATTGCAGTAGTGCAAGCTATTTATCAAAACATATTGCAAAATAACGACGATATGGATGATATCATGCAAAATGTACTTTCTTTTTATCAAAATAATAATTCTATAACAGATTTACCTGAGAATTTAAAAATATCATTAAGTATAAGTCATTTTAAAATGCTGGTAAAGTCAGTATTTGAAAATATTAATAAACTAGACGAAATTATCGACAATCATTTAACAAATGATAAAGATCCTGCACATATGCCGATCTTACTCCGAGCTTTATTGCGGGTTAGTATATGTGAGCTATTATTTTGTCCTACTACTCCTGCTAAAGTAGTAATCAACGAATATACGGACATAGCAAATGATATGTTAAATGAACACGAGATTGGTTTTGTGAATTCAATATTAGACAAAATAGCTCAAGAAAATAATAAAATTTCATGACAAATAATTTAAGCGGTTATAGAAATAAATTCGTTAGAGTTAAGACTTCTAAAAAACGTACCGTCTCTTCTAGTAATTGGCTTAGACGCCAATTAAACGATCCGTATGTTGCAAAAGCACGTATAGAAGGCTTTAGGTCGAGAGCTGCATATAAACTACTTGAAATCCATGAAAAATTTAAACTTTTTAATCCTAACATGAAAATTGTTGATCTAGGAGCAGCTCCTGGGGGGTGGAGTCAAGTAGCTTCCAAGCTTATTAAAGCTTCGGATAATAGCCTAAATAATAAAATAATCTCTATCGATTTATTAGAAATCGAACCTATTGCCGGAGTTGAGTTTTTTCAAAAAGACTTTTTTGAAAAAAATACGGAAGAATTAATTATTCAAGCTTTAGACGGTAAAGCTGATATAGTAATGAGTGATATGGCATCAAATACCATAGGTCATAAGGCTACAGACCATATAAGAACCTTACTTTTATGTGAGCAAGCTTTTGAATTTGCTTTAAAAGTATTAAAACCCTCCGGTCATTTTATTGCTAAAATTTTTCGTGGCGGTGCAGAAAATGAATTATTAAATAAAGTGAAGTGTGAATTTAGAACGGTGAAACATTTTAAACCTTCATCCAGCCGCAGCGAATCTACGGAAATCTATTTAGTTGCTCTAAATAAGAAATAATAGACTTCTTTCATAACTTGCTTCTAAGGGTAATTTGTGTGTCGATCCGGTACTCGCATCCTCACGTACTAAAGTGTACGCTGCGGTGCTGCGTTCCGTGTCTCCTACAAATTCCTCCTTATTAGCGAGCGTTTGAAAGAAGTCTAATCAATATGAAAGGCGAAAGGTGGTTTCCGCCTTTAACATAACTAGAGGACATAGATGATAACCACTTATATCTCCTGTTGTTTTGACTTCCTGAGCGTATTCTTGACTGCAGCTTTGAAAATTATTATACATCCCAACTAAATTAGCTCCGGTTTCAGTTTCAACTATTTGATTATATAAATTATTTTTTAAATTTAGAGTATTTTTAGCATATTTTTGTGTTCCTGCTTCCCAATCATCTACGGTTAAAGTAATATTCTGTTTCAAATCAAAAAAATTAACAAGTCCATGTTTACTGATTCCGGCTATTATTTCCTCAAAGCCTTCGACTATTCCATTAATTCCTAGATATTTTGTAGCTTTTTGTTTGGCAAAATTATATAAATATGATGCCCATTCTTCTGATTGTGATAGTTCTGTTTTTTTTACCAGGAAGTACCATTGTTGTTTTTCCCAAATGCTTATTAGTAATATTAATAAGATTATGTTTTGCATTATATATCTTAGAATGGGTAGCTAGCTCTTCTATTGGAGTTGTTACTTTTCTGGTAAATAAATTTTTTTTCTATGCCTCTTTCAATTATCGGTTTTGAGCCAGGGCTGTCAAAAGTTGTAGATTTATTAAAATGTAGGTTACGAGAATGTATTTCTACTAAGGTTAAATCTGAATTTATTGCTACAAGTGTTTATTGCTACAAGTGAATGACCGCTAGTATTAAAACTATATTCCGTGGCTTTACTTAAGCCGCCTAATTTGTTAATTACTTCATTAACAAAATCCTGAAGCGGAGTTAGTTTAGTAGGTAAATAGTGAAGAGCGATAAGCAAGTCGTCTAGTAAATCATATATATTGAATTTTGTACCGGCACTAGCAATATGAACTTCTTTAGTTTCTTTATTTATAAATGCAACAGCTTTATAACCATATTTAGCAGTGTTGACATAATCACATGAAGCAGTTAGTATTTCCCAGCCGCTATCTGTTAATTGTTCATTGACCTTTGATGCTTCTAGATTATAAATATTTAAATCATCTGTTTTATATGCAAGGTCTAACCCTATCTATATAAGCAAGCTTTTTAGTGCTAATATGTTTAGAATTTTTGTACTTAGACAATATCTACCTCTTTTTTAACTTGTGACCATATTTTATGGTAATTTGAAATAAAAGTCAACTAATTAGTTAATGTTTGTTAAGATGTAGAATATGAATTTGTTTTAAAATATTCTGTAAGACACAGTAGATTAAAAATTTATAGAGTGGCTTAAAGTAAAAAACCACCAACTATTTATCAATAATTGATGGTAATTTAGATTGTAATTAAAGTATAAAAATTTACTTTCCTATTAGAGATACTTCTACCCATTTGTCTTCAATATCTTTTGATTCTAAGTTAGGTGCTTCTATTACTTCCGGAGCTGTATTTGAAATAGTATCAATAGTGTTTTTACAAGTTTCTACTATGTCTGAAATAATATTAGCCCCACTGCGTGCTAGTCTAACAATACCAAAAACAACATACTCTAACATATCATTGATATTAAATTATTATTTATATTGCCTATTTGTTCAACTTCCATAGCACAAGATTGTTGCAAATCATTATATGCCCAATGGAACACATCTACTCCAACTATACTAGTATATTCATCATCAGTAATTCTAGTGGTATCTAGTAAATATACGTCCTTGCCGCTAGATGGAATAGCTTTAAGTTTTTGAGTATCTTCGTTATTTTCTAATATTTGTTCTTTCCAATCGGCTATAGGTAAAACAGCATGATCTTTTAAATCAGCAAAATTCTTTAGCTTATGATTATTTAATCCTTCAACCATTTTATTAATACCTAGATATTCTGCAGCTTTGTAAGCGGCAGCCCCAACCATATTATATAAATATGTTCCCCATCCTTCTGCTTTTGATGATTCTGATTTCTCGATATTATTTACTTTCGGTAAAACTAAGTTTATTTTACCGGCATGACTATTTATAGTATTAATAACATTAGGTTTTGCATTATATATCTCGGAATGTTTAGCTAACTCTTCTAGCGGAGTTATTACTTTTCCGGTAAATAAATCCTGATTTATAGCGTATTTAATTACTTCTTGTGAACCTGGGCTGTCAAAGGTTACGGATTTATTAAAATTTAAATTACGAGAATGTAATTCTACGCCGGTTAAATCCGCAACTATTGCTCCAAGTGAATGACCGCTAGTCTCAAAAATATATTCTGCAGCTTTCTCAATACCGCCTATTTTTTCAATTACTTCATCAACAAATTTTTGAGCCGTTTTTAGTTTATTAGGAGCATAACGGAGAATGATAAGTGCATCATCCCATACGTCATTCATATCTGCTTTTGTGCCGGCACTAGCAATATGAACGACTTTAGTTTCCTTATTTATAAATGCAACAGCTTTATAACCATATTGAGCTGTATTTGCATTATCACAAGAAGCAGCAAGTATTTCAAATCCACTACCTACTAAATGAGTACCACCTGTCGTTAATGCTTCTGCAAGGTATCGACTTGTATAATCTGTCTTATACGCAAGATTTACTCCTAAATGGGCAAATTCCTTATAATTTATAGCATTTGTAGGAATTTCTGCTTTACTCACAAATTCAACCTTTTTCATAATTCAACCTTTTTATATTTAAATTACCATAAAATACGGTTTTATTAACAAATGTCAAGCATTAATATTATAATGTTTCTTAATAACCTCTTTAGCTCTCTTTTCAAAAGCTACAATCATTTTTTCGGTTGCTTTGGTAAAATAAGTACCAATTAATTTATCCAGTATTACGGATTTCATTTTAAAATCAATAAAAAATTTTAATTCAGTTCCTGCCGTGCATGGAACAAATTGCCAAGTACTTTTTAAATATTCAAAAGGTCCTGAAATAGCTACCGTATTAATCAAATATATTCCATCATCTGTTATTTCGCTTGTAACTCGTGAGTTATATTTTTCTGAAAAGCCTTTTAACTGAATTACTAACTCAGCAATGATCTCATATTTATCTTCTGAAATAACTCTAGAAGCAGAACACCAAGGCAAGAATTTAGGATAAGATTTTACGTCCCAGACCAAATCAAACAATTCTTGCGGTTTATAGGGTAAAATTTTTGTTTGCTGGAAAAAAGCCATCAGAAGTCAGTTACTTTACCTTTATGCTGCCAATCACCGTATCTTGTCGGTTCTAAGCCTTTAACGCCGCCGATTTCTTTTTCTTTTGGTACAGCGTCATTCACAAAGCTTGATACAGGCGAATTTTTTGAGTTAAGTCCGTACTCACGTTATTGTACGCTCCGTAGACTTACTCTTAAATTCATCCTGTCTGAAGCTTTGTGAATTTAGCTGTAAATTTTCTTCTTCTGATATATTATTATCTTTTTTATCGTCCATAATTAATACTCCTGCGAAATGAAGAGTTGGGATACGAAGATCAACTTGGAAAAGAGCAAGGAGTCTGTAAGCCGAGGAGCGGAGCGTACAAAAGTACGTGAGCATCCGAGGTCTTACAAAGACGACGCAGCCAATTTTTCAAGTTCATCGAGTATATATGAAATTTAATCGTATCTATATTAATAGTCATTTAGCTGAAAATAGCAAGATAGAATTAGCAGGTGATCATGTTCATTATGTTAAAACGGTGCTACGTCTTAAAGTAAATGATAGTGTGCGTATCTTTAACGGTACGGATGGAGAATTTTTAGCACAAATTACCGATATAGGTAAGCATAACCTATCGGTTAGGCTTAAAGAACAGTTAAAAAAGCCGTATACAGAATCTGCGTTAACTCTTGCTGCTGCTATAATAAAGCAAGATAAATTAATGCTTGCAATAAATATGGCTACGCAACTCGGTATAACTAAAATTATTCCGTTAATTACTAGGCGGTGTCAATTTAGAACGATAAATATCGAACGTTTAACGAAATGTGTTATTGAGACAACAGAGCAATCAGAACGTCTTACTCCCCCGATAATTGAAAAAGCTATCACAATACAAGATTACCTTAAAGAGAATAATAATTTGATGTTATATGCTAATGAACATGAAAAAGAAGAAAATTCTATATTACGCATTTTATCATCACTTAGTAATAGTGATATAACTATTATTATAGGACCGGAGGGAAGCTTTACTAATGATGAGCTGGAACTTCTTGCCTCATATAAGAATACAAAATCTGTAAGTTTAGGAAGTAATATATTACGTGCTGAAACAGCAGCAATAACTGCTATAGCACAAGTGAAGCTGTTAGGTCTTCATTGCGAGTAGGTATTGCCCGTGTGAATACCTGAGCCGTCATTGCGAGGAGATGCGTAGCATCGACGTGGCAATCTCAGGAATTTGGCACGAGATTGCTTCGTCGAATTACTACGTAATTCTTCTCGCAATGACGAGAAAATTGATCCACGCAATAATGTCCGCTTGCAATGACAAAAAGATAGAGTTACTTCGCCTTTTCTATTCCGGGTTTACAAAATAGCTTACCTAAACAAAGGAAAGAATATACACCACAAAAGCCTATAATTATATAAAGTATTGTAACAATAATTGGAAATGAGCCAAATAAAAGTGTGACTAAATTAAAATTAAATAATCCGACTAAGCCCCAATTTATAGCACCTATAGAAGATAATAAATGTATAGTAGTAATAAGCGGATTATTAGAAGTATTTATTAACATATTTTGACCTCATATTCATTAAACGTAAAATAATCATTTCTCATTTTGAGCTATATGTCTACTAAATTTTATAATTCTATAATTTATTAATCCTTCTTAAAAGTTTGATATATTACAGGTATAACAAAAATTGTAAATATAGTACCGATGCTTAATCCTCCAACTATTACAAAGCCTATAGAATTACGAGCAGCAGCACCGGCTCCATCTGCAAATACTAGAGGTAAAGCTCCGACTACAGCAGCAAGGGTAGTCATAAGAATTGGACGCAAGCGAAGTTTTGAGGATTCTATTATAGCTTCTTGAACCTTTACTCCTTTTTCTCTTAGCTGATTAGCAAATTCTACTATCATAATAGAATTCTTAGTAATTAATCCAATTAAGGTAATAAGTCCGATATTACTATACATATTAAGGCTATTACCAGCAAGCCAGAGAGCAAGTACACCGCCGGTTATTGAGAAAGGTACGGCGAGTAATATTAATAAAGGGTCAGTAAAGCTTTCAAATTGAGCTGCAAGCACTAAATAGATAAATACAAGAGCAAATACAAATGTTATAAGCATATTACTGTCTGCCTCTCTCATTTGTTTAATTTCGCCGATATATTCAATTATAGTATTACTAGGGTCAAGTAACTTAGCGGCTATTTTATTGATTTCATTAATTGCATCATTAATTTTCCCGTCAGGAGCAAGATCGGAAGAAATAGTAACGGATTTTGAATTATTATAATGACTATATGATTTTACTGATATTTTTTCCGTAATATTAGCTATCGATTCAAGCGGTAACATATTATTATTTTTTGCTCTGATTAAAATTTTACTAAAATCGCTAATATCTTTTCGATCTTTTTGATTAAATTGCAATATAACGTCATATAAATCATTACCCATTCTAAAATCCCCAATTTGTTGACCTGCAAGTAAATATTGTACCGTTTTGCCTATATTTGCCAAATCTATTCCGTATAAATAAGCCTTATCACGGTTGACTTCTATACTTATAGTTGGCATTGCCGATTGTAAATTTCTATTGACGTTTAAGAAAATAGGATTTGTTTTCATTATATCAATAAATTGTTGTGATATTTTATCTAAATCATCATATTCAAGATTCGTTTGAATAGTAAACTCGATAGGGCTACTTGCATTCCCGCTAACCATCGAACGTGGATCCATAGCGAAAATCGACATGCCCGGTATTTCGGAAAACTGCTTATTTAACATATTCTTAATAATTTCTTGAGAACGAGAACGCTCACCCCAATCTTTTAATGGAATGAATCCAAAAACATTATCGCTACCGCCTGCACCTATTACCATCAGATAACCTAATATATCTTTATAATTAGCAAGGATTTTTTCGGCTTCTTTCACTACTTTAGTAGAAGATTCTAAACTAGAACCTTCAGGTCCTTTAAGAGAAACTTGTAAAAATCCGTCATCTTCTTGGGGTACGAAAATTTTTTGAGTAAATTTAAAACTAATAATCAGCACTATAAAAGATGATGCAATAATGATGACAAATTTCTTTTTATTGTCAAAAGTTAGCTTTAGATAGTAAATATATTTATTTTGAATAAATTGTAGAATGTCGTTAAACTTTACTAAGAATTTCGGTAAGTCCGTATTATGTTTTGTAACCATACGACTTGACATCATAGGAGTTAAAGTTAAAGCAACAAATCCTGAGAACAAAACGCAAAATGCTAAAGTCCAAGCAAATTCAATAAATAATTTCCCGATAAAACCCTCTATAAAACCGACGGGTAAAAATACGGCAGCAAGCGTAATAGTCATAGCAATGATTGCAAAGCCGATTTCTTTAGAAGCAAGTAAAGCTGCTTCCATGGGTTTATGCCCCATTTCATTATATCTAAAAATGTTTTCAAGCATAACTATCGCATCATCGACGACTAAACCTATAGCAAGTATCATAGCAAGGAGCGTAAATATATTAATAGAAAATCCAAAAGCATACATTACGCTAAAAGTACCGATCAATGATACCGGAATCGTCACAAACGGAATTAAGGTAATTTTAGCAGAAGCAAGAAATAAATAAGTGACTAAAACTACTAATATTAAAGCTTCAAAAATTGTTTGAAATACCGCATAAATTGATGCTTTTACAGGTGTTGCTCCATCATATGCGATACCCATGCTTATTCCTTTGGGCATGGATTCTTTAATTCTTTCTAGCTCTTTAGTTACTTCATTTGATAAATCTATGACATTAGCTTTTGATTCTTTTATAAGACCAAGAGCAATGGAGCTTTTGCCGTTATATCTGAAAATTATGTCCTCATCGGGAGAAGTTAAAGATATTTTCGCTATATCTCGTAATTTTGTGATACCTCCGTTTTGTACTTTTAGAATAATATTACCGAATTCTTCCGGTGTAGATAAAGAACCTTCAAGAGTGACTATAAAATTATTACTTTTTGTTTTAATCGTACCTGCGGGATAATCTTTATTTTGCTCTTTTATTGCAGATTCAATCTCCAATAAAGAAATTTTATGTTGATATAATTTTTTGGAGTCAGGTTCTATTCTCATTATATATTTCCGACCGCCGTAAATTTGTGACTGTCCTACACTTTCAAGTTTATCTAAAGGTGTTTGTAGATTATCTTCGACGATCTTTGTTAATTCTAAATCGCTATATTGATCACTTTCAACACTTATGAAGAGGCTTGGGAAACTATCGGCATCAAGTTTTGCAACTGATGGTGCTTTCATATCTTGCGGGAACATATAAGTGATATCCGATATTTTAGAACGAACATCGTTTAATGCTACTTCAATATCGGTAGATAGTAAAAATGATAAAGTAATACTACTTTCGCCTGTAGAACTTTGAGAAGTTATATAATCTAAATTTTTAACCGTCTTTAAAGCTTTTTCTATACGCGTCGTTATTTCTTTTTCCATATATAAAGCATCGGCACCTGCATAATGAGCTTCGACATTTATAATGGGAACTGAAATATCCGGAGTTCCTCTAATTTGTAGTTTGGTAAAAAAAATTGCTCCAAGAGCTACGATAACCAAACTCAAAACTGTAGCAAAGACAGGGCGTTTAATACAAATTTCAGACAATAACATTAGATTTAATATATTTTTCTTTAAAAATTTTATTCTAAATTAATATGAATAGCGAATTATTACATAAATCTGCTATTCGGTTAGAAATATTCTATATAAAAGGTGAAAGATGGTTTCCAACTTATTATATAAATTAAGTATATATTGTTTTTTATTAAAAAACTTATAATTTTTTATAAAGTAGAAAATTAGCTTTTGTAATTTACTATTGACAATAAATTAAGGTTTTAATGATAAATTTTCACTTTAATTACTTGATTAAGATAGTTTTAACAGTATAACTGATGTAAAATGGCTACATTTTTCTATAAATTAATATAATAACGTATATATTTTAAACTTTGTAAATAACTGGCATTTGCAGTATGTGGGTAGTTTGTTATAATTAACTCACATAAAAAAATATATTGATGTATATTATTGCCAGTTGTATATATTGTTTTATAAAAAAACATCAATACATATTAACCCATTAAAGGAGAGTTGATTTTATTATGAGTACACATAACAAAAAAGAACCAAAAAAAATGAATAAAACCGAATTTATAGCATTTATGACCGACCATGGTCATAATCATAAACATGCTTCACATAAAACATTAACAAAAGCTGATGCTGAGAAAGCACTTAATTTAGTTCTTGATAGTGTGATTAGTGCTATAAAGAGCCACCATAATATTAATATAACAGGTTTTGGTTCATTTGAAATACATTATAGAAAAGCACGTGAGGGCCGTAACCCAAAAACCGGAGCAAAAATGAAAATAGATGCTTACAATCAACCTACTTTTAGAGCTGGAAGAAAAATGAAAGAAGCTTGTAATTAAAAGAAGTAACTTATTACAGTACTGATAATTTCCAAACCCCGTTACAAGCTTGCGGGGTGACACTAGAAAAACCGGCTCATGCAACAATGCTCTGCAAAAGCCGGAATGATATAGAACAATTCTTAAGTACAATTCATAACGATATTACAACCATTGATAATTGAACGCCTAGAGTTTAACTTAAAACATAATAAGCTATATAATAGTTGGCTTATCGAAGCCGAAAATATAGAGCAAGCTTTAAAAGATTTAGAAGATTTTATATATAGTAAGCTTTTTAAGAATAGCATTCCTCTTGAAAACAATCCTGATTATCATTTCATTGCTAGGGAAACTTCAACTACATCTAATGCTAAAAATATTTCTATTGAACAAATAAGAAAATTACAAGATTTCTTAAGTAAAACTTCTGCAATTTCAGGTTATAAAGTTGCCGTAATTTATGCGGCTGATCTTATGAATTTAAATGCGGCGAATTCATGCTTAAAAATTCTTGAAGATGCACCAAAGAATAGTTACATTTTTTTAATTACTTCAAGAGCTGCAAGTATTATATCTACAATTAGATCAAGATGTTTTAAAATTAATGCTAGCTCATCTCAACCTCATTCTATAAATGAACTATATCTTCAATTTATTCAGCCGATAGCAAATAATGAAACGTTAGATTTTATTAATCGCTTTACTACTAAAGACCGAGAATTATGGCTAGATTTTATTGATAATTTATTATTATTATTGAATAGAATTCTTAAAAAATCCGCTAACGTCAATATTGAGCTTCTAGATTTAGAAAATAAGATTTTTGATAAACTGCCAAATAAGCATCCTTCCTATTTACTACAAAAATTTACCGATATAAAAAAGTTAATATATAATACCGTTGATTATGATTTAGATTTAAAAACAAGTTATATATTAGTGGTGAATGAGTTTTTTACAGGGTAAAATTTTTTCAAAATGTCTTTCATACAAAAACTAAAAAAATATTTTTATACAAAATTTAATAAAGAATATAAGGCTTTATATGAGCAAGCTAATGAATTTCATAAAAGTGGCAATTATAAAGAGGCGATAAGACTTTATGATAAGATGATTAGTTTGTATCCTAATGAAAATGAACCGTATCTAGGTAAAGGATCAATACTAAGTATGTGGGGAAAAAGCAGGAAGCCATTCAAATCTATAAAAAACTTATAATGCTTAATCCTAATTGTGCAAAAGCATATGAAAGTATAGGAAATATCTTAAATGATGAATTTCTTGAAGAATATGAAGAAGCAATAAGTTTTTATGATAAAGCAATAGCACTTGAGCCTAAAAATATTCAAGTATATTGGGCAAAAGCTGAGGCCTTAAATGCTCTTGACGACAAACAAGAAGAATTAGTCAAAGTTGTTGATAAAGCGGTTAAGCTTGATAGAAAAAAACAATATTTAGATGGTGATATTTTATTTGAGATAGGGAAATATGACCTTGCTATATTGGCTTTTAGTAATAGCATTAAGAAATATCCTTTTCTGATTCTTATAATGCTGATTTTTATTATAAAATAAGCTCAGTATTACTTAAAATACGTAAATATAATGAAGCATTAGATAATATAAACAAAGCTATAGAGTTAAAACCAAATAAGTATTGGTATTACTATGCTTGTCAAGCGGATAGTTTAAAAGAATTAAGAAGATTTGAAGAAGCATTAACAGCATGTGATAAAGCAATTGAATTAGGAGGTGCTTATTTATATCATCAAAAAGCGATTATACTAGATGAAATAGGTAAATATGATGAAGCTATAATATGCTTAAATAAAGGAATTATGCAATATCCTTCATACGACCTAGAAATATATGTACAATTAAAAGCTAAAATTTTATGTAAGCTTAATAAATATGATGAAGCTTTAGAAATTTTAAGGAATAACAAAAATTTTGATACTCCTTACTCAGAGATTTTAACAGAAGATCTAATTTATATATTAGAAAAAGCTGAAAAATATGAAGAATTACTTACAGAGTATGACCGATTAATAACAAATTATCCTTATAATGCAAAACTTTACGATATGAAAGGTATAGTGTTTGAAAAACTTGGGCGTCTTGATGAAGCAGCAGAATGCTACAATAAAATGATTGACATTAAACAATGGATAAAAAGTTTAAAGCAGTAAATTGCTTAAAATGTTTTTAAGATGCCTATCATTAAAAAATTACTTAAAATGCCTTATTAATAAATTCCTTCAACTTCTTCAAATTAGTATCACTTTTCTAAATTGTAGCTCAAAAAACCATAAAATATATTGTTGCTAAAACATATTGAGCAAAATATATTAGAACTTTATAAATTAAATTATTTGCATGTTTAAAACTTTAACACAAAATTTAACGAAGATTTTTGATAAGCTAGTTAGCTCAGGCATTTTGACGGAAGCTCAAATAGATGCTGCTATGCGGGATATAAGAGTAGCTCTTTTAGAGTCGGATGTTGCATTACCGGTGATAAAAGATTTTATAGCGGAAGTTAAACAAAAGGCACTCGGGCAGGAGGTTATTAAATCCGTTTCACCGGGGCAGATGATAATTAAAATTATTCATGAAGAGATGATAAATCTCTTAGCTTCAAGTGAAAGTGAGATAAAGCTAAATTTAAATTCAAAGCCGCCGGTAAATTTCCTAATGGTAGGGCTGCAAGGGAGCGGTAAAACTACGGCGAGTAGTAAGCTTGCTTTACGACTTAAAAATCAAAATAAAAAAGTTTTACTTGTTTCTTTGGATACTTACAGACCGGCCGCACAAGAGCAACTTGCTATACTTGCAAACTCAGTACAGATTAATTCATTACCTATTGTGCAAGGTGAGAAACCTCTTGATATTGTCAAAAGAGCTATTGCCGAGGCTAAAATTTCTGCTTATGACGTCGTAATTTATGATACGGCAGGTCGTACACAAATTGATAAAGAGATGATGGAGGAAGCTCTTGCAATAAAAAAGATAGTGGAGCCTACGGAAACTTTGTTAGTAGTTGATAGTATGACAGGGCAGGATGCAGTAGTTACGGCAAGTAGTTTTAATGAAAAGTTAGAGATTTCAGGATTAATTTTATCTAGAATTGATGGTGATTCCAAGGGCGGTGCAGCACTCAGTGTAAAATATATTACTAAAAAGCCGATTAAATTTTTAAGTAGTGGTGAAAAACTAACTGATTTAGAAGAATTCGATGCTGAACGTTTAGCTTCTCGAATACTTGATATGGGCGATATTATCTCTTTTGTTGAAAAAGCAGCTAGTATTGTTGATAGAGAAGAAGCCGAAAAAACGGAAGCTAAATTAAAAAAGGGTAAGTTTGATCTAAATGATTATCTTCAGCAAATGAGAAGCATAAAAAAAATGGGAGGTTTTGGTAGTATACTTAGCATGTTACCGGGTAGCGGTAAAATTATGGATCAAATAGATCAATCAAAATTAAATAGTAAAATAATTGAACATCAAGAAGCAATTATTTTATCTATGACGCTGAAAGAACGTAAGAATCCAGACATCATTAATGCTTCTCGTAGAAAACGTATAGCTGCTGGAGCAGGGACTACGGTACAAAAGGTAAATATTTTGCTAAAGCAATATAAGCAAATAAGCGAGATGATGAAAAAAGCAAGTAAAATGAATCCTAAAAATCTATTACGTAGCGGAATTGGAAAATTATTTTCGTAAAACGGCATTATTGTATGGATACCCGCACCGTCATTGCGAGGAGCGAAGCGACGTGGCAATCCAGAAAAAGTAATAAAAAATGCTAAAAATTAGCATTTTTACTGGATTGCCGCGCGGTCTTCGACCGCTCGCAATGACGGTGCGGGTATCCATGCAACAACGCCCGTGCCGGCTCGCAATGACAGGTCTAATCAATCTTCAATTTCAAAGCATTTGCAAAAAATGTATAGATATTGATAAAATAATTAGCACTGTCTTTTAAGTCACTACCGCTACTATGTCCACTATCACTACTCTCTAAGAAATAAGTTGTAATGTTTGGATTTTGCTCAAGTACATATTCCAAAATTCGTGCATGCCATGGATGTACACGTTGATCAAGCACTGAACCGGTAATTAAAATAGTAGGATATTTTTGAGTTAAAGATAAATTTTCTAAAGGTGCATATTTTTTAATATGTACTAAATCATTTGGATTTTCCGGATCTCCATATTCAGTTACCCATGAATGTCCTGCTCCAAATTCTTTATAGCGTACCATATCAAGTACCGGTACTTCGCATGCTATAGCTCCAAATAAATCGGGACGCTGAGTCATTGCAACACTTACTAGCAATCCGCCGTTACTTCCTCCTTTAATTCCTAAATACTCAGGGTTAGTAATGTTTTGCTTTATTAAATCCTCTGCTACTGCAATAAAATCATTAAAGCCGGTTTGACGTTTTATTCCTTGAGCCGCCTTATGCCACTCAGGACCAAATTCTCCGCCGCCTCTGATATTAGCAAGAACACTCACTCCACCATGTTTAACCCATACTTCATTTTCCATGCGAGAGAAATATGGAGAGTTAATTACTTGAAAACCCCCATATGCTTCAAGTAATGTTGGATTCTTACCGTCAAATTTTATACCTTTTTTATAGACAATAAAATATGGTATTTTAACTCCATCCGAGCTTGTAGCTTCCTTCTGCTCTACAACATAATTTTTGCTATCAAACGGATATAAAGGCTTTCTAATAACTTTTAATTCATGAGTTTTATCCCATAAATATATAGTTGGAGGAACTATAGAATTTTCTATAGTAATTAGTGCATCTTCTTCCTCATCATCAGACAACATACCAAAAATTGCATTTTCATAGGGCAGTTTAAAAGTTACCGGTTTTGTCCATTCATTATTTTCTAATGTAAATGTTACTACTTTTGAAATAACATTCTCATAGCTAGTTAAAAATACAGTATCTTTAGTCATTCCTACAAAATAAAATACTTCTCTCTCTGTTGGGGTAAATAATATTTTTAAGCTAGCTTTATCGTTATCTTCTTTTAGAAGATCAGCGTAGTGTATGGCAACAAGTGAACCTGCTTTTATATTACTATCTTTAAATTGCCAATCGGAACGCAGCAGCCAAAATACATGTTCTTTAAAAGAACCTTCAGGTGTTGCATCTGATGGCATATTTATTTTTTGTAATTTTAAGCTCTCATCCTTAGTATCTAAAATATAATTATCGTAATTATAAAAATCCTTATCTGCAGATATAAATATTAAAGATGAAGAAATATTATCGGATAAAAGTTTACCGGCTGATACACGTATATAATTCTTTGGTATTTCAAATAGTTTTTTGGCTTTCTCTATAGGTTCTCCTCGCTTCCATATGTAGAGCGAGTTAGGATATAAAGAGTCAGTAACTTCCTCTTTATGTAAAACTGGATTAAATATAATAGTATCTTGGTCAACCCAAGTAGGGACAGTAAATTTACTTTCTAGTAATTTTCCGCTACTTGTTTTTGGCTCAAAACCATTTTTTACAAAATCTTTTTTCTCTAAATCCCATTCTCTAAAAAACATCTCATCCTTACCGCCAAATGACATGGTAATTAAGAAACGATTAGGGTTTTGAAAACAATTACTTCCACCTCGATACATTACTTTTTTACCGAGTTTTTTGGATAATTTATCAAAATCGATTAGAACTTCCCAATTTGGTTTATCTTTCGAGTAATTCTCAATCAATGTCCTACGCCATAACCCTTGGGGATTCTTATCATCCATCCAAAAATTATATACATACCCTTTACGGATAATACCATATGGAGTTTTTCTTTGGTCATAGAAAATAGATTCTATTTCTTTCTTAACTACCTTATAAGTAGGCATAGATTGGAAAGCCTTTTCTGTTTTATCAGTACGCTCTTTTGCCCATTTTAGAGCTTCAGCTCCTTCAGCTTCTTCTAAAAATTTAGTATCTTTCTGGTTATATATTTGCTTATCATTATCTCCTATAGCTTGAACACAAAAGGTTAATAAAATAATTGTAAAATAGCAGGTAAGTTTTTTCATTATTTTAATAATATCTCTTAAATTAAAATAGTGTTGTATCATACACCTTGAATAAAATCAAAGAAAATGCTAGGTTTTGTGGGCATTTCTAATTGATTTTATTTTGAAGGCTTTTTTAGCGAAAATTAATAAAATTTTTGTAGGAATAGTTATTCATTTTTCAAAAAAATCTTATAATTGCTAGCTGCAAATAACCAAAATTAAATCTTTTTAGAAATGTCCACAGAACCTAAACTAGCAGTAGCAAAAATACAAAATATGAAAGTTACGGTAGATGATTTAAGCATTTATATTCACTGGCCGTTTTGTTTGTCAAAATGTCCGTATTGTGATTTTAATTCTCATGTGGCAAGCACTATAGATCATCATCAGTGGCTTAAATCCTATGAAACGGAAATAGAGTATTTTAAGGATATTATTCAAAATAAATACATTAAATCTATTTTTTTCGGTGGCGGTACTCCCTCTTTAATGAATCCTGTAATAGTTGAAGGAATAATAAATAAAATCAGTAATCTAGCAATTATTGATAATCAAACTGAGATAACTCTAGAAACCAATCCTACATCCTTTGAAACTGAGAAGTTTAAAGCATTCAAATCCGCCGGAATTAATCGTGTTTCGATTGGAGTACAATCCTTAAAAGAAGACGATTTAAAAAAATTAGGTAGAACTCATGATGCTTTGCAAGCCATCAAAACAATTGAGGCAGCAAATTCGATTTTTCCAAGAGTATCATTTGATTTAATATATGCACGTAGCGGTCAGAAATTAAAAGACTGGCAAGAAGAATTAAAGCAAGCTATGCAACTCGCAAATGGCCATATCTCTCTTTATCAATTGACTATCGAAAAAGGTACACCTTTTTATAAATTATTTAAGGAGGGTAATCTGATTTTGCCGCATTCAGATGCGGCAGCTGAAATGTACGAATGGACGAATCATTATCTAGAATCTAAAAAATATTTTAGATATGAGATATCTAATTATGCTCTAGCAAATCAGGAATGTTTGCATAATTTGACTTATTGGAATTATAATAATTATTTAGGTATAGGTCCCGGAGCTCATAGTAGAATAATTGATACTTCAAGTTCGGTATCGGCAATTATGATGTGGCATAAACCTGAAAAATGGTTAGACTCGGTTAATACAAAAAATGTCAGTATTCAAACTAATACTAAGTTAACGCATCAAGAAATCATTGAAGAAACGTTAATGATGGGTTTACGTCTTAGCAAAGGTATAAATATTTCTACATTAGAGCAGAAATTGAACACGAAATTAGAGAATATTTTGGACATGAATAATCTTAAGCATTATCAAGCGTTAGATTTAATTAAAATAAATGAAAATATCTATCTTACCGATAAAGGTTTTATGCTCCATAGCTACATAGTACCTAGATTGATTATATGAAAATTATCCAAGTAATTTTAAAGTTTATAATTATTTTTATTATTCCTTCTATTCATGCAATGGAATGTAAACTGGAGTTTAAGACCAAAAAAATATATGTGGATGGTGTTGAATATAATCAAAAAGTCGGAAATCCAATTACACCTATAGCGGATGCTATTAAGGCAGATAATCTTGAAGAAGTAAAAAAGATATTAGATGAGGGATACGGAGTAAATCAACCATGCTTGGGTTGGACTCCTCTAGATTATGCTATATCGAATAATAATATAAAAATTGCCGATTTTTTATTAAAGCGTGGTGCATCCATGAGTTTAATCCATATAAATGTAGGATTTATGAAGTCGGAAATTGCTGAATTTTTAATTAATCAGGGAATGAGTCCTAATTTAAGATATGAAGACGGTATTACCGGAATGATGCTAGCCGCAGAAAGAAATAATCCTGATTTAATAAAACTTTTGCTTAAGCTAGGTGTTAATCCTAACGTTCAAAATTCTAAAACCGGAATGACTTCCCTTATGTATGCAGCATCATATCTTAATGTTGAACCTGTTCGTATTTTATTAGAAGCAGATCAAAAAATTAAAGATTTTAAAGGAAAAAGAGCTTTAAATTGGATAGCAGTGGATGCTAATAGAAAATTACATGCTTCTGATGGAGAATATTATGCTGCTTTATTTCTTGCTCCATTTAAAACTAAACTGAAAATTATAAAAGAAAGAAATAGTATAAAGATTCAAAATAAAGAAAAAGAAATAAAAAAGTTTCTCAATTCTCACCGTTAAATTTTGGTAGTGTTTCTATTTTATCTTACAAGTAAAAACCTATTCTAATTTTTTTAGTGTTATTGCGTGGATACCACCCCGTCATTGCGAGCAGTCGTAGTACTCGCGTGGCAATCTCATGAAATAATAAGAACTCCTGAGATTGCTTCGTCAAAACTTACAGTTTTTCCTCGCAATGACGACCTTCAGTATCCACGCAACAATGCCTCGTAGGAATGACATAATTAGCTAGAAATGTAGATAAGCATTAAGATAAATATACTTCCTTATCTAAAGTATCTTCGCTGTTATCTATAATCATAGTAATTGTTGCATCGCCGGTAATATTGATAGTAGTACGTAGCATATCAAGTATTCGGTCAATACCGGCAATAATTGCTACTCCCTCTATAGGTAAGTGAACCGAAGAAAGAACCATAGGAAGCATTATCAAAGAGGCACCGGGAATGCCGGCTCCGCCGATAGATCCAAGTGTTGAGGTGAGAATAATTACTAAATAGTCGTGAGGAGCAAGCGTTACTCCCATCATTTGAGCAAAGAATATAGTAGTAAGAGATAGATTTATGGCGAATCCGTCCATATTAATTGACGCCCCTATCGGAAGTACGAATGAAGTACTAGACTCTGAAATGCCAAGCTTTTCACGACAAACTTGCATAGTAGTTGCAAGAGTTGCCTTACTACTTGAAGTAGAAAAAGCAAGTATCTGATACTCAAAACTTTTTTTATAAAAAGGTATAGGGGAAACACGGCAGAATACATATATAAGTAAGCCAAAAACTAAATATTGAAATGTCATTGCCACAACTACTGCTACAACAAGTTTCGATAAACTAATCATTACTTCAACTCCCTGCATGCCTACAATCCAGCCTGTTAAAGCAAAAGCACCGTAAGGGGATAATTGAATAACAAACGATATCATTTTTAATATTAATTTTGACATTACATGAATTAAATCAATAACAGGTTCACCGATAGATTTCATTTTGTTTAAGGTAATCCCAACAAAAATAGCAAAAAATACAACTTGCAAGACATCACCGTTTGCAAAAGCCCCAACAGCATTATCAGGGACGATATTTACAAAAAAATCAATTATATTAAATGAAGTTCTACTTGTCGTTCCTGAAGAGGTAAAATCTATATGTATGCCTACTCCCGGCTTTAATACTAAGGCAACAGTAAGCCCAAAAACCGTGGCAAAAAAAGTAGTACCTAAAAAAGCGGCTACCGCTTTCATTCCTACTCTGCCAAGGGCGGAAGTATCATTCATACTAGTGATACCGGAAACCAAACTAAAGAAAATTAAAGGGGTAATGATCATTTTTATCAAGCGTAAGAAAATGTCACCGATAGGTTTAATATAATTAACATATTGTGGTAAGTATATACCAAATATAATACCTAAGATTAACCCTAAGGTAACTTTTTGCCATAATTTCATAATTTACTTACTTAATTTTTAAATTTGTTCAAGTATAAGTTTATTTACTATTTTAGTCAATCCATTCTAAGTACTTTTGAAAGCCATAGTCAATATTTATTTTTATTATTTGCGGTAATTCATAATTATGAATTTCAAGGAGTTTATTTTCAATTTCGTTATAATTAGAAGATTTTGTTTTAATTACAAGTCTATATTCGGTTTCTAAAGTTACTCTACCATCCCATCTAAAGTAACTTTTGACATCGTCAATTTGAATGCAGGCAGCAAGATTTAATTCTAACAAAACAGATGCTATTTTCTCGGCAATTTGCAAATCATTAGTAGTAGTTAAAATTAAACAGCAATCTTGCATGCTTAAACCTCAACAAAACAATTAGGTGTTTCATATAGTTTGAGGCTCGCTACGAAGAAGTTTTGACCTACGAAAAGTTTAGGAAAAATTTTATTCTTTAAATGCGTCGCTATATTTTCTGCAGTTGGGTTATTCTGCATGTAATATATTTTTTGACCGGTACAATTTTCTATTTGCTGCCCCATTTCCTTATCGTCTTGATGTAGGATTAAGCTATGATCAAAATTTTCATCAATCCATTTTTTAGCTAAATCCTTAATTAAACCAAAATCGATTACCATACCAAGTTTATCGGTTTTGTTTGCGGCTATAGCGATCTCAAGAACATAGCGATGACCGTGCAGGAATTGACATTTATTTTGATGTCCTATAATTCTATGTCCTGCATCGAACTCAATACGACGAGTACATTTTATCATTATTATATACTTCCTTTCTTTGAATACGGGATGCAAATCGTCATTGCGAGAAAAATTACGTAGTAATTGACGAAGCAATCCAGTAAAAAATTCTGTAAATCAGAATTTTTTTATTATTTTTTCTGGATTGCCACGTCGCTTCGTTCCTCGCAATGACCACTCGGTATCCAAGCAGACAATGCCTCCTCGCAATGACAACTTTCTACAAATTCAGTAGTAACTTCTCTGGATTTTCAATAAGCTCTTTAATTTTTACCAAGAACGATACTCCTTCTTTCCCATCAATTATACGATGATCGTAAGATAAAGCTATATACATCATTGGACGTATTTCAATTTTACCGTCTATAACTACAGCTCTTTCCTCGGTTTTATGTAAGCCTAGAATACCTGATTGAGGAGGATTAATAATCGGTGTAGATAATAATGAGCCATATACGCCTCCGTTAGAAATCGAGAATGTCCCCCCTGACAAATCAGCCATAGAAAGCTTACCCTCACGAGCCTTTTTAGCCAAAGTTTCTATAGCTTTTTCCACTTCGGCAAATCCCATTTTATCGGCACCCCTAACAACCGGTACAACAAGCCCTTGCTCTGTTCCGACAGCTACACCTATATCATAGTAATTTTTATATACTAAATCATCGCCGTCTATTTCAGCATTTACCGACGGAATAAGCTTTAAAGCTTCAATTGTTGCTTTAACAAAAAACGACATAAAGCCAAGTTTCACAGCGTGCTTTTTCTCAAACTCTTCTTTATATTGATTACGCAAGGCAATTACTTTTGACATATCGATTTCATTAAAAGTAGTCAAAATAGCTGCTGTATTTTGTGAATCTTTTAAACGCTGTGCAATAGTTTTACGCAAGCGTGACATACGAACACGCTGTACTCTTTCTTCATTAGTTTTGTTTACTGTAGAAGTAGCAGCAGACGGTGTGTTTATTGTTTCAAGCACGTCACCTTTGGTAATTCTACCGTCTCTACCTGTTCCTTTTATATTATTGGGATCAAGCTTATTTTCGGTAACTAATTTTTGTACGGAAGGAGCAAGAATATTATTAACCACGGCAGGTTTCTCTACAGGCTTTTCTGAAGTAGGCTGCGTAACTGCTTGAGCTTTAGCAGATTCATTATTAGTACCGGCAGTATTTGCAGCTGCCCCTTCATTTATTTCGCCTATTTCTTCGCCAACTGCTACATTTGCACCGTCAGTTTTCGATATTTTACCTATAGTGCCGTTACAAAGAGCATTAACTTCTAAAGTTACTTTTTCGGTTTCAATTTCTAACAGTAATTCATCGGTTTTAACCGAATCACCTTCTTTCTTATACCATTTGGCAATAGTTGCTTCCGTTACGGACTCTCCAAGCGACGGTACTATAATTTTAACGCTCATAATTTATTTTACTCCTATTCACTATAGCTCGATTTTTATCGTCATTGCGAGAAGACGCCATAAGCGTCGACGAAGCAATCTCAGGCAAAATTCCTGAGAATTGCCACGCTCCTTTTAGTCACTCGCAATGACGATTATTAGGAAACACCCTAAGAATCATACTCCCAATGCTTCTCTTAATAGCTTCTCGTGCTGTTTATTATGTGCTTGCAGCGAACCTACTGCCGGAGAGGCTGATTCCTCTCTACCTACATATTTAAATTCATTATTAATTCCTGCTTCTTTTAAAGCATCATTTAAGTAAGAAGCTATATAACGCCAAGCTCCCATATTCTTCGGTTCTTCCTGACACCAAATAAATTCCTGCGTCCTATTATATTTTTTTAATAGTGATGCTACAAGTTTTTTTTCAAAAGGGTATAATTGCTCAAGCCTAATAATCACTATATTACTGTTATTGCCACGCATTTCAAATAGATCGTAATATACCTTACCGCTACATAAAATTACTTTAGTAATATTGTTTGTGTCTAGTTTATTTACTTCATCTAAAACCGGTAAGAAAGTAGTATTTTCGCTTAGCTCATTAAGTTTAGATACGGCATATTTATGACGTAATAATGATTTCGGCGACATTACGATTAGCGGTTTGCGGGTATCATCAAGTATTTGACGACGTAGCAGGTGGAAAATCGAGGCAGGAGTAGTTGGATATGTAACATATATATTATCCTCAGCCGCCAACTGTAAGAACCTCTCAAGTCTTGCCGAACTATGCTCCGGTCCTTGTCCTTCAAATGCGTGAGGTAACAAAATCACAAGTCCGCTCATACGAAGCCATTTTGTTTCGCTGCTTGAAATAAACTGGTCAAAAATGATCTGAGCTCCATTAGCGAAATCACCGAATTGTGCTTCCCATAAAACTAAATTTTTTGGATTTGCGAGTGAATAACCATACTCAAAACCAAGCACCGCATATTCAGATAAATTACTATTGGCTACCTCGTATTTTGCTTGTTCTTTAGATAAATTATTTAGAGGTATATAGGTAGTATCGTCAATTTGGTTGTGCAATACTGAATGACGATGCGAGAAAGTACCGCGTCCGCAGTCTTGTCCGGTTAGCCTTATATTTGTACCTGAAGCAAGCAAGCTTGCAAAAGCTAGCTGCTCAGCTGTTGCCCAATCAATAGGCTGATCAGCCGTTAGATTAGCTTTTCGAGCTTCAAATAATTTTACAAGTTTTGGATTAACGGCAAAATCTTTCGGTATTTCGCATAGTTTAGTTCCCAAATCTTGTAATGTTTTTTTCCCGACGCTCGTTATTGCAGCTTGTGTACGAGTACGAGAAATGCCTTGCCATAACCCACCTAAGAAATGTGCTTCCGGCTTATAACTTTTTGCCTGCTCATATTCCTTATCTAGTCTTGCTTTAAATTCTTCTTTTAACTTAGCAAAATAATTATTATCAATTATACCGCTTTTTACTAACTCATTTGCGTAAATATTTCCAGGGGTCGGTTTGCTTTTAATAATGTTATACATCTTACCTTGAGTATACATCGGCTCATCGCCCTCATTATGCCCGTATTTGCGGTAACAAATAATTTCGACTACAACATCCTTACCGAATTTTTGCCTATATTCTACTGCAATATTGGTGGCTTTTAACACTGCCTCTATATCATCACCGTTAACGTGTAAAATCGGAGCAGCAATGATTTTAGCAAACTCCGTAGAATATCTGCTAGCTCTAGTATCCGCAGCATTAGCCGTAAAACCTAGCTGGTTGTTAATGACGAAATGTAATATTCCGCCGATATCATAAGCAATGAGAGGTGACATTGATAGGCTTTCGGCAACTACGCCTTGACCGCAAAAAGCAGCATCACCATGCACTAAAATAGCCTTAACTTTACTGCGTTTAGTATCTACAAGAATATCTTGTTTTGCTCTTACTTTCCCTGCAACTATAGGATTTACCGCTTCTAAATGTGAAGGATTATCGGCTAGTGATAGATGTATCTTCTTATCCCCTATGACTCTATCCGATGAATAGCCTAAATGGTATTTTACATCGCCCGAAACATTTAGCTCATCGGGAAATACGCTACCGCTTATGAAGCCCGCAATAACAGCTTTATATGGCTTACCTACTACTTTAGTCAGAGTGTTTAATCTCCCTCGATGTGCCATACCGATAACGATTTCTTCAACGCCTTGATTCATGGATAAATCTATAGCTTTACTCATAGCAACTATAGAAGCATCACCGCCTTCAACGGAAAAACGCTTAGCTCCGGGAAATTTTGTATGTAAATACTGCTCAAACCCTTCTACTTCTACTAAATCATTTAAGATAGTTTTTTTGTCTTCAGGAGAAAATGTAGCTTCGTTTTCTAGCTGACTATATAACCAGCTTTTTTCTTCTACATTTTCTATTTGTTCAAATTCAACCCCGATAGAACCTGTATAAACTTTATCGAGCTTAGTAACTAATTCAGATAATTTACAGTTCCAATTACCAACAAATTCATCCGTAATATTGATATTTTCTTCTAGCTGACCGCTATCAAGACCAAAAGTTTCTATATTAAGCTTTAAATCATTTTTTGTTTTACGTAGTTCAAGACCAAGAGGGTCAAGATTCGCTAAATAATGAGCATGCTTGCGATAAGCATTAATCATTTCCTTAGCTTTTAAACTAGACATCTTCCCAAACTTCGCTTCTAGAGGTAATTTAGAAATCAATCCGGTACTCGCATCCTCACGTATGTTTATATACGCTGCGGTGCTGCGTTCCGTGTATCCTTTAAATTCCTCTCTATAAGCTGGTTTGGCAAGATGTCTATTATTTAAGTCTTCAGAAGATAGATTATTATTTAACGGTTCTTTTTTTATTTCATAAGGAATAATTATCTTTGCCGTACTTTTATTAAGCACAGCACTATTATCCTTAATGCCGGCAAAAAATTCTTGCCAAGTTTGATCAACCGAGGCGGGATTGGCTAAATATTGCCTATATAATTCTTCAACAAAAACGGCGTTCCCGCCAAATAAATAACCTGTTTTTTTTAAGTCTTCTTCCATATTATTGTTTATTTTGTTTGTTCGGTTCTTGTGTGCCGGTGTCATTGCCCGTATAGGTACTAAATCGTCATTGCGAGCGACTATAAGGAGCGTGGCAATCTCAGGACTTTCTCCCGAGATTGCTTCGTCAATTACTTCGTAATTTCCTCGCAATGACGGTGTTTACTATAAATACTTCCCTTCTAAATATTTTATATATACTTGAGGATTTATCTTGTCCTCACCGCTAGCACTTTTTAATAAATCGGCTGAATTTTTTAACGAACCGAGATTTCTAAAATTTTTATTTAGATAATTATTTATATTACTAAAATCACCCTTTAATATATCATCTTTTATATTAGGATGTATCTCTTTTACTTTTTTCATCACCATTGATGCGATAATTGCACCGTTTGTATAGGCGGGAAAGTAACCTAAATTTCCGTGTGACCAGTGAATATCTTGAAGACAGCCATTACTAAAGCTTACCGGTTTAATGCCTAAATATTCTTGCATCTTATTATCCCAAAAGCTTGGTAACTCATCAAGATTCAAGTCACCGGTGATAAGCATTTCCTCTATCTCAAAACGTAATATTACATGCATCGGGTAAGTTACTTCATCTGCATCCACTCTTATAAAATCAGGTTTAACTTTAGTAATCTTTCTATATAAATTTTCTGCTGAATATTCTTCGCTTTTAAAAGCAAATTCGTCTCGAAGTAATTTAGCTAAAAATTTCGTGAATTCTCTTGATCTACCTACTTGCATCTCCATAAATAAAGACTGGCTTTCATGAAAAGCCATACCTTTAGCACGTCCTACCGGTTGTCCTTTATACATTTCCGGTAGATTCTGCTCATATAGAGCATGACCTGTTTCGTGAATAATTCCCATTAAACCGCTTATGAAATTGTCTTTATCATACCTAGTAGTTAAACGTATATCGTTTGGTGTTCCACCGCAAAAAGGATGAGTAGATTCGTCTAATCGTCCTTTTGTTAGATCAAACTGCATAATTTCCATAATGCGTTTTCCGATACGCTTTTGCATTTCAGGAGCTAGTTCGCCGTTCTTTACTAGTTCTTTCTCGCTTTTCTGTTTTTCTAAAACTTTATTTATGAGCTGCGGGAGTTCTTTTTTAAGTACTGAAAAAACTTGCTTGATTTCGCTACTTTTTCTGCTTGGATCAAACATATCTATTAATGAGTCGTATAATCCGCAATTAAAATCATCTGCTCGTACTTTAGCAACTTCTTTCGTATAATCTAAAACTTTTTGTAAATGCGGTTTGAATAAATTATAGTCATTATTTTTTCTTGCTTCTCGCCAAACAAGTTCAGCTTTGGTAGTCGCTGCTACTAGTTTCTTTTGTAGCTGCTCGTCAATACAATTCGCATCTATTATTTGCCTCTCAATCTCTCTAATATTAGCATTTTGCCAATCGTCAAGACTCTTTGATTCTTCTTTTGCCTTGCTAACTAGCTCTTTTAGCATAGGAGATTTGAGCAGCGAGTGAACGAGCGACGTTAAAGTTACTATTTCGTTTGTCCTACTCTCACCTGAACCCATAGGCATATTTACGGCAACATCCCAGTATAATATGCTCAAAATATTATTAAAATGCGAGATGGTCGAAAACTCATTTTCTAGTTTTGTATAGTTGTTCATATGTTCCTTGTTTTTTGTCATTGCGAGGAGACGCCATAAGCGTCGACGAAGCAATCTCAGGTAAATTCCTGAGATTGCCACGCTCCTTTCAGTCGCTCGCAATGACTATTAGTGATCCACGATACCCAGCAATGACGTTCATTACAAATGCAACAACTCCTTTGCTGCTTTTAAACTTGCCTCGGTGATTGTTTTACCTGAAATCATGCGGGCGAGTTCCTCCTGTCTTTCAGCTAAATTTAAAGCTTTTACCGTTACTTTCGTTTCTTTCTCTAGCTGTGTTTTCTCGATTTTTATATGCAAATCCGCTTTACCTGCTACTTGCGGCTGGTGCGTAATAACTATTACCTGCGTAACTGAGCTAAGCTTTTTTAACCGCTCACCTACTTTATCTGCGACCTCTCCACCAATCCCGACATCTATTTCATCAAATATAATAGCTGGTTTTACCATTTTATCAAACAAAGAAGTTTTTAAAGCAAGCATGAATCTTGATAATTCACCGCCGGAAGCGATTTTATTAATTGCTTCCGCTGCCGTTCCCGGGTTAGTAGAAGCTTTAAACATAATATCGTCATTGCCGCCGGCCGTTGGCTCTTTTCTAGCTTCTATCTCAATCTCAAAAATTGCTTTCGCCATTTTAAGCTGTTTTAGTTCCTGATGCAACGATTCTTCTAGATGTTTTGCGGCAATAAGACGCTTTGCGGATAAATCGCTCGCTAGTTCATAATATTTTTTCTGTAATAGCACTTCTTGAGTTTTTAACTCATTACTATTTGCTATTTTGTTTTTTAATATACCGAGCTGCTCTAAAGATTTATCTAAAAATACACCTAACTCATCCGCAGGAACATTGTATTTACGGCTAATAGCTTTTATTAAAAATAATCGTTCTTCTGTTTCTTCAAGATTATATTCCTCATAATTATTAAAACTATCTAACAGGTTTGATAATTCTTGGCGTGCTTCTTCTAGATTATTATATGCTTCCTCTAAGCTTGTAGCAATAGCTTCAAAACGCTTATTGTCCTGTTGCCTTGCTAATAATTTCTCTGCTCTATTAATCGATGTATTTATTTCTGGGGTATTAATCTGTTCTAGAATATCTTTTATTAGCTGTAAATCCTTATCTTTATTTTGCAAATCTTTTCGTATATTTGCTAATTTTTCTTCTTCACCTATTTGAATGTTCAGCTTAGTTAATTCTTCCGTTGCAAAGCTCAAATAATCAATTTCCTGTTCTATAGAATTTTGTTTAAGTGTTATTTCGGCAATTTCTTTCCGAGTATTTTGCCAAGTCTGATAACATTTGGAAAGCTCGGCTCGGAAGTCCAAAAGATTTCCGTAACTATCTAAAATATCACGCTGCGTATTTGCTTCTAGAAGGGAAATATTATTATTTTGTCCATGAAGCTCGAATAAATAAGTAGCTAATTGCTGCATTATAGCCTTATTAACTATTTGATTATTAATGAAAAAATTTTTCCGCCCTTCAGCTTTTTGCAAACATTTTACAAGCAATAACTCTTCAGGCTCAATAAAATTTTGGATTAGAAAGTTTTTTATCTCTTCATTTAAAGAGAATATTATATTAACAACAGCGTAATCTTTTCCACGCTTTATTATATTATTTGAAGTTTTATAGCCTAGGCAAAATAAAATAGCGTCAAGTAAAATAGATTTACCGGCTCCTGTTTCACCGGTAATAACGCATAAACCTTTATTAAACTCAATTTCCAGCTCGTCTATCAGAATGAAGTTTTTGACTGAGAGACTATGAAACATAGTTATACTCGATGAATTTGAAAAGCTGCGTTGCACGGTTCGTTTATGTCATTCCCGCGGAAGCGGGAATCCAGCGTAAAGCGAGATAAATCAAGCTTTAAAGTACTGGGTTCCCGTTTCCGCGGGAATGACATCGAACACTTTTTAAGAACCATGAATATCTTACTACTTAACCAACTTATATGCATAGCTATACCAATGGCTATCAGGATAGTTATGACCTAGCACCGAGGCATATTTTTTTGCTTCATCAGGTAACCCAAGCATCATATAGCTTTCGACTAAACGGTAAAGAGCTTCTACCGAGTGAGAAGTAGTCTGATAATTATCAATTACCTCTTCAAATCTATTAATAGCCGCCATCGGATTCTTTTTCTTTAAGTAAAACCGACCTACCATCATCTCTTTACCTGCTAAATGATCATTTACTAGGTCGATTTTCAAAGATGAATCAATAGCATATTTAGTATTTGGGAATTTCTCTATTACGTCCTCAAAACTATCTTTAGCTAGGAAAGTTCTAGATTGATCATGATTTACGTCTGAAATTAACATATAATATGATAATGCTTTAAGGTAATATGCATAAGCAATGTCAATATTTGCAGGGTGCAAATTAATGAACATATCAAGCACATCAACTGCTTCTTCATATTGAGCGGCGAGGAATAAAGAATAAGCCTGCATCAATTCGGCTTGTGGGGTCATCTCATTACCCGGATGTTGGTAAAATACTCTTCCGAATTCTTCCGCAGCTTTCTTATATTTTTTCTTTTCTAACAAAGTAACACCTTCGTTATAAAGAGTAGGAATAGGAACTACTATGTCATCACTGGTTTTTTTGCTTTTACATCCGCTGAAAACTAACCCTATAACTAAAAGGGTACTCAATAATTTTGTTAATTTCATAAGAACTTAAATTCAGTTAATAACTAAATATACATATAGGCTTAAAGAATTTCAAGGATTCAATTTAAAAATACTCAGTGAATTTCAAAAATTGGCAGTGTCGTCTAGCAAGTTCTGCGGTATTGAACGTTTAAGTATACGCTCCGCTCCTCGTCTTGCAGACCGATTACTCTTTTTGAAATTGACCTGTGTGTATCAACTCTTCATTTATTAGGAGTGCACCCAGTGTCCGTTATCATCTTTATGGTATTTTTTTTTCAACGGCCGACCATGCTACTTTATGTGCGACTGTCTCTCTGGAGTCATTTCCGCGTCTTTTATCGGCATCCTTATATTGTTCAAATGCATGTTAAAAGCTTCGCGATAAATATCCTTAGCATGGCTCGGAAGATGATTTTTAACTGAATCAGGTAAATCGTTATTATTTTTATAAGGCATAAAAACCTCCGGATAATATTATGCAAATAGACTTCTTGCATAACCTCCTTCTAAAGGTAATTTGTACGTCAATCCGGTACTCGCATCCTCACGTATGTTTATATACGCTGCGGTGCTGCGTTCCGTGTTTCCTTCAAATTCCTCTTTAATAAGATAGGTTATGCAAGAAGTCTAATAATATTTTATAACATCAGAGGTTTTATTTCTATAGGAAAGTTAAACAAAATTCACGACCACAGGCTTTTCATTTTATTAAAAAAGCTGCCGTCATTTTCTTTCTCATTTATGGATTCTTTTTTGAATTCTTCTAGTAGTTCACGTTGTCTTTTAGATAAATTTTTAGGTACTTCGACATGAATATGTGTAAGCATATCACCCCTAATAGTTGACCTCATTTTAGACATACCTTTGCTGCGTAGCCTTAATTGATCACCGTTTTGTGTGCCTGCCGGAATTGTTAAGTTGACTTTCCCACCTTCAATTACCGGTACTTCTATCTCTCCTCCAAGAGCGGCATTTACAAAACTAATAGGTAGTTTACAATGTAAATTTGCTCCGTCTACTTTATAAATATCATGTGGTTTTATTGCTATATCAACGTATAAATCACCGCTATTTCCGCCTCTAATACCTGCTTCTCCTTCTCCGGTATGTCTTATTCTAGTACCGTTTTCAACACCGGCAGGAATATTTATTGATAAATTTCGTTGCTTATGGTAACGTCCCATGCCATGACATTTCTTACAAGGATTTTTTATAATTTGTCCGTTACCTTGGCATTTATGACAAGCTTGTTCGATCGTAAAGAACCCTTGCTGAATTCTAGTCGCTCCAACACCGCCGCAAGCATCGCAAGTAGTTACGGTTTCACCTTTTTCAGAACCAGTGCCGTGGCAAGTATCGCATTTTACTTCGCTAGAAAAACTAATATTTTTTTCTATACCGTGAAATGCTTCCTCTAGGTTAATTGTCAGATCATATTTTAAATCCGAACCTCTAGCCTTACTTGATGTAGGCTTTCTTCTACCACCTCCCATAAAGTCGCTAAAGAAGTCGCCGAAAATATCGTTAATATCAGGATGAAAACCGCCGTGATTTCCTCCTCCCCCTCGTGACTGTTGATTTTGAAAAGTATCATGCCCAAAGCGGTCGTAAGCGGCTCTTTTTTGTTCGTCTTTTAGAACATCATAAGCACTATTTATTTCTTTAAATTTCTTTTCAGCATCTTTAGCGTCAGTAGTATCAGGGTGATATTGTTTGGCTAATTTAAGGTAGGCTTTTTTAAGATCAGCTTGGCTAGCTGTTTTACTAACGCCTAGTATTTGATAATAATCTTGTGACATAATTTAATTTATAAAATGGGTTGTCATCGGAGCAGCTTTCTCGTCATTGCGAGGAAATTACAAAGTAATTGACGAAGCAATCCAGTTAAAAAATGCTAATTTATAGCATTTTTTATTATTTTTTCTGGATTGCCACGCTCCTTGCAGTCGCTCGCAATGACGTTAATGACGTTTTGTATAATAGTCTTTACTTCTTCTCTACATCCTGAAAATCGGCATCTACTACTTTTTCATCGTTAGCAGTATTTTCTTCAGCAGGCTGGCTTTCGCTTTGTGCTTTATACATTGCTTCACCGATTTTCATACTAGCTGCAGTTAAGCTCTCTGTCTTTTCTTTAATTAAAGCAGCATCTTCCGACTCAAGAACAGCTTTTAAAGCAGATAGTGCTTCTTCAGCAGCTCCTTTATCTTCTGATGATAATTTATCACCATACTCCGTAAGACTCTTTTCAGTAGAATAAACTAAACTATCGGCAGCATTTTTTGCTTCAATAAGTTCCTTACGCTTTTTATCTTCATCGGCATTCTGCTCAGCATCTTTAATCATTTGTTCGATTTCGGCATCGCTAAGACCGCCGGAAGCCTGAATAGTTACTTTCTGCTCCTTACCGCTTGCTTTATCTTTAGCCGAAACATGCACTATTCCATTAACATCAATATCAAATGTTACCTCTATTTGTGGAACACCTCTCGGTGAAGGAGGTATGCCTTCAAGATTAAACTGACCAAGTAATTTATTACTAGCTGCCATTTCACGTTCACCTTGAAACACTCTAATAGTTACGGCATGCTGATTATCGTCAGCAGTTGAGAATACCTGACTTTTTTTAGTAGGTATAGTAGTATTACGATCGATTAACCTTGTAAATACGCCGCCAAGAGTTTCAATACCAAGGGATAGAGGCGTAACGTCTAATAATAATATATCCGTTACTTCTTTATTAAGTACTCCGCCTTGAATAGCAGCACCAAGAGCTACAACCTCATCAGGATTTACGCCTTTATGCGGCTCACGTCCGAAGAATTTTTTTACGGCTTCTTGTACTTTCGGCATTCTAGTCATACCGCCTACTAAGACTACTTCTTGAATATCAGAAGCTTTTAAACCTGCATCCTTTAACGCTTTACGGCAAGGCTCAACGGTTTTTTCAATTAAATCATCTACTAATTTTTCGAGTTCTGCTCTAGTAAATTTAATATTTAAATGTTTTGGTCCTGTACTATCAGCTGTAATATAAGGTAAATTAATATCGGTAGTTACTGCGGAAGATAGCTCTTTTTTAGCCTTTTCTGCCGCTTCTTTCAAACGTTGAAGTGCTAAAGGATCATTACGTAAATCTATACCGCTTTCTTTTTTGAATACATCTATTAAATGGTTTAATATTCTTGTATCAAAATCCTCGCCGCCAAGGAATGTATCACCGTTCGTTGATTTTACTTCAAAAACACCGTCACCGATTTCAAGAATTGAAACATCGAATGTTCCGCCGCCAAGATCGTATACTACAATAGTTTTACTTGCCGATTTATCAAAACCGTAAGCAAGAGCTGCAGCAGTCGGTTCGTTAATTATTCTAAGGACCTCAAGACCTGCGATTTTACCGGCATCTTTTGTTGCTTGACGTTGTGCATCATTGAAATAAGCAGGCACGGTTATTACTGCTTGTGTTACTTTTTCGCCTAAATAATTCTCTGCGGTTTCTTTCATTTTTTGTAAAATAAAAGCACTAATTTGGCTTGGTGAATATTTATTGTTATCCGCTTCGACCCATGCGTCACCGTTATCGGCTTTAACTATATTATACGGTACGATATCTTGGTCTTTCTTAACCATAGGATCGGTAAAATTTCTACCGATTAATCTCTTTACCGCATATATAGTATTGCGAGGGTTGGTTACTGCTTGTCTCTTAGCTGATTGTCCAACTAATTTTTCGCCGTTTGCAAAAGCTATTATTGACGGCGTAGTTCTCTCACCTTCTGAATTTTCTATTACTTTTGGCTCTTTACCTTCCATGACTGCAACACAAGAGTTAGTAGTCCCAAGGTCGATACCTATTACTTTTCCCATAAGATTCCTCGTTTTCTTTTTTATTTTTTGTTTAGTGTTGTCTATATGATTCGATTCTTTCGTCATTGCGAGGAAAAATTGAAAATTTTGACGAAGCAATCCAGTAAAAAATGCATAGCATTTTTTTATTAATTTCCTGGATTGCCACGCAGCCTACGGCTGCTCGCAATGACAATTTTGGTTATTACTCGAGCCACATAACAAATCCTTTAATTATTGTGCTATGACTTTTTATTTGATATAGTGCGGCTTAAATGATTTTACAAGAGGTGAAAATGAAAAAACTACCGATTTTACTAAAACTTTTATGTATTATTAATTTAGTTTTCCTAAATAATGTAGTTTTAGCATCTTCTGAAGCAAGCAGTGCTATATTTGAAAAAGCGAAGAAAGCAATCGTAACAATTGATACTAGAATTGCCGTATCGGCATATGATGATACAAGTAGTTGGACAGGAACGGGATTTATTAACGATAAGAACAACGGTTATATAATTACTAATACTCATGTTGTCGGCGGTGCGTCTATCGGAACTTATTTTGTTACTTTTTATAATGGTGAGCAGGCAGAAGCAAAACTTATCTATTACGATATTTGGCAGGATTATGCCGTTTTAAAAGTAGAGAGCAAAGATATACCGGCGTCGGCAACACAAATAGCTTTCTCAAATGAGATTCCAAAATTAAATCAAAAGGTTTTTGTAGTCGGTAACACGGAAGCAAAAGGTTTTTCTTTCCATACCGGTTATTTGTCCGATCTTTATAATATTGAAGGTTTAATGCCGCAATGTACTTATGTTATTAATTTAAATAGTACTGGCGGTGCTAGCGGTTCACCGGTACTAAACGATAAGATTGAGGCTATAGGAGTATTATACGGCGGCGGTAAAACTCATTCTCTAGCACTGCACGGTGATTATGTAGCTCGCACCTTAGAAAGTTTAAAGAATAATAAACAACCAAGCAGAAAACATATAGGAATAATAAGCGAGTTATATTCTTTAAATAAAGCAGTTAGACATCATAATTTCCCTAAAGAAGAAATGGATAAATATATAAATAAATTTCCTGATAGTAGAAATAGGGTGATAAGCGTTAAGGTAGTTCTAGCCGGTTCGCCTGCTGAAAAATCTTTAAAAGCCGGTGATATTATTTGGGCAGTTAATGATAAGGAACTCGGTGGCAATCTAGCATTATTTGATAGAGAAATGGATAATTTCAAAGGAATAGCTATTAAGCTTACTATATTTCGTGATGGAAAAAAGCTAGAACAAGCAGTAGATTTATATGATGTGAACAATAATAAAATCGCTAAAATGATAAATTTCGGCGGTGCGGTATTTTTTGAAGCCGATGACTATTTTAGTAATAAATCAGGTGTCCCGCTTAAAGCTTTAAGTATAGCTTCCGTTCAATCCGGTAGTAGCTTTAGCTCTATACCGACATTCTTTACCAAAGATTATAAAAATGTTTATAGATTACAAATTTTTGAGATGAAAGATTTGGCTTTAAGTAATCTTGAAGATTTGGTGAAATTCTTACCTGCTATTACTAAAGAGAAATTTATAACGGTTAGATTTAAAAATTATCAACCTTATTACGCTAATTTCGGTTATAACGAACTTATCTCCTCACATGATGATATGATTGCCGATGTAACCTTGGATTCTATAGATACCAAGCCTTATATATTAAAGTATAATACTGTTTCTCATGATTGGGATATGGAAAATATAAAACTTCAGTAACTAATCGATTGTGATAAATTAACAATTCTTAATCAATTAAGTCGCAATCAATTCAACTCGGTTTGTTGCGTTATTACTCCTAAATTTATAATCTTAATTTTAGGAGAATTGCAAATTATCTCAGTGTTGTTCACTATACTATAATATTCCTACGTGGATACTAAAGTCGTCACTGCGAGCAGGCCTTGTTGCGTGGATCGATAAAACCTACTGTGTCACCCCGTGGCTTGACCACGGGATGACAGAGGTAAAACTGATCCACGCAACAACACCTTGCGAGCAGCCTTAGGCTGCGTGGCAATCTCGTCAAATATCCTAAGATTGCTTCGTAAATTATTTCATAATTTCCTCGCAATGACGGAAAAAACTAATTAACAATTCCTCCTGAAATAATTAATAAATTTAGGAGAATTAATGAGAAAACAAAAAATACCTACTTTACCTACATCAGATTTAAGTCAATATAAAACTCCAAGCCTAAATTCCCCCGATTCAGAGAGAGAAATGAAACCTGCATCGGTAAAGAGTGATATAGAGGAGCTGGAAGTGTTATTTAAAGATAAAACAAAAAGCGGCATAAAAGATTTTAATAGTGCATTAAAGGTATGTATTGAAAATAATCCCACTGCCTTATTACACGAAGCGGCTGAGCATGGTAAAAAAGAGTTAGTGATAGCAATCTTAAAAGTAAATCGGGATTCTATAGATTCTAAGACTCTTCAGGGGCTATCGGTATTACATTCGGCAATTGCAGGAGTTAATAATAAAGACGTTATTGAAATTCTATTACAGGCAGAGCCTACTTTAGTAACAAAAAAAGATGCTTCAGGTCTTACTCCATTAGATTATTCTACATATTATGGAAGTAGGGTAGAGATAGTAGAAATATTACAAACTTACACTCGCGATGTTAAAGATCGAATTCCTATAGAATCATCAAAATACAATATAACACCATGTAATAATTGGGAAGAAGATATGCAAGAATATTTAAAAAATGAGATGTTTATAATTGGAAACACTAAGCATATAATAAATGGAGATTGTATAGAAAATTTGTAAATTATTAGACAAGCCTCTTCCTTGTAAATTTAATATAGAGTATTAGATTTGCAAGGAAGATGTAGAGAGTTCTTTAATAAAAAACGGTAAGTATGTAAAACTTACCTATAAAGTATTTTAAGCTTAAAAATTATAACTCAGTGACAGGTATTTCTTTTCCTAGTGCTTCAACTTGATAGTACGCTGTTTTGTATGAATCATAGCCGCAAACAGGTGTTATTATCCCATCTTCACTAGCTATATAGGTTGTTTTTTGTAGCATATGCTCCTCAATACGCACTAATTTACCTTGCAATATTTCATCATTTTTAACAAAATCCATTTTAGGTGTTATGGATTCGGCTAAGCTCTCTGAATGCGATTTTATTTCTTGAAAAGTTGATTTTGTTGGAAAATAAGATTTATACATATCTTTTATAGTGGTGGTTACATTTTGGTATAGCTCTAAGCATTTATTGCTTAAGTTAGCTATTTTTTGTATAAAGCTTTCCAATTTCATAATATAATACCTTAAATTTATTTTGAAGCGGCAAAAATATATAAGTCTTGTTTATAAATGTCAACATAAATTAATATATTATTACTATAAGTATTAACAAATGCTAATTATTATAATTTTCTTTCACAAAATCGAAATAAACTGTTATTAATATAAAAAACCAATCTTAATCTAGTATATGCGTTCTTTATTTGTAGTAATTATATTCTTTCTAATGAGTTGTAATTTAAAACCGGTATATAGTGAAAAATACACTAGAAATAATGATTTAGAAACTATTAAAGTTGAACCGATTAGAACAATTGAAGGAGCTGAGTTTTATCATCGTTTAACTAGTATTTTACCTCAGAAAGCAAAAGCAAAATACCTGCTTAAAGCAGAGCTTATCGCAACAACTATGCCTGCTACTATTGAAAAAAACTCCAATGTTTTAAGGGAATATATTAATCAATTAGTTAGGTATAAATTAATTGATATAGAAAGCCAAAAGGTTTTAATTGAAGAGAAGTTTTACCAAAACACGTCATATAATGCTATTTTTACACCATATGCAACAAATGTTGAAAGAGATGAAACAGGAATAGACTTGGCATATCAAGCAGCAGAAGAAATTCGTAGCAGATTAATTTTATATTTTACACGGAAATAGTTAAGCTATGAAATTTTATTTTTCACAAATAGGTAGATTATTTGAACTAATAAAAGCCGGAAAGATTAGAGCTCTTTTACTATACGGTCCTGATAAAGGTTATATAGAAAAAATTTGTAAGCATTTAGTAAAAAGCTTAAATATGCTACAAACTTCTATAGAATACTCAGATCTTAATATTTCATCTTTAGAAATATTACTTAATTCGCCTAATTTTTTTGGTCAAAAAGAATTAATTAAAATTAGATCGGTTGGGAATTCAATCGATAAGAATTTAAAAACAATTCTAAACAATGATTATATAAATTTTCCTGTATTTATAGGTGAGGAAATTACTTCAAGCGGGAGCTTTAAAAAGTTTTTTGAAACAGAAGAATATTTAGCGGCAGTTGCTTGTTATCATGACGATGAAGCAAAAATTGAACGAATTATTTTAGGTAAAGTAGAAAAAACTAATAAAATTATAAGTAAAGAGGCTATCACTTATTTAAAAGCTCATTTAAAAGGTGATCATGATTTAATTTGTAGCGAAATAAATAAATTGATATATTTTGTTCATGATCGAAGAGAAATTACTTTAAACGATGTTCTAAAAGTTATAAGTAGCGAAATTACGGCAAACGGTAGTGATTTAGCAATGTATTTTTCAAAAAAAGATTATAGTAATTTTCTGCAAGAGCTGGAAATATTAAAAAAACAAAATATCAATGAAGTTTTAATTATTAGAGCATTAATAAGGCATTATTTAAATTTATATATAGTTTTGTCGAAAATAAAAAACGGTGAGAGTTTGGAACTCGCAATAAAATCATTATCACCACCGATTTTCTATCAATATATTAATGATTTTACAAAGATAGCAAACAGTCTTAGCCTAACTGAATGTTTAGAGACTTTAAAACTGTTACAGCAAGCGGAGGTGGATTATAAATTAAATCCTGCTAGTTTCGATTTATTCCAAAGTATACTCTAAAGTAAATGAAGAGTAGACGAAGTTTAATTTGGAAAAGAGCAAGGAGACTATAAGGCGAGGAGCTGAGCGTATACTTAATACGTGAGCACCGCAGCTCTTATAAGACGACGTAGCCAATTTTTCAAATTAAACGAGTATACATTATGCCTAGACCTGATTTTTCTGACCCTGACAAACAAATTCACGAAATAATTAGAGTTAATCATGCCGGGGAGTATGGGGCAAAAAGAATTTATCAAGGGCAGCTAAAATATATCAAATCTCAGAATGATCATATATTAATTAAAGAAATGCTTGATCACGAAGAGGTCCATCTAAATTATTTTGAAAAAAAATTACTAGAAAAAGAAGTAAGACCCACGTTTTTATTATTTTTTTGGCATCATTACGGATTTTTACTTGGTGCTTTATCTTCCTTGATGGGAATAAAAACAGCGATGCTTGTTACCGAGAGTGTAGAAGAAGTAATAGAAAAGCATTATGAACAGCAAATAAATTATTTAGAAAATAAAAATGTTGAGCCGGAATTATTAAATAATATTATTAAATTTCGACTTGATGAAATCGAACATAAAAATATTGCTATAATGAATGATAGTACTGAGGCAGTATTTGCAGAAATAACTAGTAAAATAGTGAAGATAATTTGTCGTATCTCTATAATTTTAAGTAAGAAAATTTAGAGTTAACAGCTTAATTAGTTGAAAAATCTAGAAATATTTTACTTCTAAGATATTAAGAAGATAATAAAAAAACATTAATAATATTATTAAAAACGGTGATGAAAAGAAAAACTTTTTTCTAATTTTTTCTTTATTTTTTGCATTTGTATTTTTTAGAATTAATAAATCTTTATTTTTATTAAACATAAGCTAATACTACTCGCAATTCCTTTATTTAATTTATGCCTAAACCTAATCTAGAATTAATAAATAATAGGTGCCAGGGGTTAAGCTCCGTTGCTGTAAGACAACAACCTCCATTATACTTCATGATTTTACTCACTTATAATAATAGACCCCTGGCATAACTTAATGTTAAGTTTTGACAGATTGGTCTTGCAACAATGGAGCTTAAACATTATTAGCGGTCTATATATTAGTTGAATAATATAAAGAGTCAAGAGATTTTAGTTGTCATTAATAATAAATAATGTAATTCTGAGTTATGAGGTTATATTTTCTATATAATCTGCTTCTAGAATTTGCTTTTACATCAATAATAATTTATATTTATTTATATACTAAGATAGAACTTGAAAAATTGACTATCTCGTCTTTGTAAGTCCTCGAATACTGAATGTTTATTATACGCTCCGCTCCTCGACTTATAGACTCATTGCTCTCTTTTCCAAGTTGATCTTCGTATAATTCGTAAGTATAATTAGAAAATGATAAAATAAAATATGAATCCAAATTCACATCCTATTACTAAATCGCACTTATTCCATATAGTAGACCCAAGCCCTTGGCCCGTCCTAACATCTTTTGCTTTACTTCTTTTGGTTATAGGCGGCGTTTCGTTCATGCATGGCTACAAATTTAATATATATATTTTATCTGCAGGAGTTATTTCAGTAGGTTACTGTTTATATTCTTGGTGGAGAGATGTAGTGAAAGAAGGAATAGTCGAACATCAGCATACTAGTCCTGTTAGAAAAGGTTTACAAATAGGTATGGCGTTATTTATTTTAACGGAAATAGTATTTTTTGGTGTATTTTTTGCTTCTTTTTTTAAATCAAGTCTATCACCCGTAGGTCTTTTAGACGGTGTATGGGTTGTAAAGCAGGGAATTTGGCCTCCACCTACAATTAAAACTTTTGATCCATTTGATATTCCTTTTATCAATACTTTAATACTACTCTTATCGGGTACTACCGTTACTTGGGCTCACTATGCCTTAGAAGAAAAAAATCAAAAAGATTGCGTAACTGCACTTGCTCTTACCATATTGCTTGGAATATTTTTTACAACTATGCAAGCATATGAATATTATCATGCGGCGTTTAAATTCACGGATGGTATATATGCTTCTAATTTTTATTTAGCCACGGGTTTTCATGGAGCTCATGTAATTATAGGTACTATATTTCTAATAGTTTGCTACTTTAGAGCAAAAAGAGGAGATTTTACTACAGAAGGTAATGGACATTTAGGGTTTGAATTTGCTGCATGGTACTGGCATTTTGTGGACGTGGTTTGGTTATTTTTATTTACGTTTGTTTATATATTTGGAAGCTAAATTATACTATATGTGATTATAATGTTACTTAAAATAAGTGTTTTTAAAATATTTTTGCATATTAATTAAAATTGCATATATTTAGGAGTTGATTTATATATAAATAAATTATACATTATTTTTTAAATGCTAATTATTTTATTGAGGTAAAACATATGAACTTTCCTATTCGTAAATTAAACGAAGAATTAATCGATTATAATCTATCATTACGCATACTATTTACTATTCTAAGCGTGGCTATTATTATGGTAGCTTTTGATAGCTTAGGTAGTAGTGTCGGCGATCCTGTAGGTGATGCATTGTGTAAGTTAATTAAAGTATTCAGAGGCAATACTGCAAGAGGTATAGCTGTTGTCGGTATAATTGTTCTGGGAATTCAAACATTAAGAGGAAAATTGCAGTGGGAAGTAGCTTTAGTAGTAGTTACTGCAATCATTATATTATTTAAAGCTCCAGATATTGTTAGTATGGTATCAGATACTAGTAGCTCAAGTTGTGGTGTTTCCTAATACGCGATAATAAAAATTATTATATCTTTAGTAATACCCATAAGTTTCGGCTTATGGGTATTTTTATTTTTAAGTGACGTTGTTACATAGCCTAAGCATTGCCTGTGTGGATACCGAGTCGTCATTGCGAGGAGGCATTGTTGTGTGGATACCGATGTCATTCCTGCGGAAGCAGGAATCCAGCATAAAGCGAGATAAATCGAGCTTTTAATTTCAAAAATTTTCTGTATTTATACTTTTTTTCTGGATTCCCGCTTTTAGCTAAGAATGACATAAAGAGCATTTACCGGTCCACGCAAGCAACATCCTCACTTAAATAAAAGTCCTAATCTATTACCTATAGCAATATCAATATATTTTGCTGTAACAGGGATCCCTTCAATATTCATTTCTAGATATATTGCTTGTTTTGCAGGGATTTTTGTTTGTAGTTTTGTAATTGATACATATTCATCTAAAGCTTGATTATTACTATCCATTACTCTAACTTTGATTATAGGATCAGAAATTAAATAATCAGACTGATTAGATAATTTATAAAATATCTTCATACCGCCTATATGACGAGATTTTCCTAAATTAATTTCCTCTATTTTTAATTGATCATATTTACCTAAGAATTTAAAGCTATCTATTAGTAATATCACTAAACAAAAAATTATAAAGCTAGTCCATAATATTGGAAATATATTATATTTTTTCTTAGGAGGAATATACGGTAAAATAACCGGCACATTAGCATTATAATGATTTTTAATAGGAGTTTTAATAGTTTCCGTGTTTACTTTATCTTTAAAGTCATTTAATTTACTCGTATTATAGTCTAATTTTTGAAACCATGAATGACTACATTTAGAACATTTTACTCGTCGTCCTTTAATACCTATTTGATTGCTTGTAACAATAAATCTTGTTTGGCAATTTGGGCAAGTAATATACATAGTTAATTATAATTATTATGTTTGACTTTATGATAATCTCATTTATTATTTTTGGCAATAAAACAGTTAAAAGATTATGTCCTCTCTTATTAAAGAAATTGAAGAAGCTTGGCAAATTAAGGACAAACTTCTTCAAGATTCTTCAAAGCTTATAACATTAAAAAAAACTCTTAATGATATTATAGAAAGCTTAAATCAAGGTACAATTCGTGTTTGTGAAAAGAAAGAAAATAGTTGGGAAGTTAATGAATGGGTAAAGAAAGCTATATTGCTATATTTTATCACTACGGAATCGCAACTTTATAATAACAATTATAATAGTTGGTATGACAAAGTTGCTCCTAAATTTTCTGCGGATACTGATAAAAATATATTCAAAGAAGCAGCTATACGTAAAGTTCCCGGAGCTGTTGTTAGAACCGGTACTTATATAGCTAAAAATGTTGTAATTATGCCTTCTTTCATTAATATAGGTGCTTATATAGATGAGGGAACAATGATTGATACATGGGCTACTATCGGCTCATGTGCTCAAATTGGTAAGAATTGCCATATTTCAGGTGGCACGGGAATAGGAGGGGTGCTTGAACCGCTACAAGCAAAGCCCGTTATCATTGAAGATAATTGTTTTATCGGTGCAAGATCGGAAATAGCAGAAGGGGTAATAGTAGAAGAAGGAGCAGTAATTAGTATGGGAGTGTTTATCGGTAGCTCTACAAAAATAGTATATAGAGATACAGGTGAAATTATTTACGGCAGAATTCCGGCTTATTCTGTCGTAGTTCCAGGAGTATTACCTGCTAAGGAAGCCGGTAAGCCTGGGCTTTACTGCGTAGTCATCATAAAGCAAGTCGATAAAACTACTAGATCTAAAGTAAGCATTAATGATTTGTTAAGGTGACCGTTCACTGTCACCTAGTTCGTTTGACCAGCGTTGTTGCATGGCTCAAGAAAAGTACTCGGTGTCATTCCTGCGGAAGCAGGAATCCAGCATAAAGCGAGATAAATCGAGCTTTTAATTTCAAAAATTTTCTGTATTTATACTTTTTTTCTGGATTCCTGCTTTCGCAGGAATGACATAAGAACCATGCAACAAGGTCCGCTTGACCACAGGATGACAAAGAGGAATAATAAGCCGCTCAACACTAGTGGACGGTCACGGATCAATAATGTCGCCGATTATATCTTTAAAATACTCTTTTCTTTGTTGTTGCTCTGAAATATCCAGTTGTTGAATTGCATTATTATTGGGGTTTCCTAAGAAAGTATTGTATGCCATAAGGATTGCATTTTGTTGTTTTTTAGGATCATGTACAACGCCGGCTGCTTTAAAATATGATTCTGCAGCATCTGCTTCCTGTTGTTTTTGAAAGCGAAGTTCGTTTCCTTGGTATATTATATATGAATCATATTTTTTTATAGGCTTTTCAGCCTTATCTATAAGACTGGTATAACATTCTAATATAGAGTCTAATTTATTATTCTTTCTATAAAATATGATAGCTGAATCTTCACGTCCTAAGTTAAATAGCATATCACCGATTTTATCGTACATTTCTTTAAGCTCTTCATTACATGTTAGGGCTGCATTATAATTAGCTAAAGCTCCCTTATAATCTTCTTCTTCGCTCAATATATCGCCTATTTTAGAGTAGCAGCTAGCTATAGTTTTAATTACTTTCCGTCTTGTCAGGATATTTACTTAACCACTTTATGGCTTCTTGATAATATTGCACCGGTTTATTATTTTCAGGTTTTATATTTTTTATAGAAGATAAATAGTTATTTTGTACGAATAAATCACATATTTCAATTAAGGAACTATAGCAATCATTGGACCTAGACCATGTTGTAGGTAACATTTCTTCAAATAATGATAATTCTTTAATTTGTAGGTTTAATACATATCGGTAGGCTTGAATAACCTGGTTATTATCAGTGAACTTCTCAATAGAGTCTAAAATTTGAAATATTGCCTCTATAAGGTTATTATCTTGTTTGTTTGATATAATAGTTTGAAGTTCCGATAATTGTGCTAATCCTTCAAAATAAGAAAGAGTTTTTTATAGCTGGATATTGTATTGAAGAACTTGGTAAATATGGTTTAACATACTCATCATAGTTATTATTATCTGAAAATTTTACACAGTTAAGAGATGTAGATATATTAAAATCTCTGAAAATTGATTGGATAGTATTAGTTATACATTCTACATTTATCTGTATTTGTATATATAAATTTTCTATAAGACTATCTTGTTCCTTTAGAAATGAACTTAGTTTCTTTATCTCTAGATTTTGTACTCCTGCTATCTCTTCTAGATCGTTTAGCTCTAGGGTGAGCTTTATTTCTTCATCTTGAGAAGTAGGTTTATGGAAAAATTTTATATCTGAAAATTCTAATATATCATTATTAGCGGTAACGTTTTGTAATATTGGTATAATTTTATTGTGATTATTTTCATGATATTTTGTTATTACACATATAATATTTCCATTTAATTTTATGTGTTCTTTTTTAGGAAAAATATTGTTAAAGCCTGGTAGAATATCATTAAAGTTGCCGGGTATTATTGTTCCTGCATCTACTATTGCAATAAATTTTAATTTATCGGTCATTTGAACTAGCTTTTTAATGAAAAATACATTAATTAACTCTTGAACTGGATCGGGTACTCCGTTAGAGCATTCCCAAAATACTTTTTCTGCAATTTCAAATTTTTTGGGATAATATATAGCTGGTTCATATTTATGCTTAATTTCCGGTGTTGTTTCAAAATCAAATAATTTATCAAATATAAATTCTTCACCGTTTTCGATAATCTTGAGGTTGTTTTCAAGAGCATTTAAAAATGTGCTTTTTCCGCTATAAGGTAATCCTATTACTACTGTAGCTTCTGATGTTTTTCCTGCTTGTATTAGTGAATAATTAACTTCAGTCAATCCATTTAGAATATTTTCTTTTTAAAGAATCAAGAGCAGTTTCTTCTTCTGTTAAAGATTTAATATCAAGTTCTGTGGGAATTTTAGATTTCATATATAACCACTAATTTATTCTTTAATATAAATTTTTATACTGTCGTTTTCGCCGCTATCACTGATAGCTCTAATAATAAATTCACCGGTTTTTGCTTTCCATATTACAGGTTCGTTTGATTTTGCGGTTGCTATTAATTCATTATCTACAAACCAAAAAACGTTATTGGTTTTATTATCGCTAATCGCACTAAAAGTAATATTATCACTATCTTTAATTGAATGTATGGAATTTCTTAACGGGTATATAATTTTAGGTTTCTGATGATGCCAATTTATCAACCTATTGCAATAGTTTGTGGGTATCGGTTTCGGTAATATATGTATTCCTGCTTTTTGGTAAACCGAAAGCATATCCGTCGGCCATAAATTTACTGTTTTATATTCTGTTTGTCCTTTAATAAAGTTGCAAGCAGGCATACCGGTTTTTAAATCTATCAACATTTTTCTATAAATACCGGATTGTTTTATCGGTGATTTGCCTTTAATGAATAAGGCTTCTGCTTTAACCGGACACATATCGTTATCGATATCTCCCGTATCTGCACAAACTTTTACTTTAGTAATATTTAGTTCATTAATTTTTGAAAGGATTAAATCCTCATCTTTATTTGGCTGGGCTATTGATTCTATAACATTAAAGAATAAAGGGGCCGCAGAAATATTACCTGTAAATGTTCCGTGAGTTTGGCCTTTGAAATCTCCAACCCAAACGGCAAGTACGTATTTTCCAAATATGCCTACGCTAAGTGCGTCTCTAAATGAGCTAGAAGTACCTGTTTTCCAATAAATCGGTAAGTTATGCTTTGTATTGTTATAGGTAATAGGACGAGTCGTATCTTTTATAATATCAAGTGTTAGATAGCTTGCTTCGGGGGATATCATTGTCATTGCGAGCGACTGAAAGGAGCGTGGCAATCTAGTAGAGTTTGTATTATTTTGTTCTAGATTGCCGCGTCGAGGCTTTGCCTCTCCTCGCAATGACGTAGAAAGCATTTTCCTAAGCGGTTTATAAGTACCGAAATTAGCAAGCATAGCATAAAGAGTAGTTAACTCTTCAAGAGTAATTTCTGCTGTGCCAAGTACTATAGATAAGCCATAATTTTCAGGTTTTCGTAAGCCGCTAATTTTTGCTTGTTGTAAGAACTCATAAAAATTCGGGTTTTTTAACTTAGACGCCAGAAATATTACAGGTACGTTACGGCTCTTTATTAACGATTCTTTAGCACTTAATCCTCCTGTAAATCTGCTATCAAAATTTTCCGGTTTATAATGATCGTAGTAAGTAGGTGTATCCTTTAGTAAAGTTAACGGATGTATTAGTGATTGATCAAAACTAAGTGCATAGACAAACGGTTTTAAAGCTGAGCCTGGAGATCTTTGACTTTTGGTGCCGTTAATCTGTCCGCAAATATCGTTATTAAAAAAATCACCTGAACCAACGCTTGCAAGCACTTCCATAGTAGTAAAATCAATAAGAATTACGGAAGCATTATTAATGCCGTATTTTTTCAGGTTATTAATATATAGCCGGACTTGCTTTTCTATAGTAGTTTGCAGATTCTTATCTATAGTAGTACGTATAATAGGACTATCATTATTTGCCAGGATATCTAAAGTGAAATGCGGTGCGATAAAAGGAAGATTTTTATTTTGATTAAATTTAATCGGCAAACTAATTAACTTATTATAAATAATATCTTGTGGGTGAGTCGTTAGCCACTCGGTAAATAGATATTTACGTGCTTTAAAAATATTAATATCATTCCCGCCTCTTTTAAGAGGATTTTGTGGGATTACTGCAAGGCTTAGAATATCGAGCAAATTTAAATCTTTTAGGTCACGATTGAAGTAAATATAACTGCCGGCTGTTATCCCTTCAATATTACTACCATAAGGCACTAGGTTTAGATAAGCTTCTAGGATTTCATTTTTTGAATAATGTAGCTCTACATGAATAGCTTTAATGATTTGATGGATTTTGCCAAGAATAGTAGAAGAGTTTATCCCGTATCTTAAACGTGCTACTTGCATTGTTATAGTAGAGCCGCCTATTTTACGATTATTCTGTAAATAAGTAGAATAAAAAGCTTTGGCTAAAGAAACGGGGTTAATGCCGAAATGTTTGTAAAAATGCCTATCTTCATATAACAATACTGCTTCTATAAAACTTGCCGGTATTTCACTTATAGGAGTGAATATCCTATATTTGTCGTCTTTAGAAAGTGAAATACGCATTAACTCGCCGCTTCGATCAAATACTCTTTGTGAGAAGCTTATATCTTTAAGCAATGGAGCAGGAAGAATAGCAAAATATAATATTATAATGCCGCTGATTGTAATAAAAAGTAATTTGGTTTTGAGAGACAATTTATGTACCTATAAAGAAATTATTGTCATACCGTCGTCAAGCCGGCGTTGCCCGCGTGGATACCAACTCGTCATTGCGAGCGACCGTAGGGAGCGTGGCAATCCAGCAAAAATAATAAAAAAATGCTAATTTATAGCATTTTTTACTAGATTGCTTCGTCGAATTACTACGTAATTCTTCTCGCAATGACGTCGAATCCTAGCAGTAACCATTATTATCCAATAATCATTATAAAGCATTTTAAAAATAATGAAAATTTTAATAATATAGCTTGCATGTATAGAAGTAATATCGTATAATGCACCACAAGGCATTAATAAATTAACTAATCGTTAACAAAAATTAAACATTACGATTATTATAAATATTAAATTATCATATAAAATCTACGTTACTACCCTGCCTTATAACCCATCAATATAAATTTCTTGACATAATATTTTAAGTAATTGTTAATATTTATTAAAGGGGAATTAGATATTATGACAAAAAATATAAATTCTAAACTTACAAAATTATTCTTACTTAGCTGTGCTAATGCAGCAATCATGACTGCTATTTCTAACCAAGCAATGGCTGCTAGAGCAGTTTTTGGTGAAATAAATTCAGAACAAACAGTAGCTTTTTTATTAAAAAATGAGGATCCAAGGCTTGCCGCTCTTAAAAAGCAGGTCAAAGCAGAAATTGCTATGCAAGATTTAAACGCACTTAATAACCCGCTTCAGCGTCTAGTATTTGCTTATGGGAATGAAGATGTAAGTACGCAAAATAAAAAGAAAGTATTAAATTCTTTGATGGCAAGTCCATTAAGTAATAAGCAAATAGAGCATATTCTTTTCAAAAGTAATATCGATGATTTAGATGCTAAAGAAATAAAGACAAATTTTGGTTTAGCAGAAGAAAGCGAAATACTAAAATTAGTTAAAAATAATGCTACTCCATTACAAAAAAGAATTTTATTTAATGCAGTTGAAAATTATGCCAACGAGCAATTTGTAGATGTGTTAATTAATTCTAGCAACAATAGTACGCAAAGAAAAAAGATATTAAATTTTGTTGATACCGCTACATTATACAGCTTTGTAAATGCAATGGGAGAAGTTTTAGATCAAGAAATAGATGCCGAAAAAACAACTAAATTATTCCAAGATCAAGGATTAATAGCGCAAGATAGAAAATTAACAGGAAAGGAAATAAGCACATTAATCTAAAATTTCAAAACTCCGGCTTTACAGGATTTAGCAAGTATTATTAATGACAAAATCGTAGCAAGACCCGTAATAGGCAAAAGAGAAGATGCAAACCGTAAAGATATTATTGCTAATAAAATATTATTAGGTATGGATGTTGCCGGCTATGATGGCGTTGCTCCTGCGGTTGCTCCTAGGGTTGATCCTATGGTTCCTCCTCCCACTCCTCCTCGTCCAAAAGATTATGTTGCTGAATATAAAAATTCTACTGACAACAATAAGAAAAATATATTCGAGGTTGGGGAAAAAATAAAAGCTCGTACACCTGAAAGATTAGAAGCTAAAATAATTAATACGAAAGTGAGTCCGGAAACAGGAACGGAAGTAAGTAACCAAGCAGGGCGTGTATATTATGCATTACATGCAGGCAGAAATACCAATCCTAATGATGCAAAGGCAAAAATTGCAAACCTTGAAAAGGATTTAAGAGATACGGTAACAATTTTATTAGCTCAAGAATTTGTTAAAAATAATCGTGGAGTAGAGGGTAAAAGTGATAAAGACGTTGCTAAAGAATTTTTAGAGATATTTACTAATGGCGATCTTGCAACAAAACTTACCGCAAATCGGATACTTATTACTGCTGTAAAAAATAATGCACATATCAAAGAGATTATAGATCAAGCACCAAATAAACCAAATAATAAAAAGCTTGTGGACAGTGTGTTTGCTGAAGCAAATAGAGAAAATATTTATACTGTTTTTAACAGTAAACTTAATAAGGTACACCCTGTAACAAAAAATCCGCTTGTTAATTTAGATACCGGTTTTTTACATCAAGAGTTAGGCGACATAAAATTATCAGAATTAAGGAAAACACCGGGTGTTGAGTTTGAATATAAGATTGAGAATGAAGTGCTATTAAATACTTCAGGGAAAGTATATTACTCAATGCAAGCCGAAAAAAGTAAGAAGGTTAAGGAAGACAAAAATCCTCGTGGTATAGCTAGTAAGCATATGGGATTAGTAACTGATTTATCCAATACAATCAGAATAATATTAACGGAAGACTTTATACAGGAAAAATACGGAACCGGTGCTGCAGCAGGGCATGGCGGAAGAAGATTAACTACAAGAGAGCAAAATGTTCTTAAAAAAGCAACAGCAGAACAAAAACAAAAAAATATCACAGATACTTTAGAGCTATTTACAGCAAAAAATAAAGATAATGCTGAGCTGAGAGAAAAAGCTAGATTTGTGCTTGATATGCTAAGAGTCAATCCTCACGTGCAGAAAGTTATCGGTAATAATAAAAAATTTGCTGATGATGCTGCAATTGAGAATTTTATTGATAATCTTTTTGCTGAAGACGCAGAAGAAGCTATGAAGCGTTTTGATTATAAATTTGATTGGGCACATCCTGTTACTAAGGACGCAGTAGTTAAGCTTAATATTCCCCAGGAAGTTAAAGATGAAATTCAATTTAGAAAAGATAAAGACTTTAAAGAGTCAGAATTAAGAGGTATAGAAGCTGCATCAGAGCGGTTAGAATTTATATCCAACAATGCTAAATATCTTGATACTAAAGACGTTGTAGGAAACACTACAGAAAAAAATTATATCAAGAATTACAAAGTTATATTGATAATTTTGATGCATTACCTATTAAAGATAAAATAAGTTTATTAATTGATCAGAAAACAGTTAATCATATTAAAAGTACGAAACCGGAAATTCAAAACAAACTAAACGAAAAGGTAATGAATTGGGCTCAGGATAATGCTGTAGAAGTATTAATGAATAGTAATTTAAATAATGACTTATCAGTTGATCTTGTAAAGAAATTAGCTGCTAAAATAGATTATGCACGAGTGCAAAACTATTTAGAAGAAATTGCAGATGCTAAAGTTCAAACATTGAAACTCGTAGAATTAAATAAAGGTGCACTACCGAAATTAATAACCGGCGAGCATATTACCGATGAGATCATCGATCTTATGCATAATTTATCGCCAACTATATTTCCAAAAGGAGCAGAAGAACTAAATAGATTAGAACCGATTGCAGCAGAAGAAACTAGATTTCAGAAGAGAGACAGAGAAACAAGAAATGCGAGGCGTCAAAAAGAGTTAACTGAAGCTAAGGATAATATAGCTACAATCTTCAATAAGACTACAGTAAGTAAGATTAACCCAATATTAGTAGAAATAGCAAAAAAAGAGGTTAAACTACCATTAGGACAAACTTATATAGCTGAGAGGGTTAAAAGAATTATTAGTGGTATTTCAGATAAAGCTTCCGCGCTTTTTCTCAGTAATTAATGATCTAGATACCATAGAGAAGGCTGAGACTAGAGCAGTAGCAGATGAACCAATAGTTGTAAACAAAGCTAAAACTGTACTTGGTCAAAAATATCAAGAAGCTGTAAACTCCATTACGGATTCTGCGACTAAAGCAATAAAAGGTACAGAATGCCTAAATGCAGAAATAGAAGCAATGTTAATGGCTGAAGAAGTAGCACTCATGCCTTCAAGATATCAAACTATAAATGATATAAACAGGTTAAAAGATGTTATAAAAAAAGCTATAGCAGGAGAGGCTATTGCTAAAGACTTTATTGGTCCTGTAACTTCGGAAGAAGCAAAGCAGCCTAAAAGAATAAAGGAAAACTATAGCCGTATCATAACAGAACTAATGAAAGATGAAGTATTTCTAAAGCTTTATAGTACAAATGATCCTAAAAGTGCTAAGATATTTGAAGGAGTAGTCGAGGTTTTATATCCTGATACAACAGTAGGTGGTTTTTTTGCACCAATAGAAAGAGGAGTAGGCGGTGCCCAAGCAGTAGTAGTGCCTGTTATAGCGGATCCGGCGACTGATGCATTAGCAGATGTAGCCGGTATGCTGATCATGCTGCAATTAATCATCCGGTACAAAATCGTAGATTAGCTCGCCAGGCAGAACGCAGTGAAATACGACATAGACTAAGAGATGAAGCAGCGAATAATACCAGTAGGTTTGTAGGTGTAGAGTCATTATTTGAGCGGGCAGAAAGAGCAGCTGAAGAAAAAGAAGAGAGTGCTAAGTTGGTCGCTGTACAATTCATGTTTCAGAATGCAGAAAGGGAAGAAGATGTAGCAAATGATAGGGTAATAGAAGGAATAGCCGATCTATTTGTAGAGGAAGAAGGCGATGAAGCTCCGGCAGAAATAGATGCAGAAGTTCCGGTTATAGAGCTAGAAGAAGATGGTGGTGATGTAGAAGTGCCTGTTGTTCCTGAAGTTATAGAAGAAGCACCTGTTGAAGGCGATGCTAGGGAAGATGAACTAGTAAGAGGAGAGGAATTAAGAGCAGAAGGTGATGAAGCTATCGAGCATCCTGTTGCTTCTGTTGCTGCTCTTGCTGATTTAACCCCTACTGCCGGTGAGTCAAAATTTGAAGATACGACTGAATCAGAGAAAGAAGAGCAAGAAAAAGTAGCACTAGCTGCTGCTATCGAAGAAGCAAGAATTGCTGAAGCCGTAAGAGTTGAAGCTGCTGAAATTGCAGAAATGCAAAATGCAGTAAAACAAGATGAAGAAATGATTGGAGCAATATATAATCCGATTTATGATATTATCACTCAAATGAACCGCAATATTATATCGCATAGAATGTTCTCTAGTGCCGTGGTTGCTGCGGGTGATGAAGATGAGAAAATGTTAGATAAAGGTCTTTGGATTGCAGGTACTATCGGTACTAATAAGCAAAAAGGGACTAGCGGTTATAAAGGTCATGCTTCAGGCGGTACGATCGGTTTCGACATCGGGTTTGACAACTTTAAAGACTTAGTAGGTGTTGCTTATACTAAACTAGATTCAAAGTTTAAATCTAACGGTAGTAAATTAAATACTAATGTCGATAGTCATATCGTATCTTTATATGGACAGAAAGAATTGCCGAAAAACTTTATGATACAAGGGATGTTTTCATACAATCATAATATCGTGAAGAGTAAGATCAACCGTTTAGGTACTATTGCAATCGGTAAATATAAGAATAATAATTATAACTTTGAAACCTTATTAAGTTATAATCATCTTATGAATGGCGGTATTACTCTTACTCCAAATCTTGGTATAAGATACGGTCACTCTAAAGACGGTTCTTATCAAGAAAGCGATGTAGGTATCCAGCATTTGAGTATTGCTTCTAAAAAGCAGCATTTATGGAGCGGTATTTTAGGCACTAAAGTAGCTTTAGCTCCACAAAAAATAGCTGAAGGTTTTAGTATTACGCCTGCACTTCAAGCTTCTGTAGAAAATTACTTTAACAATAAGAGTAAAAAGCTTAATGCTAAAGTAAAATGGAAAGATAAAGAAGTTAATGAAACTATCGCATTACCAAAACAGCCTAAAGTCGGCTATAATATCGGCGCTAGCGTTTTAACTGAAAAAGGTAATATAAGTGTGACTTTAGAGTATAACTGCCACTTACAGAAGCAATACCAAAGCCATCAAGGCTTTGTAAAATTGAAAGTGAAATTGTAAGTTATTATTATTCCATGTACGGTTAATGAATGTCATCCCGCGTGGTATTGTTGCGTGGATATCTAATCGTCATTGCAAGGAGCGAAGCGACGCGGCAATCCAGAAAAAATAATAAAAAAATTCTGTAAATCAGAATTTTTTACTGGATTGCTTCGTCGAATTACTACGTAATTCTTCTCGCAATGACGGAAAAGCAGGTCCACGCAACAATGCCTTGCGGGAATGACGTAAGAACCATAAATAATACTTATTACTCGTCTCTTACTACTAAAACTGATATATCTGAATGACGGACGATTTTAGAAGCGTTAGGTCCAAGCATATAATCTTTTAATTGTAGTCTGACTGCAGAGATTATTATTAAATCGGCTTTAATTTCATTAGAGTGCTTAATTATTTCATCATAAACGGCACCGTTTCCTATATAATAATCTGTTTCAATTTCATCAGGAATATATTGTTTGATAAGCTCTTTAATTTGAGTCTGATACTTTTCTTTTTTCTCCGTTTTCCAATTTTTAGGTAAATAATCTTCAAACATTTTCGTACCGAATTCAGGAATTATATACATAAAATGTAATTTTGCTTGAAAGTTCGTTGCAAGCATTAAAGCCTTAGAAAGAATACCTTTTATAGATTTTTTATCATTTAAATCTATAGGTATAAGTATATTTTTAAACATAAGATATTGTTAGTTTTTATTTCTTACTGAATCATGTTTTGGTAGAACAAAATTTTTAGTATCGGCAAAATAGTTAATATCGAGGTTATTTAATAAGTAATTAGAAAGTTTAAAATTTGCTACGTTTCTATGAAAAGCTCCGATAAATTTATCTAAAATATCACGATTCGCCTCATCTCTAGTTACTAGGATTGCTGATACTTTTACTGTAGTTTGATCATCGGTAATCCCTGGATATAAGCCCTTGTGAAGTATAGCTTTATGAAACGCTCTATTTTGTTTTATTAATTCTGCTATTTTATCATTTTCAATTGAAACGAAATCAACTTCACACTTATTAGCTATTAAATTTACTAAGGGGTTAGAGTGTCCAACCATCATTATTATAGCATCTATTTCCTTATTACAGAATTTATCAATAGAATCTTCATAATTAATGTGTAGCTCTTCAGATTCTTTAGAAAATTTATATAAAGAACGTATGGCATCATAAGTAATATTACTACTGGAAAATGCCGGACCGTTAGTTATTTTTTTTCCGTCAATATCAGCAAAAACTTTTATTTTATCCTCATCTTTTACAATAACCGTAAAAAACTCATCATGTAGATTAAGTACCTGACGTAAATTTTGCATTTTTTCTTGATCGTGATAATAACCTATGCCCTCATATGCTTCTACTGCAATATTAGCTTGCACTAGAGCTAAATCAATTTTGCCTTGTTGTAATAATTTTAAATTTTCTATACTGCCGTTTGTTGCAACAACTTCACATTTAATATGTTCGTTATTTTTATCATCATTTGTAATAGTTTTGCATAAATCAAGTCCAATAGCATAATATCCTTTTAAAATAGAGCCGGTACCGATTTTAATGACTTTTGGAGCAGCATAAATATTACTGCAAATAAGAAATATGCTAATAATAGTAGCTAGTTTAAAATTATTCATAAAACTAATTTGAATTATTTTCGGTGTTTTGGTCTTCTTTATGTTCACCAAGTTTTAGTTCTAATAAATTAATAGAACCGATATTTATTCCTTTATCTGAAAACTCAATATCAAACTTAGCTTTTTCTATATTGTTGTAAGCCGAATTTGAATCATTTTGATCTATATTTAATTGTTCGTCGGAAGCTTTATTAATTGCTTTAGCAATAATTGTTTTAATTATTTTCTTAGAAAAAATAATATTATTCGGTAATAATTTATCAACTATGGAATTATAATTTTCCAGCTCAAAATATAATTTTCCTTCCGGTAATTTATTGGCAAAGAATTGTAAAGCACCGTTTAAATTAACTTTAGAATCATTATCACAAGTAAAAATAAATCTTTCTATATTAAAATTTTGTAAAATAGCTGAATCTTCTCCGTCTTCAGCAAATTTTAAAGAAGCAGCAATATCTAAATTAGCATTTTTAAAATTCAAAATATCTTTTTCTGAATAATAATTCATATTTAAAAATAAGGATATATTTTCCTCAGTTGCTAAATTCTGTTTTCTTATAAGAAATGCTAAATCATTAATTTTAAAGATTTCTTGATTATCTTTAAATATCGATAATGCTTTATTATTTAACTGAATTGATTTTAATATTTCTTTTAAATTATCATCTTTTGATATTTTATATAAAGATTTATTAAATTTTCCTATACCTTTTATGTCATCATCGCTGCGTACATCATAGGTAAATGTTTTATCGCCGTAATTATCGACTTCTCTAATAAAAGGACCGAAATTAAGAGCGGCTCTTTTAGTACTAAAAGCTATATTTAGGACAATATTTTCACTAGTAAATTCTTTAGAATTTACATGATCAATTAATTTTACTTTAGGATCCGTTACGGTAATTTTCCAATTAAAAGGATAGCCTGAAAACTTAACCGCATTATAAGATATTTTAAGATTATCGGATTCAGAATTCTTAATTAAACTTACAATGTTATTTTTTATAGTATATGCAGTTGCAAACCATATTATAGTAAAGGCTAAAAACACAAAAAGAAGTATTTTACGTATCACTTTTTTAATCCATTATAATTTTATATTACGAGTAGCAGAAGGAAGGCGTACTTTTATGTCGTCTAATTCTTCGGTTAAAATAATTTGGCATCCCAATCTAGAAGTATCGGTAAGACCGAAGGCTAAGTCAAGCATATCTTCCTCTGCTTCCGTAGGTTTTTTTAATTTGTTGTAAAATTCTTCTTCTAAAATAACGTGACAAGTAGCACAAGCAAGAGATCCTTCACAAGCTCCCTCAAGGTCTAGATCGTTACTATGGGCAATTTCTAAAATGGAAAGCCCTATAGGTGCTTCTACAGTTTTTTCTTCTCCATCATTTATAATAAATGTTACTTTTATTTTTCCTGACATTCTTCTTATTTTTCCTTATCTAAATTAGTTCGATTATATATAAAATTTTATATATAACTGAAGCTATTTAATTTGATTGATATTTTTGCCTTTTAGCAAATCATTAATTATTATATTAAACTTTGTATTCATAGATTTTTTTATTTTGGATTTAAACTCTTTAATAGAATTATTAATTAAGATCCGATCTCTAACGTGTGCGGCTTCTTTTATATTATCTAATAAAGAATTAATTATAGATATCTCACTTTCCGATAATAAAGCTGTTAATTCCGCTATAGCACGTTCTATGCTAAAGATTAAAGCCTCTGCTTCAATTACTGCTTCTTGTAATAATCTTGTAGTATAATCTATTTTAGCATTTTTATAAGCGTTTTCTAACATAATATCAATCTCCGTTTTATCAATACCGTGATTTGGCTTTACTTCTATAGTATGCGATGTATTGCTGATTTTCTCATAAGCAGAAACGGATAATATACCGTCTACATCAATAGCAAAAGTAACTTCGGCTCTAATATTTCCTGCTTTCATAGGAGGAAGTCCCTTTAACTCAAATCGGGCTAAACTGCGGCAATCGGCAGCCATTTCACGTTCACCTTGCAATATATGAAGTTGTATACCGGTTTGATTATCGGCATAAGTCGTAAATTCTTTTACTACCGAAATAGGAATCGGAGTATTACGCATAATGATTTTTTCAACTATACCGCCATATAATTCCATACCCAGCGATAAAGGTACTACATCAATCAATAATGAATTTGTGTGGGGTGCTATTAAATTTTTTGCTTGTAATGCAGCCCCCCATACAACTGCTTTATCAGGATCAATATCTGATAGAATATCTACTTTAAATGCTTTATATAATTCGTCTTTTATTAAAGGAATGCGGGTTGCACCTCCTACTAAAATAACTCCGTCTATATTTGGATTTCCTGCTTGTTCTAAACATTCTTTAGCTATATTGATAGTACGTTTTACTAAAGGTAAAATTAATTGCTCTAATATTTGCTTACTAATTGATATATTATCATTATTAAAACTATCTTTATATGTTAAAGTTTCTTTTGCTTTTTTTGCAAGTTGTAAAGTATCTATAGAATTAGGTAAATCAAATTTATTGCAAAGATATTGTGTAATTACTACATCTATATCGTCGCCACCAAGCATATTATCTCCGTTTGTTGCTATAACTTGAAAAATGCCTTCTTGTATATTAAGAATAGATACGTCAAAAGTGCCGCCGCCTAGGTCATATACTAAATAACAGCCTTTTTGATTTTTGTTTAAGCCGTAAGCATAGGCAGCTGCAGTAGGTTCGGCAATTAGCCTTAATACTTCAAAACCTGCTATTTTAGCCGCAAGCATTACTTCGCCTCTTGCTGCATCGTTAAAATGTGCAGGTACGGTTATAACTGCTTTAGTTATATTAGTCTTTAATTGTTCTTCTGCTTGATTTTTTAGGTAAATAAAAACTTCTGCTGCAATTTCAGAGATTCGCAGTTGTTTATTTGCAAAGTTTAATTTAAGCTCACTACTATTTACATCTAGATAATCTTTAACTAACGAAAAAAGTGCCGGAGTATTTAGAATTTCTTTTAATGTTTTACCGAATAGTCTTTTAATAGACCGGAGTCCTTTATTATTACCTATAGTAAAATTGTTACTTGTAAAATCTATAGTAGTTGGGGTTAATTCTTTATCATCTATAGATTTAATAACTTTAACTTTTCTATTAGTTGCAATAGCTATTAATGAGTTAGTAGTGCCAAAATCGATACCGACTGCTATTTGCCGTTCTTGCTTAAAATCAGCTTGCTCCGGTTCCCTAATTTCTATTATTTGCATGATTTTATTTTTTCTTGCAGTTTATGCAGCAATGTCCCAATATATTTAAGTTTGCTAGTTTTTATAGTTGCGTCTGATAGATTTTGTTCTTCAAAAGCTTGTTTTAAAGAATCAATCTCAAGCTTTTTCATTAATTCATATTTGTCTTTTATTTTTTCTAAATCACTAAATAAGATAGTATTTTCGATTATTTCCATTTCATCCCAGAATATGCTTAATTCTAGAGGCGAAAGTAAACTACGTGTCTTTTCGTCATTCAAATTTATATTTTGCAAAAGCAGCATATATTCAGCACGCTTTAAGGCATCTTTAAGAGTAGAGTAAGCATTATTTAATTCAGCTGCAGTAATTAGATTTTGTTCCTTTTCCTGCAAAGTTTTTGCTTTATCGGGATGATATTTTATCTGCATAGCAAAATATTGCTTTTCTAATATCTTTAAATCAATATTATAATCTTGCGAAAGTCCTAATAATTGAAAATAATTTTGCACTTTTCCTTTTTTGTAATTCTAAACTGTTCTATCATATATCAAAAATTAAAAAATACAATTATGGAAGTAGATCTATTACATTTTGAAAAAAAATATCATAACTATATTGTAGCAGGTATAGATGAAGCAGGTAGAGGACCGCTAGCAGGTCCGGTAGTAGCAAGTGCCGTTATAATAGATAACACTAATATTATACCGGGTATTAAAGATTCTAAAAAACTTTCTAAAAAGAAAAGAGAATTACTATATGAACAAATAACTAGTAATTATGTTTGGGCAACTGCTATTATTTCTCATACTGAAATTGATGAAATTAATATATTAGAAGCAACTAAAAAAGCTTGCTCTATTGCTGCGGCAAATCTTAGCCTTAAGCCGGAAATAGTTTTAGTTGACGGTAATATGCCGTTTAAGGATAAAAGATTTGTTAGTATAGTTAACGGTGATAATCTATCGTTATCGATTGCTGCGGCTTCTATTGTTGCAAAAGTTACTAGAGATCGTTTGATGCTAGATTTAAGTACTGAATTCCCACAATATTTATGGCATAAAAATTCCGGCTACGGCACTCGTGAACATATCGAGGCTATTAATATACACGGTCTATCACCTTATCATAGGAGGAGTTTTAGGTGTTGTTGAGTGAATTGGTTTTAGCGTCATTGCGAGGAAAAACTGTAAGTTTTGACGAAGCAATCCAGTTAAAAACGCTAATTTTTAGCATTTTTTTAATTATTTTCTGGATTGCCGCGCGGTCTTCGACCGCTCGCAATGACGATTAGATATACACGCAACAAAGTCTTCCCGCGGAAGCGGGAATGACATCAATTTAACTCAACTCAAGTGCTGCCTCTTCTAGAGTTTTTAGCTGATCTCGAAGTTTTGCGGCTTGTTCAAATTCGAGATTACTTGCGGCTTTAAGCATTTCTTTCTTTAATTTATCAATATGAGCTTTGAGCTTAGCAGGATTATCAAATAAAGTATGAGCTTGTTTTTTATCAAGCTTACTATCAACTTTCTCAAGTTCTGCTAAAGTATGGATGGCACGGTTAATGGTTTTTGGAATTATGCCGTGTTTTTCATTATATTCCTGCTGAATTTGCCTTCTACGCAACGTTTCACTAAGAGCTTTATCTATAGATTTAGTCATTTTATCGGCATAAAGTATAACTCTGCCCTCACTATTTCTTGCAGCTCTTCCGATTGTTTGTATTAACGATACTTCAGACCGTAAAAATCCCTCTTTATCTGCATCAAGTATAGCAACTAAGCCGCATTCAGGGATATCAAGCCCTTCTCGAAGTAAATTAATACCAACTAAAATATCGATAGTACCTTGCCGTAAATCTCGTAAAATCTCGATACGCTCAAGCGTATGAACGTTAGAATGTAAATAAGAAGTTTTATATTTTAGCTCCTGCAAATAGGCGGTTAAATCTTCAGCCATTTTTTTAGTTAAGGTGGTGACTAAGACACGGAAGCCTTTAGCGATAGTGCTTTGAATTTCGCTAATTAAATCCTCAACTTGGTTAGTAGCAGGTTTGATAATACATTCAGGATCAAGCAGTCCCGTAGGTCGGATAATCAACTCTACTACAGTGCCTCCGGTTTCTTCTAACTCGAACGGTCCCGGGGTTGCTGATACAAAAACAGTTTGCGGTCTAAATTTTTCCCATTCTTCAAATTTTAAAGGTCTATTATCAAGAGCAGAAGGCAGACGGAATCCATGCTCTACCAATACTTCTTTTCTTGCTCGATCGCCGTTATACATCGCTCTAATTTGTGGTACGGATACGTGGCTTTCATCAACAAATAATAACGCATCTTCCGGCAAGTACTCGAATAATGTCGGTGGCGGCTCACCGGCATTACGACCGGTAAAGAATCTCGAATAATTTTCAACGCCTTTACAGCTGCCTGTTTCCGTTAACATTTCAAGATCATATTGAGTACGTTGATTTAGCCTTTGAGTTTCAAGCGGTTTATCTTGAGACTTTAAGAACTCTAGGCGTTTTTGTAACTCCTCCTCAATACCTGATATGGCACTATTTACTGTTTCTTGCGGCATCACGAAATGTGAATTACCAAAGACCATAGCTTTATCAAGCTTAGCAAGTTTCTCGCCCGTTAGGGGATCGAATTCGTGTATATATTCGAGTTCATTACCGAAAAACGATAAACGCCAAGCTTTATCGCTATAATGTGAGGGGAAAATATCTATGTTGTCGCCTTTAACTCGAAAACAGCCACGCTCAAACCCGATATCGTTACGCTCATATTGCAGATTTATCAAATCATTTAGTAGTTTATCACGAGGATAGCTTTTACCCGGTTCTAGATTAACCGTCATTTGGTAATATAAATCAGGAGAACCAAGCCCGTAAATACAGGAAACGGAAGAAACTACTATAACGTCACGACGCTCTAATAACGATCTTGTAGCAGAATGACGCATTAAATCAATCTGCTCGTTAATTGATGAGTCTTTTTCTATAAAAGTATCGGTACGTGCTATATAAGCTTCGGGCTGGTAATAATCATAATATGAGACAAAATACTCAACGGCGTTCTTTGGAAAAATCGACTTCATTTCTGAATAAATTTGAGCAGCTAAAGTTTTATTATGTGCCATTATCAGAGTAGGGCGATTAGTTCTCTCTATAATATTTGCCATAGTAAAAGTTTTGCCTGACCCCGTAATACCAAGCAACATTTGTGAGCGTTTTTTACTATTTAACCCTGCTATAATTTCATCTATTGCTTTTGGCTGGTCGCCTGCCGGTTTATATTCTGAGATAATAGAAAAATTATTCATGCATTTTTACTTGCTTTAAAAACTATAGTTTAAGATAATATATTAAAATCTAACAAAAAAATATAATATTATGAATAAAGCTATATTACACACAATTATTATTTATACTCTCGCTAGTTGTCCTTATTGCATAAAAGCTAAAGCATTGCTTGATGAGAAAAATGTTGCTTATGAGGAAATTGAAGTAAGTAATTTTACTCAGGAAGAGAAAGAAAAATTTATTAAGAAATCCGGCGGAAAAAAGACCGTCCCGCAGATATTTATAGATAATATGTATGTTGGTGGTTGTGATGCTCTGTTTGATCTTGAAAAAGAGGGAAGGCTAGATAAGTTGCTGGAAGGGCAACCGAAGAAGACTTCACCTGCAGCTGGGGCGTAAGAAATAAAAACGTCATTGCGAGGAAATTACGAAGTAATTGACGAAGCAATCTCAGGAATTTGTTATTATTTTATGAGATTGCCACGCTCCCTACGGTCGCTCGCAATGACGCTGAAAACTACAAAAACTCCAAAAATGTTCAAAAACAACAATCATAAAAATTCATTCTATTTACTTCTACCATATTTATGGTCGAAGGATTTTGATATACGCCTGCGTATTGTTACGTCTCTTATTTGTCTAGTCATAGCTAAAGTAATAAATATTTTCGTTCCGATTGTTTATAAATATATAATAGATGGGCTAAATAAAAATTTTGCTCTTTCGGTTATTATAGGGATTATTCTTGCATATGGTGGAACTAAAATATTGGTACAAATATTTAGTGAGCTGCGAAATATCATTTTTTCAAAGGTAGGACATCAGGCGACTCGCTTAGTTGCTCTAAATGTCTTTAAGCAAATGCATAATTTAAGTATGCGTTTTCATATTACTAGAAAAACAGGAGGCTTAAGTAGGTCAATAGAGCGTGGTACTAAAGGTATTGAAGCGGTGCTGCGTTATTCATTATTTAATATTTTTCCGACAAGCGTAGAAATTGTACTTGTAAGTGGGATGTTATGGTATGTGTACGGTATTTGGTTTGCCGTAACTATTTTAATAACAATGATAGTTTATGTCGGTTATACTTTCCTAATCAGTACTTGGCGTATTTCTTTTGCAAGGGAAATGAATCAAAGCGATAACACCGCCAATAATAGAGCAATCGATAGTTTGTTGAATTTTGAGACCGTTAAATATTTCGGTAATGAAGAATATGAGGCGATAAAGTTTAATGAGGCTTTACAAACTTATGAAAAATCAGCCACTAAAACTACTAACAGCCTATCGATTTTAAATATCGGGCAGGATGTTATAATATCCTTAGGACTTGTTAGCCTTATGATACTTTCAGCAAATGCTATTAATCAGAATAAAATGACCGTCGGCGATTTAATAATGGTTAATACTTACTTGTTTCAGCTATCAATTCCGCTTTCAATACTTGGCTTTGCTTATAGAGAAATTAAAAACGCTCTAGTTAGTATGGAAGATATGTTTAATCTTTTAGACATACCGGCAGAAGTAGAAGATGCCGTGAACGCTAAGGAGTTAATTATCTCAAAAGGTGAGGTTAGTTTCGATAATGTTAGTTTTGCTTATAATCAGGAACGTCCGATTTTGCATAATATAAGTTTTACGATTAAGAGCGGTAAAACTTTAGCAGTAGTCGGTAGTAGCGGAGCGGGAAAATCAACAATATCACGCTTGTTGTTCAGATTTTACGATATTAATAGCGGTAGCATTACTATAGATAATCAAGATATACGAGAAGTCACGCAACGAACGCTACGTAAATCTATCGGGATTGTTCCGCAAGATACCGTACTATTTAACGATACGATATATCACAATATCGCATACGGTAATAATGCAGCAAGCTATGACGAAGTTATAGCAGCCTCAAAAAATGCTCATATTCATGAGTTTATTAGCACGCTACCCGAAGGGTATGAGACGCAGGTAGGCGAGAGAGGATTAAAGCTTTCAGGCGGCGAAAAACAGCGTATTGCAATTGCAAGAACCATCCTAAAAAATCCGGCAATATATGTTTTTGATGAGGCAACAAGTTCGCTTGATACTAAAACCGAAAAGCTAATTCAAGCAAGCCTTAAAGAGATCTCAGCCCACCATACTACTCTTATCATTGCTCATAGACTATCAACTATTATCGATGCAGATGAGATTATTGTTTTGGATAAAGGCTATATAGTCGAGCGAGGCAACCATAAAACCTTGCTACAGCATAAAGGTTATTATGCCGAACTTTGGTATAAACAGCAGGAAGAGAAAAGTAAATAAAATATGGCAAAGAAAATTACATAAAAATTTAGTATATAAGTTGCTTAAAAAACTAGATTCCTGCTTTCGCAGGAATGACATACGCATCCACTCAACAAGGTCTCGCAGGAATGACATCGGTAGCTTAGAAACAATGCCACGATTATAAATACAAGCAATCCTTGAAAGAAATTTATTATATCTCTATAATTAAATATAATTCATTAAATTAAATTTAAGGCTAAGTAATCGTGACTGATCAAAATTTTTCTAATTTAGTACCGGTAAATATCGAAGATGAGATGAAAGTATCTTATCTTGATTATGCTATGAGCGTTATAGTAAGTAGAGCTATACCGGATGTTCGGGACGGCTTAAAGCCGGTACATCGCCGAATTATCTATTCCATGCATGAAGCCGGTAACCATGCTAGCAAACCTTATAGAAAATCCGCAAGAATAGTCGGTGACGTGATGGGTAAATACCATCCGCACGGTGATAGTGCTATTTATGATTCGTTAGTACGTATGGCACAAGATTTTTCCTTGCGTTTACCGCTTGTAGACGGGCAGGGTAATTTCGGCTCGATGGACGGTGATGCGGCGGCGGCAATGAGATATACCGAATCTCGAATGGCCAAAGTTTCGCATAAGCTCGTAGAGGATATCGATAAAGAGACCGTCAGCTTTAACCCTAATTACGATGGTTCTGAAGAAGAGCCTTCCGTACTTCCTGCAATGTTTCCCAATTTATTGGTTAACGGTAGTGGAGGTATTGCGGTCGGTATGGCAACTAATATCCCTCCGCACAATTTAGGTGAGGTTATCGATGCTTGTTGTTTATATATAGATAATAACGATATAGAAATATTAGATTTACTTGAAGTCGTTAAAGGACCGGATTTTCCTACAGGTTCAATGATTTTAGGCATTAGCGGTATTAGATCGGCATATCTTACCGGTAGAGGTAGTATCATTATGCGAGGTCGAGCCGAGATTGAGAATATCGGTAATAGCCGTCAAGCAATTATTATTACCGAAATACCGTATATGGTAAATAAGGCAAGGCTCGTTGAGAAAATCGCTGAAATGGTTAAAGAGAAACGTATTGAGGGTATAAGTGATTTACGTGACGAATCGAATAAAAACGGTGTAAGGATTTTTATTGAGTTAAAGAAAGACGTAGTTGCGGAAGTAGTCTTAAATCAAATATACGCATGTACGCAGCTACAAACAAGCTTCGGTGTTATTATGCTTGCTCTTAAAGACGGGCTACCGAAAGTGATGAATTTGAAAGAAGTAATTGCAGCTTTCGTTAGTTTTAGAGAAGTGGTAATTACTAACCGTACTATATATTTACTAAATAAAGCAAGAGATAGAGCACATATTTTACTAGGACTAACTATTGCCGTTAGTAATATCGATGAAATAATACGTATTATTAAAGCTTCAAATGACCCGAATGCAGCTAAACAAGAATTAATGGCTCGCCAGTGGGAAGCATTAAATATCCTACCTCTTGTAAAGCTAGTTGATGATAAAGCAATGTTAAATGAGCAAGGCAAATGTAGCTTTACTGAGGTGCAAGCTAAGGCAATCTTAGAAATGAGACTACAACGTCTAACCGCTATGGAGAAAAACAAGCTTGAAGAGGATTTAAAGAACCTTGCTACGGAAATCACCGAATATCTTAATATACTCGGCTCTCGTACAAGGTTACTTGAGATTTTAAAGGAAGAGCTAATTAAAGTTAAAGAAGAATTTGCGACTCCTCGTCTTACTTCAATTGAATTCGGTGAATTTGATCAAGATATAGAAGATTTAATTCAACGTGAAGAAATGGTAGTAACCGTAACGCTTGGCGGGTATATCAAGCGTGTACCTCTAAGTAGCTATCGTTCGCAAAAACGTGGCGGTAAAGGAAGATCAGGGCTTTCAATGCGTGATGAAGATATTACCACGCAAGTTTTTGTCGGTAGTACTCATACGCCAATGTTGTTCTTCTCAAATATCGGTCAGGTTTATAGTTTAAAACTGTATAAATTACCTTTAAGTAATCCGCAAGGTAAAGGAAGACCGATGGTTAATATATTACCGCTGAAAGAAAATGAGCATATTACGAATATTATGCCGCTACCTGAAAATCAGGATGAGTGGGATAATTTAAACATTATGTTCGCAACTGCCAAGGGTAATATCAGAAGAAGCGATTTATTAGATTTCAAAAAAATTCAGTTGAACGGTAAAATTGCTATTAGGCTTGATGAGGATGATAAATTAATAGACGTAAAACCATGTAAAGAAGACGAGCATATTTTACTTGCCACCAAAGCCGGTAAAGCTTTAAGATTCCCTGTTGAATCGCTGCGTGTTATTAAGAGCCGTACTTCCGACGGGGTACGAGGTATGAAACTTGCTAAGGAGGATTCCGTAATTTCTATGACCGTGCTTAAAGGCATTAGCAGTACAAAAGAGGATAGAGATGCTTATTTAACAGTGCCATGGGAAAAAAGGCTTGAGATTGCTAAAGGTGAGGAGTTTAACCTCGAAGAGTTAGGTGTAACTTTGACTGCAGATTCTATTTTAGAAATGGCAAATTCTGAAGAATTTATCTTGACAGTTACAGAGAACGGTTTCGGTAAAAGAAGCTCGGCATATGGCTATAGAATTACCGATCGAGGCGGTAGCGGTATAATCAATATGGATATTAACGACAAAACCGGTTTAGTCGTCGGTGTTATGCCGGTTAAAATGGATGATGAGCTAATGCTGATCACCAATAGCGGTAAGTTAATTCGCTGTAAACTTGAGTCAGTGCGTATTACGGGACGTAACACTAGCGGCGTAATCCTGTTTAAGCTAGATGACGGTGAAAAAGTCGTATCTGTCTCTTTAATTGCTGAAACTTCTGAAAACGAAGAAGATAGTGAGTTAGAGGAAGAGGGATTAGAACAATCTGAAGAGGTATAGTAGTTGTTACATGGATCTAAAAATGCGTTCAGTGTCACCCCGTGGCTTGACCACGGAGTCCATAAAAACAATAAATAAATATAATAATTTTAACTGGATTCTGTGGTCAAGCCACGGGATGACACTCGAAAAACTGATCCACGCAACAATGCCTTCCTGCTTTCGCAGGGATGACATTAAAGATTTTTTAAAAAATGTCCGGTACTATAGGAAATCTTAGGAAATAACAACAAATTTCTGCGATTGTTTCATCAAATTACTCTGTAATTTTCCTCGCAATGATGTTAATTTATTAACTACTCTGCTTTTAGTTAGCAATACCTCCCAAAGAACTTCTAGAAAAGTATTGCAACACTAATTTTTCTCTCTATAATAACTGTATATTGAATTTATGAATATGCAAATATTAACTTTCCAGTCTTTCTTTACTACTACAACCGGTTCAAGCCGGTAACAATATCTCTATATCTTTCTATTAATTATATCCACCCCTTTAAATTAACTAATTATTATTAGGTAAGTTTTATGTTTCGTAAAATGCCACTTATTTTAATGGCTATTATCATAGCTATCATATTATTCAACCCACTAATGAGTTTAGAAGTAAAAAGGTTATTATATTCAATAAGTCTATCTATTAAATCTATAATTGGATTATTTCTTCCTTTAATTATTTTTGGCTTACTTTTTAAATCTGTTGTAATGCTAGCCAAAGATGCAACACGTATAGTTTTCTTAATATTATTACTAGTATGTGGGTCTAATTTTTGTTCTACTTTCATAAGTCATTATGTAGGTATATACATATATCAATTCGATTTATCAATGATCTCTCCTATAGAAAATGATAGTTTAAAGCCTTTATGGTTACTTAATTTTCCTAATATTATTTCTAATGATAAAATCGTATTTAGTAGTATTATCTTAGGCTTTATATCCTCAAAATTTTGTGCTGAGATTGCAATTGGATTGGCTTTCAAGATAGAAGCATTTGTTGCAAAAATATTGCGATTGTTTATCTATATAATTCCCTTATTTATAATGGGCTTTATCGTAAAACTACAGTTTGATGAAGTATTAGGTATAATTATTAAAGATTATATGTTCATTTTTGGGACAATCGCATTTGCTCAGTTTGGCTATATCTTTCTTGCTTATTTTATTTTAAGTAACTGTCGAGTTAAGGAATTCATAGCTAGCCTCAGTAATATGATGCCAGAGTCTATAAGTGGATTTAGTGCTATGTCTAGTGTTGTAAGTATGCCACTTAGTATAATAGGAGCGGAAAATAATACAAATAATAAAGCACTCGCTCGTACCGTTGTACCAATAACAGTAAATATTCATCTTGTTGGCGATTGTTTCGCTATACCGATTTTGGCTTATGCTATACTAAAAAGTTATGGATTAGCTGAGCCTACTTTATTTAATTATCTTATTTTTGCTTTTTATTTTGTATTGGCAAAATTTTCAGTAGCAGCTATATCAGGTGGAGGAATTATTGTAATGCTTCCTATACTTGAACAATATCTAGGTTTTAATACTAATATGATGTCTCTGATTACAGCTCTTTATATCTTGTTTGATCCTGTGATCACTTGTGCTAATGTTTTAGGAAATGGTGCTTTTGTTAAACTGATAGATAATATATATAGTGTAACTCAGAAAGCTTAGATTAGGTTTCTCAAAATACTCTAGGTTCTTGCGTGCGGAAAATTAAATTATTTGTATTTTTAGATGTTTTTAAGCGGAAATTAATAAGAACGCAAGAACCTAATATCTCTTTTTCTTTTAAAGTAATTGTTGAATTATCTATATTTGATAAATTAGATATTTGTGTCCCTAGAATTGTTATTTTTTGTGAAGATTTAGTTAATTTTTTAACTAAATCTCAAATATTAATTAGATAATTGATTTAAAAGAGAAAAGCATGTAATCTTTGTGTAGGAAATTATATATTGAGTAATAAATTATGATGTGGTTATTAATTGCGATTGGTTTAACCGTTTCGGTTCTTATTATAGGGGTAGTGTCGATGGCTATCGGAGGAAAGTTTGATAAGAAATTTAGTTCAAAGTTAATGACTTTAAGAGTTTTTTTTCAGGCAGTTGCTATATTGTTATTGATTATAATATATTTTTATAAAGTTAATTTATAAATGCCTGAAAATAACTCAAAAGCTACTTAATCGATTTCTCTAATTTCTTCGCGTAATTTTTCCCATTTGTCTAAAATTTCTTCTAATGTAACTTCTTCGACTTTTTTCTCTTCACCTTCAAAGTCCTTTAAATCTCTAATCAGTTTCTCTAGCTTTAATAATGAAATTTTTTTTCATTATACTGATCGCTACAATGTTCTTCGAGTTGTTCGGCAATTTCTTCAATATCACCCCAATGCATTGCTATTCCTCCTTAATTTTATGCAAGCCTTATTTATTAACATGTTATCTGATATTTGCTATTATTTTTACTAAATATTATTAATTCGACAAATTATTGCAAATAGGTGAGTTTATTATGCAACTATTGCCGGAATTAGGCAGGTTTGCTTTCTTTACATTTTGGTGGTTTTATGGTATATTAAAATAAAATATTAAGATTTAATTATGTCAATATTACCTATAGTAATGGCACCTGATGAAAGATTAAAGCAGAAATCTCAGCCGGTTTTAGAGTTTACAGATCAAACACGAAAATTTATGGATGATATGCTTAAAACTATGTACCATGAAGACGGTGCAGGGCTTGCAGCAGTACAAGTAGGGGTATTGAAACGTATTTTAGTAATTGATATAAAAGATCATGATCCGGTAGAAAGACCAAAAGATTTTTATCCGCTTTTTATAGTGAATCCTGAAATAATAGAAAAATCAGAAGAGCTAATTACGGCTAATGAAGGTTGTATCTCAGTACCGGAGCAACGTATTGAGGTGGCAAGACCGGAATCTATAAAGATTAGGTATTTAGACTATCATGGTAAATCGCAAGAGCTTAAAGCAAATGATTGGCTTGCAAGAGTTATCCAGCATGAGTATGATCATTTAGAAGGTAAGCTTATGATTGATTATTTAAGTAATTTAAAACGAGATGTAGTACTTCGTAAGCTTAAGAAACTCAAAAATAATATAGTGTGAAAGTAATCTTTATGGGAACGCCTGAATTTGCTGTTCCTGCTCTTAAAAAACTTATAACTCATCACGAAGTTAAAGCTGTTTTTACACAGCAACCTAAAGCTAAGGGTAGAGGACTTAACTTAGCTAAATCTCCAATACATCAATTAGCATTTGAGCATCAAATTCCTGTTTATACTCCTTCTACTCTTCGTAATGATGAAATAATAAATCTAATTAATAAAGTTAATGCTGATATTATAGTTGTTATTGCATATGGTTTTATTGTGCCGAAAGCTATATTAGAAGCTAAAAAATACGGCTGTCTTAATATCCATCCATCCGATTTGCCTCGTCACAGAGGAGCGGCTCCTCTGCAGCGTACTATTATAGAGGGTGATCGGAAAAGTAGCGTATGTATTATGCGTATGGATACAGGGCTTGATACAGGTGATATATTGATGAAAGAAGATTTTGATTTAGAAGAAAGGACAACATTGGAGGAATTGCACAATAAATGTGCTAATTTAGGAGCTGAATTACTAATAAAAACACTTGCAAATATTGATAATATAGTACCGATAAAACAGTCAAGTGATGGCGTTACGTATGCTCATAAATTAACTAAAGAAGAAGGAAAAATTAATTGGCATGAATCCGCATATAAAATAGATTGTAAAATAAGAGGGATGAATCCCTGGCCCGGAGCATATTTTAGTTATAATGATAAAATAATTAAAATCCTTGAAGCAGAATATTTAAATGCGAATCATCACTTTACTTCCGGCACCGTTATTAGCGATAAGATGGAAATAGCTTGTGGAAGCGGTATATTACGAGTGAAAAAACTTCAGCAAGAGAGTAAAAAAGCTTTGAATATAGAAGAATTTTTACGTGGTACAAATATTTTAAAAGATACAATATTAAAATAAGAGTATTAATTATGGGTAAAGATAAAAAAGAAGTTAGGTTTAATGATGATTTAGACATTAAGGAGTTTATCTTTTAAAGCTTGAAAAGAATAGTGATATTTATTCTATAAAAAGGAAAGTAATTAATATAGTAGATGATGAAGTAGAGAATCAAACTAAGCTACTTACGGAAACTCAATTTCTTGTGAAAAAAACTCCACACGGTAAAACATCTCAATATGAAATTAGCGGCTTTATTAACAAAGCTGGCGAACATATAAACGATCCAAAGCAAATAAAAGAAATTTTAAAATTATATGCTCATGCCGAATTTGCTGATTTACAGAAAAATATTTTAGGTAAATTTGATAAGAACGGTAATTTAAGTATAACTAAAGATTTTGAAATTGATGAAAATCTAGTTTTTAGAAAAGATGGTAAATTATTGTTTGTTAAAACTCAAAGCGGTTTGATAAACAGAGAAGGAGAAATGAAAGCAGTAAATCATGTTTTACAAAAAGGCAAATTCTTTTTTGAAAATTTAGGCGGTAAGGTAAATACAAAATTAGGGACTGCAAATCTAAACAAAAAGCCGACAAAGCCTACTTTAAAAAGAGGTTAAAATAACTTTAAACCCCCTCGTAAGAAATAAAATTAAAATTATTTGAAATTAGTGTTTGACAAGTTTTAAAAATATAGATATAAAATCATCACACAAAGTTTGAAACGTAAAACTTTGTAGCTGTTTAAAAAGTTGATAAAGCTAAAAAACTAAATACACCGCGATAATAAAAATTTATGTCGTGAGTAGATACTGAAAATAATTGTGAAATTAATTCTGTATGCATCGTGTAATCTCAAGTTAAAAGCGTAAGTAAATATAATAAGAGCATTTGGTGGATGCCTTGGCACTAGAAGGCGATGAAGGACGTAATACGCTGCGATAAGCTTCGGGGAGTTGCGAATAAACTTTGATCCGAAGATTTCCGAATGGGGAAACCCACCTAATTTATTAGGTATTGTATAGTGAATACATAGCTATATGAGGCAAACCCAGCGAACTGAAATATCTAAGTAGCTGGAGGAAAAGACATCAACCGAGACTCCGTTAGTAGTGACGAGCGAACGCGGACCAGGCCAGTGGCTTCAAAAAAATAACTAAAACAACATGGAAAGGTTGACCATAAAAGGTGATAGTCCCGTATAGGTAAAAAGTTTGAAGTCCTCGAGTAAGGCGGGACACGTGAAATCCTGTTTGAACATAGGGGGACCACCCTCTAAGCCTAAGTACTCTCTAGTGACCGATAGTGAACAAGTACCGTGAGGGAAAGGTGAAAAGTACCCCGACAAGGGGAGTGAAATAGTATCTGAAACCAAATGCTTACAAGCAGTCGGAGCAAGCGTATTTATATGTCTTGTGACGGCGTACCTTTTGTATAATGGGTCAGCGACTTAGTTTATCTAGCAAGCTTAAGCCGTTAGGTGTAGGCGTAGCGAAAGCGAGTCTGAATAGAGCGTTTAGTTAGATGAATTAGACCCGAAACCGGGTGATCTAGCCATGGCCAGGTTGAAAGCGGAGTAAAATCCGCTGAAGGACCGAACCCACTACTGTTGAAAAAGTAGGGGATGAGCTGTGGTTAGGGGTGAAAGGCCAATCAAACTCGGATATAGCTGGTTCTCCGCGAAATCTATTTAGGTAGAGCGTTATAGCGATTACTGTCGAAGGTAGAGCACTGAATGAGCTAGGGGGTCCCACAGACTTACCAAACTCAATCAAACTCCGAATGTCGACAAGTACAGCATAGCAGACAGACTATGGGTGCTAAGGTCCATAGTCGAGAGGGAAAAAGCCCAGACCGCCATCTAAGGTCCCTAAATCATGACTAAGTGTTAAAGGATGTGAGAAAACCAAAACAACTAGGATGTTGGCTTAGAAGCAGCCATCATTTAAAGAAAGCGTAATAGCTCACTAGTCTAAATAAGTTTTCTTGCGCCAACAATGTAACGGGGCTCAAGTCATGTACCGAAGATGCGGATTTATGCATTTGGCATAAATGGTAGCGGAGCGTTCCGTAAGCCTGTGAAGGTGAACCGTAAGGTTTGCTGGAGGTATCGGAAGTGAGAATGCTGACATAAGTAGCGATAAAGAATGTGAGAAACATTCTCGCCGAAAGTCCAAGGGTTCTTGCGTAAAGTTAATCTGCGCAAGGTTAGTCGGCCCCTAAGATGAGGCTGAAAGGCGTAATCGATGGGAATCAGGTTAATATTCCTGAACCTGAAAGATGTGACGAAAATAGTAAATTGTACAGTCTTATTGGATTGATTGTGCAGTGAATATTTTCCAGGAAATAACACTTTCATTATAGACCGTACCCAAAACCGACACAGGTGGACAGGTAGAGTATACCAAGGCGCTTGAGAGAACGATGCTGAAGGAACTAGGCAAATTGCATCTGTAACTTCGGAAGAAAGATGACCTGTATATGGGCAACCATGTGCAGGTGGCACAAGCTAGGGGGTAGCGACTGTTTATTAAAAACACAGGGCTCTGCAAAGTCAATAGACGACGTATAGGGTCTGACGCCTGCCCAGTGCTGGAAGATTAAAAGGAAGGGTGCAAGCTCTGAATTGAAGTCCCAGTGAACGGCGGCCGTAACTATGACGGTCCTAAGGTAGCGAAATTCCTTGTCGGGTAAGTTCCGACCCGCACGAATGGCGTAACGATTTCCCCACTGTCTCCAGTATCGACTCAGCGAAATTGAATTCTCCGTGAAGATGCGGAGTTCCCGCGGTCAGACGGAAAGACCCCGTGAACCTTTACTATAGCTTTGCACTGGTGTTAGGAATCAGATGTGCAGGATAGGTGGAAGACTACGAAGCGAAGGCGTCAGCCTTTGTGGAGTCACCCTTGAGATACCACCCTTTTGGTTCTTGACATCTAACCGAGATCCTTGAATCAGGATCCGAGACAATGCATGGTGGGTAGTTTGACTGGGGCGGTCGCCTCCCAAAGAGTAACGGAGGCGCGCGATGGTTAGCTCAGGTTGGTCGGAAATCAACTTTTAGAGTGCAATGGCATAAGCTAGCCTGACTGCGAGTCTGACAATACGAGCAGAGACGAAAGTCGGTCATAGTGATCCGGTGGTCCCGAGTGGAAGGGCCATCGCTCAACGAATAAAAGGTACTCCGGGGATAACAGGCTGATGATTTCCAAGCGTCCATAGCGACGAAATCGTTTGGCACCTCGATGTCGGCTCATCACATCCTGGGGCTGGAGAAGGTCCCAAGGGTTCGGCTGTTCGCCGATTAAAGTGGTACGTGAGCTGGGTTTAGAACGTCGTGAGACAGTTCGGTCCCTATCTGCCGTGGGTGTAGGAAGTTTGAGAGGATCTGCCTTTAGTACGAGAGGACCGAGGTGGACGTACCCCTGGTGGACCAGTTGTCGTGCCAACGGCACAGCTGGGTAGCTAAGTACGGAAGGGATAACCGCTGAATGCATCTAAGCAGGAAACCCACCTCAAAACTAGACTTCCCCATTAGAGCCGTGGAAGACCACCACGTTGATAGGTCGGGTGTGGAAGCACAGTAATGTGTGTAGCTAACCGATACTAATAGCTCGATTGATTTACTTTGCTGTGAGATTACATATGCATATAGTGTTAATTCTATAAAAATGTAGTATCAACTCACAAAGTTATCAGGTTAAATTAGCTTTATCAATGAATAAAAATGTTGTTGCACAGCTAATAATGTTATACCGTGGCTTGACCACGGTATCTAGAAAAATTTCTAATATTTAGGTTCCTGCTTCCGCAGGAATGACGAATTTAGTCATGCAACAACATTAACAGCAAACTATAATACAAATCTATTTTTTTAAAAGTTTGTATTGCTAGCTTGGTGGTTATAGCATGAGTGAAACACACGATCCCATCCCGAACTCGAACGTGAAACCTCATAGCGCTAATGGTACTATGTCATAAGGCATGGGAGAGTAAGTCGCTGCCAAGCTTGCAATGCAAATTTTTAATTATCTTTTTTTTCTTTATTAAAAAATAAACATCAACTTATTTCCATAGAATCGCTAAAATCTAACATAGAAATTAAAAAGTTATTTAAAGAAAAAAATACTGAGCAATTTATTTTAGAGTTACCAAATGGCACAGTAATTAATGAAGGTGGAATTTTAACTCAAGAAGGTTATATTCTACAAGATACTCAAACAAGCTTAGGTGATCAACATCGTTTATTAAATAATAAACGAGATATTAATACAGAAAATCCTTTATATTTTAATGGAAAATTAGCAGTAATTTCATCTTCTGGTTTTGAAAATTGGTATCATTGGCTGCTACAAATTTTGCCTAGATTAATTATATTAAAAGAAAATTATATTAAAAGAATCGGATCTTGAATATGACCGTATCTATATTAATAATTTAAAATATTCATGGCAAATTAAGTCATTAAAAATAGTATTAAATTATTTAAATATACCGGAAGATAAGCTTTTTGTAGTAAATAGCGATTGTATAATTCAAACTACTAGACTAATTGTTCCATCTGTACCGTTTATTCCGGTAAAAGGTACACCTTTGCCTTTATGGTTAAAAAAAGATTTAAGAAATATTTTTATTTAAAGATAATAGTAAAGCATACGATAAAATATATATTTCTCGTAAATACGCTTCTACCCGAAAAATAGTTAATGAAGAAGAATTAATAGAAAAAATTGAGAAACTTGGTTTTAAGGCAATATATCTAGAGCTATCCTCTCCGTATGAACAGGCCCAGCTTTTTAATAAAGCAAAAATAATAGTTGGACCGCATGGATCAACAGAATGAGAAGCAGAAGCTAATCTTCTAGGATAGGAAATGAATCCTAAACAACAATAAGGAGGTCCATATGGAAGTTACCACAATTGGTATAGATATTGCAAAAAGAATTTTTCAAATTCACGGTGTAGATAAAAATGGTAAGACAATATTAAAAAAAAAATTAATGAGAGAGCAGGTTATAACTTTTATGGCTAATTTACCAAGAAGATGTCTAGTAGGCATGGAAGCTTGCGGTGGTTCTAGCTATTGGGCAAGAGAATTAACAAAATTAGGTCATAATGTAAAACTAATGGCTCCACAATTTGTTAAGCCTTATGTTAAAACTAATAAAAATGATCAAGCTGATGCAGAAGCAATATGTGAGGCAGTAGCAAGACCTAATATGAGGTTTGTGCCTATCAAAACTGTAGAGCAACAAGATATTTTATTTATTCATAGGGTAAGACAGAGATTGGTAAAAAATCGTACAGCTCTTGTTAATGAGATCAGGGGATTATTACATGAATTTGGTTTTGTTATTCCGCAAGGAATCAATAAGATTATGACAAAATTAACCGAAATTTTAGATGAAGGGGATTTAAGTCAGCTAAGCTATCGAACGTTTAGTGAGTTAAAAGAAGAATTTCTAGAGAATGATAAAAAAATAAAAGAATTAAATTAATAGATTCTAATCCGGAATATGCGAAAGAATGATAATATTGATGGTAAATAAGACGAACCTTAGCTTACAAAAAAACTGAACTGGACAATGACTCTTTAGAAGTCGACAAAATGATAAGTAATATAGTTTGTAAGCCAGCGAATTCCATCAGGGCTATAGGGTAAATTTAAAGTGATTTATTAACTATAAGCCGGATACATGACTGCATTCGATTTTTTTGCTGTTATATATTATTTTTTTCTTGCATTATCGGGTAGGTCCATACATGTAAAGTAGTAGAGATTGATCATGGTACAACTCCTCCTAGAAGTTTTTATAAAAGAATGGCAAATTATATGTCATGTGATTATTATCCTTTTTATGTAGATCAGACAACAGAAGAACATTTAGAAGATGATATAAAAATCAATATTGATGAATTTATTAAATTTCTTAGGTCTATCTGTAAATAAATTTTAATTAGTAATTAAAGAGCTTTTTTAGCGAAAATTGATAAAATTTTTGAAGGGATAATATTCATATTTCAATCTCTTAAGGAAGTTAATTCTTAAAATCATTATTTAATAAATAAGATTCGCTATTCATTTCATTTAGTCTTGAAATAGTGCGTTTGAATTCTGTGGCTCGTGCTGAACCTTGATATATTTTACTCGGCTTATCTTCTAGGCTCATAAATAAAAGTATTTTATAGAAATAGGCATTATCGATAAAGTTGATAAATCTAACGGCTGTATTTGTATCATTAGCATCGATAGTATGAACATTCCCCACTATAATAACGTTGAAATTTTGACAAATATTAACATAATCGATATAGCTTAAGTCTCTTGTAAATAATTCATTATAATCTGTTACTAATATTCTTTTATGTACTTTTTGAAAGGATATTTCTCTACCTAGAACCTGTATATTTTGAGAAACGAGATTATTATCACTAATATCTGTGATAATTTTTTCAAGTTTGTTTTGGTTTTCTAAAGTTAAGGGATAAATTATCCTTGCCCCTTTAACTCCTAACGCTTTATCAAATCGATAATCATGGTGATTATCTAGATATTTAACGTAAAATGTATTATTGATTATCTTTATAAAAGGTAAGAAAGATTCTCGTTGTAATCCGTCTTTGTAAAGATTATTGGGACTCGTGTTAGAGGTTATAAAAATAAAAATATTTTGCTTTATTAATTCATTAAATAATCTGCCTATTATCATTGCATCGGTAATGTCTTTAATTTCAAACTCATCTATACATAAAAGTTTAGTTTGTTTAGCATAGTTTTTAGCAATTTTAGGGATGATATCTTTCTGATTTTCTGTTTGTAATTTATGCATAGATTTATGAATTTCCTGCATAAAGTTCTGATAATGGATAATGATTTTAGGTATGCTTATCTCTTCAAAAAAAGAATTCATCAGCATAGTTTTACCGCTGCCCACCGGACCGTATAAATAAATTCCGCTTTTTAAATTTTTTTGATTAAAGAATTTAAATAAACTTTTAGGCTTGTTAAGTTCTGCTGCTAGTTGTTTTAATTCTTCTAATAACGCAGTTTGTTTTGAATCTAATATTAATGAAGTAGAGAATTTTATCATCCAAAATATTTTTTCTCTAGTTTATTATATGTTTTTTCTAAAATCGGCAGATATAACTTTATATTCTCAAAAACTTGTTTTGCATCTTCATATTTATAAACATGAGAAGTATTATTGCGGTCATCAAGCATTCCAAGCCACATTTTTTCATCATCGATAAGACTAAACTGAAAAGCTTTACTTAAGACATCTTTTGGAGTATTACTTTCAATCTTTTCGTGTTTAAGTATTTTTTTTAAGGTTTTCCAAAATAATTCAATAACAAATTCAAATCTTTTTACAGAGGCATCTAACACATAATCATTTTTATCTACCTTAGATCGCTCTATAACTTCATGTAAACGTTGTATAGCTTGCCCTAGTGCTAGGAAAGAGTCTTTCCAAAATATTTCTTCCATTAGTGTGAACCTTTTTTATAAAGAATTTTTTTAAAATTAATAATATTTTGTTTAAGTTTATCATCATCGTTTAATGTATCGAATCGTACACAATCTATTTTTAAAAGTGTATCTGCATCATCTATTATGTCTAAAACTTGATGCCAATCATCTTCATTTGCATTAGGGCAAAGAATGGCGATATCAATATCTGCTCTCTCATGATTATCGCCTCGCCCGCGTGAGCCAAAAAGCCAAATCTCCTCGATAAAAGGTAATTTAGTAAGATTTGTTAAAAAAGAATATTCTGTGATACTATTCATACTTTCCTATACAAAAGTGTTGCATCGCCATAGCTGAAAAAACGCATTTTTTCTTTTATAGCATATTTATATAATTCATGCATCTCTTTAAAGCCGGCAAAAGCACATATAAGCATAAATAAAGTAGATTTAGGGAAATGGAAATTAGTAAGTAGCATATCTGCTGTTTGAAATTTAAAACCCGGGGTTATGAAGATATCGGTTTCAAAGCTACCTGCTTTTACGATGCCGTTATTGCAAGAACTCTCAACTGTTCTAAGTGTTGTAGTGCCGACTGCGATAATACTCCTCCTTTCTTGCTTTGCTTTGTTGATGATTTCAGCAGTTTCAGGAGTAATAGAGCAATATTCGGTGTGCATTTTATGCTCATGAATATTTTCGGTTTTTACAGGTAAAAAAGTTCCAGCTCCTACATGTAAGGTTAAAAATGCTGTTAGTACGCCTTTTGTTTCAAGCTGATCAAGTATATCTTTAGTAAAATGCAAGCCTGCCGTCGGTGCTGCAACCGAACCTTCTATTTGACTATAGATGGTTTGGTAGCGTAGAGAATCTAGTTTAGCGTGATTGCGAGGCGTCCTTTGGGATGCCGTGGCAATCTCAGGATTTTGTAACGAGATTGCTTCGTCAGAACTCTGTTCTTCCTCGCAATGACGTTTAGAACGCCTAATATAAACCGGTAGCGGCATCTCACCGTATTTGTCTAAAAATTCAAATACCGAAATATTATCAAGTTCAAATTTTACTTTAATCTCACCCATTGCAGATTTCTCAGTAATAATTACCTTATGATTATCAAAATAAAATTCATCATCTACATGAAGCTTTCGAGTCGGTTTAGCAAAAGCCGACCAACTATCATCCGATAATTTTTGATTCAAATTTATTGTAATATTCTTCCCTAAATGTAACTTTGCTTTAATCACTTTGCTATTATTAAAGACTAATAAATCCCCTTCTTTTAAGTAATCTAATATGTTGTAGAATTTGGTTTTAATAGGTGGTGTAGTAGCAATTAATAAATCCGAGTTATCACGTTCACTAGATGGATATTGTGCAATAAGTTCACTTGGCAAATTAAAGTCAAAATCAGATAGTTTCATTGTTTAAATATTAGTAACTAAAGAAGTCATTATAACAGCATATGACAATATTTAATATAAGATTTTAGTTTAAAGGTTGAGGTCGGTATTATGTCACGTAAGGTTTGCTTGCGTGTATACTAAAGGTCATCATTGCGAGGAAAAACTGTAAGTTTTGACGAAGCAATCTCAGGATACTTGACAAGATTGCCACGTCGCTTCGCTCCTCGCAATGACGACCTTTAGTATACACGCAACAAGGCCGGCGGGGCCACGGTATGACAATAGACTTCTTGCTTCACACTATCAATCCTTTAACTTGGGAGTTCCATAATTTTTGATACAGCTTACTATTTTTAAGTAATTCTGTGTGGCTACCGTCATCGATTATACTACCTTTTTCAAAAACTAAAATCCTATCCATATTGAGTAAAGTAGATAATCTGTGGGCAATAACTATCACGGTTTTATTTTGCATTAAATAATCCATTGACTCTTGAATTAGGCTTTCCGTCTCGCTATCTAAGCTACTTGTTGCTTCATCAAGAATTAAAATAGGAGCATTTTTTAAGATGGCTCTTGCTATGATAATTCTTTGACGTTGACCGCCGGATAAATTATTTCCTCGCTCTCCGCACATAGTATCGTAACCGTCCGGTAGATTATCAATAACATCATGAATATGTGCAGATTTTGCTGCTTCTATAACCTCCTCAAGAGTAGCTTCTTTTTTTCCGTATCTGATATTGTCCAAAATGGTACGATGAAAAAGCACCGGTTCTTGAGGTATAAGGCTAATGACTTTTCTTAAAGAATCTTGAGTTACGTTTTTAATATTTTGATTATCTATTAAAATCATTCCTTCTTCTATATCATGTAATCTAGTGAGTAAACTAATAAAAGTGGTTTTCCCTGAACCAGAAAATCCGACTAGCCCTACTTTTTGTTTACTCGGTATTAATACCGATTTATTATAAAATAGATTGTTATTATGATGATAATTAAATGTAACATTTCTAAATTCGATAACCCCTTCTTTGATATCTAAAGGAGTAGCATTTTCAATATCCGTTATAATATGCGGTGCCATTAGGGATAAGCCTTGATTAAATGCCCCGACCTGCTCGAACATATCACCTATTTCTTGCGTTAAATCCCAAATATCGTCTGCTACATTTATACATAATGTTAGTACTAATACGCAATCACCTATGCTTATATATAATTCGCTACGAAGTTTAGATAAATAATAAATCATTATAAAAATCATTATTGAACAAGAAGTTCCAAGAGCATAACGCAATTTGAACATAAAGAATTGCATAGTCTGCTCATCAGCCACGGCATTTTCTACCCTTGTTTCTAGATGTTGACGTTCAAATTTATGGGCTGTAAACATTCTAACCGCATTAATGTTGCTAATTGCATCTACGATACTACCGGCAACAAAAGATTGGCTTCTAGCATAATTTAATGAGTATTTATTGATTTTATCCGAGAAAAGAACACTAAGTCCTAAAAAAACCGTAATCCATAAAATAAATATCGTAGCAAAAACGTAATGTACGGAATATAAAGCAATTAATGCAAATACGATAATAGCTAGTTTACGAAGAATTTTTTCACCGAATATTGAAATAATCATCTCAAACGATCTTGCGGTTTCGGTAATACGATTGCTAATATGTCCGGCTAAATTATCCTGAAAGAATTTATGGCTATGATATTGAGTATAATTATAAAGTTCATTTAGTATTTTTCCTTTTATTACGGGCATAGTCTTTAGATACAAATAATCATATGAACGATATGCTATATTAATACTCTCCCACCAAAGAGCATAAAATACTGCCCAGTAAATCATGGAAGATAAAAGGTTATTTGCGTTCTCATCACTGAAAGATTCGATTAGATCAATGATTTTCTGAAGTAATATACTATCAATTGCCGGAATCATACCGAGTAAAATACAGATTACAGTCAATAAAGTAATTTTAACTTTATCGAATTTTAAAAAATAAATACCTAAGCTAAATGTTGATTTAGATAAAGTAGGGTATTTTATCACGATAATGTACCTCAATTTTAAAATAATATATTAATTCGTGTTATTTCAGAGCATATTTTAATTTAATTGATTTTGCAAAAATATACCTAAAAATTTAAATCTATGGAAAAATAATAAACAAGCCTTGCTTTTTACCCTAAATAATGCTACAAAATTCAGAAAATAACTTCAAAATCATTAGAAATGCAAGAAAAAGAATTATCTAATAATTTTTTAGAAGAACAAGAAAAGTCTAAGGAAGACGATTCTCCGTTCTTTGATGTAAAATATATTTGTCAAGCAAGTTTATTAATTATGGATTCTATCCGAAAAGGGTATGATGTAACTCAATTGCCCAATGGTGATATTAATGTTACAGAAGTAAGAATAGTAAATGTTCATTATAATTGGAACTCCGAAAAAGGAAAATTTGTTAAAACTAATCAGATAGAATTTAATAATAGCAAAGGTGGATGATTAAATCAAATATTGTATTGATGTTATTGTGTACTTCAGTTTTTTCGTCATTGCAAGCGGGCATTGCCCGTGTGATACCAAATCGTCATTGCGAGCAGCCGTAGGCTGCGTGGCAATCTCATTGAATAATAAGAAACTCCTGAGATTCAAAATTTTCAATTTTTTCTCGCAATGACGTTGAATCTTAAAACAGCAGCTTAAATATGGAATTTGATCAAGTATTATTATCGAGGATTCAGTTTGCTTTTACCATAAGTTTTCATATAATATTTCCTGCTTTTACTATAGGGCTTGCAAGCTTTCTAGCGGTAATTGAAGGGTTATGGTTAAAAACAAAAAAGCCGGTTTATCAAGAAATATACAAATTTTGGGTGAAGATTTTTGCCGTTACTTTCGGTATGGGAGTAGTTTCGGGCGTTGTAATGTCTTATCAATTCGGTACTAACTGGTCGAATTTTTCAGATAAGGTTGGAAATGTCCTCGGTCCGCTTCTCGGTTTTGAAGTATTTACTGCCTTTTTCCTGGAATCTTCTTTTTTAGGTATAATGTTATTCGGATTTAATAAAGTCAGTAAAAAAGTACATTTTATTTCTACGTTAATAGTTGCTGTTGGTACTGTAATCTCAGCTTTTTGGATACTTGCAGCTAGTAGCTGGATGCATACGCCTGCTGGTTTTGAACTGCGAGGCGATGGGTTCTTTTTCCCTTTAAATTGGCTAGAAATTATCTTTAACCCTTCTTTCCCATATCGCTTTTTCCATATGATTACGGCGGCTTATTTAACTACTTCTTTTGTTATCGGTGGTGTAGCTAGCTTTTATTTACTAAATAATCGTTATAAAGAGCATGCTAAAATTATGCTTTTTATGGCGGTGTTAATGGCGTTAATCGTTGCACCTATTCAAATATTTATCGGTGATTTGCATGGTTTAAATACTCTTAAATATCAGCCGGTTAAAGTTTCGGCTATGGAAGGTATTTGGAATACGGAAAAAGGAGCAGCTTTTAATCTTATCGGCTTTCCTGATGGGGAAGAAGAAAAAACAAAATATGCTGTAGAAATACCTTATGCTAGTAGTTTAATTTTAACGCATAGCTTAGACGGTGAAGTGAAAGGATTAAAAGAATGGACAAAAGAAGAGCGTCCGCCGGTTGCAGTAGTATTTTTTAGCTTCCGTATTATGATAGGAATCGGTTTCTTAATGGTATTTACAGGTATTGCTGGGTTATATCTTTACTTGAAGAAAAGATTATATACTACGCATTGGTTTCAATATTGGTATATATTAATGTCACCTTCAGGTTTTATTGCAGTACTTGCTGGTTGGTTTGTAACCGAGGTAGGTAGACAACCTTATATAGTATATAATATTTTAAAAACCGTAGATACGGTATCACCGGTACTCGGCAAATATGTATTTATTTCTCTAATTGCTTTTGTAGTAGTATATGTAATCATTTTCGGAGCGGGTATATATTATATAATGCATTTAATAAAGAAAGGTATAGAAGCGATAGATAATAAAGAAACGTACGGAGAGATTGGTTTGAATAACCCATTATTAGAAAAGTAAAATAGTTTTTACTTAAATAAATCAGAATGAGTGCCTGTGTGTTCAAAAATTATACATTCATTATCAATTTTATAGATTAGTAACCAATTGGGTTCTATGTGACATTCTCTCCGACCTATAAAATTTCCGATTAGTTGATGATCTCGATATTTGATAGGTAAAGCTGTTTTATTAACTAATAATTCTATAAGCATTTTTAGTTTATTTAGGTCTTTGCCTCGCTTAATTGCTAGTTTTATATCTTTTTCAAAAGATTTAGTATACATAGGTCTAAACACAACTTAAATACCAAGTTTTTTAAACATTTCCTTTGTGTTATTAGAGGCAATTAGTCCGATTTTATTATCAGTTGATTCAAATGTTTTTAGAGTAACGGCATTGGGAATTTTTATTGTAGTAGGCCATTTATGTTCGCGTGCTACGTACTTATATAGCATAGTAACCGCTTGTGTAGGAGTGATGCCAAGCTCATCAAGCACGTTTTCTGCTTCTTCTTTTAATTCCGGTTCAACTCGTGCTCTTATGAAAGCTGATTTAGTCATACAATTACTTGAAATTTAACAATGATTACTACTATATTAGTAGCACAAATGAGATACATTAAGCAAGAATATTTGTAACCTTATATAAAAGAACTCTACAAAAAGAAGAAAAAAATGTATATACTAATATCGTAAATGATATAATTTAAAGAAAAACCTAATGTTAAACTTTGCACCTTATATAGATTTACCGCTTGTTTGGGGTGGTCTTATAGCTACTGCTATTTGTTTATATGTTTTATTAGACGGTTTTGATTTAGGAGTAGGAATCTTATTTCCGTTTGCACCTACCGATGATTGCCGTCATAAAATGATCAATTCTATTGCTCCTTTTTGGGACGGTAACGAAACTTGGTTAGTACTTGGCGGCGGTGGTTTATTTGCCGCTTTCCCGCTGGCATATTCGCTATTAATGCCGGCCTTATATATTCCTATTATATTAATGTTACTTGGTCTAATATTTCGTGGTGTAGCTTTTGAATTCCGTTTTAAGGCTCATATAGGTCATCGTTATATTTGGGACTATGCTTTTCATTTCGGTTCTATGCTTGCTGTTTTTTGTCAAGGTTTAATGCTTAGTACGTTTGTCCAAGGAATAGAGATAGAAGGACGAGAATTTGCAGGAGGGAGCTTTGATTTTCTTACTCCCTTCTCCGTTATGACGGGGATAGCATTAATATTCGGTTATGCACTCTTGGGTGCTACTTGGCTTATTCTGAAAACAGAAAAGAAAACACAAGATTGGGCTTATAAATCTGCTTTATATATTTTATTTTACGTTGCACTTTTTATGGGACTTGTAAGCTTATGGGTTCCTTTCTTAAATAACCACATAAATCATCGTTGGTTTAGTGTACCTAATATTTACTATTTATCGATTGTACCTATTGTAACTGCTTTAATATTTATTAAGTTAATTAAAGCCGTTAAGCAAAAAAAAGAAGTAAAGCCGTTTATTTATACGATCTTGTTATTTTTATTAGGATATTTAGGGCTTGCGATAAGTATATGGCCATATATCGTTCCTTATAAAGTTACGCTCGAAACCGCAGCAGCAGCACCGGAGTCACAGTCTTTACTGTTGATAGGGGCTGGGATATTCCTACCTGTCATACTTGGCTATACTTTCTATTGTTATTATATATTCCGTGGCAAATCATCTCATCATCCGATATATTAAAAAAATAACCTCTTGTCTAAAAGGGTGGCAATGGTTTATTATTCTATGGCTCAGCGGATTATTATCCACGCTACTTTTAACTTATGTAGTTAAGTTGGTGTTTAGGATGATAGGGTAAAAAAGTAATTAAAATTGTCATTGCGAGCGAACAAAGAGAGCGTGGCAATCTCAGAATTTTGACCTGAGATTGCTTCGTCAAAATTTTCAATTTTTCCTCGCAATGACATATTATAAAATATATGGAAAAAATCTCAGCATTTATTATTACCAAAAATGAAGTTGCAAGAATAGCACGAGCTATAAATAGCGTAAAAAATATTGTCGATGAAGTTATAGTAGTCGATAGCGAAAGCACAGATGATACGGTTAATATAGCTGAAAAATTAGGAGCAAAGGTAATAGTAAAGCCGTGGCTTGGCTATGTAGGGCAGAAATCTTTTGCCGAAAGCCTTTGCGTAAATGATTGGATTCTTAATATTGATGCCGATGAGGAGTTGTCTAAAGAGTTACAAGACGAAATAAAGTATATTTTTGCCTTTCATAATCAAAATCGTTATTTGGTTTATCAAATAAAGCTGTTAATAATGCATCGTAATGACCAAAAGCCACGAATGTTTGCTCCATTTAATAAATGTACTCGGTTGTATAATAAAAAATTTGCAAGTTTTGCAAATACCGTAAATAGTACTACTCATGATTCGGTGGTATTTAACAAAGATGTTGATTTTGCAGGTAAATTTTATCTATTAAACGAAGCTGCTTATCATTATTCCGGTACTTCAATTGAGCAGTTGGTAACTAAAGCAAATTTTTATTCTAGCGAGCAAGCAAAAGATTTAGTTAAGCAAGGAAAAAAGCTTTCAAATTTTCGTTTAACAACTGAAATGATATGGTGGTTTTTTAAGGCGTTTTTTATCAGACGCTATTTTGTATTCGGTTTTGACGGTTTTGTAGATTCAATAATTTTTGCTTTTGCAAGATTTCTAAGGCTTGCGAAGTTAAGAGAGTCATCGCTTAAATCAAAAAACGTCATTGCGAGCGACTATAGGCATTATTGCATGGATACCAAGTCGTTATTGCGAGGAGCGAAGCGGCGCGGCAATCCAGAAAATAATATAAAAAAATTCTGATTTACAGAATTTTTAACTGGATTGCTTCGCCTTGATTACTATGTAATTCTTCTTAGCTCAGACGGAAAACCGGTCCACGCAACAACGCCTCGCGGGAATGACAATTTAGAAAGTAAAAAATAAATTATGAAAGAAAATTTTAACGTTAATAAATTAAAAAACGGCTTGACAATTTTAACCTATAATATGCCTTATGTTAATTCGGTAGCAATAAATTTAATTGTTAAAGTCGGAAGCCGTTATGAAAATCCTGAAGAAGAGGGCATTTCTCATTTTCTTGAGCATATGGCTTTTAAAGGTACAACAACAAGAACGGCAAAACAAATAGCCGAAGAATTTGATGAAATAGGCGGTCATTTTAACGCTTATACAGGTCATGAAAAAACAATATATTATGCACGAGTATTATCCGAAAATTGTGATAAAGCACTTAATATACTTGGCGATATAATACAAAATTCTATCTTTGCTGAAGAAGAGATAGCAAAGGAATATCAGGTAATATTACAGGAAATAGCCCATAGTCAAGATAATCCGGATGATTTAATATATGAGAAGTTTTATAGCAGTGTTTATAAGGATCAGCCGCTCGGTAAACCGATTCTTGGAACAAGAAAAACATTATCTAGTTTTACTAAAGAGCATTTTTTGAGTTTTATAGATAAACATTATAACGCTGGAAATTTGTATTTATCGGTTGCCGGTAATGTTGATCACGATAAAATAGTAAGTAGTGCAGAGCGATTGTTTTCCTCTTTAAAGCAAGGAGAAAAAAGTAATTTTCTTCCTGCAAAATATATAGGAGGTAATAGCTTTATCAATAAGGATTTGGAGCAGACTACTTTAATCCTTGGTTTTGAAGGAACGCCTTATATTAACTTAGAAAGGCTTTACCGAACCCAGTTACTTGCTATAATATTCGGAGGTGGTATGTCTTCACGTTTATTTCAGCATATTCGTGAAAAATTAGGTCTTGCATATGCAGTGGGTAGTTATAATAGTACATATTCTGATAGTGGGGTATTTACTATTTATGCAAGTACCGCACATGATAAATTGGAGTTATTATACAAAGAGCTTAAAACCGAAATAACCAAGATGACTGAGAAAGTTAATGAAGAAGAGATGATTAGAGCTAAAACGCAACTACGAAGTAATTTGTTGATGGCACAAGAAAAAGTAGCTTATAAATCAGAAGAAATTGGTAAAAATTATGCAGCTTTCGGTAAATATATTTCTCCTGAAGAGATTATGGAAATTATTACGAATATAAAAGCCGATGACATTATTAATACGGCAAATAAAATATTTAGTGGTATTACTACATCGGCAATTATCGGTCCGAATGATCTTCAGGGATTTTAATGATATGTTTATGCGGATACCCGAGTCGTCATTGCGAGAAGAATTACGTAGTAATCAAGGTGAAGCAATCTCGTGCCAAAGTCCTGAGATTGCCACGCTCCTTTTAGTCGCTCGCAATGACGATAGCCTATGGCGAGGAAAATGAATTTTGAGAAAATAACAAATGAAAACACAACTTTACAAAGGTTCAAGTAAAATTCTATATTCCGCCGAAGAAGATTTTTTACTTATAATGGCCTTTTCCGATAATGTTACCTTAGAAAGCGGTGAAATTATTGAGGTCTCAGGCAAGGGGGTACTTAATAATAATATTTCTTCCTTTCTAATGGATAAACTGGAAATGAACGGCATTGAGAATCATTTTATTGAAAAAATAAATATGAGGGAGCAATTAATTCAATATGTTGAGGTTTTTCCGGTACAAGTAATAATATCATCGGTAGCGTGCGGTAGATTTGTAAAAGAATTCGGTATGGACGAAGGGTATGTATTTGATAAACCGATCATTGATTTTAAGGTCCGAAGTCGTGAATTTAAATATCCGATAGTTAATGAGTATCAAATATTAAATTTCGGCTGGTTAACTAGGGATGAAATTAAAGCGGTAAAAGAACAAGCTTTGCGTATATATGATTTTCTAAGCGGCTTATTTATCGGTGTCGGGATTCGGCTTGTTGAGTGTAAATTAGAATTTGGGCGTGTGTTTAACGGTGAAGAATCTATAATTATGTTAACTGATGAAATTAGTCCGGATAATTGTAGGTTATGGCATATTAACAGTAATGAAAAATTGGGATTTGAATTGCTTGAAAACGAGCCGAATAAAGCTTTTGAATCATATCAGCTAATAGCTGATCGTTTAAAAGAAAAATAAATATATTTTTAAAGCGATATATGCTATTTTGGACTTGAAAAATACTCCGATGTCATACCGGTTTTGTTGCATGGTGTTTCATCGTCATTGCGAGCGGTCATTGTTGTGCGGACACCAAATCGTCATTGCGAGGAGCCGTAGGCGACGTGGCAATCTCATGAAATAATAACAAATTCCTGAGATTGCTTCGTCAATTGCTACGCAATTTCCTCGCAATGACGGATAAACCAATCCACGCAACAATGACGATTTGGTATCCACACAAGGATAACATTTTTGATTTTTAATAATTTTTTACAGTAAAAAAGATGAAAATACGATTTATTATAATAAGTTTTATAGCTCTAATCTTAGTGGGATGGGGATATACTGCCTATAAATTTGAACATCAAAGTAAAGAGAATATTATCTCTATTCTTGATGAATACGGGGAATATATAACCTATGATTCAATAAAAGTTAATAAATATTGCTTTAGTGTTACTTTGAATAAAGTAATGTTAAAACCTATAGATTTTTATTTTGATGAAATAGTTATTAGGCATATACCGTTTTTAAATATTACAAAAATTGATTCTTACGGAAATGACGTAAAAATTACTACCGCTCAAGATGAAAAAAATATTTTTTACTCACCTGATCATCATACAACAATTTGGTTTAGAAAATCTTTATTTAATAGAGAGCCTGATTATTGGAAATTAAGCTTGAGTGACAATAAATCAACTCTTTATAGTTCTTTAGATGCAGAGAGATTAGCAGAAAGTGATATTAGCAATTCTGTAATTACTAATACTAAAACATCAGATAACCTTAATTTGTTAATTTTGGATGGAGAAAATACGGTTTCTTTTATTTCTGAAAATTACAGAAGAAATTTATATGATAAAATTTTTGAATTTTTGAGAGATAAAATAGCTAATGACTCTGATACTGCTTCCTTTGAGTATGGTTTGACAAAGTTAGATATATTGAATTTGCCTATTTCTTATAATTCCAAATTAAAACTAAAATATAGTGATGAGTTAGTAGCTCTTGGAAAATTATTAATTCAAAACTTTTCTCTAAATCAAAAGCAAGATGAAAATATGCATGCTGTTATTTTTATGCAGATGTTAGGAGAATTAGTAAAAGGTAAACCGTTTTTATTCTCTTGCGATATTGAAAGAAAAGGAAAAGTAGAAAGTAATTTATATAAATTAAATATAGAAAAAGATAAAATTTTTGATTTTGCTTTAAATATTAAATCTACTATAGAACCTTCTGAAACATACCAAAAAACGGCAGTTGAAGCTTTAGGAAGCTACTTTAGTAATGGTTTAAATAAAAAAGCCGAGTTAGATAAAATTTTTAAATTAACTAGCCCTATTACTCAAGAAGACGGGGAAAAAGTAATGGGTGTTTTTGCAAAAATAAATAATTCTGAATTTAATTTAAAAGGTGAGTTTGATCCTGAAGCAAAAAAATTATCCGGTAAAACTAATCTTGTAATGGATGATTTTAATTTTGCTATTGATATTGATATGCTTAATTTAGATAATCCTCTGAATCTAGAAAGTGTAATAAAATTATCGGATCCAAATGCGGTTATAAATAATTTTGTGAATTATACCGATAATGCCGTAATACCGGTGCTTAATAAAATAGAAGATTCTAAGGAATTTGCTTTAAATCTAGGAAAACAATCTTCAGTAATAAAGCAATACGGCTTTAGGGCAATAGAAGCTTTTAGTAAAAACTCTGAGTTAAAAGACGGTGAATCTTTAGTAGTTGATGTGAAAGGTAAAGATACCGGACTAACCTTTAATGATAAAACTATAGATCAGATTTTTGGTGATGCTAGAGTATTAGAATTTATGAATGCTATGGCTCAAATAGACCACGAAAGAAAGTAGTCTACAGTGTCATTCCTGCCTGGATACCAAATCGTCATTGCGAGCGAACTTTAGTTCGCGTGGCAATTCCAGCAAAATAATAAAAAATGCGGGTTTTTAGCATTTTTTACTGGATTGCTTCGTCAATTACTTCCGTAATTTCCTCGCAATGATGTTGAAAACTAATTATGAAATTTGAAGAAAAAACAAGTTAGAATAAAAAATGATAAATATATCTTTTCCCGACGGTAGTATAAGACAATTTGAAAAAAACATTACCGCCTATGAAGTAGCAAATGCAATTTCAATGTCACTTGTAAAACAAGCAATGGTTGCTGAAATAAACGGTGAGCTTAAAGACTTAAGTACCGTAATTGAAAATGATTGCAAGCTTCGTATTTTAACCGCAAAAGACCCTGAATGTCTTGAGATAATAAGGCACGATGCGGCACATTTAACTGCTGAAGCAGTAAAGGAACTATTCCCTGAAACTCAGGTAACGATTGGTCCTGCAATTGAAAACGGCTATTATTATGATTTTGCTCGTGATAAGCCTTTTACCACTGAAGATTTAGCCGTTATAGAAGCTAAAATGCAAGAACTTTCAAAGAAGAACGAGAAAGTAACAAGAGAGCTATGGGATAGGGATAAAGCCGTAGAGTTTTTTAAGTCGATAGGAGAGCATTATAAAGCCGAAATTATTGCTTCAATTCCGGCAGGTGAGCAAATTACTTTATACAGGCAGGGTAGTTTTATTGATTTATGCCGAGGTCCGCATGCTCCCTCTACAGGGTTTGTTAAACATTTTAAGTTGATGAAAGTTGCAGGAGCTTATTGGCGAGGTGATAGTCGTAATGAGATGTTGCAGCGTATATACGGTACGGCGTGGGCCACGAAAGAGCAGTTGGATAATTATTTATTCATGCTTGAAGAAGCCGAGAAACGTGACCATAGAAAGCTTGGGAAAGAGCTTGATTTATTCCATTTTCAGGAAGAAGCTCAAGGAATGGTATTTTGGCATAATAAAGGCTGGAGTATATATAATACTATCGAGCAGTATATTAGGAAAAAGATTCGTAAGAACGGTTATACTGAGGTTAAGACTCCTGTTTTGGTGGATAAAAGCCTTTGGGAGGCTTCAGGACACTGGGAAAAATTTCGTGATGATATGTTTGCGTTAGAAACAGATGACAAGACATTAGCTTTAAAGCCGATGAATTGCCCTTGCCATGTGCAGATTTTCAAACAAGGTATCAAGAGCTATCGTGATTTACCGCTTCGTATGTCGGAATTTGGTTTGTGTCACCGTAATGAAGCATCGGGGGCTTTACACGGTTTAATGAGAGTGCGGAGTTTAGTGCAAGACGATGCACATATATTTTGTGCGGAGGAACAAATTACCGATGAAACGGTTAGTTTTTGTAAATTACTGACGGAAGTTTATAAAGATTTTGGTTTTACCGATATAAAGGTAAAATTTTCTGATCGCCCTGAAATTCGTGCAGGTAGTGATGAAGTTTGGGATAAAGCTGAGAATGCTTTAAAAGAAGCAGTAGAAAAAGCAGGTTTTACCTATACGTTAAACCCAGGTGAGGGAGCATTTTACGGACCGAAGCTTGAGTTTGTATTAACCGATGCGATAGGGCGGCAATGGCAATGCGGAACACTTCAGATGGATTTTGTATTGCCGGAGCGACTCGATGCTAGCTATATTGCAGCAAGCGGTGAGAAAAAAAGACCGGTAATGCTCCATAGAGCAATCCTTGGTTCGCTTGAGCGTTTTATCGGTATATTGATTGAAGAATATGCCGGGCGTTTTCCTCTTTGGCTTGCTCCTATACAAGTCGCTATTGCAACAATCACAGGCGATTTAAACGATTACGCTTTAGAAGTGCAAAAAGCTTTAATTGATAATGGCGTAAGAACGGATATTAATATCTCACCTGATAAAATTAACTATAAGATTCGTGAATTTTCTAATCAAAAAATACCGATGATTGCCGTAATCGGTAAGCAGGAAAAAGAAAATAAACAAGTAACGATTAGAAGACTTGGAACTACCGAGCAGGAAGTCTTATCGATAGAGCAGCTGATAAAGTTAATTAAGGAAGAGAATGAGAAGTATTTGTAGATTTTAAATCTAAAATGTGATAGTATCATAATATCCCAGTTAGGAAAAATCCTAAGGAGCTTATGTGAGAACTATTATTAATATAGCTGATTCGCAAATTAAAATTCTAGATCAACTATCCAAGAAAAAAAAAGTATCAATAGATAAAATTATTAGGCAAGCTTTAGCTAGTTACATTGCTAATCATGATCATAATAATAAAGCATTTGAAAACGCTTTTGGACTTTGGAAAGATAAAAATCTAGATAGTTTAGAATATCAGACTAAATTATGTAATGAGTGGAACGAATGAAAGCTACCTTTGATACTAATATATTAATAGACTACCTCCTTGGAAACTTATCAGCTCGTAGAGAAATTAGTTTATATAATAATCCTCAAATTAGTATAATAACTAAAATGGAAATACTAGTTGGTACATCAAAAGAGAACTAAGAAATTATAGAAAGTTTTTTAAAAAATTTTCTTATAATTAATCTGAATGAAGAAATTGCTGAAATTGCAGTAGTTCTTCGTAAAGAAAATAAAATTAAACTACCTGATGCTATAATATGGGCTACTGCAAAGTTTACCAATAGCATATTAATTACAAGAAATACTAAAGATTTCCCTGTTAATGCTTTTGATATATAAAGTACCTTACAGTATATAGGTTAGATCTGGGCATTCCTTATATAACCTAAATTTGTCCAATATTTCTCAATTTATGAAAACAACATCTCATCTCGTCTCTTTTTTATGGTCAGTTATAAAGCCGTATAAATATTGCTATCTTATTATGATTATGGCACCGTTTGCGAGTGCTTTTTTAACTATGCCATAAAACTTTTGCTGGATTTATTTACTCAAAATGAAAAGATTACATTTGCACAAAGTTATAAACCGGTAATGGTTTTTATAGCTGCATAAGCAATACTTGATGTAGCTTGGCGTGTTCACAATTTTGCCCAGCTTAAAGCAATGCCTTATATTTTTCAAGATATGATGAATAAAATATGTAATCACTGTTTTAATTTGCCATACACTTATTTTCAAAATAACCTTTCCGGTTCTATAGTCGGAAGAGTACGGGGCATAGGTGATAATTATCATAAAATGCATCAAGCAATTGAGTATAAATTAAGCCAAACTCTACTTATTACATTATTTTCCGGTGTTACTCTTGCCTATATTAATATTAAAATATTTATTATTATTGTTGGTTTTATTGCTGTTTATTTACCTCTTGCATTACGGTTTTTTATCAAACTTGCAAGAATGGAGCAGGATAAGCAAGATTCTTGGTATAATTTATTTGGTATCGTAGCTGATTGTATAACAAATATCTTTACTATTTTTTCATTTGCGGCAAAACAGAGAGAATTAAATAAAATAGAAGATTATTATTATAATGTGCATAATATTTTAACAACTAGATATTATAAATATGATCTCATTATCTCTATAATATTGAACTTAGTATATTGGGTATATTTGATAGGAGTATTTGTATATGTAATTTACTTGCGTAATTTTGGTGAAATTAGTATCGGTGATATCACTTTTATTATGTCACTAACTTTTTTATTTGCTGAAAATTCTTGGCATGCTACTATGAGAGTTAAAGACTTTTTAGAAGATGTAGCAGCATTTCGCTCCGCCTTTACAATCATGCAAACCCTGCAAGATATTATAGATAAAGAGGATGCGGTCGAATTAAAAATATCTAAAGGCGAGATTATATTTAAAGATATATCCTTTGCATACAAAGAGGGTAGTAGTGTATTTCAGTCTCTTAACTTGCATATTAAAAGCCGGTGAGAAAGTAGGTATTGTAGGACATTCAGGTAGCGGTAAATCTACTTTGATTGCGTTATTATTAAAGAACTTTAAAGCCGAAATCGGCGATATTATAATCGATAACCAAAGCCTTTACGATACTTCCTCTGACAGTCTACGGGAGCAGATATCATTAATTCCTCAAGATATTATGCTTTTTCATCGCTCCATCGGTGAGAATATCGGTTATACCAAACAGAATGCTTTGCCTCATGAAATAGAAAATGCCGCCAAAGCTGCAAATATCCATGAATTTATCGAAAGTTTACCGGAAAAATATAACACCATTGTCGGTGAGAGAGGAGTAAAGCTAAGCGGCGGACAGAGGCAACGTATAGCAATTGCTCGTGCTATTCTTAAAAACGCTCCGATTTTGGTTTTAGATGAAGCAACTTCAAGCCTTGATAGTCATACCGAGCAAGAGGTACAAAAATCTATTAATACCATGCTTGATATTGAAAATGTAACTATAATTGCTATAGCTCATAGATTATCTACTATCAAGCATATGGATAGGATTATTGTTATGGATAAAGGCAAAATCGTAGAAGACGGAACTTATTAGTAAGAAAAAGGGTAAATTTAAAGAACTTTGGGAGCATCAAGTTAACGGCTTTGTCTAGACTCGTTTATCTGTTATTAGAGTACCATATGATTTTGACTTTATGTCATTCTCGCGTAGGCGAGAATCCAGTAAAACCATATAAAAACAAGTTTTTATATGGTTATTTTATCAATATGTAACTTCTATAGCAATATTGAAGCTATTTTTCTGGATTCCCGCTTTTGCGGGAATGACATAAAAAATCGTAGGGTACTATAATCTACTCTTTATTTTACTTATTTATTGGACTTTATTCCTAAAAAAGCTTACTATTTAGGAATGTATTCCTGATAAGTAATGAAAAAATATTTAACAGATATATAAAATTAATCTTAGATAAAAAGCAAACTGCTTTTTTATGGGGAGCAAGAAAAACAGGAAAATCTACTTATTTAAAAGAATTATATCCGAATTCTATATATTATGATTTATTAAAAACCGACTTACAGATTAGATATTTAAAACAGCCGTCAAATTTTCGAGAAGAAATATTAGGGCTTGAGAAAGATAAGCTTACTTTACCGATTATAGTAGATGAAATACAAAAAGTACCTTCATTACTTGATGAAATACACTGGCTTATAGAAAATACAGACAGCTATTTTATGCGGTTCAAGTACGAGAAAATTGCGGGTCGCAGGAACAAATTTATTGGGTGGTAGAGCAATAAAATATAATTTTTATCCTTTAGTATATCCCGAAATAAAAGAAGATTTTAATTTACTCAAGATATTTAATAATGGTTTAATTCCGCTACATTTTATTAGTAATAACCCTCGTAAACTCTTAAAAGCCTATGTAGAAGATTACTTAACAAATGAAATACGTGCGGAAGGGTTAGTGCGTAATATAGCAGCTTTCGGTAGGTTTATAGATAGCATCGCTTTTTCTCACAGCGAATTGTTAAATTATTCTAATATAGCCCGTGATTGCGGAATAGACGCAAAAACAGTTAAGGAATATTATCAGATACTTGTTGATACGTTAGTAGGATATTTGGTTTATCCTTATACCAAGAAAGTTAGTAGAGAAGTTATATATTCTATTCCGAAATTTTATCTTTTTGATGTCGGAGTTGCAAATAATATCATGCAATACCAATTTAATGAAGTCAGAGGAGCTGAAACAGGCAAAGCTTTAGAACATTATATATTTACAGAACTTACGGCTTATTTAGGTTTAAATGATCTCGATTACGCAATAAATTACTGGCGTACCAAAACAGGTTTAGAAGTTGATTTTATAGTTAGTACTATTAGAGGTAAAGCGGCGCCGATCGAAGTAAAAATATCGTCAAATGTACATAATAACGAACTTCGAGGAATTAAATCTTTTATAGAAGAACATCAAATAAGTAAAGGTTATATTGTTTGTTTAGAACCAAAGCTTAGAAAAGTAATTTGGGGAACTCAAGAAATAGATATAATACCGCTGCAACAATTTTTAGAAAAATTATGGAATCATGAAATTTTAGAGTAACTTTTATAGACGAAGTTTAATTTGGAAAAGAGCAAGGCATTTTATATTTTTTGACCGCAGCGTACATACTAGTACGTGAGGATCAAAAAATATAAAACAACGATGCCAATTTTTCAAATTAAACGAGTATTACACCCCTAAGGCTTTTTTATCTTTAGATTGTTCTTGTTCAACTGCTTGAGTATGAGATTTGACTTGAGGGATTGCAAGATCGACTACATGTTCATATCTAACGCCGTTTTCAAATAAAACTTGACCGCATTTATTCACTTGAATAACATCTTCTTTAGAGAACTTATTTAAAATAACTTCCGTAATGTCGTAAAGGAATTTCCAAGATAATTCTATTCTTTCTTGTAATGTCAGCTTTTTATTTTCCGGTTTTTGACTATTAAGGGCAACATTTGGCGAATCATCAATATTACCTCCTTCAGTAGGTAATATATTTTTTTTACGTGCTGCTATTTTCTTATACATTAAAAATATTAATAATAATGCTAAGCAACCTATGGCAATTAAAATATGAGTATTAGAATTAGACACTATTTTGCTCTTCCTTGTTGTTGAGTTAAGTTTTGTGTTTTAGAAAGCATCGTAACCACTGCTTTACCTATATTAACTAAGTTAGCTATATCAGGAGCTAGCTTTGCAACTGCTAAGACAGGAGGCGGTAATAAGTTAGTTTTTATTGTTAGACTTATAACATTTCCGAGTTCTTTACTTCCTGGTATTACTCCTACTATTTTTTTTATGTCACTTGCAAGTTCCATAGCTTTTTCTGCGGCTTTACATAAGGATTCTATCTTTTCGCCAAAAGAAGCTTCCGGATTTAATACTTTTAATAATTCTGTTTTAGCTTCATTTAGATTATCCGAAATAGTATTCTTTACAGAGTTTAATTTGTCAATATTTATATCTTGTGGAATTGCATTTTCAATATTACTTTTTAGTTCTGCTATTTTTTCTTCTACTTCATCTTTATTTTTTGGTATAGCTTTAGTAGCTTTTGCAGCATTCTCTAGTGAAGCTTGGTTATTAGGGTTTTTATTTGCTATTTCAATAATTTTTTGAGGCGGTTCTTTTGATATTTCTGAAATTGCGGCAACTTTCTTGGCTTTTTCATAGATGTTTTCAAGCTTCTCATTAGATTTAGCCTCTTCTCTTATTTCTTTTATATCATTATGCAATTTTGTTATTTTTGGCAATAGTTTTTCAGAGTCAATAAGATTATTTACTTTTTCAAGTATTCCGCTTGTTTGTATAAATATTCCAAGCATCGGTATTTGAGTGGATATAACCCCGACTAATATATTTTCTAATGATTCTATAATTTTTTTAGAAGCTCCAGGATAGAGTTTATCTAATTCTTGCTGAAATTTTAAAACTTGTTCTAAAACGTTTAAACATTTTTCTACAATAATCCCGTCAAATAAAAAGATATCTTTTGTTTTTAACTGTTCTTGATATGCTTTCTCAAGTGCTTCAGATAAAGTAGCTAGAGATTCTTGGATTGTCCTATTAAAAAGTTTTTCTATTTTCTCTACATCAATATTTTCAGTGTGAGATAATTCATTTAAAGAATTTTGTAAAATATAAAATAAATGATCTTCTAAATCTTTTACATTCATTTTCAAAGATTTTGTAAAACCGTTTAATTTTATTAAAAGTCTTTGTAGTTCTTCTTGTTGTTCTTTATTTAATCCACTAAAACTAGAAAAATCAATTATAGACATAAAATTTATTATTTTGTTACCAAATATTAATTAATCTTAAAGCTTTATAACCGTAAAATAAAATGTAAAATAGTTATCATTGCCCTTGAGATTAATTTTTGTTATATTACGTGCTAACATTGCTACAATAGATTTATATTGTTTATTGGGATATAGGTATATTCTTGAAAGATTAAACTAATCTAACTAACATATTATCAATTATTCAAAAAATTTATGCGTAAATTAACTACATTTATTATCACATTATTACTAACTGGTTCGGTTGTCGCTGTTGATTTGCAGGAAGCTTTAACTGAAGGATATAAGAATAATGAGGAGCTGAAAGCTGCTAGAATTAAGTTTTTGAATGCGATTGAGCAGTTCCCTCAAGCTTTCTCAGGATTTATGCCTAGTGCCGGATTGCAGATTAATAGACAAAATAGTAAGACTAAATATAATAAAAAATATACTGATAGGCTTGGTCTTACTCCAAGAGAGACAGATAGCAATCAAGGTGCATTAACAATTGAGCAATCATTATTTAGCGGTGGTTCTAGTGTTGCGGCTCTTAAAGCTGCTCAATCAGGGTTTAGAGCGTCACGAGGCGAATATTATGCCGGCGAACAAAAAATATTATTAAATTTAATAACTGCTTATCTTGATTGTTTTGAGAGCAAAGAGAAATATGATATTTCTGAAAGTAGGGTTCGTACTAACATACAACAAGTTAACACTGTTGAAGAGAAATTAAGACTAGGGGAAGCAACGGCAATAGATATAGCAACTGCAAGAGCAGGGCTTGCAGCGGCAGAAACGAATAAACTAGCTGCCTATGCCGATTTTCAAGGAAAAAAAGCAAATTTTATTAGAGTATTCGGTATAGAGCCTAAAGATATAACTATGCCTAATTTACCTGATAGATTACCTGCTTCATTGGATGAGTTAACAAGAAAAGCCGTTAAATTAAACCCTGATATTGATTCGGCAAGACATAATGTAACTTCGGCGAAAGCTTTGGAAATGGTGCAGAAAGGAAAATTATTGCCGCAAGTAAGCGTAAAGTTGCAATCAGGTAGAACTAACTATAATCCACAAGATCCAGCTGTTCAAAATATAAACAGTAAAAGCTATACTACTATTCTTTCGGTAAATATCCCTATTTATCCAAATGGAGGGGCTCAATATTCAGAAATTAGAAAAGCTAAAAACCAAACAAGAAATAGTGCAGTTCAGCTTGATAGTGCGATAAAGCAGACACAAGCGGGTGTTGTAAGCGTGTGGGAAGGATTTGAAGCAGCAAAATCTCGTATTGTTGCAGCTGATCAAGGTGTGGAGGCTGCACAAATATCATATGATGGTACGGTGCAAGAGGAAATAGTCGGCTCCAAAACTATACTCGATGTTTTAGATGCTGAGCAAAAATTGTATGAAGCAAAAATAACTCGTGTGGATGCGTATAAGAATTCAGTACTTGCAGCATATCAAATGAAATTGTTAACCGGCGAGCTAACGGCTCAAAGTTTAAAACTTAAAGTAAAATATTTTAGTCCTGAAGAAGAGTTTAAGACTATTAAAAAGAAAATGTTTATAGGTTTCTAACGTGAGTAAGGAAAATAAAAAGAACCAAGATATGTCTGTAGAAGACATATTAAAATCGATTAAAGGAGTAATTAACGAGCGTAAAAATCCTATTTATGAAAATGATAGTGAAGATGAAGATATATTAGAGCTAACGGAAATAGTAAATCAAGATGAGGAAGAAAAGTTAATATCAACTAAATCTGCTGAAGCGGTAGGTGATATTTTTAAAAATTTTACCGATACTATTAAAGATAAAAAGCTGGATAATAATATCTCATCTAAAAATGCACTTGAAGAATTAGTCGTCCAGATGTTAAAACCGGAACTTAAAGCTTGGCTTGATAAAAATCTACCTGTACTTGTTAAAGAGTTAGTAGAAATTGAAATAAAGAAATTGGTGCAGAATAGTAAGAGGTAGGTAGATGTCATTCCCGCGTAGGTGGGAATCCAGTACTTTAAAGCTTTTTAAAAGCTCGATTTATCTCGCTTTATCCTAGATTCCCGCCTACGCGGGAAGGTATTGTTGCGTGGATATCTAATCGTCATTGCGAGGAGCGAAGCGACGCGGCAATCCAGAAAAAATAATAAAAAAATTCTGTAAATCAGAATTTTTTACTGGATTGCTTCGTCGAATTACTACGTAATTCTTCTCGCAATGACGGAAAAGCAGGTCCACGCAACAATGCCACGCGGGAATGACATCTGTTTGTAATTATTTAATAAGGAATTATATGTTAAATAAATTATGTAAGATATTATTTTTTATCAATCTGTTATTGGTTGCAGTGCAAAGTTATGCTTCCCCTCCGCCCTTACCGCCATCATTACCGGCTGCCGAAGTAGATACTAAAGACAAGGATGTTAGCTCTAATTCCGATATTTCTTTTTTTGATAAATTTAAGCAATTTTTTAGTAAATCAAAAAAGAAAAATATCCCCCCTAAACAGCCAAATGAACAAACTAAAGCAGCTCCTCAAGAAGAGCCAAAGCTAGCTTCACAAGAGCATACTGAAGCTGATGCGTCTGAACCTTTTATAGATACCGGTAATACGGCGTTGCCTAGTGCCACCGCAAGTAATGAACATGAAAATAGTGTAAATTTAGCTTCTCATGACATTCAGGAATCTAATGAAATCGAAGCATCTAAACCGTTTATAGATGTCGGTAGTACAGATGTCGGTAGTACAGCATTGCCTAGTGCTGCAAGTAATGATGTTCATACAAATACCGAACATGAAAATAGTACAAATTTAGCTTCTCATTATAACACACCGGATATACAAGTTACACAACAAGAACCTAATGAATCGGAAACATCTGAACCTTTTATAGATATTGGTAGTGCAAAGTTACCTAGTGCTACAAGTAATGAAATACATGAGGAAGAAGTTGCTTCTAATGAGCATAAAGATACAAATTTAGCTTCTAATATTATAACTTCTAATGTACCGAGACCGATAGTATCTATGCCTCCGGCTCAAGCAGGAAGTTATGTAGTGCCTCCGCAGCGACCGGTGCAAATATATAAACCAACCAATTTGCCGCCTGTGCATAAGCCTATTCCGCTTAATCCCCCTCCTGATGCTAATAAAGAGGAAGAAAGCGTAGCACCGATAGCACCGCAATCTATATCTAATATGCCTGCTGTTTCTCCGCCTGTGGTCAGCCCGCCGGTAACCCAAGATACTACTACCCCTAGTACTATGCCGACAACGGTACCTCCTGCAGAAACTCCGGCAGTACCTAGTAATGTACCTGCACCTCCGGTAATGCCTACAAATCAACCTTCTACACAGCCTATACTACCTCCTAGCCCAAATACACCCGTTACTACTCCGTCTAAAGTAGTTCCTACAACTGATTCTTCGGCGGAAATAAATAACTCGCAAGAGACATTTGTTGCTGTTTCAGATGTCCCAAAAAAACAAGATTGGAATACTCCGCTTATACCAGTTGTTGTAGTGAAGCCGAATCAACCTCAATCTCAGCCTTTAGAGAAGCAAATTAATAATGATCAAACTACAAATAATCAAGAGAAATCACCTCCGGTAAGCTCTCCAAATGTCACGATTCAAAAACAAGATAATAAGGTGAATAATGAAACCTCGGAATCGACAACAAAATTCGTTAAAGATGAAACACAAATGTTGCTTTTGCCTGATGATGATATAGTTCTTGGTAAATTAACAGAGCAAGCAACTTTAGAGCAGATGGATATGTATGCATATATAGAACTGTTCCAAAAGAAAGAAGAATGGATAGCAAGTGCTGAAAGAAGAAAAGTTGTAGAGAGTTTTATTAAATATGATAATGATATAAATAAAAAGAAAGATATTTATGCCAATCTATCTTATTGTAAGGCAGTAGATAATGCTTTTAGAGCAGTTGATAGAAATAATCTTTTTGGGTTGCGTGCGTTACTTGACGTTTATCCAATATTGCAAGAAAAAAGTAAAAGCGGTGAAACATTACTAACTGCTGCTATTTATAACGATAATTACTATTTAGCAAAATTTTTGGTCATACGAGGTATTAAAATCTCTACTCTAAATGATGAATGTCAATATCCGTTAGATATTGCATTAGCTCAAGGAAACGCTAACATAGCTTGCATGTTAATCAAAGCTAAGGGGTATAACTAATTATGTCATTCCCGTGTGGTATTGGCGTTGTTGTATGGCTCGATTTTTCCGTCATTGCGAGGAAATTATGAAATAATTGACGAAGCAATCCAGTAAAAAATTCTGATTTACAGAATTTTTTTATTATTTTTGCTGGATTGCCGCACTCCCTACGGTCGTTCGCAATGACGACTTAGGTATCCGTGCAGGCAATACCTGCTCGCAATGACGTAGAATTTTCAAAACAATTTCTTTAAAGCTTAATTGCTTTTCTATGTTAAATAGTTTATTTAGGAAAGAAAATAATTAATTAAATCTCTAATATATGAGCGATTTATTCAGCTTTAACAAAGAAAAGAAAAATAAGCTAGTCGATAATAACTATAGTGCAAAAGATATTGAAGTATTAGAAGGGCTTGAGCCTGTTCGTAAAAGACCGGGGATGTATATCGGGGGTACTGATTCAAATGCTATGCATCATTTAGTATCTGAGGTGCTGGATAATGCTATGGATGAAGCAGTCGCCGGCTTTGCAAGCATCATCACGATAAAAATGCATCAGGATCATAGTATTACTATATTTGATAACGGTCGCGGTATTCCTATTGATAATCATCCTAAATTTCCTGACAAATCAGCTTTAGAAGTAATTTTAACTACTCTTCATTCAGGAGGTAAATTCTCAAATAATGTTTATCATACTGCAGGCGGATTGCATGGTGTTGGAATATCGGTAGTAAATGCTTTATCTAAACATTTAGAAATAAAGGTTTATAAACAAGGTAAATTATATAGCCAAAGTTATTCTAAAGGAGAAAAATTAACTGATTTAATATGTGAAGAAGCATCTAAAAGGCTAAGAGGTACATCAATAAATTTCACTCCAGATCCGGAAATTTTTAGTGAAAAATTACATTTTAACCCTAAAAAGATTTATGAGCTTGCAAGGTCAAAAGCTTATTTATATCGCGGTGTTACTATAGAATGGGAATGCGAAGTAGAAGTACCGTCAGATATACCTAAAAAGGCATTAATAAATTTCCCGAACGGTTTAAAAGATTATTTAAGTTCAAAAATAACTTTAGATAATTTAATTATTCCGGAAATTTTTTCAGGTAATATAGAGTCTACGCCGGACGAGATAAAACTTGAATGGGCGATTTGTTGGCAAAATAATGATAACTCGGCATTTATTCAATCATATTGTAATACTGTTCCGACTCCTCAAGGAGGAACGCATGAGCAAGGTCTTAAGTCGGCTATTTTACGTGGGCTTAAAGCATACGGTGAAATGATAGGGAATAAAAAAGCTGCTAATCTAACTATTGAGGATATTTTAGAAACCGCAAGTGTCGTACTTTCTATTTTTATAGCTGAGCCGTCTTTTCAAGGACAAACTAAAGAAAAATTAGTATCAAACGGCGTAAGTAAACCTGTCGAGAATATAATAAAAGATCATTTTGATCATTTTCTTAGTAGCGATAAAGCTTTAGCTACTAATTTACTTGAGCATGTAATTGCTATTGCTGAGTTTAGAATAAGTAAGAAAAACGAAAAAAATATTTCCCGTAAAAATGCCACTCAAAAATTACGTTTACCCGGTAAACTTGCCGATTGTACACGAACTTCACCTGAAGGGACGGAATTATTTATTGTAGAGGGTGATTCGGCAGGAGGCTCTGCAAAACAAGCACGTAATAGAGAAACGCAAGCAGTATTACCGCTATGGGGTAAAGTTCTAAATGTTGCGAGTTCTACGCTTGAGAAAATCGTTAATAATCAAGCAATACAAGATTTAGAAATAGCTCTTGCCTGCGGTAGTTTAAAGAATTATAAAAAAGAAAATTTGCGTTACGAAAAAATAATTATTATGACTGATGCAGATGTTGACGGTGCTCATATAGCTTCGTTATTAATGACTTTCTTTTTTTTACGAATGCCGAAATTGGTAGAAGAGGGGCATTTATATCTAGCTAAGCCTCCGCTTTATCGTTTAACGCAGTCTAATAAAACTTATTATGCAGGTGATGAAGAGGAAAAAGCTAAGTTAACGGATAAATTATCGAAAGCTAGTAAAGCTAAAATTGAAGTAGGTAGGTTTAAAGGTCTCGGTGAAATGATGCCTGCACAATTAAAGGAAACTACTATGCATCCGGAAAAAAGATCGCTTTTAAAGGTAACTTTAGAAGATTTCCAAAATGTCGATAAAATAGTAGATGATTTAATGGGTAAAAAGCCGGAAAAAAGATTTCAATTTATTTATGAACAGGCTTTAGTTAAAATGGATAAAATTATTAACGAGTTGGATATTTAAGACAAGGTGTCATTGCGAGGCATTGTCAACGTTGCCCGCATGACTCGGTTTTTCCGTCATTGCGAGGAAAAACTGTAAGTTTTGACGAAGCAATCCAGTAAAAAATTCTGATTTACAGAATTTTTTATTATTTTTCTGGATTGCCGCGTCGCTTCGCTCCTCGCAATGACGGTCTGGGTATCCACGCAGTCTACGACTGCTCGCAATGACGTTTTAAAAACTTAAAACACACACATATTCGGAGTATTATGTTATTACGTTTAATTATAACACTATTTTTTATTATAAATTCTATTTGTGCATTTGCAGAAGAAGAAAAAGAAACTGAAAATAAAATATCAAATCAGGAAGCTTATAAGCAATTTCAAGACGTATTTGAACGTATTGAAAAGGATTACGTACAGGTACCCGATAGGCAAAAAATGATAGATGAGGCAATTAACGGTATGTTAAACTCGCTTGATCCTCATTCAAGCTATTATACCGATGAGGATTTAGAAGATATTTTTACTTTTACAAAAGGTGAATTCGGCGGAATCGGTGTTGAAATAATGTATGATAGCGGAGCAATTAAGATAATATCGCCTATTGACGATTTGCCGGCTTTCAAAGCAGGGCTTAAAGGCGGGGATTATATAGTAGGCGTGAATGACGAGTTAGTCTCTACGCTTGGACCTAATAAAGCTATAAAAGAGATGCGTGGTACGCCTGGTACTAAGGTTAAATTGTTGATAATTAAGGAAGAAGAGGCAAAACCGCAAGAGCTAGAGCTTACTCGCGAAATAGTAAAAATCAAGCCGATAAAAGCACATTTAGAAAAAAATAATATTGCATATATACGTATAACTACTTTTAATGAGTCAACAATTTCTGAGCTGAAATCAGCAGTAAAGAAGTTAAAAACTGAAAGTAAAGATGACCTAAAAGGTATAATTCTAGATTTACGTAATAATGCCGGAGGTATACTAGATCAAGCTATTGCCGTTAGTGATTATTTTATTGATTCCGGTGTAATTGTAACAACAAAAGGTAGAACTACATCAAGTAATAGCGAAACTAAAGCAAATGAGTTTTCTTTAAAAGCTCCTAAAGTACCTATGATAGTTTTAATAAACGGTAATTCTGCCTCTGCCTCGGAAATAGTTGCCGGAGCTTTGCAAGATCATAAAAGAGCAATAATACTTGGCACTAAGTCTTTTGGTAAAGGATCAGTTCAGGCTTTAACGCAAATCAATTCTAGGGCTGCCGTAAAACTCACTATATCTAAATATTACACCCCAAGCGGTCGTTCTATTCAGGCAGAAGGAATAGAGCCTGATATTTTAATTGAGCCCGCAAAAGTCGAATATCCTGAGGTGAAAAAAATAGATAAGCGTTTTTCAGAAAGTTCTTTAAAAAATTACTTAAAGAATGATAATGAAAAAAATAAAGATAATTCATCTAAAAACAAAGATAGCAAAAAAGAAACAAAAGCCAAAAATAATAAACAAGAAGAGAATGAATTATCGGAATTATACAAAAAAGATTATCAATTTGCTCGTGCTTATGATGTAATTACAGGGTTGATTATTAATAAGAAGCTGGAAACGAAAGAGAAAGTTAAACAAGAAGATAAGTAGAGAGGATAATGTCATTCTAGGTTTTGCTGCATGGATGCCGAGTCGTCATTGCGAGGAGCCGTAGGCGACGCGGCAATCCAGAAAAATAATAAAAAAAATTCTGTAAATCAGAATTTTTTACTGGATTGCTTCGTCAATTACTTCGTAATTTCCTCGCAATGACGACTTTCAGTATCCATGCAACAATGCCTTTAGTTGCGTAGCTTATGACGATTTGGTATGCAAGCAAGCTTTCCACAGGAATGACATCCGTTGAGCTAAAAATAACTACTAGGTCTCGTAATGAACCATAATAAGTATATAGTAAGATTGTCATTTATTATATTATTTCTTAATATTGTCATAAATATGATGTTTTATCGTTATTTTATGATAAAAGAAATGATAGTAAAACAAGTGGCTTTGGAACATACTAAAATTGTAGAACTTTACACTGATAATATTTGGAATACTCATCAGAACGTAATCAGTAAATTACATAAATTCGATTATTTAAAATTATTACAAGATCAAGATTTTATTAATTTTGCAAAGATTACCGCTCAATGGTTCACCAATCTTAATATTAATATTTCTCTCTACGATCTCAAAGGTAATAAATTCATCACTAGTAATATGTTACATATGTATAGTGTAGACAATTATAAAGATGATAGTTTGGTTGAGATATTTACTGCAAAAATCGATAAATTTTTTTTAAAATCCTTTACTTCAAAAGCTCCGCTTCGAGATGCTTTTGAGGGTATTACAAGTCATATATTATTACCAAGGGTAGTAATAGAAAATGAAAGTGATTTAACAGTGGAAGAAGCTTCTTTTGTTACTAGCTATATCCCTGTTATAGATAATAATTTAGATTTTCCCGTAGATGCAGTATTTGAGATTAATACTAATATTACCAGCCAGTGGCAAAATATAACCTCTCTTGAGCAAAAGGTTTTTATAACTTTTATCATTATTTTTATAATATTCTGCACTATAATTATTAGTAATACTAACTATGCTAGACAAATTATTGAGAAGCAGCTTGAAACAAATAGAAATTTAAAAGCTCAAATAGTAAAAGTAGAAAAAACCAGCTCTTCAAATACAAAGTTTTTTGCCAATATTAGTCATGAATTGCGTACACCGCTTAATGCTATAATAGGCTTTTCGGAAATTCTTATGTCGGAAAGAGATGCAGAAAAAAGTAAAAATTATATTAAAGATATAAATGATGCCGGTAAACATTTGCTTAGTATGATTAATGATATTTTAGATCTTTCTAAAGCTTCTGCCGATAAATTAAAAGTAGATAGTATAGATCTTGATTTAAATAAATTAATTAGTTCTTCGCTGATACTTGTTAAGCCTCGTGCCGATCAAGCCGAAGTGGCTTTAATTAGTAGATTACCGAGAGAGCATGTGGTTATAAAGGCTGATCCAAAGAGGCTAAAACAAGTATTCTTAAATCTTTTATCAAATGCCGTGAAATTTACAAATTCCGGAGGAAGTGTTACTATTGCACTTGAAAAAGATGAGTTAGCAAAATTAGTATATATAAAAGTTATAGATACCGGTATCGGTATTGAGGAAAAAGATATCCCAAAAACTTTATCGGCGTTCGGTCAAATTGATAGTGAGCTTAGTCGAAAATATGAAGGTACCGGTCTTGGGCTGCCGCTCACTAAAAAGCTGGTTGAACTTATGAACGGTAAATTTGATTTGCAAAGTAAGATAAATGAAGGTACCACCATAACAATAACTTTTACATATGATGGTAGTATTGAGATATAAGCATTGCCTAAAAAGAATTGTTTGAGATAGAATGCCTATATGTCATTCCCGCGTAGGCGGGAATGACAATAAGGTCTTTATTAAGTGTTGTATAAAACAAAAGTGCCTTTTTAGGTAATTCCGAAATATAAAAAATTGTGTGGAATATTAAAAAATTTTCGGTATTATAAAAAAATTATAAATTTTAAAAAAATATATGAAGCTTATTATCTTATTATTTACTTTTTTATTTTCTATGTTTTCTTTTGGAGAAAGCGAAACTATTAAAGGAAAGCCTTTAAAATATGCAGCAAATAATGATTTTGAAAATAGACTAGATGAACAGGAACAAGAAATCAGAAGGCTAATCGGTAAAGTTGAGGTTTTACAGCATAAAATTGATATGCTAACGCAGAACTCAAATATTCCAAATCAAGAAGAAAATACTGAAGTTTTAGAAGCCGGTGATTCAAAAAAACAAGATGTTTTTGATATAGCTTTGCTTAAAGATATGCCGGATAATGCTCCTAAAAAAGCTATTGCGGTTAATAAGGATATAGCTCCTGATAAGCAAGCTTACGATTTGGCTCTTGCTGCTTATAAAGATAATAAACTTACTGAAGCAAAAGATAAGTTTAAAAATTTTATCCAAAAATATCCTAACAGTTCGCTAATTAGTAATGCTTATTTCTGGTATGGGGAATGCTTTTTTAAACAAAAAGACTATAACGGAGCCGCGGTTAACTATTTAAAAGGCTATAAAGAGTCGCCGAAAGGGGCAAAATCTTCCGATGGATTATTGAAGTTAGCACTTTCCTTAGGCGAACTAAAAAAAACTCAGGAAGCATGTAATATGCTTGCTAAGCTTGATAAGGAATTTCCAACTAATAGAACTGCCGCATCCAAGAAAATGGCAGAAGATGCTAAGATTAAATTTGGCTGTAAAAATAAATAAAAATAATAAAATATGACTGATATTTTGGATGAAGTACTGAGTGATCAAAATGAAGAAAAAAGGTTAATTTTTTTCAAAAAGCTTTTACCTATAATAATAATCATTTCTATAATAGCTATTACTATAATGGTTGTTATTAATAATAATAAAGATAAAAGAGTTAAAAATAACAAAAAAAACGGAGATATTCTTGTTAAGACTGTTGGTTTGGAAACAACAAAAGATAATGAAGAATTAGCTTTTAATACTTTAGAGAATTTAGTTACTACTAGTAATACTAAAATAAAAGAAATAGCTGCATTAGAACAAGTAGCCATAAAGATTTCGGAAAAAAAATATTCAGAAGCGAAAGACCTGCTTAATAAAATTATTGAAAATAAAGAATATTCCGAAATTTCTACTTCTTATGCACGTATTTCATGGTGTGGTCTTGTTATTGATGATCAAAATCTAGATATTCAAGATAAAGAAAAATTGACAAAATATTTAAACTATTTTGATGACGAGAAAAAACCTTTTTGGGCTACAGCAACTATCATAAAAGCTATGTGGGATATTAAGAATAATATGAAACCGCAAGCAGAAAAAAATCTAAAAAATTTATTAATTTCAAATAATGTATCTGATCTAATAAAAGATCAGGCTAAAGCATTGCTTGTAAATTTAAATAAATAATAATTTGTACTTAAGGAAAAATATGACAAAAAAAATAGCACTTCTGTTATTACCTTTTATTTTAATTTCATGTAACGGGCTTGGACCAAAAAGGGTAAAAAATATTGTTGAGTTGACTCCTAAATTAGCAATTCAGACTAATGAGCCTATATATTTAGATTCTAATGCAAATATATATACATTTAATACAAATATGCTTAAGAATAAACAGTATAGTTTCGCTAGAAGCAAAACAATTACTGAGCCGATTTTTATAGGCGATATGATTTATGCATTAGATATTAGATCGAATATTTCTGCATTTTCTATAGAGAAAAATAAGATTATTTGGTCTTATAATTTAAGTAGACATAAAAAAGATAATTATATAGGTGGCGGAATTTTACACCATAACGGAAAATTATACGTAACATACGGTTCAAGGCTGCTAGTAGTACTAGATGCAAAATCAGGTTATGAAATAATTAGAAAAGAACTTCCGGATATTATTAGAATTAAGCCTATTGTGCTAAATGATAATACTGTCTTAGTGCAAACTATCAGTAATCAAACTATTGCTTTAAATGCAGAAACTTTAAAAACCGTATGGGAACATGAAAGCCTAGCGGAAGTTTTATCGGCTAGTTATTTTATGACGCCGATAGTACAGCATGATAATGTAATAGTAACTTATAATTCCGGTCAAGTACTTGCCTTAAATATAAAAAACGGTGAAGTAAGATGGAATTTTGAGTTTGTAAATCTTAATGATCGTACAGCTATACCGAATTTTGACGAATCAAGTATTTTATGTACCCCCGTTCATGATAATATGAATCTGTATATAGCGACCGGTCTTGGTAAGCTTATTAAGCTTAATATAGCAACCGGTAGTGTGATTTGGCAGGTAAATGCCGAGGATATTCAATCAATATCTTTAATCGGTAATAGCCTATTTGTAACAAATAATGCTAGACAAATAGCAGCATTTAATCCTGAAACAGGGAAAGTAAAGTTTGTAGCTGATTTAAATGATGGAAAAGATCCTAAGAAACTAAAATCTGCTACTTTTTTAGTACCTTTTGTTGGAGTTGATAATAACAATAAACGAAGTTTAAATGTTATTTCCGTTAACGGTGTTTTATATAGTTTTGATGTTGATAATAATGGATTAAACATGATGCCTCATATTGTCAAAATTATAAAAAATATTCGTTATTATGGGCTAATGGCAAATAATAATTTATATTTTTCTACCGATAGAAAAATAATATTCGGAAGTAAATAGATTATATTTAGCTTGACAGATAGCGGGTATTAATGCTATTAAATATGTTTCTTGATTCTTTAATTTTAAATTCTAATTAAAATAGATACTATTGTGAAAACTTACTCGGCAAAGCCATCGGAAATTGAAAAGAAATGGTGGGTCATAGACGCAAAAAATATTGTACTAGGACGACTCGCTAGCAGAGTTGCTAATATGCTACGCGGTAAGCATAAGCCTAGCTTTACGCCTCATTTAGATTGTGGTGATAATATAATCATAATAAATGCAGAGCATGTAAAATTAACAGGTAAAAAAGCGAATCCCAAAGACGGAAAAATATATTACAGACATACAGGATTTCCAGGTGGGATAAAAGATACTACGGCAGGTAAAATCTTAAGCGGTAAACACCCTGAGAGAGTTATTAAAATGGCCGTAAAAAGAATGATTACAAGAAATGCTTTAGGTGCTAAGCAAATGAGTAATTTGTATGTTTATGCAAATGGTGATCATCCTCATATGGCACAGCAACCTACTGTTTATGATTTTGCAAGCCAAAATCCAAAAAATAAAAAGTAATAGAATATGACCGAGTTAAAAATTAAAACAGAAAAAGTAGAAAAGCAGTTAACTAAAGAGCCTTTAAAACCGGTATTAAAAACTCCTAAAGAAAAAATAGATAATTCAGGCAAGTTTTATGCTACAGGTAAAAGAAAAAATGCTATAGCACGAGTATGGCTTAAAGTAGGAAAAGGAAAAATAGTTGTTAATAAAAAAACAATAGACCAGTATTTTCCTTCTGAAACTTATGTGAAAACTATCTTACAGCCGTTTGTCTTAACAAAAACTATTGATCAGTATGATGTAATTTGTACTGTTAGAGGTGGAGGAATTTCAGGACAAAAAGGTGCTATTTTACATGGAATTTCTAAAGCTTTAGATAAATCTGCTCCGGATTTTCATGCTATTTTGCGTAAAGGCGGTCTTTTAACACGTGATTCTAGGGTAGTAGAGCGTAAGAAATACGGACAACGTAAAGCACGTAAGAAAACACAATTCTCTAAACGTTAAGATAAAATTTGAGATTTGGCTGTTGCCATTGCTGCATTTTTTGTTATTGCGTGGATCGGTAAAACCTACTGTGTCACCCCGTGGCTTGACCACGGGGTCCAGAAAAACAATAAAAAATACTAATAATTTTAGTATTTTTAACTGGATCCCGTGGTCAAGCCACGGGGATGAGACAGAGGTAAAATTGATCAATGCGGGGATGACATAGAGTAGGTTTTTTGAGCCATACAACAAGGTCGACTTGATCGCAGGATCTCCAGTCTTTGGTTAGTTTTTTTGTGGATTCCCGCCGCTGCTGGAATGACATAAACAAGCCTATACGACAACGCCTACGATCTTAATAAATTATATAAACACTTCTCCCCTGGCGGGGTAGCTCAGCTGGTTAGAGCGACGGAATCATAATCCGTGTGTCGGGGGTTCAAATCCCTCCCTCGCTACCATTCATTCATCTTTTTGAAAGTTCTATATTAAACTGATTTGAACTTTGTGCTTCGTTGTTTATCGTCTCGTCTATTTAATATCCTCCTGTCTGTCACAAAATTGGGTTGAGTTTACTATAAAACTGTTAACAAAATAAATTTTAAAGCTAATTAAATTACTTTTTGCTACAAATTATAAGATTTTTTTGAAATAGGATTAACTATTCCTACAAAAATCTTATTAATTTTCGCTAAAAATTATTTTGTTAATAATTCCATAGTTTTTAATAAAATTTTGTATAAGATAAATATATAAATAATTAGGTATTGCTCACTAAAGAGAGATGTCATCCCGTGGCTTGGGAACTAGATCCAGTAAAACAACTAAAAATACTAGATGTTTAGGTATTTTTTTTGGATCCCGTGAATAAATCTATAGTACAGGACAGTTTTTGAAAAGACCTCGATGTCATCCCCGCGAAAGCGGGGAGCCAGTCTAAAAAATCTTAATTTTAAAGATTTTTTATTATATCGTTTTTTTTAAAGATAAAGCTTTCAAAAAAGCTTTAAAGTACTGGATTCCCGCTTTTGCGGGAATGACATAGAATAGAAATTGTCCGGTACTATGTAATAAATCACGGGATGACATTGAGTTTTTTACTATTATCTCTCTTTAGTTAACAATACCAAATATTAGATTTCTTGCATAATCTATCTTATAAAGAGGAATTTAAAAGATGCACGGAACACAGAACCGGAACGTATCAAATCTATGTGAGGATTCAAGTACTGGATTACCTTTAGAAAGAGGTTATACAAGAAGTCTATTTTATATTAGGTTCTATGAAGATCTATAAAAAGATTTGATTTGCACTAAAAAATATCTTAAAATAACAAATCAATTAAAAACCTTTACAAAGCCTAGGTTCTGTGCACTTTTAATAGAATAATCATAATTATGGCTCTTTTTAGCTGCAAATTATAAGATTTTTTTGAAATATGAATAACTATTCCTTCAAAAATCTTATTAATTTTCGCTTAAAAATATCTCATAATTATAATCATTAATCAAAAGTGCACAGAACCTAGCATTTTATGAAATTGATTTTAACAAGTTTGATTTTTATATTTATGAGCTTTTTTCCAATATATGCTAAATCCTTACCTAAAGGGTTCGTGTATCTGAAAGATATCGACCCTACAATTATTCAAAATATGCGTTATTATTCAGATGAAAATTTTGTTGGTAAAAAGGTAGATGGTTATAAAGCACCAGAAGCAATTTTAACCATAGAAGCTGCTAAGGCTCTTAAAGCAGTACAAGCTGAGATAAAAAAAGATGGTTATTCACTTATTATATATGATGCATATAGACCGCAAAAAGCTGTACAACATTTTTTAAGATGGAGCAAAGATAATATTGATCAAAAAAATAAGGAAAGCTTTTACCCATATATAGATAAGTCTAAATGTTTTACACTAGGTTATATAGCTGAAAAATCCAGTCATAGTAGGGGTAGTACTGTAGATTTATCAATAATAAAGCTTCAGAAGGAAGTTAATAATAATCCAAAAGTCATTAAGAGAAAATTGAAAGATGAACGTGTTATATCCTATTTAGATGATAATACGGTAGACATGTATACTTCTTTTGACTTATTTGATGAAGCTTCACATCATGACAGTAAATTAATTGATAAGCAATATTTAGAAAAACGTAATTATTTACGTTCTAAGATGCAAAAACATAATTTTAAAGCATGTCAGATTGAGTGGTGGCATTATACACTTGAAGATGAGCCTTATAAAGATCAATATTTTAACTTTGATATAGAATAGACTTCCTGCATAAGTCACTTCTAAAGGTAATTTGTACGTCGATCCGGTACTCGAATCCTCACGTACGCTTGTGTACGCTGCGGTTCTGCGTTCCGTGTCTCCTTCAAATTCCTCTTTATAAGATGACTTATGCAGGAAGTCTAATAAAAAACTATGACAGTATTAAGTGAAAAAAATGCATACCATGTGAGGGCGGTATTCCGCCGCTTGAGAAAAAAGAAATTGATAAGTTACTAGTTCAGTTACAAAGCAAGTGGCAAGTGAATGAATTAGGGCATCTTTATAAAAAATATAAATTTCCTAATTTTATAAAGGCTATGGAATTTGCAAATAAGATAACTGAAATTGCAGAGCAGGAAGCACATCATCCCGATTTAACTATATCTTGGGGAGCATGTGATGTGGAAATATGGACTCATAAAATCGACGGTCTTACGGAAAACGACTTTATATTGGCTGCAAAGATAGAAAGTATTAATTACTTAAGTGAAAAGAATAATAGCAAAAATCACACAAGTATCAACAGCTAAACGATGATTTCTTATTAAATTAATTGAATTATAACAATATTCTTAATAATAAGGCATGTTTATAATAAACATAAGGTAACGTTATGCCAAATTATCATATTAAATTTTTACCAAATATAGTTAATTTAATCGGTTATTTTTGTAGACTTGTTTTATTACCAAATTTAATATCAGCTGATTCTAGTGAAAATAGTTATGACCAAAGCCTTGATAGAAATAAGGTATATTCTGTACATTTAAAACCTTTTTCTAATAGTTCTACATATTTTTTAGATGAGCATCCTGAACATACCTTTGTACATATTGCTGATAAAAAATATATTTTATGTGGATTGGTTAGAGAACTAAAATTTGCGTTTGAAGATATAAATTCATGGTTTTTAATGCCGGAAGCTCAAATTGATACGGTTAATTGGGAAACTGAAACAACAACAAATCACTGTCTAAATAATTTTATTATAAACTTATTTCATATAAGAGAAGTAAAAGATTTTATTGCTAATATAACTATATCTAACCTAGCAAATGTATTTACTGCACATTATAATCGGTGATAATAATTATAACTTAATAAAGAATGATAGTACATATTATATGATCGAATCTAGTTGCGATAAAGATATTAGTTTATTGTCTAGAGGAACAAATGAATGTGTTGTATTTACTTTAGGCAATGATACGGATACTTCATTATTTAGTGCTATAAATGAATTAATTGAAGGTGATAGAGAGGTAAATAGTGCTGCTACAAGTACTATATTTATCTGTATTACAACAGCAGTAACATTAAGTATATTAGGCATAAGATACATAGCTAATAAAATTAAGGTACATATAAATTCTGATTACCATGATGATAGTGATCAACATAATATATGTTTAGGTCAAATAGAGGATCAAGGGGCTCTAAATAATTAAGTATACTCGTTTAATTTGAAAAATTGGCTATTATGTTATCTTTTGCTGATAATCCTCACGTACTAGTATGTACGCTGCGTTTATCAGCTTCAAGATGCCTCGCTCTTTTCCAAATTAAACTTCGTCTACCAATTCTTCATTTATGAGAGGTATATATAAAATTTTTACTGAATTAATGATTCAAATTCTTTTACGACGGCTTGATAAAGTTTCCGTTTGAAAGGAATTATAATAGATAATAGTTCGTCAAGTGATGCCCAACGCCATTGGTCAAATTCCGGATTAGAGGTATTTATATTAATATCTTCGTTATTTCCGGTAAATCTAATTAAAAACCAGCGTTGTTTTTGTCCGCGAAAATTACCGTTCCACAATTTAGGTATTAAAAAGCTTGGTACATCATAACTATACCAGCATTTGCTTTCGGCAATAATATATCCTTTATCGCTTCCTATTTCTTCTAACATCTCACGCATTGCTGCAATACTTGGTGTTTCGCCGGGAACTATCCCACCTTGCGGCATTTGCCATGCAGATATTTTTGTATCTATTCTTTTACCGACGAATATATGGTTATCGGCATTTAATATCATCATGCCGACTCCTGGTCTATATGGTAAATCAAGATGTTTTTTGGAAGAATTTCTCATTATTTTTTTACTTTAAAAAATCAATTATAATTTTACTACTTTATTTTTACCCATTGTTTTAGCCTCATACATAGCTTTGTCAGCACGTTCAATGAAAGATTCTATTGATTCTTCTTTTTTATATTCCGTAACTCCGATTGAAATAGTTTTTTTTAAAGGTTCAATTTGATCTTCAATATGAAAATCCATATATTCTATTTTAACTCTAACTCTCTCCGCAGTTTCAATTGCTTTAGAAATATCTATATCCGTTAAAAGTATAGTAAATTCTTCACCGCCGAATCTTGCTATTAAGTCTGTTACTCTAAGAGTGTTCTTCAAAATACGGGATACAATTGTTAAAACCTTATCGCCTGCTTGATGACCGTAAGTATCGTTTACGTGTTTAAAATTGTCGATATCGCACATAAGTAAATATAATTTAATACTTTCTTTATTAGCTTTCTCAATCATTTGTTTGAGGTGTATATCGAAATAGCGACGATTAAATAAGCCGGTTAAGCCGTCTTTAGCTGCTAAATTAACACTTTGTTCAAGGTCATTACGTAAATTATCTTGATATTGCTTACGCCTTAATTGTGTTCTAATTCTAGCAAGTAATTCGCTTTCCTCTATAGGATAAACGAAATAATCATTAATACTGAGTTCAATACCTTTCACAACTAAAGGCATACCGTCTTCATCAATTTGTAAAATTATTACCACGCCGCTTATTTCTGCTTTACCTCTTAAAATAACACTGATTCTCAAAGGATCTTCATTTTCGAGCGTACTACTGATAATTACTAAATCGGGTATATATTCATTTATAATATCTAATTCATCGGAATTACTTATTACCTTTACGTTTTGGGTAATCTTAAGTAACATTTGTTTTATATTTTTAGCTTGTACCACATCATCATTAATTAGTAATATTTTTTTATCTGCAAAAGTGTCATGTATTTCGATATTTGTTACGCCTAATAATGCATTAGTGCTATTACGAAGCTTTAACTCATCAATTAAGCTTTTCATTCTAGATAGCGATTTAAGTCTTACAAATAGAGCAGTATCGTTAACCGGCTTTGTTAAAAACTCATCAGCGCCTGCCTCAAGACCTTTAACTCGATCATCAATATCAGAAAGTGCAGTTACCATTACGACCGGTATATGAGTAGTTTCCGGATCAGTTTTTATCGTTTTACATACCTCAAATCCATCCATTTCCGGCATCATAACATCAAGTAGTATAATATCAATTTTTCCTTTTTTAAGAATTGCTAGTGCTTCTTTGCCGCTATTTGCAGTAAGAACCGTATAATACTCTTTTAAAAGTTTGGCTGTCAGTAACTTAATATTGGTTTCTATATCATCTACTACTAATATTGTGGTCATAAGATTAAATTCTTGTTTTTAAAGGAAATAATTTGTATATTTATACTTTAATTTTAAGTCTTAAATGTATAATATATGAAAATTTCAGCAAATTCAATTAGAACAGGTAACATATTAGTTTATAATAATGATTTATGGGTTGTAAGCAAAACACCGGAACATACTCAACCAGGGAAAGGTGGAGCTTATGTACAAGTTGAGATGAAAAATTTAAAAACAGGGACAAAGCGTAACGAAAGATTCAGTTCTTCCGATTATTTAGAAAAAGCCGAACTTGAACAAAAAGATTATCAATTTTTATATTTTGAAGGTGATGATTTGGTATTGATGGACACCAAACATTTTGAACAAATAAATGTTTCCAAGGAAATTTTAGAAGAAAAATTACCTTTCTTAACTGAAAATATGATTGTTAAAGTCGAATTTTATAATGAGAAGCCTTTAAATATTGAGCTTCCTCCAACTGTTATACTTGAAATTAATGAAACTGATCCGGTAATAAAGGGAGCAACCGCTACCGCTTCTTATAAACCGGCAATTTTAGAAAACGGTATTAAAGTTAAGGTCCCGCAATATTTAGAAGTAGGAGAAAAAATTGTTGTTAAAACTGATGATATGACATATGTCGAGCGAGCAAAGTAAGTTGTTTTATTGAACCGTGGATGTCATGTCTAGCTAAAATACCCGAATCGTCATTGCGAGCAGTCGTAGACTGCGTGGCAATCCAGAAAAAATAATAAAAAAATTCTGTAAATCAGAATTTTTTACTGGATTGCTTCGTCGAATTACTGTGTAATTCTTCTCGCAATGACGGAAAACCGATCCATGCAACAACGCTTCTAAAAGCGTAAATGACACAATAAATTAACTACTAAAATATAAATGCAACCTATAACTAATTTATTAATTAATGCCCTGCGTAAAGCAGTTAAGTTTTTGCATAGAGATTTTTTAGAACTCGAAATGCTACAAAAAAATTCTGTAAGAAATGAAGAATTTTGTAAGCGATCTTATTTAAGATTAAAAACTTTATTATGTGAAGAATTACAAAAACATACACAATATTTATTTTTTCCAGAGGATCAATTCGATTTAAATAATAATTATGAGAGTGTTTTTTTAATTAATCCTATAGATAGCCCAAATAATTTCGCTAGAAGCATACCTTTTTTTGCGATATCCGTAACTTATTTAAAAAGGAATCAAGAAGTTTTAACTCCTACTTCTACAGTAATATATTTTCCTGCTCTTAATGAAATTTATTATGCTGAAAAAGGTAAAGGAGCTTGGATAGAAAAAAATAATTTAAACTCTAATTATCAAGGATTAAGACTTAGAGTTTCCGATAATGCCGATTTAAAAAATTGTTTAGCAATTATTGAAGGTTTAAATCATAATGATTTGGAGGAGATAGAGGTAGATAATATTAGATCTTTTGGCTCTCCTTGCTATGGGGCTACGCTTATAGCATCAGGTAAAGCGGATTTAATATGTTTATCATTATTAAATTTTACATTATATTATGCATTTGAGCTTCTTATTAAGGAAGCAGGCGGGATAATTATAGATTCTAACGATAAATTTATATATTCAAATCGTTATATTACTAAGAAACTTAAAAAATATTAGAGGTTATATGTATCAGTTATTTTAATTGATAATTAAAGAGATTTTATAGCGAAAATTAATAAGATTTTAGAAGGAATAGTAGTTCCTATTTCAAAAAAATCTTATAATTTGTAGCAAAAAAGCTTTTAATTAGCTTTAAAGTAACTGATACAGTAACCTCTTGGACAGAAATTATTTTAGATTTGCATTTTTATTGTTAGAATATAATAATATTAATATAATTATTAATTCATAAAGTTATGGCACATTATAAAGAGTTTGAATTTGACTGCGATTTTGGTGGAAAAAGAGCCAAGTTTAAGTTTTATATAGGTACGCCTCAAGAAGGGCATCATCCGCTACAATTTCAAGCAAAATGGTTATCTGACGAAAGAGGCGGTACTATTCCTGATGAGGTTATGAAAGCAATATCACAGCTAAATGATCTTGCCAAAAAAAACAGTGTTCCACTTCCGGATTTATGCGTATATGCTCTTGGTTCTGCTCAAGAAGCCCAGGCTACCCCTCAAGAAGAAGATGAAGATGAGAGTGAGAACCAAGAGGATAAAGTAGAGCAGGCATAGTTAAAAATAATAAGAATCGCCAATAGCAAATTACTTACGTAATTTACTATTGATCTAAAAGTTGTAGAAATCGGGGTTTGAAGCGGTTCTTCACCCCGATTTCAAAATAATATGTTATTATATTCAGTAAAAAATTATAAATTTTTGCTAAAAATAACATATATACTTAATTCATATAAAAGGTGGAAGGCGGCTTCCACCTTTTATATTCAATATTTTAACCGAATAGCGGATTATATAATAATTCGCTATTCGCGTTAAGAAGATTCATAGGGATTAAAATGAAACAATATAATGATTTATTTAAAATTATTCACCGCGAAGGATATATATTTATTGCTAGCTTTGCATTAGTAAGTTTTTTATTAGCATCATTTAATGAAAAACTTGGCTGTATTGGATTTATCGCTACTGCTTGGTGTATTTATTTTTTCCGTAATCCTGATCGCTTTGTGCCTATAAGTGATGATCTGGTAATAAGTCCTGCAGACGGAATAATTCAAGAAATTAAGGAAGCATTGCCGCCCCCGGAATTAGGTCTTGGTGATGTGGAAATGATTAGAGTTAGTATTTTTCTAAATATTTTTAATGTCCATGTTAATAGAATCCCGGCAAACGGAAAAATTTTAGCACTTCATTATAATCCCGGAAAGTTTTTTAATGCTTCACTTGATAAAGCTAGTATTTATAATGAGCGTCAATCAGTATTAATGGAAACTGATCAAGGGCAGAAAATCGTTTTTGTTCAAATAGCAGGACTTATAGCAAGGCGTATAGTTTGTGATTTAGAAGAGGGTAATGAAGTTAAAACAGGCGAGCGATACGGTATAATTCGTTTCGGTAGCAGAGTAGATGTTTATCTACCGTTGAAAACAGCTTTATTAGTGAGTAAAGGGCAGACTGCTATAGGTGGTGAAACTATCATTGCTGATTTTGGACGTAAAAAGACAGCAGAATTTAAGTTTGAGAGGAAGTAGTCTCGTAACTTCAAGGTCGTCATTGCGAGGAGCGACGCGACGCGGCAATCTTGTCAAGCATCCTGAGATTGCTTCGTCAAAACTTACAGTTTTTCCTCGCAATGACATTATAAATACATTTTGAGTATTAAAATTGTTAAAAATTCGTAAATCTATAATAACTAAGCCTGTACCTCTAATAAAATTAATTCCCAACTTTATTACGTTGCTTGGTTTAGTAACCGGTATGAGTTCTATAAAATTTGCTTTGGATAGTAGATGGGAACTTGCAGTATATTGCATTATAGTAGCGGCAATTATTGATGGTATCGACGGTAGAATAGCAAGGATACTAAATGCAACTAGCCCATTTGGTGCAGAGCTTGATTCATTATGCGATTTTGCTAATTTTGGTATAGCTCCTGCCTATCTGATATATTTATGGTCTTTTCAGCAATATGAATATAAGGTATTTTCATCAGCAGTAATGCTATTATTTATAGTGTGTATGGCACTACGTTTAGCTCGTTTTAACGTTGGTATTTATCAACCGAAACAAGATAAAAAAACTGAATATTTTTTTACCGGTGTACCTGCCCCATGCGGTGCTTTACTTGCTTTAACGCCTGTAATGATAGATTTTGAAATCGGTACGTTATTAAATATCAATACCCGTACTCACACTATAACAATTAATATATATTTGGCTATTATAGCTTTTCTACTTGCTAGTAGGCTTCCTACAATCTCAACAAAAAATTTGAGTATTAAACCTGAATATTTATCGCTGGCAATGATTTTAGTTGCTATTGTTATTATAAATCTTATCATATATCCATGGTATTCGCTGCCGTTAATTGCAGTTATATATATTTTTTCTATACCAATTTGTTATTTTTTTAAACATAGAGGGTATTGGTAAAGTTAATTATGCCGAGTGTATTACAACAAGCTATCGACAAATATAAACATCATCCATTTACTAAATATGTAATTATTATAGCCTTAATAATATTTATTTATTTGGGATATAGAATTTATGTTTGGGCAAATACACAATCCACGGATAATGCTTACATAGATGCAGATATTTCAAATGTTAGTGCTGAAGTTAGCGGTGTTTTAACAAAGTTATTTGTTACCGATAATACTAAAGTTAATAAAGGCGATCTTATAGGCGAAATTGACGATAGAGATTATAAGGCAAAGCTTGCAGCACTTGAAGCATCTATTGAAGCTTGCATAAAAAATATAGAAATTATAGAGCAAAAAATCTCAATAGGGCAGATTAGCCTAGAGCAAGCGGCTGAAAAATTAAAGCTTACTAAAATAAGCTTTGATATTGTTTCAACAGATTTTACTAGAGTGCAGGAATTAAATAAGGCAAAATTTGCTAGCTCTAAAACGTTAGATGATTCTAAAAACGCATATCAGAAAGCCAAAACGGATTATAAACAAGCACAGTTAGATTTAGATATATCTAAGCAAAATTTACAACTTCTTGAGCTTGAAAAAGCAGCAGAACAGGAAAAACTTAAAGAGTTAACGGAAAACAAAAAAGTAACCTTAAGGAGCTTACAAAATACTAAACTTATTGCTATGGTACCCGGTATATTCGGTAATAGTAGTTTAGAAGTCGGAAATTACATAGTACCGGGTAGGGCGTTGTTTTCTATAGTTCAAGATAATACTATGTATATTCAGGCTAATTTTAAAGAAACACAAATTAAGAAATTTAAGTCCGGCATGAAAGTCAAAATTAAATTTGATGCTTTGCCTAAAAAGGTAATTTACGGGAAGATTCGTAATATTGCTCCTGCTACCGGTTCTAAATTTAGTTTAATCCCGCCCGATAATGCTACCGGTAATTTTACTAAAATCGTACAACGTGTACCTGTTTTAATAGATTTTGAATCCCCAAATGCTAATCTAGTCCCCGGCATGTCAGCAATAGTATCAATCAGAACTGATCAAAGTACATAATTTTTGTTAAAAAATAGATTAATTTAATTTTCCGCACGCAAGAACCTATTAAAAGTATACATTCTAGTATTATTTACTTATTACTTAAAAAGTTATATAATATAGTAATACTAAAAAGTAATAATTAATATGCAAAGATATTTAGATCCTACAAATGATAGTTTATTTAAAAAAATCTTTCGTGATTTAGAAAGGTTAAAGGAATTTATCAATGCAGTTCTTGAATTACCTGAGGGGTTTAGAATTAAAGAAATAGAATTTATACCTGTAGAGCAAGTACCTATTATTGATAAAGGGGAAAAAAGCATATTTGATTTAAAGGTTAAAGATGAAGCCGGTAGCTGGTATATAATCGAAATGCAAAAAAGAAATGAAAGCGATTATTTAAAAAGAGTACAATATTATTCTGCTCATTCTTACGTACAGCAACTGACTAAAGGAATAAAGCATAAAGATTTATTACCAGTAATAGTTATTTCGCTTATAAAGACTAAAATGTTTGATGACGAAGTACCTTGTATAAGTCTTCATAAAATGCTTGAAACTAAAACAAATAAGCAATATTTATTTGATTTTTCCTATGTATTTATAGAGCTTAAAAAGTTTGATAAAGATAAGTTTGATAATACTATAGATGAGTGGCTACATTTATTTAAGTGTGCAGAAAACGAAATTAGTCCACCTGCAAATATAAAGAGCGAGAAAGTACTAGATGCGTATAATGTAATTGAAATGTACAACCTCACCCCCGAAGAATACGACGCCTATATAAGAGCAAAATTAATGGAAGATGCCGAGGAAATAGCTTTATCTGAAAATTTTGAAAAAGGTAAAGCCGAAGGGAAAGCAGAGTTAATACAAATAATGCTAAAACAAGGTAAAACTGTTCAGCAAATAATAGAGTTCACAGGATTATCTAAAGAAGAAATAGAACAGCTAAAAGCAAAAATAGAAAATTCTAAAGCTAGTTGATTAATTATTTACCGCTTAACTCTGTTAATTCTTTTTTTAGTTTTATTACTAAAGTTTGTAATTTTTCAAATTCTTCGCGAGTGACGTAATTACCTTTAAGTATTTTATCCTCAATTATGCCACAGCTTTTATCCGCTATGCTATTTAAGGCTTTTTGTGCTACGCTGCTAGCTCCAACGGCTACTTTTAAAATATTATTTGTTTTCATATTACCTCTATAGATAAAGCATGTAAGCCGCTATTAAATTCATCGGTAAGTAAGTTATTAATAGTGCGATGATTGGCAATTAGGCTTTTTCCCTGTAATGTTTCTGCAGCAATTCTTATTTTTATATGGCTGTGAATTCCGTCATAATGACTAGCATGTTTATAGCTTTCATCTATTATTTCTTGAAAATGTGGTTTTAACACACTTAATTTTTCTTGTATCCTTTTTATGCGGCTCATATTTTTATTTCATTTACAGTAAAAATGTCCTAATATTCTTAAGTATATAATTTTATGATAAAAATGGCAATGTCGGAATTAATAACGGATTATAAAGATTTACAAGATGAGATAGATAAATTGGAAAAAGGCGCATGTTTTGCTTGTAGATTAGTTAATTATGATGAAATAGAATTTATAGAGCAGGATAAGCATTTTATAATTGAAGATTTAGATCAAATCATTGAAGATGTAAGCAAAGAACTTAATATTTTTTCAAAGTTTAAGAAAATAAAGAAAGATAGAATATTATTTATCCTAAATACTACTGATTCTGACTTAATTAAAAATTTTGCTAGAAAATTATATTTATTTTCACAGCTTTATATTAATGAACAGAAGCCGGCAATTTATATGAATTGTTATATTGCTAGTATTAAAGTAAGTAATAATACTAAAGAAATTGAAAAAACATTAAATATGTTACTTTCACAAAATAATAATTATTATTACCGTGAATATAGCCCTGCAGAACATGATCTGGAAAATATAAGAAAATCTAATCTTCAGCTTAACTTATTACGACAAGCCTTAGCAAAAAAGACTATGCGATTTGCTTATCAGCCTATAATAGATCGCAATACCATGAAAGTTCATTATTATGAATGTCTGCTTCGTATACCTGACGAGAACGGCGTTTATATTTCCGTAGGTCCTATAATCCCTATTGCTGAAAATAAAGGATTAATTTTTATAATTGATCAAATTGTTTTGGAAATGACTGTTAACGAACTTGCAAGCAACCCAAACTTAATGTTAGCCGTTAATATTTCAAATATAGGAACAGGCGATGAAGCTTTATGGGAAATAGCAGAAAACTTATTAAAAGCTCATAATGTTCGGGACCGTTTAATTATTGAAATTACAGAAACTTCTTTCAATGAGAATTATGATAAAATAACTTTATTTATTAATAAACTACGTAAGTACGGATGTAAATTTGCATTAGACGATTTTGGCTCGGGTTTTACTTCTTTTAAACAACTTCAAAGCTTACCAATTGATATTATCAAAATTGACGGTAAATATGTACGTAGTATTACAAGTGACGTACAAAGTAGGTATTTCGTAGAAAGATTAATTAAAATTTCAGAAGATTTAGGTATTGAAACGGTAGCTGAATTCGTAGAAAACGGAGAAATAGCTAAATTTTTAATTGATCTAAAAGTCGGTGGGCTACAAGGAAACTTCTATTCCGAAGCAAAATTTGATAGGGTGGATGATATTTAATTATTGTCGTATAAAGTCGTCATTGCGAGCGACTGTAAGGAGCGAAGCAATCTTATGAAATAGTATAAAATCCTGAGATTGCTTCGTCAAAACTGACAGTTTTCCCTCGCAATGACGTTTTATAGCACTTGACAATCTACATAAAAACCTATATGCAGAACTCAACTTTAAATGATTAAACTTAGATGCTGTTACTTGAATTAAAAAAAACTAATCAAACTTTAGAAACTATACATTTTATAGGTATCGGCGGCGTTGGAATGAGCGGTATTGCCGAGATATTACATAATCTAGGTTATAAAGTACAAGGTTCCGATTTAGTAGAAAATTATAATACTAAAAGACTTGAGTCATACGGCATTAAAATATTTTTAGGACACGCCGAGCAGAACATTACCAATGTTTCGTATGTTGTTATTTCATCGGCAATTAATTCAAATAATCCTGAAATAAAAGAGGCATTAGAGCGTAAAATTCCGATTATTAGGCGTGCGGAAATGCTTGCTGAACTTATGAGATTAAAATGTTCGGTAGCAGTTTCGGGATCGCACGGTAAAACCACTACTACTTCTTTAATTGCTTGTTTATTTGAGGCAGCCGGTTTATGTCCTACAGTTATTAACGGTGGGATTATAAATAATAAATCGACTAATGCATATCTTGGTTCAAGTAATTATTTAATTGCGGAGGCCGATGAATCGGATGCGACGTTTATTCATATTCCATCAACTATTGCGATAATAACTAACATTGATCCTGAACATTTAGATTATTATAAAGATTTTGAAACATTAATTGGTGCGTTTAAAAGCTTTATTACTAATTTGCCGTTTTACGGTTTTGCTGTTTGTTGTATCGATCATAAAATAGTTCGTAAGTTAGTAGATGATATTACTGAAAGGAAGATTGTTACTTATGGAATCGATTCAGAAGATGCTCATATTGTAGCGTTTAATATTAACACTGATATTGCTTCCTCTACTTTTGACGTAAAAATTAGTCTACCAAATGTACTAGGTACAACGATTATTGAAAAAATTACTATTCCAACGCCCGGAAGACATAATATTTTAAATAGTCTTGCTGCAATTGCTGTTGGGATAGAATTAGATTTCGGTATTAAAGTTATTAAAAACGGTTTTAATAATTTTAAAGGAGTGAAGAGAAGATTTACTAAAGTAGCTGAATATAATAAGGCTTCAATTATCGATGATTACGCTCATCACCCCGAGGAAATCAAAGCAACACTTGCGACGGCTAAAAATATAGCAAATAAACAAAACGGTAAAGTTATTGCTATTTTTCAGCCTCACAGATATTCAAGAATGCAGCATTTATTTGATGATTTTATGCTTTGCTTTAATGATGCGGATATGATTTATATTACCGATATATATGCTGCAGGAGAAGAGCCTATAGAAGGGATGACAAGCCAAAATTTAGTTGATAAAATTGCTAAGAATAAGCATCACGATAAAGCAAATTTTCTAGCACAGCTAGATGATGCGGTCGGGGTTATTATAGATAATGCAGCTTCCGGTGATATGATAATTATGATGGGAGCAGGTAATATTTCAAGTTTTGCTAATGAATTAGATGGGAGATTATCATCCCGCACTTGGTATCCATGCAACAACGTCACACAAGAAAAAAGATGACAGTAAAAATATGTTAATTTTACCGACAGTAAAAGGCGAGTATAAAAAAGATTATAATTTAAAACATCTGACATGGTTTAAAGTAGGCGGTAATGCCGAAATTTTCTTTAAACCTTTAGATAGTGAAGATTTAGCAAGTTTCTTAATACAAAATAAGCAAAAATTACCTATAACTACTTTCGGTGCAGGCTCAAATATTATTATAAGAGACGGCGGGATAGAAGGAGTTACAATAAAGCTCGGTCAGAATTTTAGTAATATTGAGTTTATAGATGATCATCTAATAGTAGGTAGTAGCTGCCTTAATTATAATTTAGCAAAATTCTGTCAAGCAAATGCTATTTCCGGTTTTGAGTTTTTAGTAGGTATTCCTGGTACTATCGGTGGCGGTGTTGTTATGAATGCCGGTGCTTACGGTTCTGAATTTAAGGATATCATAGTTAGAATAGAAGCGATTGATTTTGCAGGAAACTTTTTAACATTCACAAATGAAGAAATCGGTTTTAAATATCGCGGCAACAATTTACCAAAGGATTTAATTATTCTCAAAGCCGTTTTTAAAGTAAATAAAGGCGAGAGTGAGAATATATTATTACGGATGAATGAAATAAATAACGCAAGATCATCAACGCAGCCTATTAAAGAGCGTACAGGCGGTAGTACTTTTGCAAATCCTGAAGGGCTTAAATCTTGGGAACTTATTGACAAAGCGGGGCTTAGAGGCTATAGAATAGGCGGTGCTTCGATGTCAGAACTTCATTGTAATTTTATGATAAATAATGGTGATGCTACCGCTAAGGATTTAGAAGATTTAGGTGATTTCGTCCGGCAGAAAATATTTGAAGATAGCGGCGTTGAATTAAGGTGGGAAATAAAACGTTTGGGTAGGTATGTTTAAAAATCGTCATTGCGAGCAGTCGTAGACTGCGTGGCAATCCAGCAAAAATAATAAAAAAATGCTAATCTATAGCATTTTTACTGGATTGCTTCGTCAAAACTTACAGTTTTTCCTCGCAATGACGAAAAATAAGTCGCAGGATGACAATATAGAATAAAAGCAAATAATATGAAATATCAAACACATTGGGTGGAACATTCTGAAGTCAAAATATTAAGTACTACCGGTAAAAAACATATAGCGTTAGTAGCGGGCGGTATGTCTGCCGAGCGTGAAGTATCCTTAGTATCAAGTGAAGGAGTTAGTAAAGCCTTAATTGAATTAGGATATAAAGTTACCTTTATTGATATGGGAGCGGATATTGCGGTTAAATTACAAGAAATAAAATCTGATATTGTTTTTAACTGTTTACACGGTACATATGGTGAAGATGGTTGCTTGCCTGGATTACTTAATATAATGCGGATTCCTTATACTCATAGCGGCGTGTTACCTTCAGCTTTAGCATTCGATAAAATACATTCTAGGAGCTGGTTTTTAACGAATAATATTAATATGGCTGAAAGTATCGTTGTAAATAAAAGCGATAATATTAGCCATCTCTCCAAACTCGCTTATAGAGAGGAATTTGTAGGAGACACGGAACACAGCACCGCAGCGTACAAAAACGTACGTGAGGATGCGAGTACCGGATCGACGCACAAATTACCTCTAGAAGTAGAGTTTCGAGAGATGGCAAATGATCCTATGAAGCGACCATATGTAATTAAGCCTCTTACGCAAGGTTCAAGTATTGGTGTTGAGGTGATATTTGAGGAAGATGATTTTAATTTTGCCGATTATAATTTCCCTTACGGTGATCAGGTGATAATAGAGCAATATATAAAAGGGCGAGAGTTGCAAGTAGCGGTATTAAACGGCAAAGCTCTTGGGGCTTTAGAAATTAAATTACTAAAGAATCGTTTCTATGATTATGAAACTAAATATACCGAAGGATTTGCTGAGCATCTTTGTCCTGCTCCGCTACCTGCTAATTTATATGAAAAATTGCTTATAGAATCAGAAAAAATTTATAAAACAATGAATTGTAAAGGTCCTGCTAGAGCAGAATTTATTTTAGAAGAGCAGACAAACAAATTATATGCTTTGGAGATAAATACTCACCCAGGTATGACGCCTTTATCAATAGTGCCGGAAATTGCAGCTTATGCAGGGATAAATTTTACTAACTTAATTGAAGAAATTATAAAGACGGCAAGCTTTGAATCATGAGAAAAAAAACAAACTCCAAAAAAAAAAAACAAACAAAAAAAACTAATAATATCTCATTACGCCGAAAATTAGGACTAATTTACAAGAAAGCAATATTAGGGTTTAAGATTGCTTTAATTATCTTTGTATGTCTATTTGTTTTTACAAAATATTTTGCCGGCATAAAAACCTACTTAACAACAAATATATATCAAACAACAACAAAACTTGGGTTTAAACTTGAGAATGTTATCATCGAAGGACAGCAAAATGTCGATGAGCCTACAATATTAAAGGTTTTAAATGCGAATAAGGGTAGTCCTATTTTTGCTCTTAAATTAGACGAAATTAGAAATAATTTAAAGAAAAATAAATGGATCAAGGAAGTATATGTCAGTAGAAGATTACCAAATACGGTATATATAAAATTATTTGAAAGAGAACCTATTGCTATTTGGCAAATTAATAATCAGCTTTTCTTAGTTGATGAAGAAGGTTACGAAATTAGTAAAAATATTCAGCCTTTTCTTCATTTATTACATGTTGTAGGGGAAGGGGCAAATATCTACGCAGGTAAATTAGTACTAGAGCTACAGAAATATCCGGCATTAATGAATAAAACTTCAGCTGCCGTAAGACTCGGAGATAGAAGGTGGGATTTAAATCTTAAAGGTAATATAAGTATTAAGTTACCTGAAAAAAAGTTTGAAGAAGCATTAAAATATGTCGATGCACTTAATAAAGCAAACAAGCTATTTAACCAAAATTATAAGGCTTTGGATTTAAGGGATAAGAATAAATACTATATAGAGAAGTATTGAGAATCGTCATTGCGAGGCAAAACGTAGTTTCGACGTGGCAATCTTGTCAAGCATCCTGAGATTGCTTCGTCGAATTACTACGTAATTCTTCTCGCAATGACGTTTTTGGAATAACAAACATAAAAAAAATGAAAGAGAAAATATCAAATTTTGTAACGCTTGATTTCGGTAGTAGTAAGATTGCCGTAATTGCTGCCTATATTAGTAAAAAAGGTGAAATTAAAGTAGCTAGCCAAAATTTGCATCATTCTAAAGGTATTAAATCAGGAGTTATATCAGATTTAAAAAACGCTGAAACTAGTATTGTTTCGGCAATTTATGCACTTGAAAAAGATTGCGGTAAAAATATAAAAAAAGTTATATTATCGTTATCAGGTGCCGATACTAAATCTTATTATATTAATTATACCATTAAAGTTAACGGGCAAACCGTAACGCAGCAGGATATTAAAAAGTTACTACAAAAAGCATTACTTGAGTTTAAAGTTAAAAACCAAGAAATTATTCATTATTTTCCTCTTGAGTTTACTCTTGATAATAATTCAGTCGAGAATCCTATAGGTATGTACGGTAGAGAGCTTAGTTGTGAATTACATATTATTGCAGCTAGTTCAAATATGTTATTAAATATTGTACAATGCTTCGCTAAATGTCATGTTGAAGTCACAAATATTACTCTAGCAATTTATGCTTCTGCTATTAGCTGTCTTACGAATGATGAAAAAAATCTAGGCTCGCTTATTATAGATATGGGCGATAAAACTACCTCTTTCGGCATTTTTTTTGCCGGTAAATTAATATATACGGGGCATGTAAATATAGGTAGTTTTCATATTAGCTCGGATATTGCTAAAGTTTTCGGTATTGATCTTGTTACGGCAGAGAAATTAAAAATTTTATACGGTAATGCAATTATACCTTTATTTGAGAAAGATAGTATTATAAATATGGATGATTTTCAGGTTGATACTCATCATAATTTAAATACTTCCGTAACAATTTATAAATTAGCTGAGGTAATAAGAGCAAGAGTCGAAGAAATATTATCAATGGTAAAAGCCGAATATGATAAAGCAACAAAAGGGCAGGTTGAAGTTTTTAGAGTTGTAATTACCGGTGGTGGGTCTCAGCTTAGAGGACTTAAAGAGCTTTCAAATAAAATTTTTGAAAAACAGAGTAGAATCGGTAAACCGGAGATTATTGCCGGTTTTACAGAAGATTATAATCCGGCTATGTATTCAGCAACTATAGGAATGCTAAAAATTCATGCTCTAAAACAGCAAAAAGAATTCGCTCATATTAGACTTGATGAAAATAGCAGCTTCTTTAAAAAAGCTTTTGATTGGTTTAAAGAGAATGTTTAGAGAAGTTATTGCGTGGATCAATTCCACCGCGTCATCCCGTGATTTATTCGCGGGATCCGGTTAAAAATACTAATATTATTAGTATTTTTAGTTGTTTTACTGGATACCGTGGACAAGCCACGGTATGACACCGAACGCATTTTTCAAACTACGCAACAATGCCATTTAGAAATAATATTTTGCTAAGAATTATTATTAGATTTTTCTCTAGAACAAATTAGTACATTCCCTTTAACTTCGACAATAAAAAGTCGGTCGCCTGTTTTTGCATCGATTTCGTTTGGTGCAAGATAAGCATTCATAATAGCACCAGACCATTTTACTTGTCCTAAAGTATCAGAAGAGACGGTAGAACTATAAACCTCTACCGTTTTGCCTATCATATCCAAGTAATTTTCTGTTTTATCAGTTTTATTATAAACATATTTTTTAAGAGGATAATATAATATGCAAAACCAAATAAGCGATAATATACCAAAAAATGTTATTTGATTTGTTAAGCTAACTAGAGGATAGTTATATACCACAAGAGTGTTTGATAATGCTCCAAGCCCAAAGAATAAGAATCCGATACTTGGAACTGCAAAGAATTCAACGACTACACAAATTATGCCGATTATTAACCATATTTCGGTGAGGTAATTATTTATCATGAACATAAGTTTTTAAAAATAATATTACGTCAGCTATGTCTTGTGGTTTTGAGATACCGGCAAAGGACATTTTAGTTCCCGGAGCATAGCTACTTGGTTTATGTAAGAAAGCAAATAAACTATCATCATCCCATACGCCGCCGAGTTTTGATAGAGCAGGGGAATATTTATAGTCTGCTATGCTTGCTTTTGGTCTGCCTGCTACATCCCAGAGATGCGGTCCTAGTTTATTTGGACCGTCTTTATCAAGAGAATGACACATTAAACATTTCTTGGCTATTTCACGACCGTTATCGGCGTTAGCAGTCTTCATTAATTCCGGTATATTTACCGGTGCTTGCTCTAATGCGGTAGTATTTTGATTTTCTGATGATTCTTGAACCGCAACGCTGTAGCCGCGATGCTGTAACTCTAGAGTGGGTTTGTATAATATATTTGCAACAAATCCAACCATCATAGCAATTAAACTAGCAAATAAGATGGCTGCAACAATTTTATTTAATTCTTTTCCAGACATTTATTTTGTTTTTTATTAGAATTTATACTATAATTTAAGTTGTAAGAGAAGTTAATTAAATAAATAAAAGAAAAATTTATAAAAATATTTGTTCTTTGGAGAGAAAAATAAATGTCTGATTCAAAAAAAATCAAGGGTTAGAAAAATATTTAATAAGTTAAAATCTTATTGGACTAGTTTTAGACAAAGTAAAATCGGTAAAATATTATTTAGCAATAGTTTAAGTTATGCAGTTTCCATAGCTTCTATAGCAATTGCAGTTTCCGGGCTTTTTACTCCTATATCACCGATAATTATAGCTGTAGCTGTTGTTTCAGGAGTTAGCGTAGGAATTCAAGCTATAAATGAGACTTTGAAAGTGCATGGTTTGCGTAAACTTCATAAAGAGAATAATTTATTAGTACATAACAGAAATGCTAAAAGTCAGCAAGATTATATATTATCATTAGAACCGAGTTTAAAAGATATTTTGAAAAATGAATTATATACGCCGCAAACGGCAGGCAAGGATGCTACTCAAGATAAGTATGAGTTAAATGTAAATAAATTGAAAAGTACAGGACGAATATTTGGAAATAATTTAGGTGGAGCCGCAAATTTGGCTGCCTCTATTATTAAAGGTGCTAGCGGTAATGTGCTTGATATATTAAAAGCTACGGGTTATGGTGTAGTTACGACCGCATCATTAATTATCGACGGTCTTACTGAAAAGGAAAAAATAGAAATAAAAGCAATATTTAAATTAAATATAAATGAAGAATATAAAAAACAAGACACTCCTATATATGAAAATTTAGAACAATTAGAGAATTATACTAAGAATCAAGTATTGCAAACATTGGCTTTAAAAAAATTAATAACGGATAAGAATTATTGGAGTATGAATAAAGACCAAAAAATACAAAAATTTCGAGAAATAAGAGGTAATTTTAATTTTGAAATAAAAAGAAACGGTTTAGAAGAATTTTTTAAAGAAAATAAAATAACAATGGATAATAGAAAAGAGAGTTATGTTAAAGATATTAAAAATGTAATGAATCCATTTTATGAAAATCCTAGTAAAGCCGAAGGATATAGTCCGTTAACTAAAGCTATGGATAAAGATAAAGTTAATAATGCTGAAATAAAAAGGACAAAAAGTGAAAATTTAAAAAGGATGCAAAAAAGAAAGCGAAATTTAACAATATGAAATGATTATTATAACTCACTGCTAGTTACAAATTTGTAAGAGGTAGTATCGCTAAATATTCTATGCAATAATTCATTATTAAGAGCGTGGCTGGTTTTGTAGCCTTTAATTGAACTTACAACGCTAGTGCCGCTGGTATATAAATCACCGAATAAATCTAATAGTTTATGGCGAACAAATTCATCTTCATAACGTAAGCCGTTTGGGTTTAAGATTTTATCCTGCTCATCTATTCCTATAGCATTCTCAAATGAGGCACCTTGGGCAAGTCCTTTGCTTTTCAAATAGTCAACATCTCTTATAAATCCAAAAGTTCTAGCATCCGCAATATTTTTAGTAAAAGATTCTTGATCTCTAAAACTTAGATTTTGTCTACCTATAGCTTTACTGCTAAAATCAATGGTTAAATCTACAGTCATGTGATCGGAAGGAGTACAATATAATTCACAATCTTTGTGAACTACTTTTATATCTTTTAAAATTTTTAGATATTTTTTAGGAGCATTTTGTAATTTTTTTCCTGCACACTCAATCATAAACACAAAAGATTTACTACTGCCGTCCATAATTGGTACTTCAGGACCATCAATTTTAATAATTGCATTATCAATGCTGCATCCCCAAAGTGCTGCCATTAAATGTTCAATTGTTGAAATTTGAACTTTATGATCATTACTTATAGTGGTAGATAACAAGGTATCGGAAACATTGAAATAGCTAGCTTCAATATAATTATTTTCAGAAGATATATCGGTTCTAATGAATATAATTCCGGTATTTTCTTTAGCAGGTTCTATAGTTAACTGGGTACGTTTTCCTGAGTGAACCCCGATCCCATAACAACTAACCGGTTTTAATAATGTACTTTGCTGCATGCGAGGCTATAAAAAATATACTTAAATATTAATATTTTATGCCATTTTATGCCGAATTATACAAGCTATATTATGTTACAAAATATTACACATATACTCGATGAACTTCAAAAATTGGCTACGTCATCCTACAAGTACTGCGGTACTCACGTATTAAGTATACGCTCCGTTCCTCGTCTTGGGGATTCCTTGCTCTTTTTGAAGTTGATCTTCGTATATGTATTATATAATCGAAGTACAAATTACCCTGAGAAGCAAGTTATGCAGGAAGTCTAATTAAAATCTATACAATTTATACTTAATAAAATACCAAAAATGATAAGCTACAAAACTACCGACTACGGCAAAAACGGAAAATAAGAAATCACTGCCGTTAATGGTGCCGTAAGGTACATGAGATGATAAAGCTCCGGCATATATACCGATGCTGCACATTGAAAAATACGAAAATAAAGCTGTTCTAAGTTCGTAATCTCTAAATTTATCAATTAGTATTAAAATATTGCAAATATAAATGGATCCTAAACAACTACCGATTAGTATTATATATAATATATTAAGGTTTTTACTAGTTCCATGAAGCGGTAGTAAAATAAAGCAGACGAGCAGAATTATAGTTAGTGATAAATTAGCCAAATATTTATTTACTTTGCTTAATATGTAGCATATAGGAATTATAGAAAAACATATTGCTAGAAAAATATATTTTAATATGAGTCTTAAATTAATTAATGCTAATTCTTTCTTTAATGCAAAAGCTTCATAATACCATAATATATCCAAGGTGACATAAGCAACTACGAAGCCTGTCAATAATTGTAATTCGACATTTTTTATTAAGGATGAGAATTTTGAATTTAGATTTAATTTATGAGATGTGGGATTATAATGCAGAAATTCAGTTAGTATATTGATACAATATAACAATGCACAAATTACTATAGTATTATTTGTCGGTTTTATAAATGGATTTAATAAATCTACCATTAAGTTTCCACCCGCCCATAACAACATTATACAAGCTAAAAAAAAATATTTCTTTTCTTTGCTACTCTCAATAATGTCTAATGTTATAGAAGTGAAATATGAAAATGTTCCAAAATTAATTAAAATAAAATTAATTTTAATTAGAGTATAATTATTTAATAAAATGAGGTTTATTGTACAAATAATTAATAAAGATAAGCTAATTAAAATAATTTTTTTATTACTTAACCTATTAATTAATTGTGTTAAGGCAAAGCCTGCGATTATCGAACCTATAAATTTAGTTTGATTTATATGATTTATTTGTTCTCCGCCTAGATTTTTATTTATCAGTAAAAAGATTTTAAAATTATAAAAATTTATAGCATTGATACAGGAAAAAATAAATATTCCCAAAAGCGAGAAAAAAATAGTTTTGTAATCGTTTTTTAAAGTCATAAATTAAGTGTTTGCTAAACATAAATACATGGTATATAACTCATAATTATAATGATTAAGATTATTATCTTAAAAATTAAAGAGATTCGTAATTCCATTATTTAAGTATATATGGATAGTTATTAGATTATCAGCTTTTAATCAAGTATGGTAGTCTTAATTTATAATTTGTATATAATTATTGTTTAATTTTAAAAAAATTAATGAATTAAATAATATGAAAATATTTTAATGTAAGAAAAATAATAATATATTTTTTAGTATTTTAAAGAGGTGTTATTTGAAGTTTATCTAGAATTTCATTTTTGCTCTTTAATCATAGATAAATTATCTATTTAAATAAATTAATACAAGATAAACAATGATTTTTCTTAAGATACAAGCATTATATTAATTATTTGTTCTTCAAGTTAGTGAGCAAGATAAATGAATAAAAAGATTATAATTGATGCTAATTTTCCAAGCGAAACAAGAGTAGTTTTATTAGGACAAAGCAACAATATAGAAGATATTGAATTTCAAACAACTGTAAGACAACAAAATAAAGGTAATATTTATTTAGCAAAAGTCACAAGAATAGAACCATCGCTACAAGCTGTTTTTATAGAGTACGGAATGGATAAAAGTGGATTTTTACCGTTTAGTGAAATCCATCCTAACTATTACAATTTGCCTGCCTCAGAGAGAAATTTTCCGGTTAATGCTTTTCCTGAAATAGCTCTTTCAAATATTACGGTTGAGGATGATAAAGAGAAACCGGCTGCTATATATGATTCTTTGGTTGATAGTGAAGAAATTGACCTAAAAAACATAGAAGATTTAGTAGAGAGTGAATTCCAGTCAGAACTTAATTTAGAAGCGGCTGACGATATTGAAATTATTCAAAGCGGTGTTGAGCAGAACGTTCCGCAGTATAAACAATATAAAGTTCAGGACGTAATAAGAAAAAACCAAATATTATTAGTACAGGTTACTAAGGAAGAACGAGGAAATAAATGTGCCGCTTTTACTACTTATATATCCTTGGCTGGTAAATATTGTGTTTTAATGCCTAATAAAGGTTCGCAAAACGGCATATCACGTAAAATATCAAACGGGGAAGAAAGAAAAAGACTGAAAGATATTTTAAATAAAATAGTAAGCGGTGACAAAAATGCTTACAGCGTCATTGTTAGAACCGCAGGTAGAGGAAGTAGCACCTTAGATTTGAAGAAAGACTATAATTATTTAGCAAGGTTATGGAATAAAATTCGTAAAAGTACTATTAAATTTCCGGCTCCGTGTTTTATTCATGAAGAAGATAGTATAATACGTAAAACCATACGTGATATGTGCGATCACAATGTTAAAGAGGTGGTAATTCAAGGACAAGAGGCTTATGAAGACGCTTCAAAATTTATGCAGGATTTATTACCTTCAGAGCTTTCAAAACTTAAAGAACATAAAAATAAAACTCCTATATTTACTAAGTTTCAAGTAGAAGAGCAATTAGTTAAATTATATCAGCCTGTCGTGACACTACCTTCAGGGGGATATATCGTTATTAATCCTACAGAAGCTCTTATTTCAATTGATGTAAATTCCGGTAAATCAACTTCTGAAAAAAATATTGAAGAAACGGCACTAAAAACTAATTTAGAAGCAGCCAAAGAAGTAGCGAAGCAAGTAAAGCTTAGAGATCTATCAGGTTTGATAGTTGTTGATTTTATAGACATGAGTGAAGCTAAGAATCGTAAAATTATTGAACGATCCTTTAAAGAGTTTTTAAGTCGTGACCGTGCTCGTATACAAACCGGTAATATTAGTCAGTTTGGACTACTTGAATTCTCAAGGCAGAGATTACGTTCTTCTTTCTTAGAAACTAATTCGGCAATTTGTTCTCATTGCAACGGTAAAGGAGTCATTAGAGCAAGTGACGCTAATGCTATGTTAATTTTACGTACTATAGAGAATGAAATTTTTGAAGAAAGAATTGATGTAATAAATGTTTTTACCAATATCGTTTCAGTTATTTATCTACTTAATAATAAACGTGCTGAGATAAAATTTATTGAAGAAAAATATAATATAAAGCTTAATTTTTATTCCGATCCTAATGCTACATCAGATAGTTATTCGATTGAAAAAGTGAAGCTATTGAAGAAAAATAATAATAATGTTAATCCTGTTAAGCCGGTAATTCAGAATCATAGTGCCGATTATACTGAAGAAGAGCCGAAAAAAGAACAGTTACGCAAAAATAAACATAAATGGAAAACAGCTAATAATAGTAATAATATTGCTAATGAAGTAAAAGATAAGAGTTTAGAGGTAAAAGAACCGGTAGAGCAAACCGTAAGCGTTGTGGAAGAGGTGAAAGTTGTAGAAAGTAATGCCGGCTTAGAAGAAGCACAAGCTGTTCCAAAAAAGACAAAACGTAGATATCGTAATAAAAAATCAAATAAGAAACGTCCTGCTAATACCGCCGAAGATACGGAGAAGAATGTAGAGTCTTGATTTGACTGGTGGTTACCGTCATTGCGAGGAGGCATTGTTGCGTAGACCGGTAAAATCCACTGTGTCACCTAGTTCGCTTGACCACGTGGCCCATAAAAACAATAAAAAATACTAATAATTTTAGTATTTTTAACTGGATCCCGTGGTCAAGCCACGGGATGACAGAGGCGAAATTGATCCACGCAACAATGCCTTGCGAGGAGCGAAGCGACGTGGCAATCTAGGATAAATAATAAAAAAATTCTGTAAATCAGAATTTTTAACTGGATTGCTTCGTCGAATTACTTGCGTAATTCTTCTCGCAATGACGGAAAACCCATCCATGCAACAATGCCCGCTTGCAATGACGAGGCAACAAAATAAAAACATAAACTTAAAATAAAAGTGCAGAAGAGTTTAATTACAAAATGGTTGTTTATAAGTTGTATAATGGTCATAGCGATGATTGTTATAGGGGGGATAACAAGGCTTACAGGTTCTGGTTTATCTATAGTTGAGTGGCGTCCGGTAACCGGTATTTTGCCGCCTTTTAGTTTTGAAAGCTGGCAAGCAGAATTTGCTAAATATAAAGCTTTTCCTGAATATAACTCCGTTAATTATGGAATGACTTTATCGCAGTTTAAGTTTATTTATCTGTTAGAGTTTATACATAGATTACTCGGTAGAATTACAGCTTTAATATATATTGTACCTTTAATATATTTTTATTTTAAAGATGTTATAAAAAATCATGACATACTACCTTATATAATTGCTTTGCTATTATTTTGCGTACAAGGTTTTATGGGGTGGTATATGGTTAAAAGCGGTTTGTTGAGTAGCCCTTCTGTTAGTCATTTTCGACTTGCTTTTCATTTAATTATTGCCGTAATTATTTATCATATACTTTTTTATCAATTAATAAAAAATCGTTGTGATATTTTGTTAATACCGTCACAAACAGATTTAAAATTACCATTAATATTTTCCAGTATTGCTATTACTGTAATATATGTGCAAATTTTTTTAGGGGCGATGGTTGCAGGGCTTGATGCAGGGCTGATATATAATAGTTTTCCGCTAATGGGTGATAGTTTTATCCCGATGGAGATAAAAGATAATTTCTTTAATCTTGCAAATTTGCATGATCAGGTTTTTATACAATTCATACATCGTTTAGGCAGCTATAGCGTATTTTTGGTTGTTGTGATTTTGGTAATTTGCTTGTTAAAAATAGAACATCCGAAATTAAATAAGATAGCGTATTTTCTAATGATTGCATTATTGATACAGATATCTACCGGAATAATTACTCTTTTATACTCTGTACCTATAATAATTGCCTCTATACATCAGCTTTTTGCTATAATCCTTTTATCTATAATAATTTGGTGCTATTTTTTAATAAAAAGTAGTTAAAATGTTACTGTGGTTAAGTCGGCATTGTTGCGTGGATACCAAGTCGTCATTGCGAGGAGCGAAGCGACGCGGCAATCCAGAAAAAGATTAAAAAATTCTGTAAATCAGAATTTGTATAACTGGATTGCTTCGTCAAAATTTTCAATTTTTCTTCGCAATGACGAAAAAACTAATACATACAACAACACAATAAAAAGCTCTAAATGATCATCGATGTCAATACTCCTATTCCTTCTAGGTTAGATAAATATTTAAAACGTCTATATCCATTATTGACTCAAGGAGTAATAGAGAAAGCATTACGTCAAAAACAAATTACCGTTAATTCTCAGAAAGCAGAAGCGAGTTTAAGAGTAAAGGGCGGCGATAAAATTTTTATTAACGATAAGTTTAATTTACCTGTTAAGCAACCCGAAAAATTAGTTTTTACCGATGCTGAAATTAAACTAGCGAAGAAAATTACTACCGATTATCTGATATATGAAGATGATAATTTAATAGCTATAAATAAACCTGCAGGTCTTGCTACTCAAGGTGGCAGTAAAATAAATTTATCTATTGATTCTGCATTAAAATATTTGAATTATAAAGGTGCTGATTTTAAGCTAGTACATAGGTTAGATAAAGAAACAAGCGGTTTGCTCTTAATAGCCAAAAATTATTTAAGTAGTGTAAAACTTCATGATGCTTTTAAAGAAAAATTGATTGTAAAAACATATTTTGCTGTAACCTATGGAAAGCCAATTAAAAATGTAGGAGAAGTTAGAAGTAATATAGAGAAGAGTAAGGGAAGTACACCTAAAATTACTGATATTTATAGTGAAAATGGTAAACTTGCCATTACTTATTATAAATTACTTAAATCACTTGATAATAACTTATTTTTAATTGAATTTACGCCGGTTACAGGTAGAATGCATCAATTAAGGTTGCATGCTAAATTATTAGGTTGCCCGATAGTTGGGGATGATAAATATGGTAATAAAGAAATAATGCCGTATAGTAAATATATGTTCTTGCATGCTAATAATATATGTTTATCTGAAAAGATTTTTGGTAAAGAGATTAATTTAGAAGCAAAATTACCGTTTTATTTTACTAGACGTCTTACATAAATTGCTTCTAAAGGTAATTTGTACGTCGAGCCTAGACTCGAATCTGCGCGATTGCTTGTGTATGCTGCGGTTCGAGGTGAAGTGTCTCTTTCAAATTCCTCTTTATTAGCGAACGTTTGTAAGACGTCTACTGATAAGTTTGTGGAGTGTTGAAGTTATGATTCGTAGATATTTTTTGTTGCTGCTTTTTTTAATTACTAATAGTATTGATTGTTTTGCAGATATACAGCAAAGAATCAATGAAGCAGAAAAAGAATATATAAGTAATAGATTTTTAAATGCCGTTTTTATGTTTGCCGATGATTATAAACCTTTATTAACCGGTGCTAAAGGAATCTTTGCTTTAAACGGTGAGCAATTAAAAGCAAATGAAATGATGCCTATTGCTTCTGCTACAAAGCCTTTTACGGCAGCAGGAATTTTAAAATTACAAGAACAGGAATTATTAAATATTAACGATAAAATCTATAAATATCTTGATCCGGAAATGTGGGGTGGAAAAGTACCGGATTGGGCGTATAAAATATCTATCCATAATTTATTAACGCATAGTAGCGGTATTGCTGAATATTTTAGTTTTGTTAAACTTGATTTAAATGTGCCTAAGAAAGAGATTTACAAGAAAATATTACAATTTGTTTCTTCTAAACCTTTAGAAATATCTATAGGGAAAAAATTTAAATATAGTAATACTAATTTTGTTATACTCGGTATGATTATCGAAAAGGTTGCTAAAAAAGATTTAGCTAACTTTTTTTATGATGAATTTTTTAAACCTCTTAATATGAAATCTACTAGCTTTGCTTCATATAGTGAAGCCGCTAGAATCCAAAAGAACGTTATTAGTTCTAATTATCCGGTAAGATATTTTTTAACGCCTAATAATAGTAATAAACCTATATTTACTCCTGTAACTGCTGATTTTTTAGCAGTTCCTTGTGCTGACGGTGGTATAATATCAACACCGGTTGATCTTATTAAATGGTATAGGGCATTAAATGAGGGAAAAATTCTTTCTAAGAAGTCGTATAAACTTATGACTACTAAATATTTTTTAGCAAAAGATATAGAAGGGCGTAAGTCTTATATGGGTTACGGTATTTTCCTTACGGATCTTGATTCTAAGCATTTAATGATTCATTATACCGGAAAAGCCCTTGGAATACAAAGTGAAGCAGGATATGTTTTGCCTGATAATCTTTATTTTGCTATACTCAGTAATACTATGATTAAAATTCCTGAAGAAGAAAAAGATAAAATTGACATGAAAAATCCTTTAAATCAACTTGGAATAATTTATCTCAGAGATGCAATAATAGGGGCAGCTATAAAAAATTGATTAGACTTCTTGTATAACCTATCTTATAAAGAGGAATTTGAAGGAGACACTTCACCTCGAACCGCAGCGTACATTTAGTACGTGAGGATGCGAGTACCGGATCGACGTACAAATTACCTTTAGAAGGAGGTTATACAAGAAGTCTAATGAAGATAGTTACATGGAATATCAATTCATTGCGTCTGCGGATCGATTTATTAAGAAAATTAGCACATGAGCATCAACCGGATATTATTTTACTTCAGGAAACAAAAGTAGATGATTCGCTATTTCCTCTTGAAGTTATTAAAAATATAGGCTATGAACATGTAATATATGCAGGACAAAAATCATATAACGGTGTTGCTATTATTTCAAAATTTCCTTTGAATAATGTTTTTTCATTGGAGTTATATAATAGTGATAAAAGGCATATAGCAGCTATAGTTAATGATATAGAAATACATAATTTTTATGTTCCTGCCGGTGGTGATATACCTGATATAGAGGTAAACTTAAAATTTAAGCATAAGCTCGAATATGTAAGGTTAATGCAGGAATGGTTAACTACTAACCGTACTAAAAACGATAAAATTATCATTGTTGGGGACTTGAATATTGCACCGCTAGAACATGATGTATGGTCTAGTAAGCAGTTGAGAAATGTTATCAGCCATACCGATATTGAACGCTCGTTATTGGTAGAGCTACAAAACTCGTTAGGTTTTATTGACAGTAGTAGACATTTTGTTCCACTTGACGAAAAATTCTATACTTGGTGGAGCTATAGAAATATAGATTGGAAAAAATCTAACAGAGGTAGAAGGCTTGATCATATTTGGGTTAGCGATAATTTAAAAGATGCATTATTTTCTATGCATTTACTACCAGAAGCACGTGATTGGCTGCCACCTTCGGATCATGTACCGTATTTTGTGACATTAAAAAGCGTCATTGCTTGCGTGGATACTGAATTGTCATTGCGAGGAGATGCGTAGCATCGACGAAGCAATCCAGTTAAAAATTCTAATTTACAGAATTTTTTTAATCTTTTTCTGGATTGCCACGTCGCTTCGCTCCTCGCAATGATGTTTAAGATTATAAGGAGTAATTAGTGGATATAAGCTCAAGAAAATATAAGCCGATAAAGGAAGAATATATAAAAAGCTTTAAAGATATGCTACTACTGCGTCGTTTTGAAGAGAAATGCGGGCAGTTATACGGTATGGGAGAAATAGGCGGTTTTTGTCATTTATATATAGGACAAGAAGCAGTAATTTCTGCGGTAGATATGGTTAAACAAAAAGGAGATAGTACAATTACTAGCTATCGTGACCATGCTCATATTATTTTAGCGGGAACAGAGCCTAAATATGTTCTTGCCGAGCTTATGGGGCGAGCTACAGGCTGCTCGAAAGGTAAGGGTGGTTCGATGCATTTATTTGACGTACCGAACAAATTTTACGGTGGACACGGTATAGTCGGAGCTCAAGTACCTATAGGCACAGGGCTTGCTTTTGCTGAGAAATATAATGGTACGAATAATATTTGTTTTACTTTTTTAGGTGATGGTGCGGTTAATCAAGGTCAAATATATGAAGCCTTTAATATGGCTGCTTTATGGGGTTTACCTGTAGTTTATATTATTGAAAATAACGAATATTCGATGGGGACGTCTGTAGCACGTTCTACCTTTATGCGTGATTTATATAAAAAAGGGGAATCGTTTGGGGTTAAAGGATTTCAGTTAGACGGTATGGATTTTGAAGAAATGTATAATGGAGCTAAACAAGCAGCCGAGTATGTTAGAGAAAATAGCTTTCCGTTAATATTGGAGGTAAAAACTTATCGTTATCGTGGGCATTCGATGTCCGATCCGGCAAAATATCGTAGTAAAGAAGAAGTTGAGCAATATAAAGAACGTGATCCGCTAGTGATAATAAGAAAAACGATACTCGATAATAAATATGCAACCGAAGCGGATTTAAAAGAAATAGAACAGTTGGTAAAAGAAATTGTGAAAGAAGCAGTAGAATTTTCAGAAAACTCACCACTGCCTGATGAGGGGGAGTTGTATACACAGGTGTATTATTAAGGCGTCATTGCGAGGAAATTACGTAAGTAATTGACGAAGCAATCTCCTTATTATTTTCTGAGATTGCCACGCTCCTTTCAGTCGCTCGCAATGACGTTTAATTTAATCAAATAAAAAAGAAAAATGCAAATAACGGTACGTGAAGCATTGCGTGATGCGATGCAAGAAGAGATGATAAGAGACGACAAGGTTTTTGTCATAGGCGAGGAAGTTGCAGAATATCAAGGAGCTTATAAGGTAACTCAAGGATTACTAGAGCAATTTGGTCCTAAGAGGGTAATTGATACACCGATAACGGAATATGGTTTTGCAGGGCTTGCAGTTGGAGCAGCTTTTGCAGGGCTTCGTCCGATTGTGGAGTTTATGACCTTTAACTTTGCTATGCAAGCATTCGATCATATAGTTAATTCAGCTGCAAAAACGCATTACATGTCAGGCGGGCAGGTCAAATGCCCTATAGTATTTAGAGGACCAAACGGAGCAGCAAGTAGAGTAGCTGCTCAACATAGCCAAAATTATACAGCTTGTTATTCCCATATTCCAGGGCTAAAAGTAGTAGCCCCTTATAGTGCCGAAGATCATAAAGGCCTTATGCTTACGGCCATTAGAGATGATAATCCGGTTATTTTTTTGGAAAATGAGATTTTGTACGGTCATAGTTTTGACGTACCGGAAACAATTGAGCCTATACCTTTTGGTCAGGCAAAAATTTTAAGAGAGGGTGGTAATGTTACTATAGTGACTTTCTCAATTCAAGTAAAACTTGCCCTAGATGCCGCAAATATTTTACAGAATGATAATATTGATTGTGAAGTTATTGATCTTCGCACTATTAAACCGCTTGATACGGATACAATAATAGAATCAGTGAAAAAAACTAATCGTTTAGTTATAGTAGAAGAAGGGTGGTTTTTTGCCGGCGTTGGAGCAAGTATAGCCTCTATTGTTATGAAAGAAGCCTTTGATTATTTAGATGCACCGATAGAGATTGTCAGCGGTAAAGACGTACCGCTTCCTTATGCCGTTAATTTAGAAAAATTAGCTCTGCCGAGCGAGAGCGATGTAATAGAAGCAGTAAAGAAAGTTTGTTATTATAGTGTTTAATATATAGCTTAGTTTTTCCGTCATTGCGAGGAAAAATTGGTTTTGTTGCATGGATACCCAAGTCGTCATTGCGAGCGACTGAAAGGAGCGTGGCAATCTCATAAAGCAAGACTCCTGAGATTGCTTCGTCAAAACTTACAGTTTTTCCTCGCAATGACGATGTCAACTTTTTCTAGGCAATGCCTACTTCGCAGCTCTTTTACGGTCGTTAGGGTCAAGTAGAGCTTTACGCAAACGAATAGATTTCGGTGTTACTTCAACTCGCTCGTCATCCTGTATATAGCTGATTGCCTGCTCTAGAGTTAAAAGCATTGGCGGGGTTAGCCTTATGGCTTCGTCTTTACCTGATGCTCTAACATTGCTTAGTTGCTTTGCTTTTAGCGGATTTACCTCTAAATCATTATCACGATTATGTTCGCCGATAATCATGCCTCTATATACTTTATCGCTAGGGTTTATAAACATTTTTCCCCTTTCTTCTAGATTCCATAGAGCATATGCAACTGCTGCCCCGTCACCGTTAGAGATAAGTACGCCGTTGCGTCTTCCCTCGATAGCTCCTTTATAATCATCATATCCGTGGAAAATACGGTTCATAATCCCCGTGCCTCGTGTTTCGGTTAAAAACTGACTGTGATAGCCGATTAACCCTCTAGAAGGTCCGATAAACGTAACACGGCTTTTACCTCCGCCTGACGGTCTCATATCGGTCATTTCGGCTTTTCTAAGTGCTAAAGATTTTACGACTACTCCAACATAATCGTCATCAACGTCAACCTGAATTTCTTCCATAGGTTCTTGTTTATTACCTTTCTCATCGGTTTGGAATAATACTTCAGGTCTGCTAATAGATAACTCAAACCCTTCACGACGCATAGTTTCGATTAAGATACCAAGCTGTAATTCTCCTCGTCCTGCAACTTGGAAAGCATTTTTTTCAGCTGCTTCGGTAACTTTTAGTGCAACGTTACTCTCAAGCTCACGCATTAACCTAGCTCCAATCAAGCTTGACGTAACTTTTGTCCCTTCACTTCCTGCAAGCGGTGAGTCATTAACGCTAAAAGTCATGGATAAAGTTGGGGGGTCAATAGGTAGAGACGGTACAGCTTCGGTTACTTCAGGTGAACAAATAGTATCGGCAACGTTAGCATTTTCAACGCCTGCTACGGCAATAATATCGCCGGCTGTAGCCTCATCTATAGCGATTCGCTCTAAGCCTATAAATGCTAATATTTTAGTGATACGTCCGGTTTCAAGTACTTTATTCTCACGATTTAATACTTTTACGTTTTGATTGATTTTAACAGTGCCGCTTTGTACACGTCCCGTTAAAACTCTACCGAAGAAAGAATTATATTCTCTAGTAGTAACAAGCATAGAAAACGGTGCTTTATCGTCAGCTGCGGGTTTTGGTACATGTTTTACTATGAGATCAAACAGCGGTGCTAGATCCTCTGCTAAATTGTTTAAAGGATTAATTTTATCATCAAAGTTTAAAGATGCTCTGCCTGCTCTACCTGAGGCATAGACTATAGGGAAATCAAGCTGATCGTTATTTGCCTCGAGTGCCACAAATAGCTCGAATACTTCGTCGATAACTTCTTTAATTCTTTGGTCGTCTCTATCGATTTTATTAATAACAACGATAGGTTTTAAGCCGAGATTTAAAGCTTTAGAAAGTACGAATTTTGTTTGCGGCATTGGTCCTTCAGAAGCGTCGACAAGTAACACAACACCGTCAACCATGCTTAATATGCGTTCTACTTCACCGCCAAAATCAGCATGTCCAGGTGTATCAACGATATTAATACGGATATCGTTCCACATAAGAGCAGTGCATTTGGCTAGTATTGTTATTCCACGCTCACGCTCAAGGTCGTTAGAGTCCATAGCACGCTCGGCTACTGCTTGGTTAGCTCTAAATGTCCCGCTTTGTTTAAGCATATTATCAACAAGCGTAGTTTTCCCATGATCAACGTGGGCAATAATTGCTATATTACGAATAGATGTCATCTTTAAAAATTCTCACAAGTTTACAATAGTTTTCCGTATTATACACTAAAATACCAAAAATTGGAATAAAGTTCTTGAAAAAGAAATTGATTTAACTGCAGAATAAAAATTACTAAGAATTTTTAAACTTTAAAATAAGAGAAATTAATGAACGATAATACAGCTTTATTTATATTTGATTTTGACGGAACTTTAGTTAAAGGACATTCGCATAATTATATTGGAAAGTGGTTAGGAGGTCTTATAGCAGCTAATATACAAAATCGCTTTTTTAGTTCATATGACGAACGTGATAAAGAAAAAGCTAGGCTTGAGCAAAAATTTTCTATAGAGCTGATGGAGGTATTCCTAGATAGTAATAAATTAGGTTGGAAAAATGAAGAGCAATTAATATGTCTTTTTAAAAATATCATATCATCCGGTCATAAAATAGCCATAGCATCGTTTAATGATTACCATCATGCCGTAAAATATGCATTAGAGCAATTATTAGACAAAGAAATAGTAAAAAATATATATATAAAATCAGGTTTACCTTCTAATAATTTTCAAGAAATACAAAATTGTACTAAAAAAGAATATATAAGAGAAATAATTAATAATACCGGAGTAACTAATAAAAAAAACGTATTTTTCATGGATGATGATATTAAACATGTTAATGCTGCAAAAGACTATGGTATTACAGCAGTTTTGGTTGAGAACAAAGGAAAAGAGCATATTCATCAAGCTTGTAATTTTTTATATAAATTTAATGAACAACATGAAATTTATGTTGATTTTAAAGATACTGATACTGAATTTTTTCTTAGCGAAAAAGATTTAAGAGAAACTATTCCATTTGACCCTTGTTCTGATGATTATTATTTGAATAGCGAGGAGTATACACCATGGGGAGAGGGAAATGTGCCAACGTTAGGTAACAGTTCAAGTTTTTAATGATAGACAAATCACCTGATGTTATTTATTCTTGGATTAATAGGGTGTCATTGCGAGCGACTAATAAAGAGCTTGGCAATCTCAGGCAAAATTCCTGAGATTGCCGAGTCGCTTCGCTCCTCGCAATGACGGGGTGGCATCCACGCAACAATGCCTACTCGCAATGACGAAGATAACCGACACCGTTTAATCTAAAAGGACCAAAGATGATATACCGAATATTATGTTTATGTATATTCATAATAAATTTCTCAGTAATAGCAAAAGCAGAAAGTGCACCGATTAAAGAAGATAATTTCAAAGTTAGAGTAGCTGTTGCTGATGTACAATCTATATTAGAAGGTTCGATTGCTATAAAAGATTTGCGTAATAAAATCGAAAAGCTTAACCATAGAATCCAAGAGGATATTGCTGCAAAAGAAGCAGAATTTAAACCGCTGGAAGAGAAATTGCTAAATGAGCGTTCTAATTTAAGTGAAACCGAATTTGAGCATAAAGTAAACGAATTTAATGCAAAAGTTAGCCACGTTAGAAAAGAAATTCAGATTAAGAAAACAAAGCTTGAACAAGCACACGCTGAGGCTATGAGTAGAGTCCATGAAACAACTATTACAATAATTAGTGAACTTGCCGAGAAATATAACCTTAATTTGGTAATTCCAAGTGCTCAAGTCTTATATGCCAAAAATAATTTGAATATAACTTCCGAAGTGACTTTTATGTTGAATGAGAGATTAAAAGAAGTAACGATTAACTATTAATTGTGTTGTATGGTTTAGTTTTAACGTCATTGCGAGGAGATGTGTAGCATCGACGAAGCAATCTCAGGAGTATTATTTCATGAGATTGCCACGCTCCTTGCAGTCGCTCGCAATGACGATTTGGTATTTATTTAACAAGAGTATTTAATATGGCAGAATTTACACCGATTACAATTGCATACGGGGACGGTATAGGTCCTGAAATAATGGAGGCAGTGCTGTATATATTACGTAAAGCTGAGGCTCGTATTCGTTTAGAAACCATTGAAGTAGGTGAAAAGCTTTACAAGAAGCATTATACTTCAGGCATAAGCGAGGAAAGTTGGGAATCAATACAACGTACCGGTATTATACTTAAAGCCCCGATTACTACCCCGCAAGGGGGAGGATATAAAAGTTTAAACGTCACGATTCGTAAAACATTACAGCTTTTTGCTAATATTCGTCCTTCTGTTTCGTTTCATCCTTTTACTAGAACTCTGCATCCAAATTTGAACCTAACTATTATACGTGAGAATGAGGAAGATTTATACGCAGGTATAGAATACCGACAAACGCATAATATGTATGAATCAATGAAGTTGATAAGTCATACTGGTTGTGAAAAAATTATTAGATATGCTTTTGAATATGCAGTAAAAAATAACCGTAAAAAAGTCACGTGCTTAAGCAAAGATAATATTATGAAATTTTCCGATGGGGTTTTTCATAAAGTATTTAATGAGATTGCAAAAGAATATCCGCAAATTAATAACGAGCATTATATTATCGATATCGGAACTGCAAGGCTTGCTACCAAACCGGAAATATTTGATGTTATCGTAACTTCTAATTTATACGGTGATATCATATCCGACGTAGCTGCTGAAATTTCAGGCTCGGTAGGGCTTGCAGGTTCTGCAAATATTGGGCAGCATTATGCGATGTTTGAAGCAGTACATGGAAGTGCTCCCGATATTGCCGGTAAAGATATTGCAAATCCGTCAGGGCTGTTAAATGCTGCTATAATGATGCTAGTACATATAGGGCAGGGTGATATTGCTAGTTTAATCGAAAATGCTTGGAAAAAAACTATAGAGGATGGAATTCACACGACGGATATATATAACGAGCAGAGTTCTAGTAAAAAAGTCGGTACAAAAGAATTTGCTGAAGAAGTAACGAAAAGATTAGGACAGATACCGACAAAGCTACCTAAAGCAGATTATCCGTTGATTGCCGAGAAACAAGAAAGTAATATAGATTATAAAATTAATACTAACGAAGTTAAGAAATTGGTCGGTACGGATATATTTGTGAATATGAATGTATCTTCCGCTCACGATATAGTAGATAAAATTAATAAGCTTGATCTTGGTAATGTTGAGTTAAAAACAATCTCGTCAAAAGGGCTAAAATTATGGCCTCGTGATACAAGGTTTGAAACTGTTTCCGATCATTGGTGTTGTCGTTTTATGAATAAAGACGGCACGGAAATAAAGCATTTAGATATAGCAAGGTTGCTTGAAGCTTTAGGCAAAGCAAATATTGATTTTATCAAAGTAGAGAATTTATTTGAGTTTGATGGTGTGGCAGGGTATAGCTTGGCCCAGGGGGAATAGGTATACAAAACCGTCATTGCGAGGAGATGCATAGCATCGACGAAGCAATCTCATGAAGTGTAAGAAACTCCTGAGATTGCCACGTCGCTACGCTCCTCGCAATGACGAAAAAAGGATAAAAACAATGACACTATATTATATCGGAATTTTATTAGTAATTATTGGATTATTTGCTGTATTTTCAGGGATAATCGGTTTTTTTAGATTTCCTGATTTTTATACTAAATTACATGTAGCAAGTGTTATTGAGAGTTTTGGAGTGCCTGTTTGCTTAATAGGTTTTGCGTGCATTGAAGCAGATATTGTTAACTCCGGTAAATTAATTTTAGCGGCTTTATTGATTTTCCTACTAAATCCAGTAGCAACCCATGCACTCGGTAAAGCCTCGTTATTTATGAAAATTCGAGCTACCGTCATTGCGAGGAAAATTACGAAGTAATTTGACGAAGCAATCTCAGGCTGCTTGATAAGATTGCCACGTCGAAACTACGTTTCTCCTCGCAATGACGTTAAATTTTAATAACCATATGGCAGTAAAAACAGCTTTAAATTTTGATCTCGGCAATTACCTACTTAACTTAATTGCTTTTTTATTGATTTTAATCTCAATAAAAATAATTTTTGCTAAAGATTTACTAAATGCAGTTATTGCTGCGTCAATATTTAGCTTATTAATCGGTGTATCTTATCTTATTATGGATGCTCCTGATGTCGCAATGACTGAGGCAGCACTTGGAGCTTGCTTATCAACATGCGTATATTTGAATTTGTTACGTAAATTACCTCCTGATTTAAAGAATATTGAGAGAACTAATATTATTCTCGCAAGTTTAATATGTTTATTGTTTGTAGTAACTCTTGCTTATATGGGGTTAGAATTACCGAATTACGGTGATGATAATGCTCCTATTCATATGCATTCAAGTAAATATTATCTCGAAAATACCTCTAGAGATATAGGTGTACCTTCTTTTGTTGCGGCTATTCTTGCAAGTTATCGTGGATATGATACTTTAGGTGAAACTAGCGTAATTTTAATTGCAGGAATTGCCGTGCTGTTAGTATTTTCAAAGAAACTTGAGAAAGTGGAAGTGGATTCCCGCTTTCGCGGAAATGACATAAATAATATGAATGACACTGTACTTAAAGCGTACCCAATAATAAAATATATCACTAGTTTTATAATACCTTATATAATTTTATATAGTATATATATTCAGCTTAACGGTGAGTCTTCGCCGGGTGGTGGGTTTCAAGCAGGGGTTATATTTGCATCTAGCCTTATTGCTTATGATTTAGTTTACGGTAATCGAAAATTAAGCAGATATTTTCCTCCTAACGTGCTAATTTGTATTGCTGTTTTAGGTGTAGCAATATATGCAATTGTAGGAACAATATCGCTATTTTTTAACGATAATTATTTAAATTATTATTCACTAACAAATTTTATCAATGATAAGCTACTTGCTCAGCATATCGCTATAGTTATTGTTGAAATTGGTATAGGTTTAACTGTCGCAGCTATTATGTATTTAATTTACAACGTATTTAACTGTATACTCGATGAACTTTAAAAATTGGCTACGTCGTTTTATAAGCTCAATGATGCTCACGTATTAGTATATACGCTCCGCTCATTGACTTATAAACTCCTTGCTCTTTTTAAAGTTGATCTTCGTCTACTAAATAGAGAGTAGAATATGTTTTTATTAATTAAGCATGAATTTATAGTGCAGAATCGTATTAATAATATAATTAAATATATAGTTATATTTTTTTTATTTTGCATAATTAGTACTGTTTTAATTAACAGTGAAAGGGATATTAACAAATTCGGTTTAATTTTTTCGGTAATTTGTTTATTAATTTCATTAATCGGCTTTTCTGCGGTTATATTTAAATCTGATTTGGAAGACGGAAGCTTAGAGTTATTATTATCAATTGTTAGTTATGAAAAAATTATATTAGCTAAATTTTTTGCTATATTTATCAGTAGTACGGTAGGGCTGGTTTTTGTTTTACCCATTATTTATGTTTTTTTTGATCAAACTTTGCTTGAGATAATATTTTTCTTTATTAGCGTATGGATGATGTTAGTTTTATCAAGTAGTTTAGTAGTTTTATCCGGTAGCGTGCAATGTTATTTTAAGAAGAATGCTAACTTTGTCGGTACGTTTATCATGCCGTTATTAATTCCGAATATTATAATGACGGGCTTAATATTACAAGATAATAACTTACAATTAATTTTTATTATGATAGGAATTAATTTAGTATTTTTACCGATTTCATTCTTCTTGAGTTCCTATTTAATTAAAAATATTTATAATATTACGTGATTTTGCTTTATTTTTACTAATGTAGTGATATAAAATAAAGATGAATATTATTAATAAATTTTTTTGAGAAAAATATATGTGGCAGGCTTTACGAAGGTTAATTGCAGCAAATCCTATGGGATTTTTTCTGTGGTCTATTATCACTAAATGGTATTTAATTATAGCAGTTGCTTCCTTAATTACTTTATATTATACAGTATTGGGCTTAAAAAAAATTGGGTTTATAGATTATTTTACTGAAACTACAGTCGAGATATTAGATACAACTAAAGCAGTTGCTCAAAATTGTACTACAAAACTCGGTCCTAATTGGAATCATTTAGTTAGTTTTTGGAATTGCCTAAGTAATTCTGGAGAATATAAGCATGAAGAAGGGACAGGGGCAAAAGTGTTAGAAGATGAAATAAATAAGCTTACGCCAAAACAAGCAGATAGTGCTGCAGACGCTGAACCTCCTATAATAAACCCTTATGAAGAACTAGAAAATCCAAATAATCTTAATAATACCCCAAGCGGTAGTAATAATAATCGTTAATTTATGTCACTTTAATATTATATGTCGGATACTGAAGATAATAAAAACAAACAAACTACACGTCGTGATTTTATGGTTCTAACGGCTAGTAGTGTTGCAGCGGTCGGGGCAGCATGTACTCTTTGGCCTCTCATTGATTCTTTAAACCCTTCTGCAGACGTGCTTGCTTTATCATCAATTGAGGTTGATCTATCAAATATTGCGGTAGGGCAAACAGTTACGGTTAAATGGCAAGGTAAACCGGTTTTTATCACGAACCGTACTCCTGATAAAATAGCTGAAGCAAGAGCCGTAAAGATGTCGGAGCTTATTGATCCTGAGACTGATGAAGCACGTGTGAAAGCAGGGCATGATAATTGGCTTGTAACAATCGGGATTTGCACGCATTTAGGTTGTGTGCCGCTTGCTAATCAAGGTGAGTATGATGGATGGTTCTGCCCGTGTCATGGTTCACAATATGATTCTTCAGGTAGGGTTAGAAGAGGTCCTGCTCCTTTAAATTTAGCAGTGCCGCCTTATACCTTTATTAGCGACAAAAAAATTAGAATCGGGTAGTTTTATTTATGAATGAAGATATTACCCCTAAAAAGCCTAATGCTATTGTTGAGTGGATAGATTATCGTCTACCAATTTTCTCTTTCCTAAAGCATTTTAGTCATTATCAAACTCCAAAAAATCTTAGCTATTTGTGGAATTTAGGCTCTATTGCCGGTATTGCACTAGTAATTCAGATAATTACCGGTGTGGTGCTTGCTATGCACTATACGCCGCATGTTGATCATGCTTTCGATAGTGTTGAGAGAATCATGCGTAATGTTAATTACGGCTGGTTACTGCGTTATACTCATGCGGTAGGTGCATCGATGTTTTTTGCTGCTGTATACTTACACATAGCAAGAGGTTTGTATTACGGCTCTTATAAAGCTCCTAGGGAACTGCTTTGGCATATCGGTATTATCATTTTTCTAACCATGATGGCTACTGCCTTTATGGGTTACGTGCTTCCTTGGGGACAGATGAGCTACTGGGGTGCTACGGTAATTACTAATTTATTCTCGGCTATTCCACTAATAGGAGAATCCATAGTTACTTGGCTTTGGGGTGGTTTTTCTGTTGATAACCCGACATTAAATAGATTCTTTTCACTGCATTATTTATTGCCGTTTATTATTGTTGCTCTTGTGATGCTGCATTTAGTAGCCTTACATCAGCATGGTTCAAATAATCCGAAAGGTATCGACGTTAAAAGCCCTAAAGATACTATTCCTTTCCACCCTTATTATACCGTAAAGGATTTTGTCGGTTTCGGAGTTTATTTCATAATATTCGCTTATTTTATTTTTTACGAACCTAATTATTTAGGACATCCCGATAATTACGTTCCGGCAAATCCTTTAGTTACGCCTGCTCATATCGTACCTGAATGGTATTTTCTACCGTTTTATGCGATCCTTAGAGCCGTACCGTCTAAGCTCGGTGGAGTGTTATTAATGTTCGGAAGTATATTCGTGTTATTCTTACTACCGTGGCTTGATACTTCAAAAGTCAGAAGTAGCAATTGTAGACCGATATATAGAATTGCTTTTTGGATATTTATGGCAGATTGTTTACTGCTTGGTTATTTAGGCGGGCAGCCGGCAGAAGAGCCGTATATTACAATTAGCCGCTTTGCTGCATGCTACTACTTCTTCCATTTTCTAGTAGCTCTACCGCTGATAGGTAAATATGAGAAGCCACTGCCGCTACCGGAGGAGTTGTAGAATCGTTATTGTAAGCAGGTAGTTCTATGTCATTCCTGCGTGGATACTTGGGGCGTCATTGCGAGGAAATTGCATAGCAATTGACGAAGCAATCTCAGGCAAGATTCCTGAGATTGTTTCTTCAAACTACTTGATTAGCAATGACATTTTTTTTTTATTATACAAACTTGTGAAGCAAACCATATAGTATATATAGTAACTAACAAGAAAAATGGTATACTCTATACTGGTGTTACTTCTAATTTAATAAAAAGAATATACCAACGCAAAAATGATATAATTAATGGGTTTAGTAAAAAGTATAATTGCAAAATTTTAGTATTTTATGAGATTCATCAAACTATGAATTCAGCAATAAATAGAGAAAAACAAATTAAAGCCGGTTCAAGAGACAAAAAAATTAAACTAATAGAACAAACAAATATAAATTGGGATGATTTATATAATGAAATTATTCTGTAATAAAAATATCATTGCAAGGAAAGACAAAATCTTAACACGACAATCTTATAAAATAATGATAAACTCCTGAGATTGCTTCGTCAAAATTTTCAATTTTTCCTCGCAATGACGCAATGACGACTCAAAAAATTTATGAAAACAAAACTACTTATTTCTATCATCATACTACTAACTTCGTGCTTAAGTCTAGCCAACGAAAAAGCATTACATCCTAAAAAGATGAAATGGTCGTTTGACGGCGTATTTGGCACAGTTAATCGTGAAGCAGCACAAAGAGGTTTTCAGGTTTATAAAGAAGTTTGTAGTGTCTGCCACGGTTTAAATAATTTATATTACCGTAATCTTAAAGATATCGGTTTTTCGGATGATGAGATAAAAGAGATTGCCAAAGGTTATACGGTAAAAGACGGTCCAAATGATGACGGTGAGATGTTTGACCGTCCCGCTCTTCCATCAGATCGTTTTGTACCTCCTTACCCTAATGAACAAGCAGCAAGAGCGGCTAATAACGGAGCACATCCTCCTGATTTATCGTTGATAATAAAAGCACGTCATGATGGAGCTAATTATATATATTCGTTGCTTACCGGCTATACCGAACCGCCGGCAGATTTTAAGCTAATGCAAGGGGCTCATTATAATCCGTATTTCCCAGGTGAGCAAATAGCAATGCCGCCGCCTCTTACAGACGGGCAGGTAACCTATATGGACGGTACTAACGCAAGCGTAGAGCAGATGTCGCATGATGTTGCAGTATTTCTACAATGGGCAGCTGAGCCGGAAATGGAACATCGTAAATCTATGGGTCTTAAAGTTATGATGTTTTTGGTAGTGTTTACTATCTTTTTCTATATTGCTAAAAATCGCATTTGGTCTAATTTAAAGTAGTTCCTATTATTGGTGTTGTTGCATAGATTATTAAACATGTTCGATGTCATTCCTGCGAAAGCAGGAATCCAAAAAAAATATAAATACAGCAAATTTTTAAAATTAAAAGCTCGCTTTATGCTGGATTCCTGCTTTCGCAGGAATGACATATCAGCCCATGCTGTCCACTCCTTCCCCTTTCTTAGTGCGGTAATTAATTTTTGCTATACTTATCCTAAATTATATAGATAGGTATTTATGATTACTTTACTTGCGGCGATAACAGGATTTATTAGTTCGATAATTCCTGAAATTTTAAAAATATACAAAGATATTAACGACAAAAAACACGAGATAAATATTTTAGATCGTCAAATTGCTAATAACAAACTCAATCAATCCAAAATTTTACAGAGCTTACTATATCACAAGAAATGGCAGAGCAATATTCTCTTTACTCCACTTATAAATCAGGTGTTAGTTGGGTTGATGCTTTAAACGGTTCGGTAAGACCGGTGCTTGCTTATAGTTTCTTTGCAATGTATGGAGGAGTTAAATATGTTCAATATAAATCGTTAAAAAGTTCTGCCCTGCTAGTGGAGTATCTAGATATATTATGGAGTATAGAAGATCAAACTATTTTTGCGGGAATTATTAGCTTTTATTTTGGGCAACGTACTTTCAGCAAATTATGGAAATGTAAGACTTGAATTTTAAATAGATAATTTTATATATTTAAATATATAACTAATAAATATGGAGATAGTGCTATGTTAAAATATATTCTGTCTATAATAGCTATTATTTTATCTAGTAATATTGCAATAGCTAATAAGAATTATGATTCCAGTCATGCAATGCCGCTGCGTCAGGTAGCGGATTTAATAGATAATCAAATTACAAATATTGATAATTTATTTAAAAATAGATTGCCGCTTTATGAATCTAATAGCGTAAAAAGCAATTTTATTACTAAAGATAAGCAGTATATTATTGTTATGGAAGTGCCTGGCTTTGATAAAAGTCAAATTAAGATTAAAGTAAACGGCAATAAATTATTTATTACAGGGAATATAGAAGAAAAAAATAAAGCTGATGGTTCAGATAATTATATGAATAAAAATTTTAATTATGTAATATCATTATATGAAGATGTAGATCAGACAAATATCTCTTCAAGCCTTAAGAATGGAATACTTACTATTATTCTACCTCGCACTGAGGTTAAAGAGCAAGATGCAAGAGAGATAGTAATTGATTAATCAAGCATTGCTAAATTTAGCATTTAATTTTTCTGAAACAAAACCTTTCTCTATATAGATAGGTAATTTTATTAACTCCTGCTTTAGTTCATTGTCTACTCCTGAGGCTTCAAATTTTCGATCGACTAAGAAAATTATAGGTTTGGTGTTATGATAAAGAAGAAGTCAAAATTCGGTTTGTTATCAAAATATCTATTAACACGAGGAAAATGATAAGCATGAGTAATAATAGCAATTTCAGCGTTATTTAAATCAATATTAGACTTTTTTTGAAACTCTATACTTCTCTAGGGGTAATTTGTACGTCGATCCGGTACTCGAATCCTCACGTACGTTTGTGTACGCTGTGGTTCTGTGCTCCGTGTCTCCTTCAAATTCCTCCCTATAAGCGAGTTTCAAAAGAAGTCTATTACCGTTTTCATGCTCTTGATATAGAGTTTTAAATTGTCTGCCTGTATTAACCTGCCCCTCAGGTAATGTAAAAATATAAAAATTTTCTTTTGGATAATCGGTAATAATATTTTTATCAATAGCTTCTTTTAGTAAGCTATTATCATAAGCTCCGCCATTAAACAAAATCATCGGTCCGTATTTTTGTAATTCTTCAGATGTTAGGCTAGATATTTGCTTATCAAGTTTTTTAGCTGTCACTTCTCTTGCAATTTCTATACCGAGCCTCATTCTATTATAACCGTCTTCTTTATCTGCAGCTCCTATATTTTGAGCATCAGAATTAATCGGTATTTTTGTATAAGAATGTCTTGCCGATAAAACCCATACATATTTTATATTCTTATCTATTTCAGGGTTTTCGGTTGTATAAATATTTTGTATTTCAGAGATAAAACTCTTGCGGATTTTTTCATTAGCAGGATCAAACTCTAGATTATTTAGATTGCTAATTATCTGCTCAAAATGTTTATCTTGAGCAAATTTTTGATAATTTTGAAATCCTAGAACTGAGACTATAACTATAATAAATATAGAAATAGCAGTAGTAAAGTTTTTATAGTTTTTCATGGTATAACAACAATTAAATTCCGCTCTCTTATGTCATTCCTAGCTAAAAGCGGGAATCTAGTAAAAAATTTAAAAATGACTGGATTCTGCGATCAAGTCGTGGAATGACAGCACAGAATTTACCTCTTACCACCCGCATTCATAGCAAGGCTTGCGGAAACAAATTCTTCAAGGTCGCCGTCAAGCACTCCTTTAGTATCAGAAGTTTCATAATCGGTACGTAAATCTTTCACCATCTGATAAGGTTGTAAAACATATGATCTAATTTGATGCCCCCAGCTATTATCGGTTTTGGCAGCATTCTGCTCGTTAACGCTGTCTGTGCGTTTTTGCATTTCAAGCTCATAGAGTTTTGCTTGAAGCATCTTCATAGCTTGAGCTTTATTTTTATGCTGTGATCTATCACTTTGACATTGTGTTACCGTATTTGTTGGTATATGGGTGATACGTACCGCAGAATCGGTAGTATTAACGTGCTGTCCGCCTGCTCCGGATGCTCTAAAAGTATCGATTCTTAAATCTTTATCCTCAATAGTAATTGCTATATTATCGTCAATTTCGGGGTATACCCAGCTACTTGCAAAGCTAGTCATTCTTTTACCTGCAGCATTAAACGGGGAAATACGCACTAATCTGTGAACACCGGCTTCGGTCTTAAACCATCCGTAAGCACGCTTACCTATTATCCTAATCGTGCATGATTTAATGCCTGCTTCTTCGCCGTTAATTATATTAATTATTTCGGTTTTAAAGCCGAGTCTCTCGGCAAAACGCAAATACATACGCATCATAATAGATGCCCAGTCATGACTTTCAGTTCCTCCGGCTCCGGCATTAATCTCTAAAAAGCAATTATTACCGTCTGCTTCACCTGAAAATAAGCATTCGGTTTCAAATTTGGCAGCAATGATGCTTAAATTTTTAAAATCCTGTTCAACTTGTGAAAGTGTTTCTAAATCGTTTTCGGCTTCAGCCAGTTCTTCAAGTTCTAAAGCGTCTTTTAAATTAGATTTGAGTTTATTAAAGGCATTTAGTTTTTCTTCCAAATTGCTTTTTTCTCGCAGTAATGTTTGTGCTTTAGCTTGGTCGTTCCATAAGCTCGGATCGGCTGTTAACTCTTCTAACTCTTTCAGTCTTTCAGTTGATGCTTCAACGTCAAAGTGACCTCCAAAGTAGTTCTAAAGACTGCTCAATTTTTTTTACGTAATTTTCTATTTCAGCTCGCATTATTTTTTCCTGTTATAAATTTCGATTTTGTTATATATTATCGTGGTTTAGTGTCATACCGTGGCTTGACCATGGTATCTTGTATCACAGCTTGTGTCCTGAGATCCCGCGATCAAGTCGCGGGATGACACCGCTCCAATAAACAAACGCAAATTATATCACAATAATTATGAATAATCAAAAATATATACGGAACTTCTCAATAATTGCCCATATCGATCACGGTAAATCTACGTTAGCCGATAGGTTAATTGAACATTGCGGCGGCTTGCAGGCCAGAGAAATGAGCCAGCAAGTGCTAGATTCAATGGATATCGAAAAAGAAAGAGGTATAACTATTAAGGCACAAACCGTGCGGCTTGTATATAAAGCTAAAGACGGTAATACTTACTACTTGAATTTAATGGATACTCCGGGGCATGTTGATTTTGCTTATGAAGTTAGTAGGTCACTTGCTGCTTGTGAAGGCTCGTTATTGGTAGTTGATAGTACGCAAGGAGTAGAAGCACAAACTCTTGCCAATGTTTATCAAGCAATCGAGAATGATCACGAGATTGTGCCAGTACTTAACAAGATTGATTTACCCGCTTCTGAACCTGAGCAGGTGAAGCAGCAAATAGAAGATATAATCGGGATCGATGCAAGTGAGGCTGTCTTGATTTCAGCCAAAAGCGGTATAGGTATTGATTTGGTTTTAGAGGCAATAGTAAATAAATTACCTCCGCCAAAAGAAAGTAGTTCTGATATTTTGAAAGTTTTGCTTGTTGATAGTTGGTATGACCCATATCTCGGCGTGGTTATCTTGGTACGCATTATTGATGGAACTTTGCGTAAGAATATGCGGATTAAAATGATGGCTACTAACTCGGTTTATACAGTCGAGAATGTTGGATATTTTACTCCTAAAAAGCATATTTCGGATGTTTTGCATGCAGGCGAAATCGGTTTCTTTACTGCTTCTATAAAGCAAGTAGCGGATTGTAAAGTCGGAGATACTATAACTGATGAGAAGAAACCTTGCGAGCAAGCACTGCCCGGCTTTAAGCCGAACCTACCCGTAGTGTTTTGCGGGCTTTATCCAACAGATAGTGCAGAGTTTGAACATCTAAAGGATTCGCTAGCTAAATTACGCCTTAATGATGCTAGTTTTGAGTATGAAATGGAAAGCTCTTCGGCACTCGGAGTAGGTTTTAGATGCGGCTTTTTAGGGTTATTACATTTAGAGATAATCCAAGAGCGTTTAAGTAGGGAATTCGATTTAGATTTAATCACTACCGCTCCAAGCGTGGTGTATAAAATCCATATGCGGGATGGTGAAAGCTTAGAGATTCATAACCCGGCAGATTTGCCTGATTTGCAAAAAATTGAATCGATGGAAGAGCCTTGGATTAAGGCAACTATAATGGTACCTGATGAGTTTTTAGGTACAGTATTATCGCTTTGTACGGAAAAAAGAGGTGTGCAGCTCGATCATAGCTATATAGCAAATAGAGCTAAAATAATTTATAAATTACCGCTAAATGAGATAGTTTACGATTTTTACGATCGTTTAAAAAGCTGTTCTAAAGGTTATGCAAGTTTTGAATGGCAAATGGATGTTTATGAACCTTCTGAGCTTGTTAAGCTTGGGATTTTGGTTAACGCAGAGGCGGTTGATGCACTGTCCACAATCGTACACCGCTCACGTGCTGAGCAGAGGGGTAGGGCGTTATGCGTGCGGTTAAAGGATTTAATACCAAGGCAGCAGATCGATATAGCCATTCAGGCAAGTATCGGTAGCCGTATTATTGCCCGTGAGACCATTAAGGCTCTACGTAAAGATGTTTTATCTAAATGTTACGGCGGTGATATAAGCCGTAAACGTAAGCTACTTGAGAAGCAAAAAGCAGGTAAAAAGAGAATGAGACAGTACGGAAATATCGAAATTCCGCAATCTGCGTTTATTGCAGCATTGAAAATTGGGGATGAGTAAAACTTTTTTTATTTTATATAAAGAAAACGCTAGACGTTATAATAAAGATTTGTTATAAGAAGTTATCTAAAAATTTTAGATACCTCCACTTATTCCTCGGTAGCTCAGTGGTAGAGCAAACGGCTGTTAACCGTTCAGTCGCTGGTTCGAGTCCGGCCCGGGGAGCCATTCCTCGACTTTCGACAAATTCACGAATGAATCGAACGGCGAATGCAGCATAAAGTCAAGCTTTTTGCCTGTTAATTTAATTGTCGAAAACACAGTTTTTATTAGGCGTCTTTTTCTCTCAACATTCGACAAATTAAAATATTGATGTGCATTGGCAACTAAATTTAGCACATCTATCATTTTTTCCGTAAAACAATTATCACCTTTATTATGCTCCGCTATTTCTAACATTACTTTATCACGACGTGTTGTTAATTTGTATTTATCTTCCTCATATTCTTCATTTGTAAATATATCTTCTAAAAGTTTACTCCTAAGCTTATCAAGTTTATTTTTTATACTTAAAAGCTCTTTATTTAATTCTGTTATTCTTGTGTTATAATAATCTTTTTCATGTTTTGCCGATTCTTTAACACTTTTGATTATTTTGCTCAATAAATCAGGTTCAATATACATTGATACAAAAACTTTTTCTATTTGTTCTAATATTACTTTTTCGTTTGTATAAATTCTGCTATTGCTACCTTTTTCTTTGTAAGCACCTAATAAAATTTCTTCACATTTTATCCCGTCTTTAGATATCCTTTTTTTAGTTTCTGCCGATACTACTCTGCCGGTAATACCGCAAGTTATTGAACCTCTAAACATGTACTCATTTCCTCCCCATTTAAAAGGTACTTTATTCTTGCCTTTCATTACTGATTAGCATTTTTCAAATAATTCTTTAGTAATAATAGGCTCGTAAACGTGGGGATAATATTTATTGCCGTTTTTATAATGTAGTACTCCGTAATAAAAAGTATTATTTAACATTTCATGCACGTATGAACGTCCTAAATAACTCTTTTTGCCTCTTGAATTTGTTAATCCCCACTCTTTAGCTTTCTTCGTTAGCTTGGGTATTGAATATAAACCTGTTGAGTATTCGTCAAAAAGCTTTCTAATTAAAGGTACTCGGCTATGGTCAATACTACATCAGCTTTTTTGCCGTTTTTAACATTAATATAACCGACTGGTGCTGTACTTACACACTCACCGCTTAATAGTTTTTGCTCTATACCATGCTTTACATTATCTCTTATATTATCAACGAAATTTTGAGCTACTGTAACATTTATATTCCAAATCAGTTTTTCGTTAGAAGTTGAATATTTATGAATAATGCAGTTTTCCGTATAAAAATGTATTTCTATTATTCCTTGTTCTACTAGTTCATAAAGCATAGCAGACTGTTTAAAATTACGCTGCAATCTATCTACTTTGTTTATTACTATTGCTATTATTTTCTTTTTTTCGTTGGCCAAATTTTTAGCAAACTCTATAGCTTCCATAAATTTTTTGCGGTTACCTACCGTTGAAGATTCAGCAAACTCAAAACTTTTAGCAATTTCTAAATTTTTATTTTTACAATAATCATTTAATCGTCTTGTTTGTGAATCTATTGAACAACCTTCGTCATATTGTCTTCCAGTTGATACCCTAGATAATGTTATTGCTTCTTCTGCTACTTCTCTATCTTCTAAAAATAACATTTTGAACTCTTTTTAAGTGAAAAATTAAGATTTACTCCTCAGAATCTTCGTACATTTTTTCTAATACCTCTAAGCGTTCGTTTATTCTCTCTATGTCTTCCTTGGTTAAAGGTTCTGCTATTTGCTCCTTTATTTTCTTTCTTAGACCTTTTTCTGGTTCGTCTTGTTTATTATTTTTTCTAAAAATAGATAATATTTTTCTATTAGGCATTTTAACCTCTATTTAATTTGAATTAATTTGATTTTAATTAAGTGATATTAATTGCTTGCTTCGGTTCTATGATATATTGATTCAAATCTTTTCCATTCATCAAACCCATATTGTTCAGCAAAAATCATAGCTTTAGCTATAAGATCATGCTCTTCGTTATTTAAATGCCTTAGTACTATGCTATTTTTTGTCACCGAATAAGTACTAACTTTAATAAGCTCAGATAATTCAAGTGTACCAAGTACTGTCAATAATATTTTGTTAATAGATTCATAAATAGAAAGCCCGTTAATTATAACCGTAACAGGTTTGACTTCCTTAGCTATTACAAGTTTCACTAATTTACGCAAATTTTCATGATCAAAAGGATTTGTAAATTCAATTGTTTCAAGCATGCCAAGCTCATGTTTTTCACAATAAGCTGCAATTCCTGCCGTGAGTTCTTGACTTCTAGAATGAGGTTCTAATAAAAAGATTGATTGAGGTATTAAATTGTTTTGAGTGGCCATATTCTGCTCCCATTATACTTAATTGAGTTAAGTTGTAACCACCGAAGAGCATATCCTTGGTGGTTGGGGAGTTCAAAAAAACCGTTAGCAACAGTTCACAATAGGTTTTAAGCTTAAAGTAATACCTTAAGCTCTGGACATGCCTATCGTCACCCCAACCATAAAAAAGTTGAGGATTGCACCATTTTATGGCTGATGCATATACCATGCTAACAAGAGGTTTTGAAGCCCAAAATAGCCTTAGCTACTTCAGATACGATTTTATATATAACTCCCCGAAAAAGTCAATTAAACTTTACGTTTTATTGTTTTTTTCTTTTTCTTGCCTAATACTTACTTCCATAATAATTTTTACAAATTCAATTAATCTTCTTGCTGCTTTGTGTAATTCCGGTTCGGATAATTTGCCATCATATTTTTTTCTAATATCATTAACTATAGATTCATATAATTTGTTCTGTTTACTCATAAGTTAGTTCCTTTGCGTATTTCACTAAAACATAATCGAGCAGTGCTAAACTATCGGCTTCGTTATCGTCAATCGGTTAAAATCCTTTCTTCTTAACCTCTTCTATAACTTCCTCTTTATTAGCGTTACCTTTGCCGGTTATATGTTTCTTAATAGTGCCGACCGGTATGCCTAAGTAAGGTATTTGGTAATGCTCACAAGAAGCTGTTAAAACAGCTAGAAACCCGCCATATTTATGAGCAGCATCTACACCTTTGTGACTTCGCACCGATTCAAAATAAATATGGTCAATTCCGTCTTCGGCGTTTTTGATATCTACTAACCACCGTCTGAATCGTACGAATACCATGCCGCCGCCCTCAAACTTGTTAGGTTTAAAATTAATAGTGCCTGATTTAGTCATTTGCTCTTTATTATGTACAGCCCAGCCGGTAGTAGTGCCGAGATCAAGAGCTAAGATTGTTTTTTGATTTTGTGATTTATTCATTTTTCTATCTTTAATAATTGATAAAGCCTTTTTAATAATTGTTTTAATGATTCTTTAGCGGCACTGTCTGAAATGAAATCATAAAAATCATTAGGAGTAACAAGTCCCGAAGTAGCTAAGTAAATTCTATGCATAATTGCTAATCTAGGAATTGCTTTTTCGTGCAAATATTTATGAATATGCGACTGAGAAACTCCAATCCTTACAGCCATTTCGCTTGGTGATATTCCTGTTATATCTATATATTCCTCTAATTTCATAAATATACCTTTAATCAAGAAATAGGCTACAAAAGCTAAGGCATATTTGTGTTCCTGCTAGTTTCGATAGAGCTTAATTTTAAATATTCGCATGTATTTGCAACCTAATTTAAAGTTACTTTACATCTAATTTTAAAGGCTGTGTAAAAATTTAACTTAAAGTTAAATTATGATAACCATAAACCTTGAAAACCTTAAGGATAAAGGTTTTAGAAATTCAACTTAAAGTTAAATGAGGTTGAAAAGGTTTTAAAAATAGGGAATGTTGTAAGTACAAGTTCAATTTAAAAAGGAGAAAATTATGAATTTGGATTTAGTTAATAACGACATTTTAAATGTACCGATAGGAAGCCTTGCTAAGTTTGAAACAAAGCAATTATATGAGTATTTGACGGAAGCTAATAAAAGGCTGGATGAAGCTAAGAAATTCAAGGACTGGCTGCACTCAGCTATAGCCTTAAAATACGATCCGTTTGTAAAAGCTAAACGTAAAAGAATGGAAAAAGATACGGGTATTATTCATATAGACGAGTCGAATTTTAAAATAACTAATGATGTACCTAAAAAAGTCGAGTGGCGGCAGGACATACTCGGTAGGTTACTAGCTGATTTAATAGCAAAAGGCGGCAATATGTCTGACTATGTTGAAATCACTTACCATATACCCGAAGCAAAATATAACTCTTTGTCTGAAAAGGAAAAATATAAAATAAATGCCGCTAGAATAATTAGACTTGGTAATCCCGTTTATAAGATAACAAAACAAAATAATAGCGAGTTTGAAACGATTACGCTTGATCAATTTATGTTAGAGTTGGAGGGAAGCCATGAATAAATTACCTATCATAAGTGCTGATGAGCGATTAGCCGAAAAGCGAGGGATTAAGGGGTGTATCTTCGGCAAATACGGCATCGGTAAGACTAGTCTGCTTTTATACATTGCCGTCAGAGAGTACATTGTTTTTTGACCTAGAAGCTGGGGATTTAGCAGTTTCAGGATGGCAAGGTGACAGCATCCGCCCAAGAATTTGGCAGGAATGTAGAGATTTTGCGGTATATATCGGTGGTGCTAGTCCTGCGGTTAAAGATAACGTCATATACGGCAAAGCTCACTTTGAAGATGTTTGTAAACGTTTTGGTGATCCCAAGAGTCTAAACAAATACGAAACTATCTTTATTGACTCTATTACCGTTGCTGGTCGTTTGTGTTTGCAGTGGTGTAAGTCGCAACCGCAAGCTATTAGCGAGCGAACCGGCAAGGAAGATTTAAGAGCTATGTACGGTTTACATGGTCAGGAAATGATTAACTGGTTAACTCACTTAATAGCACACAAGAGATAAAAATATTTGGTTTGTAGGCATCTTAGAAGAAAAGCTTGACGATACTAACCGCAAGTATTTTGGATTGCAAATTGACGGCAGTAAAACAGCATTAGAGCTGCCTGCTATTGTCGACCAAGTTATTACCATGACGCAAAAGGAAGATAAAAGGGTTTTTATCAACCATACTAATAACCCTTACGGCTATCCTGCAAAAGACCGGTTAGGAAAGCTTGAGATGATTGAACCTGCAAACTTAAACAACTTAATGGATAAAATTAAAACTAAAATAATAATTAACTAAAATAGGGATATACATATGAATTATTACGATTTCAATACAGCTGTTTTACAAGCAAATTATGACTTAATACCAAGAGGCACAATAGCCAAAGTAAATATCCATATTAAACGAGGTGGTTATAATGATGAATCGCAAGGCTGGCATGGCGGCTACGCTACTAAAAGCAAGAATAGCGGTGCGATTTATTTTGATTGCGAGTTTACCGTTTTAGAGGGCGAATATTCCAAACGTAAAGTTTGGAGCTTAATCGATCTTTATAGCGATAATAATAACAATAAATGGGGTGAGATGGGTAGAAGCTTTATACGTTCTATTTTAAACTCTGCACGAGGATTTTCTGATAAAGACAATTCTGACGCTGCACAGGAAGCTCGTAAGATTATAGACTTTAGCGAGCTGGACGGCTTAGAATTTATAGCTAAAATTGATATTGAGGTTGATGCTTCAGGCACAGAGCGAAACGTTATAAAGTTTGCTCTAGACCCCAGCCATAAGGATTACACTAAATATATGAGCGGTAGCAATGATATTTTAAGCTGGGCTTAAGAGAGACTATTATGACAAAATTAGATTTTAACCATCGTAATAATAATTTGGGTGTAATAACTAAGCAAATAAACGACCATATCAATATATATTTATGGCAAAAACACCAATTCGAGCCGGCACGTAAATATTTAGGTGCATCACAATTAGGCTTGCCTTGCTCTCGTGCTTTACAATACGAGTATAAAAACTCTCGCTTTGGTCTTGCAAGTAGTTTCGATGCTAAATCTATACGTATTTTTGCAGCCGGTCATTTATTCGAGGAGTTACTGATCAGTTGGTTACAAAAAAGCGGATTTGACTTAGTTACACGTGATAAAGACGGTAAACAGCTTGGCTTTAAAGTAGCAGATAGCAGGATTGCAGGACATATTGACGGAGTAATTACCGCAGCCCCTAAGGAACTTGGTTTAACTTGTCCTTGTCTATGGGAAACTAAAAGTATGAATAATAGAAATTGGAACGATATTACTCGCAAAGGTCTAGTTTATCCAAGCCTATATATGCTGCTCAAATTGCTTTGTATCAGGCTTATATGGAGGAAACTATTACGGGTATTTCTAAGAATCCTTGTTTATTTACGGCAATAAATAAAGATACTTCCGAAATATATGCGGAAGCTATACCGTTTGATGCCGAGCTTGCCCAAAGGATGAGTGATAAGGCGGTTAATATTATCAAAGCTACCAAGGTTGGGGGGCTGTTACCAAGGCACTACAGCAATCCTGATATTTTTGAGTGTAAAATGTGCGAGTTTAGATCTAAATGTTGGAATATACAGGAGGAAGAAGTCTTATATGAGTGAAATCCTACCTGTAAAAGATGACATTAAAGCCTATTGCTGGGTAGTATTTAGTTATCTTGATGGACGCGCTCCCTTGCGTTCATTTGCCGAGAAAGGAGGCGGTAATAACAAGCCGCCGTCCTGCTTTTGGGTTGATGCGGACGATGATATAACTGATAAAGTTTTTGATTTTGCAGAATTTGCTAATAGAAAAAAGGCAGGTTGTTACGTAATTCCTGGGGTAGTAGAGGAAGTAGGACAAGCAAAGAGTCATGATATAAAGCAAATGCAGGTATTGCTGATTGATCTTGATAACGGCGATATTGAAAGCAAATTACGTATCTTAGAAAATAGCTTAGGTGAAGCTACGTTAATCGTAGAATCAGGCGGAATTACTGAAAGCAAACAAGCTAAGCTGCATGTTTATTGGCAATTAATTAGAGCTGTTAGCGGTGAGAAATTACAGCAGTTACTACAGCTTAGGCATAAAATAGCTTTAGCGGTTGGCGGCGATGTTAGCTTTAAATCAGCACATCAGCCTATTAGGATTGCAGGTTCGGTTTATCACAAACACGGCACACTGAAGCCGGTTAAGATAAGGTCATATAGCCGTATAGCCGTATGGAGTATGAGCTTGGGGAATTAATAGAGAACGCTAAAAAACTACAAATTAACGAAACTTCAAGTATCGATAATAATTTCTTTGATTTTCAGAATTTAGTATCTGACCGCAAGCCTTTAAATGAAATAATAACTAGCAAAGTATATGAGGGTGGCATTGGTGAATATACAAGATTTAATTGTTTAAGCAAAGTTATAGGTTACTGGTTAAGAGACGCTACCATGAAGGACTTACTACACATGAGGAAGTAATAGAAGAAATATTATAGCTATAATTTTGCGAATGTCGTGCCGCCATGGTCAAAAGATAGATTACAGCAAGAAATAAATAACTTATGGAAACTACATATTAAAAAATATGGCAAACCTAAAAAAGTAAATAATCAAGAAATTGATATTTTTGATTTAGGTTATTTCTTAACAGATCAAAGTGAATTGCCGCAAGATATAATAGCTCCTCGTATACTAACACCAAGAGGCATGCTTGTTTTTGGCGGTTCACCTAAAGTAGGTAAAAGTGATTTTTTATTGTCTTTATTCACTTACTTAGCAGCAGGTGTAGAGTTTTTATGGTTCAAAACCATAAAGCCTTTAAAGATTTTTTATTTTCAAACCGAGGTAGAATATCATTACTTACGAGAAAGATTACAAAACATTAAATTACCAAAAGAACTACTAAGGCAAGCACTACATAATTTATACATAACACCGAGTAATAAAAAAATATCATTAAATGATGAGGGAATAAAAAACTTAGTAGGAAATGTAAAAAAAGCTTTAAATGGCTTGCCTGACATTATCGCAGTCGATCCTATTCGTAACGTATTTGATGGCGGAAGAGTTGGAGCTACCGAGAACGAAAACGATGCAATGATATTCTTTTTAAGGGAACGAATAGAGAAATTAAGAGATATGATAAATCCTGAAGCCGGTATTGTTTTAGTCCATCATACTAAGAAAATAACAAGGCAGCAGCTAGAAGAAGACCCGTTCCAAGCTTTCAGCGGTGCTAGTAGTTTACGTGGTTATTACACTAGTGGAGCTTTATTATACAAATCAGAAACTAATGACCATCACCGACATTTGATTTTTGAACTACGTAACGGCAAAGCAATTAGACCTAAAATACTGCAAAAGGAAGATGATGTTTGGAGTGAAGTAAACATTATAGAGGAGCGTATTGCTCACAAAACAAAAGGCACGTTATATGACCGAGAACGTGAGCGAAGAATCAATGTAATTATAAAATTGTTAGAGGCAGATAGCATAAAAGGCAAGTTTTATTTGATGAAACAATTTGCTCAAAAGTACCAAAATTACAAAGGCTTAGGCGGTAGAAGAGCAATTTATGATGATTGTTCAGTAGCTGCTACTCAAGGCATAATTAAGTTTTTTGATAATCCTGAAGAATATGGAATTAATCTTGTCGGTAAAAATGCCTCTTTCGGTTTTATGTGTAGCGAAAATATGTATATGAACACAATAAAAGTTATAAATGGTGAGACTAATGAAATTACAAAAGATTATATTAAAATATTACCAACCCATTACAAAGAGGAGTGTGACGGAAGAAAAACAGTGATGATAAATAATGAAAATTGGAATGTAGAATGATAGTTCATTGTGCATTTCATTGTGTATTCATTGTGCATCTGCATTATGAAACCCTTTAAAAACCTTATACTTATGCGTGTTTTAGAGGTAGCTCATTGTGCATTCTGCATTATGAAAAAAATGCACTACGGCATTAAGAGCAATCCTTTATTCTATAAGGCTTTGCAGACAAGTTCATGATGTTGCATTTATCCCCTTTATAAATAAAGGGCTTATTGCATTAAGCCCGTACTTATTTAACAGGATAATTTTGCGTGGGCGAGGCAAGATGCAAAACGATTAACAAAAAATCAAAGGTACAAAAATGATGGAAATAAATAAACAGGACAAAAGACCTATTGCTAAATTTTATCGTTGCTATCTTGAGGATATAAAAAACGGTGTCGGCTTAAACAAATGCCGTGGCATCAATGAAGAGCAGTTTAGAGCGGCTGATCGAATAGCTTGCAATTACGAGCGTGCTTTTGCAGGTAACGGGACCGGTAGCATCATTAAAGTTGAAAACATCAAGCAAATCAAAAGCAGTTATAACTTAGTAAAGCTTGAATCTCAAATTGATGCCCTGCATAACCACAAGCTGGTATTCTCACGGCTAAATAAAAAATCACAAGAGATTATCGAACATTTTTGTTTGAATGAGCTACCTGTACGACAGTTTGAGCTGAAGCAAATCCCGCAGTGGATTAAGGGTGCAGGTACAGTACGTTTATGAGAAGCATTAGATGATTTAGCAGAGATTTATAAGAATTTACCGAGGTAAAAACAAAGGAAACTTAACTTAAAGTTAAATTTTGTAATTAGAATTGCTTTAAGGTAAAGGGGTTTAAAAATAAGTGCTTAACTTTAAGTTAAATTCTCTAAAACCCCATTGCTATGCGGTAAACCGGATGATATAATGGTATGTAAGAATGAAATTAGTAGAGCAATATGTCAGTCACTAGAGAACAAATTAGCAATAGCAAATTAGAGCAACTACTACCGCCGATAGCAATTAATGCGAATAAGAATGATATAGCGGTAGCAGAAGTATCAGGCTTTGAAAGTGCAAACCTTATGATATCGGTTGGCACTTCTGCAGTGGAACTAGACGATACGCATTATATGCAGGTTAAGCTTCAACATTCCAATGATAAGGATATTAACTTCCAAGACTGTTCAAATGAATCGGTAATAAGCAATACCGGGTTTTGGGAATAATATTTCAGTTAAAGAACAAAATACCGGGATTATGGTGAGCTATATCGGTTCTAAGAGTTACGTAAAACCCGTGATTACTAAAATAGGTAATCTAGGCAATGGTGTTACAATAGGAATATCTGCATTACTGCATAATCCAAAATATAAACCGGTTGAATAAAATGAGCTTTGTTATCAATATCAATAGTAATATCAAGCATCTAGAGCATTATATGGACAGCTTAGAAAAGAAGCAATTACCGTTTGGTACAAACCTTGCTTTAAACAAAATAGCGTTGCTATCCCAAGAGCGTATTTGCAAAGTCATTCTACGCATATTTAATAACAGCAAAAACTGGTGGGATAGAAGACAAAGAACAGGTATTAAAGTAGAGTTTGCTGATAAATATAAACGTAGTTCTGCGGTTTATACTAAAGCCCATTTTGCAAATATTCAAGAGGAAGGCGGCACAAAAAGACCTTATTCCGGTAAAATGATAGCCGTACCGACCGCTAACGTACCACGTAAGTCAAGAGGCTCTAATGCTTTACGTAAAGAGGAAAGCAATAAGAATATCTTTAAGCTCGGTAACTCTATATATAAACGGCTACCGGGTAGCAGGTTGCAGCGTCTATACAGTCTAACACCTAAGGCTAATATTAAAGCACGCTTCGGCTTTAAAGATATGGTACTCAACACCCTTTAACAAACACTGGGATCGTGTATTCACAGAGAGTTTTAACCATGCACTAGACACGGCTTAAAGCAAAAGGTACTTCCTGCCTTTTTGGGCGGCGGGTAACGCCCACCCCACACCTCCCCTAGCGATAGAATAATTTTTTGCACTTCACTTCAATTTTAGCACATAAAATACCTTATAAGCCTGTAAATAAAAGAGTTACAAGGTTTTATCAAAACAACAAAAATAATAAAATATACTAAAAATGAAAAAATATACAGTCGCAGAACTTGCTGAATTATTTAATTTAACTGAGCGTAGAATTTATCAATTAACAGAAGAGAAGATTATTCCAAAAGCTTCAAGAAATAGGTATGAGCTTAAAGAAACATTACAAGCCTATATTAAGTATTTACAAGATTTAGCAACAAACCGTAGTTCCAGTAGTGAGCAAAAAGCTTTAAAGATAAGGTTACTAGCAGCTCAGGCAGAAAAAGCTGAGTTAGAGCTGGAAGTACTAAAAGATAAATATATGGAAGTATCGGAAGTAGAATTTGAGTGGAGCAATTTACTAGTAGCTTTTCGGTCAAAAATGCTGGCATTACCAACTAAATTAGTCAGGTTACTTGCTGAAGCAGGAGGTAATTTTGCAAAGATTGAGAGGATATTAGAAACAGAGATACATGAGGCATTACTAGAACTTAGCAAATATGAGCCGGAAGAATCAAATAACGAAAGCAATAGGCAGCAAATTAGCACCACCACCAAAATTGATGGTATCACAGTGGGCAGATCGATACCGCAAATTATCGAGTGAAGCAAGCTCTGAGCCTGGGAGCTGGAGTACCGATAAAGCTCCTTACCAACGTGCTATTATGGACGCTGTAAGTGATCCGCAAATAGAGATGATCGTTGTAATGTCATCGGCACAAGTAGGTAAGACTGAGATAATTAACAATATCGTCGGCTATCATATTCACCAAGATCCCGCACCTATGCTAGTGGTACAACCTACCGAGAAGCTAGCGGAAAGCTGGTCAACTGATCGTTTAAGCCCAATGCTACGAGATAGTGAGGTGTTTAAGAATCTAGTAAAAGACCCAAGAAGTAGAGACTCAGGAAACAAAATATTATATAAGAAATTTCCAGGCGGTCATATTATATGGTAGGCAGTAACTCGCCCTCATCCTTAGCAAGCCGTCCTGTTCGCATCGTTTTATGTGATGAAGTTGATAGATACCCTGCTAGTAGCGGAGCTGAGGGTGATCCGGTTAATTTAGCTAAAAAAAGAGCAACTACTTTCTGGAATCGTAAAATTGTTCTAACATCCACTCCCACCATTAAAGATTTAAGCCGAATCGAGCAAGCCTACTTACAGAGCGACCAAAGACGTTATTATGTTCCGTGTAAACATTGCGGTGAGTATCAAATACTTAAATGGTGTCAAATCAAATGGCAGGATGGAAAGCCGGAAGAAGCACATTACATTTGTGAGGTAAATAACTGTATTTTGCAAGATACTAATAAAGGGTGGGTGCTGAAAAATGGTGAGTGGCGAGTAGAGGGAATAAAAGGCAATGTGGCAGGCTTTCATTTAAGCGAGCTTTATTCACCTTGGACCCGCTGGGGTAAGATAGCACAGGAATTTTTGAAAGCTAAGCTAATGCCTGAAACCTTAAAGACTTGGGTTAATACTACCCTTGGTGAGGCTTGGGAAGAAGCAGGCGAGACTGTTGACGAAACTAACTTGCTTAATAGGAAAGAGAATTGGGGCGATTTAATTCCAAAAGAAATAGTAATCATTACTGCCGGCGTAGATGTGCAAAGTGATCGTTTAGAGATGGAAATAGTCGGCTTTGGCATAGCTGAGGAAAGTTGGTCACTTGATTATCGAGTAATATATGGCGATCCTGCTCAAAATGAGGTTTGGGATGATTTAGATAATATTTTAGAACAAAATTTTACGAATAATATCGGCATAAAACTTCGCATTGCTTGTGTTTGTATTGATTCAGGCGGTCATCATACGCAATCGGTGTATAGCTATTGCAAAAAAAGACAAATGCGTTGAGTATTTGCCGTTAAAGGTTCATCTATTACCGGTAAAGCTTTAGTAAGTCGTCCGACTATCGCTAATAAAATGCGAGTTAAATTATTTTCTATCGGCACTGATACGGCAAAGGAAATGATTTATAGCCGTCTTAAAATTACAGAGCTAGGAGCGGGTTACTGTCATTTTCCAGTAAAATATGACGAGCAGTATTTTAAACAACTAACAGCCGAAAAATGCGTAACTCGTTATCATAAAGGCTTTCCTGTTAGAAAGTGGGAAAAACCTAGCGGTAAACGTAACGAGGCACTCGATTGCCGAGTTTATGCTACTGCTGCACTTCACATACTAAATCCTGATTTGGAAACTTATAACAAATAAAATGCTAGCTATTAAGCCGCAAGTCAAAGAAGAGGAAGAAACAGAATTAGTTAGCTATATTCCTATTGGAAAAACTACATCAAGCGGCTTTGTTAGCAATTGGTAAATAATGACAATATCAAATATTGAACCTAAAAGCTTTACTGCTGGTGAAACTGTCGAGTGGCGTAAAGAACTCTATACCTATCCATCTAAAGACGGATGGCAGCTAGTTTATAGTTTTTGCAGTACCGATAATAAATTTGAAGTTACGGCAATTAGCGAAAATAATCATTATGTTATTCGTTTAAGTTGTGAGCAAACTAGTAAATACTTCCCTACTACTTATTGGTGGCAATCAAGAGTTAGTAAAGAAGATACACAATATATTATTGAAAGCGGCGAGCTAACAATAAAACCGAATTTAGCTTTACTTGATTCTTACGATGGTCGCAGTCATGTTAAGCGTGTTCTTGATGCACTACAAGCTACCATTCTTGGTAAAGCTAGTAAGGACCAGCTTTCTTACTCGATCAGCGGGCGAAGTTTATCACGTCTAAGCCCTTCTGAATTACTCAAATGGCGTGATGTCTACAAGGCAGAATATGCAAGAGTTTTACAAGAAGAACAGCTTAGCAAAGGGATAAACTCTAATCTGATAAAAGTTAAATTTACCTCTCTTTAAATAAATGAAACTCCCAAATATTTTAAGTCTCTTCAAATGCAAAGAGCAGAAGCGTGGGTATGAAGCTGCCGCAATAAATAGGCTAACTTCCGACTGGATAACAAGCGGATTATCTGCTGACGCTCAGCTTTACAGAAGTTTAAGGTTACTCCGTAACAGGTCTAGGGAGTTATGTATCAATAATGATTATGCTTGCAGATTCTTAAAACGTACTTCTACAAATGTTATAGGCAGCAGCGGAATTAAGCTGCAGGTAAGAGCAACTGATAATAACGGTAATTTCTTAAACAACCTAAATAACCAAATAATGGAAAAGTTTGAAAAATGGAGCAGCAAAGGTAATGTTACGGCTTGCGGTAAATTATCATGGATAGATTGCCAAAGACTATTTTTAGAGAGTATGGCAAGAGACGGGGAAGTAATATTGCGGTTACTGAAAGGTTTTGATAATGAATTTAGTTTTACTCTGCAATTTATCGAAGCCGATCATTTAGACGAAGAATTGAATAAACCACTTGCGGGCGGCAATTATATAAGGATGGGTATTGAGTTTAATAAGTGGAATAAACCTGTTGCTTATCATTTGTTGCAACGTCATCCGGGCGAAGTTTTTAACAATCAAACTATAAGAGATAAATATTTAAGAATTCCAGCGGGTGAAATTATCCATGCTTTTATTATAGATAGATCGTCTCAAAGTCGAGGCGTACCTTGGATGCATTCGGCAATGTTACGTCTTCGGATGCTTGCCGGGTATGAAGAAGCGGAACTTGTTGCCGCAAGAGTCGGAGCTTTCAAAATGGGTTTCTTTGTTTCACCTGATGGTAGCGGTTATTTAGGCAGCGAAGACTCTAGAGGTAATAAATTAATGGAAGCAGAACCGGGGACTTTTGAGCAATTACCGGCTGGAATGGATGTAAGGCTATTTGATCCTAACCATCCCACTTCTAGTTTTGCAGATTTTGAAAAATCAATACTCAGGGGCATTGCTAGCGGTCTTGATATTTCCTATGCAACCCTTGCTAATGATCTTGAAAACGTTAATTTTTCCTCAATTAGACACGGTAGTTTAGAAGACCGTGATAGCTGGCGTGGCTTGCAAAACTTCATGATCGAACATTTTTGTAATCCTGTTTTTGAGAACTGGCTACTCATGGCAATTACTACTAACAAAGTCCCTATACAAATAAGTGAATTTGACAAATTTAATAAACCAATTTGGCGACCTCGTGGTTGGGCTTGGGTTGATCCGCTTAAAGATAATCATGCTAACCAAATTGCATTAGAGCAGAAAACTAAAAGCCGCAGTCAAATAATAGCCGAGCAAGGATTAGATATTGAAGAATTATTTAAACAGTTAGTTTTTGAAGAGGAACTAGCTAAAAAATATGGATTAAATCTAGAAACACCAAACAAAGAACAAACTACTCAATCACAGGAGGGAAATAATGACTAATACAAAATTACAATTAGAAAGAAATAATATTAATTCACCGGGCATAATAGAACAACGTTACGCTATTTTATCGATGATTGGCATGGAAGAAGCAAAAAGTCGTCGGTTTTGGATTACTTTTTCAAGTGAAGAGCCGGCAGAGAGGTTTTTTGGCTTAGAAATACTTGACCATAAACACGGAAGCGTCTTGCTTGATTGGCTAAGCTCCGGTAATGCACCGCTACTTCTTGATCATGACCATACTAAACAAATCGGTGTAATTGAAGCAGCAGAGCTAACCGGTGACGGCAAAGCTAGGGCAAAGGTAAGGTTTAGCAGAAGTACGCTTGCTGAAAGTATTTACCAAGACGTGCTTGACGGTATCCGCAGTAATATCTCTGTCGGGTATCGTTATTTATCGTCTGACATAGTTTTAGAGAAAGAAGCCAAAGGCAATAAACCACCGGTGTTTAGAATAAAGAGATGGGAGCCGCTTGAAATATCGGTTGTATCAATTCCCGCTGATCCTACTGTTGGAATCGGCAGAAGTAAAGAAAAACAAGAACCAAAAAAAGTAAGTGATTATAAATATGGAGTAAGAAGTAATATGGAAAATGAGCAAATAATTAATGAAAATACCAATTTTGTTAACGATATAAGAACAATAAACACTGTTAATACGGAGCAAATTACTAAAGATATCAGACAAACCGAAACTAATAGAATTAACGAGATTCTTGCTTTAGGCGATAAGCATAATATGCAAGCTGTTGCGATAGAGTTTATTAAGGATGGTAAAAGTTTAGATAATTTTCGACAAAAGATTTTAGAACATCTAGGGAATCAGCAAACAATAGAAACTATCTCACCTGATCAATCTTTAATAGGTATGAACGATAAAGAAGCAAGAAGCTTTTCGATAGTTAAAGCCATTAAGGCAGCAGTCGCCGGTAACTGGCGAGGGGCAGAGCTTGAGCGTGAAGCATCAAGTGAAGTATCTAAGCGTATTGGCAGAGAACCGGCAAGCTTTTTTATTCCTGCTGATGTAATGCTAGAGCAAAATAATTATGAAAGAAAAGATTTACAAAAACTAGTTAACACTGCCGGTGGTTATTTAGTTTCTACTGACTATTTAAGCGGTAATTTCATTGAGTTACTACGTAATAAAATGTTAGTACGACAAATGGGAGCTAAGGTGATGAGTGGATTACACGGCGATATAGCAATCCCAAAGCAAACAGGAGGTGCTACTGCCTTTTGGGTGGCTGAGGGTGAATCACCGCAGAAATCACAGCAAACATTCGGACAAGTTACATTATCGCCGAAAAGCATTGCTGCCTATACGGATTTTAGCCGCAAGCTGATATTACAAGCAAGTCCTGATATTGAACAGTTAGTGCGAGAAGACTTAGCAACCACCATCGCACTTGAAATAGATAGAGCTGCGATACTTGGAAGTGGTAAAGGTGCTGAGCCGTTAGGCATCTTAAACCATAAAATAAGTAAAGTTAATATTGCTGATGATGAGCAGATTGATTTCGGTAAAATAGTAGATTTAGAAAGTAGTATAGCCTCTAAAAATGCTGATATCGGTAGCCTTGGTTATTTATGTAATGCTGCGTTGCGTGGTCACTTAAAACAAACTGAGAAAGCAGATGGTACAGCACAATTTATTTGGGAAAGCTATAGTAAAGAGTCAGGGTTCGGCTATTTAAACGGCTATAAAGTCGGTACAACTAACCAAATGCCGGCTGATACTTTATTATTCAGTAATTTTGCTGATTTAATCATCGGTCAATGGGGAGTGCTTGATGTGTTGGTTGATCCATACGCCTTAGGTACTAGCGGCGGCATAAGAATAAGACTTATGCAAGATATCGACATTGCCATCAGACACCCTGAATCCTTTGCGGTTGCTAAGAAGTAACTAACTTGCTATTTTTGCTACTTCCATAATACGAATACGATTTTTAATATGAGGCCATTCGTTACGCTGTGCAAGCTCTAAATCATAGTGAGATTGTAGGTTGATCCATAACTGAGCTGAAGTTTGGAAATATTTACCTAGTCGCAATGCCATATCAGCCGTGATTGATCTTCTGCCGTGTACTATAGCATGGATGCGACTAGGCGGCACATCAATATCACGAGCTAACCTGTTTTGACTTATATTTAAAGGCTTCATGAATTCTTCTTCTAGCACCTCACCGGGTGTTACAAGATCAAGTAATTTAGTCATAAATAATCTCCTTTAGTGATAATCAACAATTTCTACATTATGAGCATTTCCGTCATGCCAAGTAAAACATATACGCCACTGATCGTTAATACGAATACTATGTTGATCTGCTCTATCTCCTTTTAATGACTCAAGTTTATTACCGGGCGGAGAGCGTAAATCATTAATATTACTAGCTGAATTTAACAACTTAAGTTTCCTTTGTGCTGAACGAATAATTGAGTGAAAACGTTTTGCAGATTGGTTGTAAAACAACTTTTCGGTATCAGAACAAGCAAAGGATGCAATCATATTGTAATGACTTTAGTATTGTTTTAATAGTATTAACAAAAACATAATACATCAAATTTTATGTCATTTCAAGAAGATTTAAAAGAGTTTTTAGATATAGAACAAGGATTCGCTATAACTGCAACCTTGCATCTTGCTTCAGGCGAGAAATATATGATTACCGGTATTATGAGCGAAGAATATCTAGAAATAGATAACGGAACAGCCGGAGTTTATGGCAGTAAGCCGATATTTGAGTGCAGCGAAGATGATATTTTAGAAGTAGAATACGGCGATTTGCTTCTAGTACATAATAAAGAATATCGAATTGTTGGAATAAAAGTGGATGGCACAGGGGTTGCTAGCTTAGTACTTGAGAGAGAACATTAAGCAATGCACGCAAGAACTAGAATAAGGCAAACTTTTGTAGAGCTATTACAGGGTAAAACTTTAGTAGGTACTAAGGTTTATGACAGTAGGCTTTATACTATGGAGTTTACTTCTCTACCGGGCATTATTGTTTTTTCACTTAATGAAGAGGTAGCAACAAGCACGATAAGCCCGCCACATAGCCAAAAAATAGTTGTAGAATGTTATGCTAAAGCTGCTAAAGACGTAAATGTTACAGTTAATAATATCGCTCTTGAGGTTGAGAAACTTGTTACAAATAGTTTTGTCTTAAAAAAGCTTTGTAAAGACTGCCGCTTACAATCTACCGACACTAGCCTTAACTATGACGGTAATCAGCCTGTAGCGGTAGTCTAACATTCTCTGTACATTACAGAACAAAAGAAAATAACCCAACAATCATTATTTAAGAGGAAAATATGTCAACGCATGCAGGATCGGAAGGGATCGTTAAAATAGGCGATAAACAAATTATGGAAGTTAAGTCATGGTCGCTTGAGGAGGTTTGCGACACGGTAGATGCAAGTATCATAGGTACTCAGTGGCGAAAGAATCAAGCAACTATTAAGAGCTGGTCAGGTTCTATTGATGCTTTTTGGAACACCGAAGATAATGAGGGGCAAGGCAAATTGGTTATCGGTAACACTGTAGAGTTAAGACTCTATCCTGAGGGAGATGAGAGAGGCAAATATTTCAGCGGCACTGCTATTGTTACCGGTATTTCGAGGCAAGCATCATTTGACGGAATAGTTGAAAGCTCTTTTACTTTCCAAGGAAATGGCGAATTAAAACAAAATATTAAGGCAGAGGATTAATATGCAGGATAAAATTATAGACCGGGTTAAAGCACATTTTGACGCTAAGGAAATTAAAATAATTGAAGTACCTGAATGGGGTGATGGCGAGCATCCTTTATATATTTATTCCTCGCCTCTAACCTTAGCTCAAAAGAATCGTTTATATAAAATGGCTAAAGAGGATGATTTAGGCTTAATGGTTGAAGCTTTAATTATGAAAGCTAAATACAAGGAGGGAAACTGTTTATTTACTAGAGCTGATAAACCGGAATTAATGCGTAGCTGTGATCCTGATGTATTAATCCGAATTAGCACAAGTATAATGGAGTGAGAATGATCTTGAGACTGCCGAAAAAAACTAATTGCAGAGCCAATGTTATTCAATCAATTTGCACTTGCAGAACATTTGCATAAGACAGTTCACGAGATTGAGCAAATTACAATAGATGAATGGCATTACTGGCTTGCATATTTTAAGATTAAAAAAGAAAAACAGAAAAAAATGAATTAATACGAAATAATTATTTGTAATCGATTTGTATAGATGCTATTCGTCTATAATTATAATAAAAATAAATAGTATATGAAAAAATTAATTAATAATATTACTTTCAAAATAATTTTTATATATTGTTACTTTTGTAGTTCTTTTATTTTAGCTGATAATATAAATGATATTAAAGGTTACAAAGTAAATTTCGATTATACAAAACCATCAAACAGAGCGTGAAATAGTTTATAAATACTTAATTGATCGTTATGGAAATGATGAACCAATACTCGAAAAAAATCAAATAGGTATAGATTTATATGATATAAATAATGATGGTAAAAAAGAAATTTTAATATATATAAAAAATTCAGGACTTTGCAGGAGTGCAGGTTGTCTTTTTGAAATTTTACAGTTATATCCTAAGAATCATAAATTAAAAAAAGTTGAACGAATTTTTAGTATGAATATATATGATGGTATTAAAGTACAAAACAATATTACTTTAGGGTCTCATGACTTATTATTAGACATAAAATTTGATAGATATACAATATGGAGATGGAATGGAGAAATATACAAGTTAACCAAAAAGTTAAGTAAAGTAAGTAAAGAAGAATCTTCTAAATCATTTTTCAAAGATATTTAATAAGCTTACTTATCAAAAGTTTTTTATGATTTATATAAATGATTAATATTTAAATAATTTTAGTTTCTTTCAATTCACACTTAATACTAAAAATTAGTACTACTAAGGAAATTAGAGTAATTTTTTGAGGGATTGATAAAACTAGAGAAGCGTTTGGCAGAGCGTTAAGAGAAGATAGATTTGAAAATTTAACAGTTGTATAGCTAATACTAATAGTTGTATTTATTGAGCATACTAATTATAATTACTTAATTAATAATATGATATTATTTAGACTACAATATGAAAAATAAAATAATTAATTTATATAATAATGAAATTGCTATTTTCTTAGCTCTTAGTTCTTTTATTACTTTAATAATGTGGGTTGCTGCAAAAAATTTTATAGAACCAACTGTAATGTTTACTTTTAAATATGTAGCACATAATATATCAACAGATGAGAATGTTAAACGAATGATAAAAATATTGGGATCTAGGTGAACCAGTTAATACACAAATGATTGCATTTTTTGTTGTTATACAAAGTTTCATATTAATTCAAACTTATATATACACTATTACAGTTATATCTGCTTATATTGCTTTTACAATAACAAGCTCAAACATAGTTTTAAGAAAATTTAAGTTGAAACATGATATTGGCTTTATCAATAAGTTAAAACTGGTTTCAGTTTGGGTATTTTTATATGGTTGGATAAATTTTCTACTTTACATTTTGGGGTTACCGGATTTTTGGTATACTAAATTAGCTATTTTATCACAAATAATAGTATTTTTCTTTTTGATATATAATAATTGCTTTGGTTTTCAACTACAAAAACGTACTAAACCTATCAAATATTAATTACACTATCAAAGCCGCAATCAAATTACCGCCGATATGGCAAGGAAAATTTCCCGAAGCAAACGTAATTTATAATATTATAAACTTGACAAGATATTAGTACGAATTGTACAATATAGTTATAATTAACAATATAGGTTAATATGAGTAGTATTACTACAGCAAGTGCTAGAGAACATTTTGCAGAAATAATAAATCGTAGCAGCTATGGTAAAGAAAGAATAGTTTTAAGTCGTAGAGGTAAAGACCTTGCTGCTATAATTCCTATGGAAGACTTAAAACTAATAGAAATGATTGAAAATAAATTAGATTTACAAGAAGCTAAAGAAGCTATTAAAGAATCAAAGCTAAAAGGAACTATTTCTTTAGAAGAATTTAAAAAAGAAATATTGTAAATATGCAATCTGAATATAAAATTGAGCTTGCTCCAAATGCTCAAAGGCAGCTTAAAAAACTATCTAAACAACTACAACTTACTATAATCCAAAAACTCGAAGATTTAAAAATTACACCTTTACCTGTAGGGATAAAAAAACTATCCGGTATAAATAATTTATATCGTTTAAGAATAGGAAATTATCGAGTAATTTATCAAGTAGAACATAAAATATTATTAATTTTAGTACTAAAAATAGGCGATCGCAAAGAAGTTTACGATAATCTCAAAGCTTTATCTAATAAGCCATCTTAAATAATTCTTTCTTACATATGATTTCTTTTGCCTAGGTACAATTCCGCCTGAAATATCATACGGCTCTAAAGGCGGTCCTGAATTTTCTACGGATATTGTAGCTACCTTTAGCGGTCATGAGCAGTGTAACATTATACTTACAAAAGAAGCAAGAGCTAAATATGACATTAGTAGCGACATAAAAACCGAAGCTCAATGGCAGCAATTAATAGCTTTTTTCAGAAGCAAAGGAGGTAAAGCAATAGGTTTTCGTTACAAAGACTGGTCAGATTATAAGGCTATTAATCAGCTAATCGGCAAAAGTAACGGAACACAGCAAGAATTTCAGCTAGTTAAACACTATTTTAGCGGTGATTATAATTATACTCGCATTATTAATAAACCGGTCAATAATGATTTCTGTAAAATCTATATTGATAACATCCCCTTAGAAAATTTTGATTTTGTACCACGAAGTGATGAAGAAATAAGAGCCGATTTTGAGTTTGATGTGCCGGTTCGTTTTGATACTGACCACTTAGACTTGTCAATGGATAGTTTTGCCATAGGCTCATGGGGTAACATTCCTTTGGTTGAGATTCGTATATAATGTACCCAATTGTCATTGCGAGCGACTGCAAGGAGCGTGGCAATCTCAGGAGATTTTGATAAGATTGCTACGTCGCTACCTTAGGACAACAAAATGATTGGTTTACATATGGTTACGTTCTATGGCTAAGCGGCAGAAATATAGGTTTAAAGATGGAAGTAAAAAGTTTCAGCAATAGATTAGTCACTTTAGTTTTACCGATGCCTTTTGTGATTAATACAGGCGATGAGTTTACTATAATTGCCGGTTGCGATAAAGCTAGCCGCACTTGCATAGAGAAGTTTAATAACATTATCAATTTTCGTGATGAGCCTGACGTACCAGGGATTGATAGATTAAACTCTTCATGAGCTAATAGTTCATTTTAATCTAGACTAATGATATATTTTATATAATAATTTTACCACTTTTAGGCTCTGTGAACAAAACTTAAATTAATGGTAAAGATTATGAAAAATTCAAAAGATGATACCTATTATTTAGAAGTAGGAAAAAAAGGAGAAGAGCGTCTTAATATACTAAATCAATCAATGAATGAGTCAAGCTGTAATTTTTTATTAAAAATGGGTTTGAAGTCGGGAATGAAAGTTCTAGAGCTAGGATGCGGTACAGGGCAAATGGCTATTTTTCTAGCACAGCAAGTTATGCCTTTAGGCACAGTTATTGCAATAGATAACAGTGTGCAACAAATAGAAATAGCTCAAAAGTCCGCTCAAGAAGCAGGAGTAAATAATATAGAATTCCATGTAATTTCTGCAAATGATATTAATTCTTTAGGTTTAAATAATACAATTGATCTAGTTTTTGCTAGATTTTTATTTGCTCACTTAATTGAGCGTCAATCCGTACTAAATACCGTTAAAAACGTTCTCAAATTAGAAACGGGAGTTATTGTTCTACAAGAGCCTATATCCAGCCAAAAATTTTGTTATCCTGAAAGCCCAGCTTTAAACCAACTAACTGCTTTATCGGTTAAAGTTAGTAAGTATTTTAAGAAAGACATTAATTTAGGCATGAAGTTAATAGAACTTTATCATAACACAGGATTAAAAGTTTTAGATTATGAATACCATGATCCTTTATCAAAAACGAAAGATGAAAAACTACAATTTTATCGGGCTCTTGTGGAAGCAGAACCAACGGTTTTAAAACATAATTTAGCTATTGAAGAAGAAATTAGTAATATAAAAAAAGGTCTTATAGATCTTGCAGAAGATGACAATGTTATGGTAAGCGGTATACCTAACGTAATTATCGGTGGTATGAATATAGAACCAATAGGCGAACAAAATACACCGGCTACATACTTAGAGTAATAAAAATGTTTGGCTTAGGTACAGTACTGCCTGTAGTCGGCGGAGCTTTCGGGCTTATGCTTGGGGGCTTTGGCGGCGGCATTAAAGGTGCGGTACTTGGGAATGCTATCGATAGTTTATTTTTATTTAAACAGATATATTAATTATACCAATTCCAAGCAAATTATTGACTTTATAATTAACATTATATAATTTTTTTCATTATATATACTTATTTATAATTAGGTAAAACACTTAAAAGTTTTTTCATAAAAGTAATTTTTAATGTCTAATTCTAACAACAAATTAGATAAAAACTTTGACAAAGCCTTATTATGTCTTGAGGAAGAAAAGTATGAAACGACGATAAAGTATTTTGATAAAGTTTTAAATCAAGCCCCATCTTTAAGCTCAGCTTATAGTAATAAAGCTTTTGCTTTAAAGTAACTTGATAGAATTGAAGAAGCTTTAGAAGTTTTAGATACAGCTATAAAAATCAATCCTAAAATATCAGGTTATTATGATAATAGAGGTATAGTTTTAAGTATTTTAGGTCGCTATGAGGAAGCAATAAAGAGTTATGATCAAGCCTTAAAGCTTGACCCGCTGGATGTTCTAACTTTTAATAATAAAGGATGGACTCTTAATAGTTTGGGGAAATATAGAAAAGCACTTAGTGTTTTAGATAAAGCTATTGAACTTGATCCTACTGACATTAAAGCTTACGCTAATAAAGCAATATCTTTAGAAAAATTGGGTAAATTTGATGAAATAGTCCAGATGTATAATAAAACTTTGGAAATAAATCCCAATTATCCTGAACTATATTTTGATAGAGCTAAGGCTTTAATTGATATAGGTGAAAAAGAAAAAGCACTTATTGATATTAATAAAGCAATTGAAATTAATCCAAATGAGATTGAATTTTATCATAAAAAAGGCTGGATATTATCAGAGCTTTATAAATATGATGAGGCAATAGAATGTTGTAATAAAATTATTGAAATTGATTCTCTAGAACCTTACGGTTATTTTAATAAAGGATCAATGTTACGCCTCAATAAAAAATATGAGGAAGCAATTGAAGCTTTCAATATGGCTATTAATCTTATGCCAACTGAAGCTGAATTATATTATTTGAAAGGAAAATGTTTATATAAATTAGAAAAATACGAAGAAGCACTTGCAGCTTTTAACATAGCCATTAAATGTACTTTAACTAATTCTGAATTATATTATTTAAAAGGTCGATGTTTATATGAATTAAAAAGATATAAAGAAGCAGTTAAAGAGTTTAATAAAGCTATTAAGCTTGAACCTGATATTTTAGCTTATCACTATAAAGGTCAGGCACTATATAGATTAAAAGAATATCAAAAGGCAATTGAAGCCTATAACCATGCTCTTAGTTACCCTCAATATGATAATTATACTTATTATTTTAAAGCCTTCAGCTTGGGAAAATTAGAACGATATGAAGAAGCAATTGAAGTTTTTAATGAAGCATTGAAAATTAATTCTAAGGATGAAAGAACTCTTTATGCTAAGGGGCAGGTTTTGAACGAATTAATGAGATATGAACAGGCTATTAGAGCTTTTGACAAAGCAATAAGAATTGATCCAAAAAATAGGAATGCTATCTATGCTAAAGGTGAGGCTTTAGCAAAATTAATGAGATATGAAGAGGCTATCAAAGCTTTCGATAAAACAATAAGAATTGATCCAAATTATTGGAAACCTTATTACGCTAAAGGCTGGGTATATAATAGACTCGCTAAATATAAAAATGCTATAAATTATTTCAATAAAGTTATTGGATTAGGTAAAGCCAATCCAGATACCTATTATGAAATTGCTCTAGCTTCTTACAATCTTAAAAGGTACAAAACAGCAATAATAAATTATGATAAGGCAATAGAACTTGGAATTGAAGCACTAGACCTAAAAGTTTCTACCTACTCTACTAAAGGGGATTGCTTATATAATATTAAAAACTACGAAGCTGCATTAGAATCATACAATAAAGTAATTGAGCTTGAGCCGGCTAATTATGTTCATTATTATGACAAGGCTTATACATTAAATAATTTAAAAAGATATGAAGAAGCATTAGAGAATTATGATAAAGTAATTTTATTAAACCCTTCATATTCGTCAGCTTATATTAACAAAGCTGATATTTTTTGTAAATTAAAGGAGTATCCTAAAGCTATAGATTGTTCTAATCAAGCTTTAGCAATATACCGATGACGATGCAGCATATTATAATAAGGGCTTAGCTCTAATTAAATTGCAGCAGTATGAAGAAGGAATAGAAAATTTGGATAAATCCATAAAACTAGAGTATGCATATTATTATAACGCTATAGCTTTAAATAAACTTAAAAAGCCTGATTTAGCTGTAGAATATATCAATAAAGCTATAGAACTTGCACCTAAAAATAAAGTTTATCAAAAACTATATAAGGAGTTATTAAATTCAGCTAGGCGTTCCTAGTTGTTTCAATTTCTATATTTTCCACTTTTCTTAAAATCCGACTCTCATAAAGATTACCAACTATCTAGTGTGGTTGGGAGAAGCAGCGGTACTAATTTTTTCCATTCCTTTTTAGCACTTTCTAAAAAGGTATTAATATTTACCGGTATTTCTTTATCATTTTTACGTTCCTCTATGATTTTGCTTAGCTCATATCATCAATCATTTCTATCATAACTTCATATAAATCAGCAGAAACACAATAAAAAACCGGTTGATTTCTAAGGTAAATATGCTAATGATGTAGAAATTATTCCTAATTCAAGTTAATTCACTATATAATGCATAATATTCAATTTAGAATTACAATTCTTCTATAGCATATTTAATAATAATTTATTTTTTTATTTTGTATTGTGATAACGGAAATAAGTGAAAGAACTATACTTATTATAAAGAAAATACCTAAAATTAAAGGAGAATTATATTGTTCTAATAAATAAGAAGCTATAACCGGAATAAAGCTTGCTACGGAATAAAGCACTATTATAAATTAATGCTATAGCAGTGTAACGCATTTTAGTAGCAAATAAGCGTGATAATATAGGCATATAGCTGGTAAAGAAGAGAGAAATAAATAATTGATATATTATAAAAAATATTTGTAATGACCAAAAAGTTCCCTTATTAAGTAAAGCAAATGATACAAATAAAAATATGCTAAAAAGTATTAAAGAACATAATAAAATTTTTAGCTTTGAAACATAATCTGACAACCAACCAAAAATAATGGTAAATATAAAAGAGGCGATCATACTAATTGTCATACTACTATAAATATCAACTAATTCATAATTAAAGTATTTATTGAGATAAACAGGAAAATATAAATTTATAATAACTAGGTTAGCATGAAAAAATACTAGCCCTAATCCTATAGCTATATTAACTAAGTTTTGTGATAGTAATAATTTCAATGGTATTAATAAATTAGTGTCAGTTTGTTCTCTATTCTTTTCTTGTAAAAATTCAGGAGTTTCACTAATATTCTTACGAATATAGTAGGAAATTATAGCTAACATCCCCCCGCATATAAAAGGTATTCGCCATGCCCATTCAATAATTTCTTGATAACTATAGAGTTTATTTAACGTAGCTACCATAGCTGTAGCCATAAGTGCACCTATACTAATACTTGATAACATTACACTACATAAATTTACCTAATTTACCGGTAGGAGCATACTCGCTAATAATGGTAGTAGCCCAGGTAACTCAGCTCCTAAGGATATACCTTGACATAGACGGCATACTAATAATCCAATAGGGGCAATAATTCCTATTTGATTATAGGTAGGTAGTAAGCCTATTCCCATTGTTGAAAAACCCATTGTTAGCATAACCACAACAAATGTTTTTTTTCGCCCATAAGTATCTGCTATCATTCCTATAATAGTTCCTCCAAACGGTCTGATCAAATAACCTACCGCAAAAACTATAAAAGTTTGAATCATACTGCTTATACTATCATTTACAGAGAAGAAAATATCTGATAAATATTTAGCCATCATGCCATATATAACAAAATCGTAATATTCAAGACCTGACCCTAATGAAGTAAATAAAGCTACTTTTAAAGGGATATTACTATTTACATTCTTTGCGTTTAACATTTTATTCACTCTTTATTTTTTATTTAATTTAGTTTTTTATCAGGATTTTATTATCTCCATAAATCTCTTGAAAAAAGTAATTATTATCATTTATTAAAACGTTCTATTATTTTCTCTAACTCCCTATACACTAATAAATCCTTTAAATCAATCTCAACTCATTTATTCATACTTTTAGTTAAATTTCTATTGCTTTCTTAAAGCTTCTTACTATGATTTGTCTATAGCTCATTTTTAACAAAATATTAAAATTTATAGAATTTAATAAGGGTATAGTCATGTTTGAAAAGTTAATAGAAGCAATAAAAGCAGAAAACACGGCAGAAGCACAGAAATTAATTGCCCAAATGGATACAAACGAATTAAGCAAAGTTAATAATGATGGGGATACAACTTTAAGCTTGGCTGTTTTGTATCGTTTAGAAAAAGTTTGTGAGTTGCTGATTCCTAGAATGTCCGAGCAGGCTATTAATCATATTGATAATCAATGGCAACACAGCTTTAAGTATAGCTAAGAATAAAGGCTTTAAAAATGTATATGACTTATTGCATAAAATAGATGGTTTTCAAAAGTTGGCTGAAGGAATAAATGATAAAGTAGCTACTAATATTGCAATAAATACTAAAGATAAAGCTATAATAAAAGACACTATAGAGAATATAGTAAACAACATTAAAGTCCTTAATAATATAACCGATATAGACAAAATAACTGCTAGTATACAAGAGCTTATAGTTGATAAATCTACAAAATTTAAAATTATAACTATAGAAAACCAGCTTAACGAAATAATTGATAATCAAAATATAACCGACAATATTAGTGTGCTAGGTGATAGTACCTTTTGATAAGTTAGCAAAAGGACAGAGGCAACTTGCCTCCACCCTTTGGGTTTTTGGGCTGCTTGAATACGAGTTTGTTGTGTAAAAAATACTGGTTGGAATGAGGCTAATATTTGACTAATTAAGGGTAGGGGATAAGACATAACAAGGCTTAAGCGTAGCCTGAATCAAGGCTAATCTGTACTCGTTTAAGGTTCGCAATACGTACGATACGGGGAGCCATTCCTCGACTTTTGACAAATTCGTAAATCTATCGAACGGCGAATGCAGTATAAAGTCAAGCTTTTTGCCTGTTAATTTAATTGTCGAAAACACAGTTTTTATTAGGCGTCTTTTTCCTTGGGCATTCGACAAATTAAAATCTTTATTATGCTCTGCTATCTCTAACATTACTTTGCTTTGGTGTTTTTTTCGTGATGTTTCCTTCGTCAAATAGAACGTACAGTATTTTAGAGAAAGAGGATTTATTAAATATATAATTATTACAATCAACAATTATAGTTATTGACTTATTTTAATTACTTCTATAGATTACTTCTCTCAGGTGATAATTAAGCTCTATCATTCATATATAAGTTAATTTAAAAGAGTTAAAATATGGAAAATAAAGAAGAAATTTTAACCTCTGAATCTTATATTGATGAAGAGGAAGAAAAGAGATTAAAAGCTGAAAACGCAAGGAAAGAGCTTAAATTAATATTATAACTTTTGCTATTATTCTTACTAGTTTTTTAACTTTTACTTATTTCTTTTTAAATTACGTAGAAGAAAAAGCAGCAGAGTATAAATTACAGCAGGAACAAGAAGCTAAAGCAACTAATAAAACAGAATGAAGTTGCTTAAATACAATGTAACCAAAAGTTATTAATACATTTAAAGTTAAAAAGCTATTTGTTATTGCAATTTTTTAATTTTTACTATAATTGTAATCAACTATTATTAACAAAAATAAGAAAATAACTTTTATGGAAGATTTAAGCTCTTGGAAAGAAAAGTTTGAAGTTTGTGTTTACTCTAAAAAACTATTAGATAAAGTCGAATATTTAAACACTAAAGTAAAAAATCCTGTTGATATAGAGGAAGTTAAAAAAGGTATCTACTACGCTCGTAAATATCATGGGTTACAAATGCGTAAATCAGGCGAACCTTATTACTCTCATCCGATTGAAGTAGCGATTATGTTTGCTGAATTTGTAGCCGAAGAAGCCCCTAAACTTTATAACGCTATTATGCTGCAAGCTGCTCTACTTCACGATACTATAGAAGATACAGAACTTACTGAAGAAATGATCACCGCAATTTGTGGACCGGAAGTGGCAAAGCACGTAGAGGGATTAACGCGAATCAAACCTTATGGTAAAATTACTGCTAAAGAAAGTTTAAATCTATTAATTCAGCAAAAAAGATATAATACGGCACTTATAAAATTATTTGATCGAATACATAACGTGCAAACTCTAGGAGCTAAATCTCTTGAAAAAGCACAAAAAATTATAGAAGGAACTATAACGGATTTTTTAGTTGTTGCTGCCCGCTTGGAAATACACAGTATAGAAGAAAAATTATTCAATATATGTAATGAATTTATTAATGGCAACAAAACTAAAACTATTATTAAATTTGATGCTCACTGTTCTTTTCTAAATTCTCAAAGTGACGCAGCCCGAAATGGTAGCCTATTGTTGCCAGTACCATAATTATTAATATCCCCCAGTAATCAAAACGCTCAGTCAAGTAAGCAAGACCAAATGAAGTTATTACGAACATGAACGCACGGGACATAGCATATATATGACGCTAGTATGCATAAAACGTTTAAATACCGGAAAATGTTTATAAAAAACTGCTTTAGCAGGGGCAGCCGCAGGAGCAAACATAAGAAAATATAATTAATTAACATTATGTAAAAGGGCGTTAGATTCTGCATTATAACAGGGAAAAAACAAAGGAATATCACAAGAAATATAAAAGGTAGCTCTTAATATCTTTAGAGGATAAATTTTATAACTTAAATAGGCTAGTAGTATAGCTGATAGAAGATCGCCGATTGCAATATAAAAGTTATGATTAATAACTTCAGCAGGACTATATCCAAAATCTTCGGTTAAAATATTTCCGCAATAAAAATAACCAAAGTAATTCCACACAGGATAGGCACATGTAATTAAAAAATAAGATAATAAAGTTTTTAATTTTGTTTTTTCATTTACAATATCATTATTCTCAATTTGTTTAGGATCTAAGCCGGTTTTTTCTATAGCCAATTTTATTCGTCTTTTAGCATCAACAAAATCAGGTGTTTCTTTTAATGTTGTTCGTGCCATAGTACCGGTAATGGCTACAAATGCTCCAAATAAAAAAGCATAACGCCAATTAAGATTCGTTGAAGTTACAAGGGTTGCAACAGCAAGAGCTGCCATTGTCCCTAATGCAGTAGAAACCATAAACGATGTTACCGCAGGATATTGCAGGGGTGGTTTGACCGTTTCTGTTAAATAAAGTTCAGCACCGGTAACTTCCGTAGTAGATGAAATTCCTTGAATGGCACGGAAAAGTGTAACTAAAACTGTAGCAGTAAAACCTATTTCATCATAAGAAGGAAGAATAGCCATACCTATACAAGTACAAGCCATTAACATAGTAGTGATAATAATTGTTGGTTTACGCCCTATAGTATCACCTATCCAACCAAAAAGAAGAGAATCGAAAGGGCTAAAAACAAAAGTTGAACAATATGCAAAAGCTGTAAGCATTTTTACTGAATAAGTATTATCCGGGGAGAAAAATATTTTATTCAAAAGCACCGACATATGCACGTAGAGCATAAGATCAAAATATTCAAGAAATGTACCGATGGATAATAAACCTACAGCTTCTTTTTGTTCCCTTGTTAAGCTTCTTTGTTCCTTTTCATAGCCACGCATAAATTCTTTAATAAAAGTTAAATTGTAAAGAAACCTATACTGTTTTATATAAAAGTCAATAGGAATTTTCGCTTTACACGATAAATAAGGAAATGAAGTGCAACTTAATACTGTATTGTGCGGCGTTCAAGGTGTTATTCCTGTAGAGGTATTGTTGCGTGGATCAGTTTTTTAGTTGTCATCCCGCGACTTGACCACGGGATGACAGAGGTGAAATTAATTCACGCAATTATGATTTGCGTGGATAGGTTTATCCGTCATTGCGAGCGACTGTAAGGAGTGTGGCAATCTCATGAAATAATAACAAACTCCCTGAGATTGCTTTGTCAAAACTTACAGTTTTTCCTCGCAATGACGATTAGGTATCTACATAATAAGTTAGGGTTAACATATTTCGCAGCCCTCTTTTTCTTGAGGATGTTGCCCCATAGGTTTAACAAATTGCTTTGGTTGCTCCGGTGGGACATAGGTATTAGTTATTGTAGTTGTAGTTTTATTATGATAAGGATCATAATAATTAGCTTGCTTCGGAGCAGGAGGCGGAACAAAAGTTTCAGCTATTTCTGCTTCTGACTTTGTAACATTAATATTACTGTTATAAGCATTTAATCCGATAGAGTTTTTTATAAGCTCATTTTTTAAGAAAATTTGACTAGCTGCTAACTCTTGAGTAGTTATTTCTTTGTCTAAATCTCTTTTATATGTATTTATATGATTTGCCCAAATAGTTGCTTCTTTTTCAACATCATAATTATTATTTTGTAGTTGTGCTAGAGCTTGCATACAAGATTGATTTCCAAGCTTACTACCGATAACTAAAAACAATTTTTCATTATAAGGGTTTTTACTCCCTCCCAATCCTTCTCTGTTGATGTAAGCAAGACCGGCACAAGCTTCAATCTTACCAAAAAGAAGAGCATTTGTTAACTTGCTTTTACTGTACAATTTGCTATAGCAAGAGGCGTTAAATCTCCTTGTTGAGCTTTTGATATAGTTACATTGTTCATATTTTGTAAAGCATATTTGTAATAATTGTTAGCTGTATACAAATCTTTTTTATCATCATCAAGGTAACGATTAGCATCTGATTTTGACATATAGTTAATCTATTAAAGTTGTTATTATCTAGTATGACTTTCATTCTTTTTATTTTGTTGATTAATTCTGTTTAAATGTTGATTAACCACTGTTTCTTTATTATTTTTTGCAGGTATAGGAGTTTGTTTTTGTAATCCGGTTCTAAGCCCTTGTCTTACACTTTTTTTCTCTTCTTCAGGTATAGAATTAATACCGTATTTTTCTTTTAATTCCACAATTTTATCACCAAAGCTATTAGTAATTTTTTTAAGTATATTTTCTTGTTGAGTTTGAGCTTGAATTGGTATCTCTTCTTTTGTAATGGGCGGTGATATTGGCGGAATTTCTATGGGAGATTTTGTCGGTATTTCTTCAGGAGTTTTTACAGCTATTTCAGGTTGGTTTTCTTTACCTAAAAATTTATTACGTAATTCACTATCTTTAATTTCACCTGTTTCAGCTGCTTTTGTTTGATTAAGGAGCAAAGTTGAGAAATCATCAAATGCTGAATTATATTTTTCAGGATTTTTTTCCTTATGTTTTTCTATTTCTTCTCTGATTTTTTTTCTAACTCTATTTCTTCTTTTTTTATTTTTCCCAACTCCTCAACTTTCTTATCAATATCATCTTTCATCTTTTTAGCATCTTCCATTTTTGGGTAGATGGCTGCTAATTTAACATCTGTCTGTTGTGTTTTATTATCAAGTACGGCTAATTTGTGCTGTCCTTGTTCTAATTCTTTACCGACAAGTTTTTCGTTAGCTTTGCGTTGTTCTTCTGCCTGTTTAGCAGACTCAGCCCGTTGCTTTTGTAGCCTTTCTTCTTCGGCTTTTAGTTCTTGATAATGTTGTGTGTATTGCTGCTGACGTTTCTTAAGGGCTTGTTCTTTTTCCCTCTCTTCTCTCATCTGTTCTTCCGTCTTAACGGCAGACTTCAAGCTTTCTGGATCAATTTCTTCACCATTTCTCAGGGCATTTAAAATACCTTGTAAATTTTCATTATATTTTTTCTTCTTCTCTATCAGCTCATCGGTATCTTGCATGAATTTATCATGACTCACTTTAAAATTCTCATGTTTTTCATGCAATTCTTGTTCACGTACAATTTCCGGATCGTGTTGTTGCTGTGGTGCTTCTAAATTCTCGGCAGCTATTTTAGAAGAGATATTCTGCTCGGCAGTTTCTTCTTTTTTGCTAATTGCAGCTTGTACGCCTTTAATTTGTTCTAGTAGGTCAGGATATTAGTACTTGCTGCTAAACCTGCTGCAGCACTTGCTAAACGTGCAAGTTCGGCAGGGTTTGCAGTAGCGGTAAGTTGAGCCTTAATTGCTCTAAGCTCATTTTTAACCTGAGCATCATCCTTATTATTCTGTATATCCTCTTTATCGTCTGCCATTGGAATAATTTTTAATAGTGTTTTAAAACCTATTAATTATTCTAGAATCTTTGATCTATTGGCTCAAAATATATCAACTGTTAAGAATATTATTAAGTTGTTAAGTTAAAGGTTAATATTATTTAAACAAACAGTCAAACAATTAACTATTTTTTTCTATTTGTTCTAAACCTTATTGTAAAAATACAATCTTTCAATCTAGGCTACCGGACAGTTTTTAAAAATATTATGTTTTTGCACAAGGCTTAAAGCTCTATATGTCATTCCCGCGAGGCATTGTTGCGTAGACCGGTAAAATCCACTGTGTCACCCCGTGGCTTGACCACGGGGTCTATAAAAACAATAAAAAATACTAATAATTTTAGTATTTTAAACTGGATCCCGTGGTCAAGCCACGGGATGACAGAGGTGAAATTGATCCACGCAACAACGCCTTCCCGCTAAAGCGGGAATTCAGAAAAAAGCGAAATAAATTGAGCTTTTAAGATTAAAAATTCAATATATTTATACCTTTTTATTACTGGATCCCCGCTTTCGCGGGGATGACATCGAGGACTTTATAATTTAATTTTCCTTCACAGAACCTAATATTTTATAGACGGGAAATATAGTAATTTGCCTTTCTCTTCTATTTCTTCTTTACCGTATAAGGGATTTAATTCCGGAGGTAAAATTTTAACAAGCTCTTTAGCTTCTTCTATATCCCCAAGGCTTGCATAGCTAAAAGCTTTTGCTGCGAGTATTATTCCTCTGTTTCTCTCTGATATTTGACCTGCTCCGTGCTTTAAAACGTAATTACAGCAATACATTGCTTCTTTATATTTTCCTATTAAATTTAGCAATACGGCTTTTTATGTCTATATAAATTTAGTTTTTCATATTCAATTTTAAATTCTAAAGCCTCATTTATAGAAGCAAGTGCTTCATAGTATTTGTTCTGATCACTTAGATGTATTGCTCTTATAAAAAGATAGCATATTTGTAATTCTTTATTTTTTATACCTAATCTTTGGATTCTTCTAAAAAATCTTTCTGATTCTTCAATCTTTTTTTCATTTAGTAAACTTAAAGCTTTATCTAATAACATCTCTACGTTATTTATATTTCTAGGCAGCTGGTTATTTGCAAAGCCTAATTCTTTTAAACATCTTAATTTAAAATTAATAGCACTAGGAAATTCAGGGTTTAAAGTTAAGACTTGATTTAACTTAATAAGTGCCTTTTGATATTTTTTTCTATGAAATAAACATATTCCTGCAAGTGTAAATAAAGTTTCTTTTGTGTAATTATCATTTATTTTATTAAATATTTTATCTCTTAATATTCCGGTAGCTTTTTCAAATTGTTGTTTTTCAATAAGTTTGTTAATGATAATTAATAAAGTTGCTCCTTTAATATAAATATAATCAGGATTATCAGGATTTAATTTTATTGCTTTATTATAAGCTTTAATCGCTTCTTCGTTTTCATTTAATAATCCTAAAGCTATGCCTTTATTAAAGTAGAATAAAGCATCGTCACGTTTTAGCTTTATTGCTTTATTAAATGACTCTAATGCTTTTTCCGGTTCCATATATATTTGAGATTTACCCAACAAATACCAGTATTCACTATTATGTGATTCTTTATCAACTTGCATAATAACCTAAATATTAAAGACTTTTTAAAGCCTATAATCTGCTTAATTTTTATAAACTTATAGTTTCATTTTATTAACTTATTACTAGCTATTCAATAATCGCTAACTAAAAAATTAATAAACATTATTAATTAGTTGTATTTTTGTTAACTACATTTCTTAATAATAGTAAAAATAGTGAAAAAATTATAAAGACTTAGTGTTGGTTATTCTTGGAGTTATTATTTAAGAAAAACTCTATGTATAAAAAGTTAAGCAAAAAATATTATCTCCCTTACTTTACTCATTCCGAACTTGCCTGTAAACAAACCGGTAAAATAGTACTAGCTGAAGGATTCGCAGAGAAATTAATTGAACTACGTACTATATTCGGTAAATCCATGCCAGTTGTTTCAGGTTGCAGATCACGTGAGTATAATATCAAAATAAAAGGAGCTAAGAACTCTTTTCATATCTACGACTATCCTCACCATAGCGGTAAAGGTTACTGTGCCGTTGATATTGCTACTACAGACTCTAATTATCGAGGTAACCTAACGGCTTTAGCTTGGAGTCTCGGCTGGTCCGTCGGTATTCACAAAAACTTTCTACATATAGATAGACGTATCGATTATACAACCTCTAACCAAATTATGTTTTTGTATGATTGATAAAAAATAAGTTGAAAATAAAATAAATCTTACTACTATAGGCTACAATATTTATTACAATGTAATAATTTAAAAAAAGTTTTTAAAAATGACTATTAATAATAATGTTTATATAAATCAGTTAAAACCAACTGCGAAAGCAGCAATGCTTATTCGTAAACCAATTGACCAAGTATTTGAAGCTTTTATAAATCCTAATATTACTTCAAAATTTTGGTTTACTAAAAGTAGCGATAGACTAGAAGTTAAGAAACAAATCACTTGGACATGGGAAATGTACGGCTTCTCAGCTCAAATTAACGTGCAGGAAATTGAAAAAAATAAAAAAATACTTATTGAATGGGATACGTATAAAATCCCAACATTAGTAGAATGGCAGTTTACTTCGATTAGTTCAGAAGAAACTTTTGTTACTATTACAAATACCGGTTTTATAGGTGATGGTGATGAAGTGATAGAGCAGGCTATTTCTTCAACTGAAGGATTTACCTTAGTACTTGCCGGAGCTAAGGCATTTCTAGAGCATAATATTATTTTAAATCTTGTAATTGATCGCTTTCCTAAAAAATAGATTAATAAAAGAATTAAAACTTTAAATTTTCTTTTAATAGTTTAATATGCGAAAAAAATAAACTTTAGAGATACGCTTCCCATAGTAGCAGCTAAGAATATGCAAACTTCAATTCTAAATCCATTAGTAACAAAACTAAGAACCTTATATAGTTCTCACAATACTTTACCAAAGCTAATAGAAGACGAGAAAATCAAAGCTCAGTCTTTAGAGGAATATTATGTAAAATTACAGATATTACTGAGTGAAGATGATGAAGCAGGTAAAGCAGCATTACGTGATAAAGTTATCGGAGAAAAGAAACCGGTAGAAATAGAGAAAATCTTTAAAGCTATAGATACGGAAAAAAAGATAAGGGAGTTGCTTAAGAAAGAGCTACCTAATAAGGATGATGAGATTGATAATATAGTTGAGTTACTAAACGAAGAAAAAAATGAGAAAAAAAAGTTTGATATACTTCGCAGGAATCTACCTAATAAAAGTGAATCGGAAATAAAAAATATAGCTGAATCAATAAACAGAATTCAAGCGGATGTCGGTAAAGTATTGTTACTCGGTAGTGCAGGAATAGGTAAAACCACGTTAATGCACTATCTATCTTATAAATGGGGAAAAGGAAATTTATGGAACGATAAGTTTAATTACGTGTTTAGAATTAAATTAAAAGAATTGCTAAGCAATTGGACGGGTACGCTACGGTACTGGTATAGATGACGATATACTAAGTTGTTTTATCCATTATTGTCTAGATTCTAAAGATATAAAACTTGAAGATATAAAAAGCATACACGATAAAGATAAAGTATTATTATTACTGGACGGTTATGATGAGGTAGCGTTTTTATCACAAAGTAATCGTGATTACCGAGATATTATGGATTCGGTATTTCAGTATAAAAATATCGTAATGACTTCTAGATCTAATGCGGTTGTAGAAGAAATGAGTAACAGGTTTGAGCGGAAAGTAGAAAATACAGGCTGGGATAGTGAAGGGATAGAGCAATATGTAAATAAAAATTTTGAGTATGATAAAGAGTTAGGAGTGCAATTAAAAAGCTTTTTGGATACTCATAGCCAAATAAAGGAAATATGTGAAGTTCCTATCAATACTGCATTAATATGTTTGGTTTGGAGCGATAAAGATATAAGGGATAAATTTCAAAAAAATAGTAATGAAGATTTTAATATAAGTCAACTATATCATGAAGTAGTAAGTTGGCTTAACAATAGGCATTTAGAAAAAACACAAAATAAATATAAAAATAAAACCGAAGCTAATAATCACTTAAAAAAACAAAATGAGTTTTTTAGAACAGATAGCCTACGAGTCATTTGTTGCGACAGGGAAGTTAGTAGAGAACAAAGTAGTAGAAGCAAGAAAGATACATTAGATATAGACGAAGTTATAGAACAAGGGCTATTAAGAAGAGAAGGGCAAAATTTTCAATTTATTCATTTAACATTTCAAGAATATCTAGCTGCATGTTATTTAAAAAATCAGTTAGCAGATAACAACACAAAATACAAAGAAGCGAATTTTATAGGTAAGCATAGAAACGACCCAAAATATCTAATGACTCTGAAGTTTTTAGCAGGGATAGTAAATAATGATGATAATCAAGAATTAATAGAAATATTTTGGGAAGCAGCCATCTGTAACGTTGACGGAATATTAGAACTCGGAATTGAAAGAAAGATTATATTATTAATGCACTTGTTAGCTCAAAGCAAAATTAATGGGAAATTTGATAACAGAATACCGAATTTAAAACAAATCCAAGAGTTAATAGATGAGGTTGTACTAAAAGATATTACAATTTGGGAACAACATATAATAGACAGCGGCTATTTATCGGAAGAGATTGTTAAAACAGTAAATGAAAAATTACGAAAAAGCAAAACTGATTTCCAAGAATTAAAAACATCTGCGGAAATAATAGCCGCTTTAGCAAATAAACATGAATGGGGTAGTAAAACTAAAGTTTATACAAAATTAATCGACCTATTAAAAATTAAAGATCCACAGTTACAGAAAATAGTACTACAAAAATTAGCACAAATATTAGATGAGACAATAGATCAAACAGTATTACAAGAAAGTTTGGAAAGGATAATACTATTTACTAAATACTTGGATATTAAATGAATATATAAATATAACATTAGTCAGAATAATAAATGTCAAGCCTAATTTAGAGAAAGAAATATTAAATCAGATACAAAAACTGGATGATGAATACTTAATTATTAAGAGCTTAGCTGCAATAGTAAGATTAAGACCTATTATAGCAAAAGAGGCATTTAAAATATCGAAAAAACTTATCAATAATTCTGATAATTATTTTAAGTCTGTAATTATTGATAGTTTAATAGAAATAGCAAAAGCAAATACTAATTTAACACAAGAAGCATTTAGCTTATTTAAAAAGCTATTTAGTGATTCTAACGATTATGTCAAGACAGTATAGTTGCTAGTGGTATAGTTGAGATAGTAAAAGCAAATTCTAGTTTAATAGAAGAAGGGATTAATGTGTTTGAAAAACTACTTAGTAATCATAATTATTATGTCAAGTATATGGCTGTTAGTAACATAGTTAAAATAGTAAAAGCAAATCCTAGGTTAGTAGAAGAAAGATTTAGTGAATCTAAAGAGTTACTTAAAAATTCTGAAGGTTATGTCAAGCATATAGTTGCTAATAGTATAGCTAAGATAATAAAAGCAATGCCTGTACAGAAAGAGTCTACCACATTACAGGAGATAGCTAAAATTCGTAATCATTATGCTAAGCCGGTAGTCGCTAGTAGTATAGCTGAAGTAGTAAAAGCAAATCCTAATATAACACAAAACGTATTTATAGGCTTAAAAAATCTACTTAGTGATTCTGATGAAGTTATTAGCTGTGCAGCGGCTCATTGGGATAGCTGAAGTAGTAAAAGTAAGCCCTGATACAATACACGATGTATTTATAGGACTGAAAAATTTATTTATTGATTCTAACGAAAATATCAGATGTGCAGTAGCTGATAGTATAGTTGAAATAGTAAAAGCAATGCCTACACAGGTATCGTTAAAGAACTAAAAGAATTACTTAGTTATTCTAATAAGTATATTAATGGTATAGTTGTTGAGAGTTTAATTGGGATAGTGAAAACAAACTCTAGTTTAGTAGAAGTAGCAGTTATCATATAATGAATTATTAAAAATAACTGCTCTAAACAGAACTAACTATGTTGATAAAGATTTATTTTAGAAATAGAAACAAACACCACCATACACAAAATAACCCACCATCTTACTCAAGAATATGAGAAAAGTAAAAATCCTGAAGTAATAGAATGGTTTAATAAATTGTTTTAACGAATTACCGAATATAAGCGAAACACGAATATTTTTAAAAGAAATATGTAAAAGCATATTAAAAGGTGGGGTTATAAACGAGTCGGAAAGTAAGTTTATTTTGAGCTGTATAAAGAAATATAATTTTACTTTTACGGTATCGGTTAATAAAGAATCAGAAATAGAAGGCAAGATAATATTTGAAGATAGAAACTATGAAATATTTACAACTGATAATTCAGCAAGCAAAATAGTAAGTTTAGAAGAGTTTGCAACTAAATTACTTGCGGAAACAGATGATCCGTTAGCAGAGCAATATAAAACGCATACACCTTTATTCTCAAACAAAGGAGTAGGGCTTAAAATAAATAGCGGCAAGTGACATTAATTACGTAAGTAGTATTACAAATGAAAATACCAAACTTTCCACTGAAAGATATCTTTTATCTTATGCAGGTGATAATAAAGATAAGTTCGTAATGTTGTTAGAAAAAAGAAGTATTTTCGGTGATCATCTAATATATAAATTTAGTGAGGATAATTTAAAGAAAATAGCCACTATTTATCCAGCAGAAATTAGCAAAGAACTAAGAGGGCAACTATTTAACGAATTAGAATCCAAAGAACAATTTAATTGCTTTATTAAGAATGAAAAGCTTAAGTCTGAAGAAGAAAAACGGATATTTAAATGCCTTAACAAACTAAAGTTTGCAACCGAAATAATTCAAGATGCGAAAATAAGGTTGGAAACCAGTAATTTTAAATTACTAGATGCCGGGGCAAATAAAAGATTAGATGCCCATGAAATTAAGATAGACAGTCATAATAAAACACTAAAAGATAGTGGAACAATACAAAAAGCAGAAATTAAGAGAAAAGTTAAAAGTTTAACACAAGAAAGCCCATTATTATACGATTACTGTAATACATTTTATTGGAATATAAAAAATATCATAAATGCTTGCTGTATTGCTGAAACTAAAATATTTAAAAATAATATTAATGAGAAAGAGGGTATAATAAAAATATTATCGAAAAGTCTAGATTTAATAATGAAAAATCTCTTAATAGATGAGTTAAAAAATTTGGCTTGCAGTATAGTAGAAGCAAGGCGTGAGAGAAAGCGTGGGAATGAAGTAACTAGTATAAACGATATTATTCGCAATGCAATTGGAATGGAAGATTTAGACGATAGCTTAAAGAAAATAGCTATTAATAAAACGCAAGAACGTAAAAACGAAATAATAAATCTTTCAAAAGCACCTATATCAAATTCTCCGAAATCTCAAACTACAACACGAAAATTAGGTAATATGGTTAAAGAATTCGTATTTCCTAAAGCTTTAAAAAGACATGACATGGATAATTTAGATAATTTAGCCGTGCAACTAGCTTTAAAGGACTCTATTTTATTTATTGAATCTTTATATACAAACCGTGATGATATATTGAATAAAAAAAATGATCTATTTTTTAGAAAAAAATAATATAAAGAAGATTTTTGATAGACAAGCTTAATAATATTAATAAAACAGAATGAAGTTGCTTAAATACCAAAGAGTTAAAATTATCATGCTTCCTTAGGATTAAAAAACTATTTATTATTGCAATTTTTTAATTTTTACTTTAATTGTAATCAACTATTATTAATAAAAATAAGAAATGATTTTTATGGAAGATTTAAGCTCTTGGAAAGAAAAGTTTGAAACTTGTATTTACGCTAAAAAACTATTAGACAAAATCGAATATTTAAACACTAAAGTAAAAAATCCTGTTGATATAGAAGAAATTAAAAAAGGTATCTACTACGCTCGCAAATATCACGGCTTACAAATGCGTCAATCAGGCGATCCTTATTATTCTCACCCGATTGAAGTAACGATTATGCTCGCAGAGTTTGTAGCCGAAGAAGCTCCTAAGCTTTATAATGATATTATGCTGCAAGCCGCTTTGCTGCATGATACTATTGAGGATACAGAACTTACTGAAGAAATGATAACTAAGATTTTTGGTATAGAAGTAGCGAAACATGTAGAGGGATTAACTAGAATCAAACCATATGGTAAAATTAGTGCAGAGGAAAGCTTAAATTTATTAATTAATGAGAAACGACATGATACAGCTCTTATAAAATTATTTGATCGCATACATAACATTCAAACGCTAGGAGCTAAATCACCTGAAAAGGCTAGGAAAATAATTGAAGAGACACTAAAAAAGTTTTTAATTTTAAGTATGTATTTAGGAATACCAAAAATAAAAAATAAATTATTAGAACTATGTTTAAAAAAATTAGAAGATAATGATGTTATTTCTAAAAGTAGTTCTGACTTTTCTTTTCTAACTGCTCAAAATGCAGTAACCCGTATCCGTAACCTATACTTATCGGAATCGCAATAAATAATACTCCCCAGTGACCAAAATAATTTACTAAATATATCATACCAAACGAAGTAGCCACATGTATTAAAGCACGAGATAAGGTGTATAAAAAGCTCGAATAAGTGAATCTTTTGAAAACCGGAAAATGTTTAAAGAAAATTGGTATAGCAGGAACATCCCCTAAGCCAATAACAGCTAGTGTTAACTGAATAATAAATAATTCTGTAGGAGAAGTGATATTATTTAGTAAATGCGGAACAATAACAATAAATAATGAAAAGGTAGCTAAAAATCCTTTAAGAATCTTTAAAGGATTTATTATACCACTTAAGTAACATCTAAGGACTAAAGCTAATCCAAACTGTATTATAGATACAAAGAAATTATGAGTTATAACTTGTTCAGAAGTATAATGAAAAGTATCTTTCAAAATATTGCTACAATAGAAAAATACAAGATAAAAAGTGACAGGCCATGAGCATTGAATTAGAAAATATGATAAAGATGTTTTCCAGTTAACTTTTTCTTTCCAAATCGGATCATTTTCCAGTAATTTTATATCCATATTAGCTTTACTAAAGCTATTTTTAACTTGTTGTTTAGCATCTATAAAATCACGAGTTTCGCGTAAACGTGTTCTAGCATAAATTCCTGTTATAGCAATTACTGTTCCTATAAAAAAAGCTATACGCCAGTTAAATCCAAAGTGAGTAATTAATGAAGCCAGTCCTAATGCTGCAACCCCTCCAAGTACTGAAAAACAAGCGACCAATGCTACAATTGGATATTGTTTAGGAGGTGATATTATTTCTGTAAGATAAAGCTCTGCTCCTATTAACTCGCCTAGAGACGATATACCTTGAATAATACGACATATTGTAACGATCCAAGTAGCAGTAATTCCTATTTGAGCATAAGTAGGTAACCCAGCCATAATAGCACAAGAAATAGCCATTAAAATTGTAGTTATAATTACTGTAGATTTACGTCCATATTTATCGCCCATCCACCCGAACAATAAAGCACCAAAAGGTCTAAAAACAAATGTAGAGCAAAAAGCACTAGCAGAATATATAGCAGCAGTTTTGGTATCAGCTTTTGGAAAAAATAACTCATTAAGCAGTACTGTCATATGTACATAAATCATTAAATCGAAATACTCAAGGAAAGTTCCTAAAGATAATATTCCAACAGCTTCTTTTTGTTCTCTTGTTAACTTTCTCTGTTCTTTTGCATATCCTAGCATCGTTTCTTTACTGTTTAAAATAAAAGTCAATAAGAAATTTCGTTTTATACGATAAATAGAAAAATGAAGTGCAACTTATTATCAATTTTATAAATATAATTGAACTAGTTTAAAGTGGTATGCCCGTGTACTTGAGCATTCATCACAAGCCCAAAGCCTATTAGCATAGAGGCGATCATTGTTCCGCCGTAAGAAATAAACGGTAAAGGTACGCCTACTACGGGAAGCAAGCCCATAACCATAGCTATATTAATAAATACGTGACTAAATAAAATCGAAGTAATACCTATTACCATTAATTTACTAAAAATCTCTCGGCAATTTGCAGCAATTAATAAAGAAATAGTTATAAGTGCAAAATATAATATTAGTAAAAACATTCCTCCTATAAAGCCGAACTCTTCAGCAAAGGTAGCAAAGATAAAGTCGGTTTGATGTTCGGGAAGAAAATCCAAATGGCTTTGGCTCCCTTGATTTAAACCGCGTCCAAATAGGCTACCTGAACCTATAGCGATTTTAGACTGAATAATATTATAGCTAGCACCGAGCGGATCATGTTCAGGATTTAAAAAAACCATTACCCGTTTTTTTTGATAATCATACATCATATTCCAAGCGATAGGCAGGCTAATAAGAGCAGCAAGACCTAGTATTATAAAATATTTTATTCTAAAACCTGCTGCAAAAAATATAATTGCCGAAACAATTAAAACAATCATTCCCGTCCCTAAATCAGGTTCTCTAATTATTAGAAAAGCCGGTATTAAAACTCCGATAATTGGTATGATAACTTTATGGAATTTTGTTAGATCATCAATTGTTAGTGAATGGAAATATTTAGCAAGCATTAGTACAACGGCAATTTTTATCGGTTCGGAAGGCTGAAGCTTAACTATACCGATATCAATCCATCTTTTACCGCCCATGGCAGTTGAGCCGAAAAGCTCCACGGCTACTAGTAAAGCCAGCACGCAAAAATAGAAGATATATGATAACCTAAATATTATTCGTAAATCAATTAATGCAATAATAATGGCTAAAGGCAAGAATATACAAAAATTTATAATTTGTTTGTAAGCCCAGGGTTGTAAATTACTATTCGCTGCAGAATAAAGCACAATGAAACCAATACAGCAAATTAAGCTAATTAGTAAAATTAAAGTAATCGGTAATTTTTGTAATTGTTCTAGATAATTTTTATGCATTTGGTTTTTTATATTTATTCTGTCATGCCGTGGAGGAGGACAGCATTGTTTGTGTAGATACCTAATCGTCATTGCGAGCAGCCGTAGGCTGCGTGGCAATCTCATGAAATAATAACAAAACTCCTGAGATTGCTTAGTCAATTGCTATGCAATTTCCTCGCAATGACGATTAGTTATCCAAAGTCTTTAAACCTCCACATTAAATATATTAAAAATAAATACTAATTCGTCGGCTATCTCTTTCAAATAATCAAAGCGACCGGCAGAACCCTTATGTCCCGTATCCATATTCGTTTTTAATAATAAGGGATTATTATCCGTTTTTAGTTCTCGTAATTTTGCTACCCATTTAGCAGGTTCCCAGTAACCTACACGTGGGTCGGATATACCGCAAGTAATGAATAGAGCAGGATAGTTTTGTGCTTTTACGTTATCATAAGGAGAATATGATTTAATATATTCAAAATATTCTTTCTCTTTCGGATTACCCCATTCATTATATTCTAAAAGAGTTAGCGGTAAGCTTTCATCAAGCATGGTATTAAGTACGTCTACAAATGGTACATGAGCAACGGCTAATTTATAGAGTTCAGGTTTTTCGTTTAGTACGTAACCGATTAACATACCGCCGGCACTACCGCCCATTATTACTATATTGTTGTTACTTGTATATTGCTCATTAATTAAAGCTTTACTACAAGCTATGAAGTCTTCAAAGGTTCTTTTTTTGGTTAAAAACTTAGCAGCTTCATACCAGTCATGACCTAGATCATCGCCACCTCTAATATGAGCAACCGCGTAAATAAAACCACGATCAGCAAGTGTCACTGCCGTATTTCTAAAATTGACAGGCATGCTAATCCCGTAAGCTCCGTATCCCATTAGATATAAAGGATTTGAGCCGTCTTTTTTAAATAAAGATTTTTTGTAGAATAAAGTAATAGGTACTTTTACGTCACCATTATCTGCAAATATTCTCTCTACTTTATACTCTTCAGGATTAAAGCCTGAAGGTATTTCTTGGGTCTTTAATATCGTTAATTTATCACTAGACCTCTTCGGAAACTCTACTTCTAGGGGTAATTGGGACAATGATCCGGTACTCGCATCTGCGCGATCGCTTTTGTACGCTGCGGTGCTGTGTTCCGTGTCTCCTTCAAATTCCTCCCTATAAGCGAATTTCTGAAGAGGTCTACTATCAAAATCGTAGCTATAAGTAGTATTTGGTCTTGCTAGAGAAGAGTAATCTATTCTGATATCGTCTTCCTCAAAGTTTGTAGAAAAGCTACTTGCTTGGAAACTTTCGTCAGGAAAATGAATTGTTTTTTCGTGTAGATCTTTAAATCGCTTTATTTTAATAAGTGGTAATCCGTTATCACGATAATTTAAGATTAAATAATTATTTGTAAAATCAAAGCTTTTTAAATATTTGTCCTGTTCTTCTTTAATATAAATATCATCCCAGCTAGTATTTTCAAAATTATTTATCGGCAGTTTTACAACATGGAAATTTTTAGCTTTAAAATTAGTTTTAATATAAAAATAATCGCCATTATGTTCTATTTCATAGAATATTTTATTTTCTGCGGCTCGTACTAATTTAGGAATGAAATTATCATCCTGCATAGAAATTACATAAATTTCATTTTCATTATGATCGCCTGAATTTATAAAAATATATTCGTTACTTGCAGATTTCTCACAGCTGATAAAATGAAGAGGGTTTTTTACCTCAAATATTAATTTATCCTGAGTAACATCTTCACCTAGACGGTGAAACATTACCTTATCCCAGCGTTGATTCTCATTAATAGTAATATAGAAAAAGCCGTTTAATTTTTCATGCCAAATCACAGTAGGAGCTATATCCGTTACATTATCAGGTAAGTATTTTTGCTCTTTAAGATTGTATATTTTGATATTATATTGCTCATTGCCTGTAAAATTAACGCTATAAGCCATTAAATTTTGATTAGGTGACATTGCGACTTTGGCAACATCGGTAAAACCGCCGTTTGGAGTAAGAAGGTTGACGTCTAATATTACTTCTTCAGCAGCATTCATATTATTATGCTTTCTGCAATATATCGGATAATTTTTATTACCCTCTACTCTATGGTAATAGTAATAATCTTTTTTCTTAACATAAACTGATTCATCGTCTAATTTGACCCGTCCTTTTAATTCCTCAAAAATCTTTTCTTTATCTTTTTGTAAATCAGCAAAGAAATTTTCGGTATATTTATTTTCAGCCTTTAAGTAGTCTAGAATTTTAGAGTCTTCTACATTTGGCCATTTAGGATCACGTAGCCATTGATAATCATCGTTTATTGTTGTTTCGTGAACTTCAAAGCTATAATTTTGTTTATTTGCGATTGGTGGTTTCATGGTTTTTATTTTTTGTGTTGTTATTCCTAAAGTCGTCATTGCGAGGAGGCGTAGGCGACGCGGCAATCTTATGAAATAGTAACAAACTCCTGAGATTGCCGCGTCGCTGCTAACGCAACTCCTCGCAATGACGTTGAGTTACTGTAATGTTAAAATCAAACTAATTAATAGGAATAATATAATAAATATAGCAGTTTGCTGATTATGCCAAGCAGATATTTTACCTAAAATATTATCCCAAATAACCTTAAAATTAAGATATTCTTCTGTATCTTCGGTACTGTCTGTCCTTTCTTTATATTTATCGATACTGAAATATATAAATTTTTCAATATATTGGTATAGGTCAAGGTTTATGTTTTCTGTCGAAATGCGTGGTATTTTTCTAAATATTAAAGCCAATAATACTGAGATTGCAAGGATAACTAGCTTAAAATTAGCAGTATGTGATATTTGAATAGGGTAGAATAAACATACGCATAAAGTTATGATGCACGAGGAGAGGTAGATTAAGTCCCTGAACGTTATTGCGAGGAAAAACTGTAAGTTTTGACGAAGCAATCTCAGGATATTTGACGAGATTGCCATGCTCCTTTTAGTCCCTCGCAATGACGATAGCAAACTCTCCATCAACAACCCAAATAACACGGTACAAGTTGCTATCTTGGAAAATATAATAATATTATTTGCATCTAAAAGATTGGCAATTCCGTCTTTGATATAAGAAGAATTAATAGGCAGTATAAATGTATATATTAATATGCTAACTACAAACCCGCCTAATAAAATAAAATTAATTTGAGTATTCTGAAGATCTTGGTAATTTTTAATACTGTATTCATCTTCTATATAGGTAAAATATAAAGCAAATAACCCATTATATAGTATATGTATGAATATAAAGCTTGTAATAAGATAAGCTATGTTTGGAGAATTTATACTAATAGCTGCTAATATAAAACCAAGCTGCGAAACTGTAAGATAGCATATTAATCGTTTAAGGTTTTTCTCAATTAGAGAAAATACTAACCCGTAAATAATTATTGATATTCCAAAAAACTTAAGTATCTCAAGACCGCTAAATAATTTTAAAATGATAATTAAAGTAACTTTAGTAGTAAAACTTATTAAATATACAATACCGCTACTTGAAGCTGCAGGATAGCAATTAACTACCCAGCCGTTTACAAAAATAGCTGAAGCATTAATCAAACAACCTGCAAGTATGAATATTGCCGGTAACTCAAAATTATATTCCGTTAAAGAAATAAAAGCTGTATTACCTGTTGCTTGGATTAGAAGAGTCATGCCAATTAAAATTAGCCCGCTGCTGAATAAATGAGTGAGGAAATATTGACGTGCCGGTTTTATCTTTAATTGGTCACAAAAAATAATTATGCAGGCAAAAATCGTCATGAATTCAAGCGAGATTATCATAGAAATAAAATCAGCCGCAAATACGCATATAATAGAGGATAAACAGTATAAACTACCTATTAACGTCTCTAACTTTCTATTTTGAGAAATTGTATAAAGACTTAAGATAGCAGTAATAATTAGAAATGCGAGAGCTATTAGCTGATTTTGTGGGTTAAAATCAAACATAAGCTCAAAATTAGTAAGCGGAAATGTAAATCTGGTATTTTGAATAAACATTTTAATCTTTAGAAGAAACTGTTAAAACCTCTAGTCCTTGAATCCTTTTAAAGTCTTTTACATTTAGAGTTAATAAAGGATAACCATGCGTTATTGCCGTTGTTGCAATTAGCATGTCATTAGTATCGATAGTTATCTTTTCTTTACGTAAATTGTCTATAATTTTTGCATATATACGGGCTTCTTCAGTCTTAAAAGGTATTACTATAAGTGAATTGATTATATATTCGATAAAAACTAAACGTTTAATACGTCTATTTTCATTATCGGCCCTATCCACACCTATTAATAATTCCGTTAAAGTAATAGGACTAATATAGCATTGTTCATATTCTTCTAGTACCTTATAGGCTAATCTACCTCTCTCTAAATCCACTAATATAGAGGTATCAATAACTACTTCCATTTATCATCTCTTTTAAAATCATATTTTTGACGTGCTTCATACACGACTTTTTTAAATTGTGCGGCATCATCATGGTCTAATATAGGTGCATGCTCAAAAAACTCTTTTAACGTTTTTTTTGGTTTGTCAGCTGCATGTACAGGCGTAATTCTTGCTACGATATGGTTACCTTTTTGAACATCAAAACTCTCTCCTTTATAGTAAACTCTGTTCATAATATCTGAAAAAGATCGTACAAATTCTGTTGCTCTAATAATTTGTGCCATATTTATCCTCAAAAATAATTGCATATTGTATGATTATAAGTAAATACATAAATTATGTAAATACATATTTATGTAATGTAAGCTAAAAATTCTCTAATTAAGATTTGGATAAAGTAAAATAATGTTATAGCTAAAGCACAAATTATTATACTAATTTGCATAGAGTAGGGGAGTGGTTTTGTTACGCTAGATTCTATAAAAGAAGGTTTATAAATAGAGCTTAATATTTTGAGAAGGTAAAGGCTTGAAAATATGCTACTAGCTATTACGACAATCATAACTATGATTTGGTTCTGCTCGCTTGCAGCAAGCAATATTGAGAATTTGCTGATAAATCCGCTAAAGATGGGTATACCGATTAATGATAATGAAGAGATAAATATAATAAAAGAAATTAAAGGAAATTCTTTGGATGTACCATGTAAATTCTGTACTTGATCGGCTTTCTTTAAACTGTAAATACTTCCCATACTATAAAATAAGCAGATTTTTGTAAAAGAATGCGAAACCAAATGTAAGGTGGCAGCTCCAAGTGCTTTAGGTGTTAACATGAAAGCACTAAGTAAGGCAAGGCTTAATTGGTTCATAGTGGAGTAGGCGAGTATTTTTTTGATATTATCCGTGCCTAGTGCTTTGAGTGAGCTGTAAAATATACTCACTATCGGTATAAAAATTAACCAGTTAAACTCGGCAAATATCATTTGTAAATACGATAAACCGAATATATATAATAGGATTTTGTAAATACAAAATAATCCGGTTTTAACAACTATTACAGCGTGCAATAAACTACTAACGGGGTAATGGGCAACCATTGCGGCGGGAAGCCATGAATGTACTGGAAAAATTGCAGTTTTAGCAATACCAAAAATAAACATTAATAATAAGATAATGGATTGGCTTTGAGAAAAATAATTTTCTACTAGGCTGCCGCTTGCAAAATCTCCGTTACCGGTTTTAGCATAAATAATTATCACTGCCGGTAAAAATAATATTGTGGCAGAAATCATCAGAATTTTTAGATATTTATATAACCCACTAAGTACTATATTATTTTTAGTATGTCCTACTAAAAAAGCTGTAGAAATAGTTAAAAGCTCATAGCAAATAAACATCGTGAATAAATTGCTAGATAAGGCAATAAAAACACCGATTAGAATAGTTAAATTAAAGAAAAATAAAAATCTAGAAGAGTTTTCTATATTATTAATAGCAAGATATTTAGGAGTGTAAAGTAAAGCACAAATCCATAAAAAGCCTATTAAGCTTAAGAATATAAGCCCTAAAGGTTCAAGATGGAATCCTATAGAGTAATTACCGAATATATTAAATTCAAAGCCTGCTCTAATACCTTTTAAAAACAACCAGTCTATAATTAAAATATTACCGAAGAAAAAAATAGCGATAGTAATAAGTAAAAAATTACGTATAAAGCTATCTTTTTTAGTGGCATACGGACTAGTTAAGTTTAATGCACCAACTAGCAAAGTTGATAGAATCAAAAGACTCGGAGTAGTAAATTGTGTAATCATGTTTTCCCTTGTTACCTAGTTCGCTTGACCTTATAGTATCGGATAGTTTTGAAAAGCCCCGTCATTGCGAGCCAGCATTTATGCTGGCGTGGCAATCTCAGGAGTTTTTTTATCTTATTAGATTGCCGCGTCGTTGCTAACGCAACTCCTCGCAAGGTATTGTTGCGTGGATCAATTTCGCCTCTGTCATCCCGTAGTCAAGCCACGGGGTGACACCGAGCCGTCATTGCGAGCGACTGTAAGGAGCGTGGCAATCTCGTCAAATATCCTGAGATTTGCTTCGTCAAAACTTACAGTTTTTCCTCGCAATGACGGATAAACCGGTCCACGCAACAATGCCTCCTCGCAATGATGAGGGATTTTCATAATGTCAAAGGTTAATCAATTCTTCCAAAAAGTAACTTTCACCATTTTATAATGATAAAATAGTGATCCTACGGAGCTTAGTAAGATTATAACAAAATCTAATAATAGTTTTTGTCTAAAAAATAATTCGAGAATATTTATTTTGATAAAAAATAATGGGCTGATAGGTAAGCCGCAGCTGCAAATAATAATAATTATGGTTAAAACTTTGTTAGAATTCTTTTTATAGCTTTCATTATAAGCATCTATCAAGAAAAGAGCTATTTTATTTATACTGTCCGCAAGTAATAAGCTCGGTAAAATTGTTATACCGCCCTCAGTAACATATAATAGAAATACATAACCTATTTGAGTGAAACATGAATAAATTATAATATTCTTGAAGTCTTCTGCTCGGTAAGCAAAATACGGAGCTATAATAAGAGTAGCTAAAGCAATAGGTTTTATAAAATTTGTAATAGAAGTTTTAATCGTCTCATAGCCTATAATAATATAAGTAAATTTATATATTATATATATTCCTATTATAGTAGAAATCCCTGCTAAATATACTAAAGTGACTGAAGCCGTGTTATTATAAGCTCTCATCATCCAAAAATGCATAGGGAAAAAAGCTGTTTTTAAAATAGCTCCTGTTAAGAAAAAACCGATAGCTATAATGATTATACGGGAATTGGTATGTTCCTGTAAATAAGCTGCAACATCATACATATTTAAGCTACCCGTAATGCTTAGCAAAAATCCTATGGCTATAAGAATAAGAGTTGCACCAATACTACCCATTATCAAGTAGTCAAAAGCTCCGATTAAAGATTTTGGGTTATTACCTGAGGCTATCAATACATAGCTACTAAGTGCCGAAATTTCTATAAACACATATAAATTAAAGAAATCATTAGTACTAATCATTCCTAAATAGCCCGTATGAGCGAATAATAATATACCGTAAAATAAAGATTTTCTATTATTGTTGATATATTTTAAGATTGTTCGATTAGTAATCTTATGACAAAAAACTAAAAAGAATAATAAAACCAAGTTAAGATAAATAATAATAGCTTGATTTAGTGAATTTAGCCGATATTCTATTCCTATTTTTGAACTCCATCCTCCCATGGTATAAGATAGCTCCGTATTTTGTATAACACTATATCCATAAACACTGACCAAAAGACTAGATAAAATGCAAATCGTAGTAATTACTCGTGCAAAGGTAATAAAGCGAAAAGATATTATTGAGAGTAAAGCCCCGAATAAAGGCAATAATATTTGTATGATAGGGAAATGGTTAGCTAGGATCATTTATCAAAATTAATTTCATTTTCTGATATTGTACCAAAATGTTTATAAATTTGATATATTAAACTTAAAGCTACGCTAAGAGTAGCAAACCCAACTACTATAGCAGTTAGCATTAATACATGAGGCAAAGGGCTAGTGTAAGTAGTTAGCCCATCTTGTAAAATAGGTACACCGCCTGTTTTAATTTTTCCGATACTTAAATAAAATACTAACACCGAACTTTGAAATATTCCAAGCCCGATAATTTTATGAATATAATTACGGCTTGTAAGCATTATAAATAAGCCGCTAGTTAGTAACATCAAGGTAAAGAAATATATTAAATGTGACATAATTATATTGTTATTGTAAGAAAAGCATTGTTACGTGAATCAGTTTCATCGTCATTGCGAGAAGAAACTGTAAGTTTCGACGAAGCAATCCAGTAAAAAATTCTGTAAATCAGAATTTTTTTAATTATTTTCTGGATTGCCACGCTGCTTCGCTCCTCGCAATGACGTTGGTAGACATTACTAGTACGCTTTGAAAGACTGATTAAATACGCATGTGACTTTTTTACCCTTACGTATAGCGAGCTTAGGAAAAACCTGTTCAAGGATCACCATATTAGGATTATCTTGAGCAAGGCGATAATTTACTAAAGATTCTCGAAGTGAATCATCTACAGCAAAAATACCGGAAATTTCAGCGTTTTTATCTCTAAATTGTAGATAAGTAAACTCGCCGTCGTCAAAAATTTTAATAGGAGCTATTTCTTCGCTGCCGCTAATATAATAATTAAAGTTATATTTTTCAGGATGAGTAAGATCGGGACTGGCTAGGGAAGCAGAAAAAGTTTGCATATGACCGCTCATATTGTCATTTTCGTCATCCGGGTAAAGAAACTTTACGTTAAAGACCATTTCAGGATCACGCATATCAAGAGTTTCGGCGGCATATAGTTCAAAGAAATAAGTCCGTTTATTAGTAATTAAAGTCATATTAGTAGTAGCATCCGGTTCCATCGGTTTAATAAAAATCCTATGACCGGCAGGTACTATTTGCCATGAAGTAGTATCTCCCATAGAAATACTGACTATTTCCTCATCTCTTGCTAGTTCTATACTTGCTTGATAGCCGTAATATCCTGTGAATTTGAAAACATCGTCAGGGTTATAAGTCATAACTCTTAGACGCGGGTCTCGACCTAGAGGTCGTGATATAGTAAGAGCAAATACATCTAATGTAAGTATTATAAAAGTACAAAATATTATTAGTTGCTTCATATTATTTCTGATTTTTATTCCTTAATAACTTTAGCTTGTAACTAGTAACGGTAAAATTGAAGGGCATATCAGGTGATGTACTTGTACTGATAGAATCCATTATAAATCCGATTCTTGCTTCCCATACCATATTTTCTAAAATTTCACCCGTACTATTTTGTGCCAATGATTCAAAAGTAACAACTGCCTCGTTATCGTTTATATTGTTAATTGATAATATATTAATTGAGCGTCTATATAGTTTTTGATATCTTATGACCGGTGATAATGAGTTATCAATATTCATAAAATTAGCAAATTGCATATAAACAATACTCGTAGAAGCATTTTTGATAAAGGTAAATTGTTCTTTTAATATATCGTAATTATATTCTTCCCGTTGTTTTACATAATTCTGAAGCATAATATTTGCAACAAAGATATAAGGATTTGCTAATGTTGAATGTTTAGTATTAGTAACGGTAGCTTGTTTTTCGGCATCATCTTTTATTAAATAACTTACTTTTTCGTTTATTGGTAGCAATATGTTGATATTTATACAAATTAAGGTTAATAATAAGGTAAAAATCGTGCATATTAAAAGCAGAAGACTTCTATGACTTAACGGTAAGATATACTTAAAATTATACCATTTTCTTGCATCAATAAAATATTCGCCGGATTTTATATATTCTTGTATTGCGTTGGTTAATGGGTCCATAATTACTAGATTAATATCTAATTTTATTCTGTTTTAACTCTATCATAATTATTATAATATGATTATGATTTGTTAATTTAATGTTATTTAAGCTATAAAATAAGTTTATATTGTTGCTACAATACCAAATTTGTTTAACTTTAAAATTAAAATAAATAAATTATAAATTAAAATTATACAATAACAATTATTGATGGTAGTTATTATGCTATACTCGTCCCACTTGAAAAATTGGCGACAATATATTTATAAGTCCGCAGGTAGCCACGTATTAAGTATACGCTCTGCTCTCAAGTTGAACTTCGTATAACTACTCTTTATTTACTTCAGAGTATAATAGTTTACAATCTTTTTAATATTTTTTTATATTTATAAATAGATTTTTTCAAAAAATGCTTGTGAACTATTGTATAGTAAGGTAATTTTAAAATAGTAACAAGATAATTTAATAATGTATTAGAATGTTAAAATCATTAAAGTTTCTATTAGTATTAATTATGCTTGCTCAATTGTTGTCATGTACCCCTTCAGCTCCTTATGAAATTAAAAGCCCGTGCGTTTCTGCTGATATAGATGATGGATCGAGTTTAAGCGTAAATCCTTGTATAAGAAGACCGGTTAATTCAGTAAATATAGCATAAAAGTAATAGTTTTATACAATAACAATGTAATAATAAAAATAGTAATAATAAAAATACCTTTGATATGAATAATATATTTGGCTTCTTTAAATCAAGTAACAACTCGAAAAGCGGTTCAGGAGATACACAAAATCAAGAAAGTATTAAATCGGCTAATCCTTTAAAAATTACTCAGAATTGGTATGAAGAGCGATCTGATAAGTTAATTGTTCAACGTAACTTACTTATCATATTAATAATACTACTAACCATTTTTATGGTTATATCAACTTTAGTAATAGCATTTGTAGTAAAATCTAAACAGTTTGATCCTTTTGTTATTCAGCTTAATAGTAATACAGGGCGTGCCTCGGTGGTAGAACCTATTTCATCACCGGTATTAACGGCGGATGAGTCTCTTACAAGGTATTTTATAAAGAAATACATAACGGCACGGGAAACATATAATCCAGTTGATTTTGCGACGCTAGCTCGTACGACAATAAGATTATTTTCAACAAGTGGTGTTTATTATAATTATCTTGGCTATATAAAAAATAAAGATTTTGATCCTACGATAAAATATAAAGAAGATAATACTACATTTTTAGTAATAAAATCATGGTCAAAAATCGCAGCAGATAAATATATAGTTAGATTTTCCGTAAATGAAACATCAGGAAGCCAATTAATTTATAATAAAATAGCGGTAGTAAGTTATGCTTATGTGCCTATGCAATTAACAGATTCAGAACTTGACATAAATCCGGTAGGGTTTCAAGTTAACGGATATAGGGTAGACGATGACAATAGTTAGATTTTATTTTTTAGTTTTTATATTATTAAGCGGTTTTACAGTACAACGAGAATGTCCGCTTGTAGATGATCCGTGTAATAATAGTAGTAATAATTATGTAGATGATTTATCTATAACTAAAGATAATAGGATAAAAACTTATATATATAATCCAAATGAAGTTTATTTATTAGTTTTGCATTTTGGCTTTCAATCGCATATAGAATTTGCTAAAAATGAAGAAATCCAAAATATAATTCTTGGGGATGCTTATGCTTGGAAAATAACTCCTTTGGCAAATAGATTATTTATTAAGCCTCTTGAAAAAGATATTCGTACAAATATGACTATTATAACTAATAAAAGAACATATGAATTTGATATCGCTTCTACGGAACTTATGATGGGTAACGAAAGGGATTTAGTATATGTAATTAAATTTTACTATCCTAAGAAAAATAGTAATTACATGGCAAGGTTTTAATCGATGTCATTGCTGTGTAGATACGTCATTGCGAGCAGCCGTAGGCTGCGTGGCAATCTCATGAAATAATATAACTTCTGAGATTGCTTCGTCAATTGCTATGCAATTTCCTCGCAATGACGGGGCAATAATGACAACAAGAACACTTTAACTAATATAATTTAGATATGGCTGAAGAGCAAAATAACAATAATAATACCGGTTCTTTATCAGGAGCAGATGCTCCTGAAGTACAGAGAGAATTATCAAAAGTTTCAGTTAGCTTTAATAAGAGTATTGCGATAGTAGTCGTAATTTGCGGTATTTTTATATATATTTTTTATACTCTTTTTTTTGGTACTAAAAAAGAAGAAATACCGGAGACTCAAGTGCCGACTAATATTGTAAAACCTGTTACTGATGTTGATGATAATATTCCGGAGATTCCAAAGTTACCTGATCCGCCTAAGCTTGAGACGCCTACTGCTCCTTCACCACCGCCGCCTCCGGTAGTAGAAGTTCTCCCGGTCTTACCTCCTACTATTCCTGTAGAAGAGAATAAAGACAAAACGCTTCCATTGCCGCCGGTTTCGTTGCCTTCGACTTCAGGAACGTTAGTTGAGAGTGATGCAGAGAAGCAACGTCGTGAAGCAAAAAGAAAATCAGCTATAGTATTAGTTGGTGGTGTAGAGCCTAAAAAAACACCGGAACAGATTACGGCAGAAGCGACCTTTAAAGATCGTGGTGATATGTCTTTGGTTCTCGGACGCGGTAAATTAATTGATGCAGTACTTGAGACGGCAATAAATAGTGATCTCGGCGGTGAAATAAGAGCCATTATTAGTAGAGACGTATTTTCTGAGAAAGATAAAGTTATATTAATACCGAAAGGGTCAAAAATATTCGGTAAATATGCAACCTCAACCTCATCAGATAGTTACGGTAGAGTTTCTATAATATGGGATAGAATCGATTTAACTAACGGTTATACTATAGAATTCGACTCACCTGCAGTTGATAATTTAGGTAGACCGGGACTACAAGGGAGAGTCGATAATAAATATAAAGAACAATTTGCAAATGCCGTATTACAATCCGGCTTTAATATAGGTCTTGCTAAAGTCCTTGATAAGTTAGTGCCGCCTCCTATAGATTCGCAGGCAGCAGCTACCAATAGTGCTACGGCAACGCAATTGTTAAATACTGCTCAAACTATTGCGGCTAATACCGCTATGGATGCAAATACTAGGATAGTTACAATTTGTACTAATATACTTGCTGCTATTACCGATAAAACTTCGACTGCTTATACTACTATGACTCAAGCATGTACAACAGCACAAACTGCTTCTTCAGCGAATACTGCTGAGCAGAGACTTCAAACCTTAGTACAGGCAGTTAATACGGCAGCTTCAAGTTTGCTTACTACTACCTCTATAGCATTGACTCCGACACAAGCACAACAAGCTTCTACTCAAGCTTTTACGGATGTGACGAATGTTGTACAAAATATGATAACGCAGCAGCAGTTTAAGCCGACGACAACGGTTAATCAAGGTACGCCGGTTAGAATATACGTTAATAAGGATTATAAATTCCCAAAAGCCGTTTTATTAAAATCGAAGGTAATGAAATGAATGAAGAATTTGCAGCCTTAGAGACGTTTTTACTTCCTTTTAAAAATTTATTTGCTGAAGACGGTATTAATGAGATTATGGTTAATAAGCCTGGAGAAGCATGGGTTGAAAAAAAAGGCGATATATATTCTAAGCAAATACCGGAATTAGATAGTGAACATCTACTTTCATTAGGGCGTTTAGTCGCTCAATCTACCGAACAGATGATTTCGGAAGAAAAACCTTTACTTTCTGCAACTTTGCCGAATGGCTACCGTATTCAAATAGTATTCCCTCCCGCTTGTGAGATAGGACAAATCATTTATTCTATAAGAAAGCCTAGCGGTATGAATCTAACTTTAGATGAATATGCTAAAATGGGAGCATTTGATGATACTGCAACGGAGAGTTTAGTAGATGAAGATGCAGTAATTTTAAATAATTTCTTAGCTGAAAAAAAGATTAAAGAATTTATTAGACATGCAGTTGTTTCAAAGAAAAATATCATAATTAGCGGCGGTACTTCAACAGGTAAAACTACTTTTACTAATGCGGCACTTACTGAAATACCTGCAATAGAAAGATTAATTACTGTAGAAGATGCTCGTGAGGTTGTGCTATCAAGCCATCCTAACAGAGTGCATTTACTTGCTTCCAAAGGAGGACAGGGACGTGCAAATGTTACTACTCAAGATTTAATAGAGGCATGTTTGCGTTTAAGACCGGATAGAATTATAGTAGGTGAGCTTCGAGGTAAGGAAGCTTTTAGTTTTTTGCGTGCTATTAATACAGGTCACCCCGGTTCAATATCAACGCTGCATGCGGATAGTCCCGCTATGGCTATTGAGCAGTTAAAGCTTATGGTTATGCAAGCAGATCTTGGTATGCCGCCTGAAGAAGTAAAGAAGTATATTTTAACCGTTGTAGATATCGTTGTGCAGTTAAAACGCGGTAGCGGTGGGAAAAGATATGTTTCGGAAGTGTATTATAAGAAGAATAAGAACGCCGAGGGGATGATTTAAAAGTGTCATTGCGAGGGAATTACAAAGTAATTGACGAAGCAATCTCAGGCAAAATTCCTGAGATTGCCACGCTCCTTTTAGTCGCTCGCAATGACGTAAAAATTACTTCACGCAAAAACTAACATATAAGTAAAAACTAGGAATATCAATTCATGGAATGGCATAAGATACTTAAAGTTACTAGGAATATATTCGGTCATGCTATAATTTATCCGGTTGTTATTTTTTGTACCATTTGGATAAGCGGTGCATTTGTTGCAATTTTTACTAATGAGGTTGGAGCTTTAGGTGTAGATATAAATGCTATAAATATTGCTTATAAGTGGGCTTACTGGCTTATTAAAGTTTGGGGGCAGTTAAAAATTGCCGACTATAATTATTTAAAATTGAAGCTACTTGCATCTCTTCTTGGTCCCGCTATTGTTGTCATAATATTTTACATTAAAAATTTTGAAAGAATAAAATCATTACAATTTTTTGAGCAACCGGAAAAAGTATATGGAGATGCTAGCTGGGCTAATCCGTCAGATATAGAGGCTGCTGGTCTTAGATCCAAAAAAGGTATGTTAATAGGTGTTGATGCCGGTGGATATTTTGTTGCAGATGGGTTCCAGCATGCTTTATTATTTGCTCCTACAGGTTCAGGTAAAGGTGTGGGTTTTGTGATACCTAACCTGTTATTTTGGAGTGATTCGGTAGTAGTGCATGACATAAAGCTTGAGAATCACGGTTTGACGAGCGGTTGGCGTGAGAAACAAGGTCAGAAAGTTTTTGTATGGGAGCCTTCTAATCCAGACGGTATTACGCATTGTTACAATCCGATTGATTGGGTTAGTACTAAGCCCGGGCAGATGGTTGATGACGTGCAGAAAATTTCAAATCTTATAATGCCGGAAAAGGATTTTTGGAATAATGAAGCACGAAGTTTATTCTTAGGTGTAACTTTATATTTAATAGCCGATCCTACTAAAACTAAATCTTTCGGTGAAGTAGTGCGTACCATGAGAAGTGACGACGTAGTTTATAATCTAGCGGTCGTACTCGATACGCTTGGCGGTGTAATACATCCTGTTGCATATATGAATATTGCTGCGTTTTTGCAAAAAGCCGATAAAGAGCGTTCGGGTGTAATATCTACAATGAACTCATCGCTTGAATTATGGGCAAACCCGCTTATTGATTCAGCTACTGCATCTTCTGATTTCAACGTACAAGAATTTAAAAAAGTAAAAACAACCGTATATGTAGGGTTAACACCCGATAATATACAGCGTTTACAAAAATTAATGCAGGTGTTTTATCAGCAGGCTACAGAGTTTTTAAGCCGCAAAATGCCGGATTTAAAGGAAGAGCCGCATGGGGTAATGTTCTTACTTGATGAGTTCCCGACACTTGGAAAGATGGATACTTTTAAAGCCGGTATAGCTTATTTTAGAGGTTATAGAGTTCGGTTATTTTTGATTATTCAAGATACGCAGCAGTTAAAAGGAACATATGAAGATGCGGGGATGAATTCTTTCTTATCTAATGCAACATACCGTATTACTTTTGCTGCTAATAACTATGAAACGGCAAATTTAATATCGCAGCTTGTCGGTAATAAGACGGTAGAACAAAGATCATTTAGTAAACCTTTATTTTTTGACCTTAATATTTCTACTAGAACCCAAAACGTTTCTCAAGTTCAAAGAGCTTTACTTTTACCTCAAGAAGTAATACAGTTACCGAGAGATGAGCAAATTGTTTTAATAGAATCCTTTCCGCCTATAAAATCTCGTAAAATTAAGTATTACGAAGATAAATTTTTTACTAGTAGATTATTACCGCCGACTTTTGTACCTACTCAAGTACCTTTTGATCCTAGGGCAAATAATAATGAGGCTTCTGAAGAGACTGAAACAACAACTGCTCCGGAAAATAATGAGTAAGATCCAAAAATGCGTTCAGCTATTATTGATATCGGTTCAAATGCTTTAAGAGCTGTAGTTTATGAAAGTGATGAGCTTGGAGCTCCGGAAATTTTTAATTATAAATTTAGAAATTATCTTACAAATTTACTTAATTTAGATAATTTAGACGTAAAACATCAAACATATTTATCTCTACAATATCTTATCCATATTTTTACCAAACTGTCCGTTACTAATATTAGATGTGTTGCAACAGCTATACTTAGGGGGCATCCTAAAGCAGATGAATTCAAAGCTATAATTAAAAAGAGATTCAATATTGATATTGAAATTATCTCAGGTGAACGCGAAGCTTATTTAACTGCTGCCGGATTAATTTCCGGTATTAGTGATGCTTTCGGTATTGTGGCCGATCTTGGCGGTGGAAGTCTTGAGCTTGCACAGATTGGAAATAAAAAAGTCGGTAAATTAAAATCATTGCCGCTTGGTACAAAAATTATTGCTAGTAGCAATTTTGGTGATGTTGGACTGATTACTAAAATGCTAGAGGAAGAATTTGGAGCTGCACATCATCCTAATTTATATTTAATTGGTGGTGCATTACGTCTAATGAGCCGTATATATATGGAGTCTATAAATTATCCCCTTAAAAATTTACATAATTTTGAAATAAATCGTGTAGAGTTTGAGTTATATTTAGAGAAATTATCGCAAATCGATAAATTAAAGCTGAGTTATTACGAGCAGAAAGCCATAAATTATAATGCAGTTCTAGTAATAAAAGCGATGATTAAGGTATTTTCACCGGAAAAGATTATTATCTCAAATTACGGTTTAAAAGAAGGAGTAAGATTTGACTCGTTGCCGTCTCATGAAACAGAAAAAGATATTATTTATGAGAGGGTGAAGAGATTAGTAAAATTTGATAGAAATATATGTAAAATTGAAAAATATATTGAAGCAGTACAATATCTTTTAATTAATTTCGATGCCACGACTCTTATTATTATTGAACTCGCTATAATGCTAGCACAATATAATAAAAATATTGATAAAACCCTCAGAGCAAATTTTGTTTCGGAATTTATACTATCTTCAGACATTCCTTTTAGTCATAGACAGCGTCTTATGCTCGGCATTGCTCTTACGGTTACTTATACTGCTAAAACTGACATGCAGATTAATAAAATAGCTAAGAAAATGATTAGTAAAAGTGATTATTATAACAGTCATATAATCGGTTATTATATAAAAATTGCTAGAGAAATTGATGGACCGGAATTCCAAGAACCTTCTTTTTCGATTAAATTAAAAGACGATAAATTTTTACAAATTAATGCTTCAAATATCTTGCCTAAACAAGTTTTTGAAAAGGTTTGTGAACGTTTAAAAGATATAAGTTCTGCTAGAAAAAATATTAGTTATAATTTTAGTGATTAATTGTTTTTTGGATCCCGTGGTCAAGCCACGGGATGACATCGAGTGCGTTTTCCGGTCTACACAACAAGACATTCCTGCTTTCGCAGGAATGACATCGAAATCTTTTTAAAAACTGTCCGGTACTTATTTTAAGCTCTCTTAGTCTACCTCCTAAATCATTATATAATCCTGAAAACAACAAATATATTAGGATATATGATAAAAAATTATTGGAAAAAGTTTTGGAAGAATAGTACTACCAAATCACAAAATTTTATTGAACTAAACGACATTGCATACGGGAACTTAAAAAGAGTTAAGGTAGGCATAGAAGCTTATCGTGAAAATGTTATAGTATATAGATGTATTAATTTAATTGCCCAATCGGCGGGACATGTGCCGTGGAAAGTGCTTAAAAGTAGAACCGGAGAAGTAATATCAGACCATCCGGTACATTATTTACTAAAAAGACCGAATCCTGAAAAAGCCGGAGCGGATTTTTTTAGTGAGCTAATTGCAAGCAAATTATTATTCGGTAATAGTTATATTTTATCAACTCTGGATTCATATCCTAAAGAAATTTATTTACTACCGGCTCTTGCTACTGAGCTTGTTATAGAACATAACAATTTAGTTGCTTATAGATATAAAAGTAGCAAAGGTGATAGGATTTATAAGATTGACCATATAGCTAAGATGAGTAGAGTCTTGCATTTAAAAAACTATCATCCTCTAGATCAGCATTACGGATTATCTTGTTTAGAAGCTGCTTCTCTCCCTATAGATTTACATCAGCAATCTTCTTATTGGAATCATTCATTATTACAAAATGGAGCAAGACCTTCCGGTGCATTAATAGTAAAAGATAGTAACGGCTATCTTAGCGATGAACAGTTTGAAAGATTGCAAGCTCAATTATCAGAGAAATTTAGCGGTAATAGTAATGCCGGTAAGCCTTTGTTGCTTGAGGGAGGGCTTGGCTGGCAAGAAATGAGTATCAACCCAAAGGATATGGATTTCATTGAATCTAAAAACTCTGCGGCAAGAGAAATAGCTTTAGCCTTTGGAGTGCTGCCGCAGTTACTAGGTATTAACGGCGATAACACCTATAGCAATATGCAGGAAGCTCGTCTTGCTTTATGGGAAGAAACGCTAATCCCTTTACTTGATAAAATTGCGGATAGTATGAGTAATTGGTTTTCATATCTTTTTAAGGAAGATATTATTATTGATTTTGATCGTGATTCTATATCTGCATTAACCGAAAAGCGTGAAAATTTATGGGCTAAAATCTCTAATGCTAATTTCATGACTTTAAATGAAAAAAGAGCTTTTGTCGGACTTCCACCGGTTATAAACAGTGATAGATTATGACTAAAGATATTAGCGATACGTTAAATAATTTGTATGACCTTATAATGAGGCTCATTATTCTACTCGAAGATGAATTAGTACGTATTACATTGCATAAAAATAAAAATAATATAATAGACACTAAAAACCTTACTGAAACCTTAAATAAACTAGTTAACTTAATAGTACAGTTAAATAAATTATCTAATAGCCGACAAGCTCGGAAAATTCAAAAATAGATGAAAAAGATAAAATGATAATAGATAATTTTTTAGAAAATTATAATTTAAAAAATCTTTTTTAGAAATGTTCACAGAACCTAATATCTTATCTAATTTTAACCTCCTGATTAATATATTAATAGCCTAAAAACCTAATGTTGTAAAAACGCCTCATCAATTCAATAAATATATCATTACTTTATACAAAAATTAATAAATTAAAGAGTTTTAATATAAAGTTTTAGTCAATAAATCAACTATAAGGTTAAGAGTTATGAGGAAAAAATCTAGAATATTAAAAAGTTTTCTAGCAACCGCATCAATATTAGGTCTGTCATTGACCATGCCGGTAAATGAAATATATGCAGCAGCTGTTAGTCAAATGGTCGGGGATGTTAATCTTAATAATCCGAATACTAATTTTAATCCACCATTTGGTGATGGTAATACTATTGAAGTGATTAATTCCGGTAATATAACTGTATCAAATAGCGGTACTTACAATATAGGTGCTATACGGGCTGATCAAGAAGTAACTACAATGTCGGTCGGTAGCGGTAGCACGGATCTAGCTATAAATCTTACAATTGGTTCAATGTCCGGTGTTGTAAAGAGTTTGAATATTACAAGATTTAATAATGCTACTAATATAAATATTACTTTAAATGGTAGTGCAGGGGTCGGCGATATTCCTTCAGTAAATGATTATAGTGCATTACAACAGGTATCATTTACACAGATGGGTGGCGAATAGTATTAATTTGAATATTAATGCCCCAGTAACTCTAAATAGCACCTTTTACACTAGTGCATCCTCAGAAACAATAAATGTAAATAACGATGTTATAATAACTAAGACTACTACAGCTAATGGTGCAGGAAATATGAATTTTAATATTGCCGGAGATAAATCGCTTACTTTATCTGCTCCCAATTCGATTCAAGATGGAACAGGTGCAGGGAGAGTAAGGTTTAATTTTACAGGTGCAAATTCTGTCCTAAATATAGACGGTACTAATACTACAATTAGAGGAGCAATAACTAACGGAGCAAATGGAACATTAAATGTAAATGCCGGAGTTACTACGGCTACTGATTCAACTGTTACTAATATTCAAAAGACGAATATCGCCGATAACACTACTTTTGATATTGATAGTGTTAATAGTAACATGAATTTATTAAATAATGGAACAAGTATAGCGTTTAAAGGAGCAAGTTCAGAGTTAGGTTTAATAAATACCGGTAATACGGATAAGCAGTTTACGTTATATGCTAACTTAAATCCATCAGATGCGGAAGATGAATATGGGATAGTACGAGTAGAAGCAACTACAAATAATCTTAACTATAGCAAATAATGGAGGACCATATACGATAGGGCAGGACAATACGCATCGTCTTAAAGAATTTGAAGTTAAGGGAGCAGGAAATATTGTAATTGATAATACGCTATTTACAAAGTTACTAAGTATGAATAATACCGGACAGGTAACTCTTAATCAAATCTTAGATTTAGGAGTAGGCGGTAACATCGCTTTTGGAACTGATGGTACGCTAGTGTTAAACAGGGGGATAATTGGGGATGTTGATTTTAATGATGGTGCTGGTACGTTAGTAATGGCTAGTAACTTTAGAACTGGTAGTAAGTTTAGTAATGCGGCGAATGCTACAGTGCAAATATTTAGTTCTTTAATATCTTTAAGAGATTCAAGTGCAGGAAATATAGGGAATATTATAATTGGAAATGATAATGGCGGTGCTACGCTTCAAGCGAATGGTGGAATAAATTTTATGAGTAATATGAGGTTTGGTAACAAAGGTGGGACACTTTTGATTACTAATAGTCAAGTTTCATTCTCAGGAAAGATTATTAACGGTGAACAAGGTCGGTTAGATATAAATGCTAATTTTACAGCTTTAGATCCAACGATTTCTACTATTCAAGAAACTAATATTGCAGATAATGTTGCTTTTAATATAGATGCTAAAAACGGCAACGTAGATTTATTAAATAATGGAACAAGTATAGCGTTTAAAGGAGCAGATTCAGAAGTAGATTTAGTAAATACAGGGAATGCAAATAAGCAGTTTACGTTATATTCTAATTTAAATCCATCAGGTGCAGAGGATGAATATGGTATAGTAAGAGTAGAGGCAACTACGAACAATCTTACTATAGCAAATAATGGAGGACCATATACGATAGGGCAGGACAATACCCATCGTCTTAAAGAATTTGAAGTTAAAGGAACAGGTAATATCGTAATTGATAATACGGTATTTACAAAGCGATTTAACATGAATAGTACCGGACAGGTGACTCTTAATCAAGTATTAGATTTAGGAGCAGAAGGAGAGGTATTATATAATCAGCCCGGTACATTAAATGTTAGTGGTGATAATCCTATTATAGGAAAGGTTAACTTTCAAAATGTTGATGATATTCTTAAGGTAAGCATAGGTTCTAATCAAGTTTTCGCAGCTAATATAGATAATATAAATAATGCAGATAATAATGGTTCAGTTATTATATCGCAAGGAGGAAATAATATAGCACAACCTTCTATTATAAATAGTGCTATAGGTATGACTAATCCTATAAAGGAATTAATAATAAATAATGCAAATGAATATAGTCTTAATATTGTATTAAACGGGGAGGTCAAAGCGTCTAAGATTCAAGTAAATCGTACTAGTGGCAGTAACCCAAATATGCGAATGACTATAAATAATGATGTTACTGCTGATATAGAAGGTGTTAGCAATGGTAGTAATAATTTTGTATTAACTATTAATCAAGGAAAGACAGTTACCGGTGCAATAAATTCTATAAATACCGCTTCAACAACTATAAATTTGAGAGGTAGCGTTACGGGTCCAATAACCAATGCCACTACTATTAATTTCGATGGTACAGGAAATACAAGACTAGGTTCTACTGCAAATACTACAGATTTTATAGTAGCTAATGCTAAAGCTAATGTAACTGCCGATGGTCGTATGATTGGTAATTTAAGTTATAACGCAGCAGGTACGGTAGCAGCTACTAAAGGGATAACAGGAGATATTAACTTTAAAGGTAATGATGGAGTATTTAATTTAGGTAATGGTTCTACGATTGATGGGGCAGTGACCAGTACCGGCTCCGTTGCCGGTAGCTTGTATTTTATAGGTGATGGAGAGGTTACCGGTGGAGTAGAGGCAAAAAAAGTAGTGTTTAACGGTGTAGATAATATAGATGGGGCTGCAAATGCAGAAATATTTATTGTGGCAAATGTTAATACAAAAGCAGATATTACCGGAAAGATGGTAGGAAATATAGAATATACTGCTGCAGGTGCTTTACTTGCAAATGGAGGGCTAACAGGAAATGTTAACTTTAATAATAGAGGAGGTACATTTTATTTAGAGGAGGGAGCTAAGATTATCGGTAGTGTTACTAGTACCGGCGGTATAGCCGGTACTTTAGTGTTCATAGGTGATGGAGAGGCTACGGGAGATATAGGTACGGATGACGAAAATAAGCCTGATATTATAGAGATTGCGGGTGATAATACAAAACAAGTAGCGTTAAGAGGAAATGTACTTGTAAATGATTTAGTTTTTGTTCAAGGTGTTGATTCTTCAGGTAAGGCAAATATTGAGAGGGGTTTAGTTGCAAGAAGAGTAGTTTTCAATAATGAGAATGCAGATGGAGGTACATTAGTAATAAATGCACCATCTGCAGTTAATGCTATAGTAAATCCTAATAACGGTATGATAGTTCTGAATGCTGATTTTACAATTAGTGACCCAAGTGCCGGAGATATAAGAGAGATAAAAATAGCTAATAACATAAAATATACGATTGATGCTAAAAGTGGAAATGTAGATTTATTAAATAACGGTGCAAAGATAATATTTGAAGGGGCAGGCTCGGAATTAAATTTAATAAATACCGGTATACGGATAAGCAGTTTACGTTATATGCTAACTTAAATCCATCAAATGCAGAAGATGAATACGGTATAGTAAGAATAGAGGCAACTACGAACAATCTTACTATAGCAAATAATGGAGGACCATATACGATAGGGCAGGACAATACGCATCGTCTTAAAGAATTTGAAGTTAAGGGAGCAGGTAATATCGTAATTGATAATACGGTATTTACAAAGTGATTTAATATGAATAGTACCGGACAGGTAACTCTTAATCAGGTCTTAGATTTAGGAGCAGGCGGTGAGGTAGTGTTTGCAGCAGATGGCAAGTTAACGGCAAGTAATGGGATTAGCGGAGCGGTTACAACGGCTACAAATGATACAGGAACATTGACGATAGGAGCAGGGAATGTAACCGGTACGATTGGTACTAATGGGAAAAGTTTAAAATTAGTAAATATCGGAGCAAATCCTATTACGTTCTCATCTAATGTATTTGCTCCTGTTGCTTTAACTGATCAAAATTCACAATTAACATTAGCAGACGGTATTGTAGTTACCGGATCAGTAACCACAAAAAACAATACAAGAGGAGTATTATCGCTTGGAGTCGGAAGTAGCATAACGAACGGAATAGGAGCAAATAACTTCAACTTAGAAAGAGTAGAGCTTAGAGCTGGAGTGAGCAGTCTTGGCGGTAATATATATGCTGGAGCGGTGAAGCTTATGGCCGATACTTCAGTCTTAACGCTTGAGGATAATGCAAAGGTTTATGGCAGTGTAACAACGAAGATGGACACAAAAGGTATATTAGTACTTGGCCGAAATAGCAGCGTTGCGGGTATCGGAGCAAACGGGTTTGCTCTTGAAAGAGTAGAGATAGGAGTGGGAGAGGGCAGTTTAAGAGGTAATATATATACGAGAACAGTGAAGCTTATGGCCGATGATTCAGCTTTAACGCTAGAAGATAATGCAACAATTTACGGTAGCGTAACAACGAAGACTAATGAGAAAGGCATATTAATTTTCAGCCGGAACGGTAGTGTAACGGATAATATAGGAGAAAATGGAGCAGCTTTAGAGAAAGTAATATTTAAAGGTGTAGATACTATAGAAGGTGCGGCTTATGCTCAAACTTTTACTATAGCAAATGCTAATGTCACGGTTAAAGGATTAATGACCGGTAACGTAAATTATGAAGCAGACGGTACATTAGCACCTGAAGGTATAATAGGAGATATCGACTTTAAAGGGACTAACGGAACGTTTAGTATAAATGACGGTCGTGCAATTGATGGAGCTGTACTTAATACCGGCGGGATTGGCGGTATTTTGAATTTTAAAGGAACGGTACTGTAAGTGGAAGTATAGGTACGGATGCCGAAAATAGCCCTGCTATTATAAATATCCAAGGAGATGATACAACAAATGTATCTCTAGCAAATGATGTATTTGTAGGTGGTGTTAATTTTACAAACGGTGGGAAACTACAACTTAATAAAAATCTCACGGCAAAGAATGTTGATTTTGGAGCAAAAGGCGGTACTTTAGAGTTTAACGGTAATGATAAATATATTTTCAATACCGTTATAGCAAACGGACAAACCGGTATATTAAACGTTTTAACTACCTTAACGGCTACGGATGCAAGCGTTGGTACGCTTAAAACAATAAATATAGGGAATGCTAATGCAGGACAGAGTTTTTTAATTGTAGTAAATAATGCTAACTTAGCTCTACTAACTAGTCAAAATAGCAGTATTAATTTTGGCAATGCAAATTCAAAACTAACATTAACCGCTCCTGTAGATCAAATTGTTACATTTGCGGGTAGCTTATTAAAAGGTACTGCTGGTGGTGGCGGTATTGTTCTTTTGGATGGTAACGGTCATAATTTAGTTGTAGACGGTAAGAATGAAGCAATGCTCGGTACGGTAGGTAATGAGTTAGCTGAATTAAATATTAAGGGGGACGTTACTATTACAGGTGAATTAAAAGCCCAAGCTATTAACTTCTCAAATGCAGGACAAGAAGCGATATTAACGCTACAAGCGGCAGGTGGAGTTACTAATATTACTACAGCAGGAAATAATCTTCACACTTTAGCAATAACGGATTTTGACACCGGTAACGGTGCTATTGGGACTGAAGATCACAGATTAAAAGCAATAGAATTAACAGGAAACGGTTTAGTTACGGTAAATACTAAGAATTTTTATTCAGATGTAACTACCGCGAATAACGGGCAAGGTAACGTAAAACTTAATATAGAGGGTGGTACTACTTATAATTTAGGAAGTAAAAATAATAGTTTAGCAAGTGTACAAGTTAGTGAGAATAGTACTATTAAAGGTGATGTATATTCTAAAGAGATTAACATTGATGCAGGTAAGAATATGGATTTTGAACGAGGTAATAATAGAAATGCTAAAAATATAATTATACAGGATGTTTTAGTAGATAGAGATCTCCTTCCTCGTTCGCTTCAGTTATTTACTTATTTAACTGATATTAAAGTAGATAAGCTGAATTTTGTAGATGCTGCTGCTTCTGTACATTTTAAAGATGCGGTTTTAGTAAATGCTGAGATTAATGGTGGCGGTGCTATAAAATTTGATGAAAATGTTTGGTTAAAAGAAGAAATCAAAAATGTAGAGCGTTTAGAGTTTGGTCCTGAGAAATTTGCTATTCTTGAGAAAAATATTAAAGCAGCTAATTTAGTAGCAAATAAAGCAAATATAGTATTATTGGATAATTTAGGAATAGATGCTGATTCACAATTTACGGATATTGCTTTAGATTTAGCTACTTACGAATTAAAGCATACAGGAAATGTTACATATAACGGTACTCTTGAGATTATTACATATTTTGATGTGACTGTGAAATCGGGAGGCATATATTAGTCGGTAACGGGGCTAATGTTGATATGTCGGCTTTAGCTTTAGATAGTTTAGTAATTAAAGTCAAATCACGCTCTGATATTACTAAAATTACTCCTGATACCAAACATGAAGTAATACTAAAAGAAGCAGGTGGAAATTTTACTCCTGTTGCTCAAAATAAAGTTACTGTTGATACAGGTGGAGAATTAAACAGGTTAATAAGATGGGTAAGATGGGTAAGCGATGAGAATGGAGTTGTATTACTGAATAATAATGATAACGGTGGCGGTAATCCCGAAAATCCTGATCCAGGAGGTGGTGATCCAGAGAACCCAGGTGACGGCGATAACGGTGGAGGAAATCCTGGAGACGGAGAAGGTGGTGTAATAGTGCCTATTTTTGATCCAAAACCGATAAGAGATGAGGTTACGGGTCCTATAGCTCCCGGTCTTGTAGAGCAATTAATTGGTATTGGCATTGGTAATGAGAGTGATGCAGGTAAAGTATTAAATGATTTAGGATCAACAAAAAATGTTTCAGAAACTTTAAATCGGTTAGGTGGAAGAACAGATGTACGAGAAGTGAGTGAGGGACTTGGAGAGTTTAATATAGAAGAAATACAGGACATATTAACAGATATTTCGGTAAATATGGACAGCGTTGTTTCTTCGGGGATTAATGCTAGACTAGGTGAAGTAAATAATAAAGATGAAAGTACATTTAAGCTAAACGGTTTAAATAAACCAAATGCTAGTGAAAGTCTTACTAATCAAGCGGCAGTAGCTGCCGGTGATGAGGATAATATCGGTACGGGTATCTGGGGCGTTCCTTTTTACGGTAAGGCTACACAAAAATCCCGTAATGATGGGGCAAGTGGGTATAAGTCTAAATCTCAAGGAGGAATAATAGGTTTTGATTATGCTCTAAGTGACAGTGTAATAGTTGGAGCTGCTTACACTAGAGCCTATAGTAAATTACGCCATCAAAATTATAAAGTCGGTGATAAGACTAAAGCTATAAGCGATATATATTCTATCTACCTACGGGCTTTATAATTGTGGGACAAGTAATTTCTTTGTTGAGGCTATAGGCTCATACGGTAGAAGTAGAGTTAAGAATTATGAAAAACGTAAGGTTTATACGGACGATCAAACTGCAATCGGTAAATTTAATAACACTTCTTATAGTGGTGAATTACTTGGCGGTTATAATTATTTAATATCTAACTTTACTGCTATAACACCGATGATCGGAACTCGTTATGCTACATTTAAAAATAATAGTTACAAAGAAACAGGTACTACTTTCCAAAATTTATCCGTTAGAAAAAAATCATATGATAGATTTGAAGGCATAGCTGGATTAAAAGGTGTAACTAACTTCTTTGTAAAAGACGTAAAAATGAAACCGGAATTGTATGGTTTTGTAAATTATGATTTTAAAGGAAAATTACCGAATACCGATGCACGGCTTGATGGAATAGATGAGCCGCTTACAACAGTTAAATTTAAACCTACAAAACTAAATTATAATTTAGGCGGGAGTCTTTCTGTTCAATATAATATGATGGAGTTTGGTATTAGATATAATTTATCCCTTGCGCAGAAATACATAGCTAATCAAGGTTCTTTAAGGCTTAAGGTAAATCTGTAAGTTTATTTAATGCGAACTATGGACAAGGAACTTATTTATGGCACTGTTAACAAAATAATTTTAATGGATAATTAAAAAGAATTTTTAGCGAAAATTAATAAGATTTTTGAAGTAATAGTTATTCATATTTCAAAAAAATCTTACAATTTGCAGCAAAAAGTGATTTAATTACCCTTGAAATTTATTTTGTTAACAGTGCCATAGTTTGCATTAAGTAAATATAGCCTTTAAAGTCTTAAAAACTAAATTTATAGTTTCATTGTCTAAAGTTCCAAGTTTTTTTATAATTCTAGATTTATCTATAGTATGAATTTGATCTAATACGATATTGCCTTTTTTACCATCAAAAGTAACCGTAACACGAGTTGGATAGTTTTTAATTTTACTCGTCATAGGAGCAACAATAAGAGTATTAATATACTTATTCATTTCATTAGGAGAAATAACAACGCAAGGTCTAGTCTTATTTATTTCCGTTCCTTTAGTCGGAACAAGAGAAATAAGTAATATATCGAATCTGTTAATATTTACCATTCCCAGCCTTCTGTGTCTAAGTCTATATAATCTTCATCTAAGAGTTGGTCATCTTTCTTTTTAACCATAGTTTTAAAACTTTCTTCCCATCCTTCTCTTATATTTTCATAAGGAGTTATTATAAGAGAGTGATTTTTTACCGTTAAATTTACTGTACTTTTTATTTTACATTGTTCAAGAAAAGCTTTAGGAATGCGTAAGCCTCTTGAATTACCGATTTTAATAATTTCTGCGTGCATGTTTATTACCGATATAAATGTCTTAATACAGTATAATTACTTTGTATATACATATCAAGCGATTTTTTTATAATACTACATTATTTTAAAAATATAAATTTCAATCTTGGGTTGTTACATTTTTTCTGCTATTGTGCAAATATACTACTCATAAATAACATTATGTCAGAAAAAATAAAGCATGATAAGTTTTTTCAAAAAGCTTTAGCAAATCCTTTTGTTGCTAGAGAATTTTTTAATATGCATTTACCGCCGCATATAAAAGCTTTATTTTCCCCTACTACCTTAACACTGGAAAATGATAGTTTTATAGAGCCAAACCTTAAAGAATCTATCACGGATGTTTTATTTTCTGTTAAAATTAATAACAACGAAAGTTATTTATATCTACTACTGGAACATCAAAGTAGCTCCGATCACTTGATGGCTTTTCTCTTGTTTAAGTATATGTTAAATATCGCTGAACGACACTTGAGCTTGTATCCTAACCCCAAGAAATTTCCTTTTATATATCCGTTAGTATTTTTTAATGATAATCAAAAATATACCGCTCCTTTAAATTTATGGGATTTATTTGAAAATAGTGAGTTAGTAAAAGCTACTTGGAGCAATGATTATCAACTTATAGACTTACAAAATATAGCTGATGAGAAATTAAAACAAAATCCTTGGCTAGCTATTTTGCAAATTCTAATGAAATATATTCACAAACCTAATTTATTTAATAAATGGTAAGAAATATCTAACTGTTTAACAATAGTTGCTAATTCTAATACCGGTGTTGATTATATAAAGAGTGCTTTGAGTTACTCTTTGACTAAAGTAGAACAAACTAATAAAATATACCGGTTTAACAAAAGGAGAGATTAAAAAATTAAATTAAAATTTTCTATCTATAATCCCGCTTTGTTTTGGAAAGTAATTTCTATAGATGATAGGTTGCCGACTTTAAAATATATTTTTTTACCTTTTAATTTTTTAGCTACAGGAATGATATTAAAATTCTTTTTAAGTAAAATAAAATTTTCGTGTTGAAGATGAGAGCGAATTAAGTTTTGGGTGGCAAATTCGCCTCTAATTATTTCGCTTATTTTATAAGTATCAATATCTAATTTTTCCCATCTTTTGAATTTTATAATTTCTAGACCGAAAGCTGCCAAATTCCAATCATCATTAACTAGCGTTTCAAAACTTTTACAATTAATAGTAAGAGAGTTTGAAGTAAAGCTGATAACGCTTCCTATAAAAGTCCGGTTAGTTAAATTTGCTATTTTGGTATAATCTCTGCCGTCTGTAGACACATATAAGGCTTCATTAACATTACTCTGTAATAAACAGCTAGATAAGGCTGATCATTTCCTTCTACCACATTAAAAGGTAAATCAAGTATAACACATTTAACTTCGGTCTTTATGGTTTTCTCAAAACCGGATAAAATATTTGCAGCTGGCAAATAATAAGAAGATAAATTATCTATAACGCCTGTAACATAAGAAGTTAGGGAAAGTAGTTGTATATTTACTATTCTAATTTGATATTTAAGTTTGTTATAATGCAGTATTAAAAAATCGCCTGGCTTAAAACCCATGAAAGACGGAAGGTATTAGGAATTTAATTACTTTGCTCTCAATAGAAGCATTTTTTGATTAATCCTCCTATTTTCTCTATTTCGGGTAGGGATAAAATAATAGGAATTTTGACGTTAAGGGTTGGACTATTTGAACCTGTTTCATTGCTTATGTAACAATAGGAATTAGTATAATTATTAAACCTATCGATAAAATTAATACTAAGCTTGCTAATAATATTTTCTTCAGGTATTTCCGTTTGCTTTAAATAACTATTATCTGAAATTTTTATTAAGCTCTCACTGCTTAGATGCTCTAAATTACCTGCTCCTCGCTTCAGAAATTTAATTTTTTCACATTCGCTTGCTATCACATCAAAAAAGTAAAATATTCTATAAATCCTTTAATAGCCGTACGTTGCACTGAGAAATCCGTGCCTGCCGAGGAATATTTAGGACTACCGCCGTCCGTGCATTTAGGATCAAAGAACACGTTTGGTTGATTTGGAGCTTTATCTATTGACGGAAAGCCAAACTCAGTAAACCATATTTTTTTCATTTTTGGTTCCCAAGCCGTTCGATTTTCATCAGGATTATAGTGATGGTTTTTCCACCAATACTCTACGTTTTTCCAAGCATAAGCAGCAGATAGAGGCTGTTTATTACCATTACCGTCTAAATAATAATCATACCCTTCACCGGTGTGGCAACCTTTCATAATTTCTTCTTTAGTTATCTGAGAACTTAAAGAACTAGTTAAAGGGAAATAAGCATCTATCCCGACAAAATCGATATAAGGGGAGGCAAATAACGTATCTAGATTATACCAGCCACCGCTAGTGTGATGATATTCTGACCAATCGGCAGCATAAGTAACTTGTACATTACTTCCTAATATTTCTTTTACTAAACGAGCAAGATTTATAAGTTCTAGCACTGCCGGAAAATTATTTGCTGAATCTTTTATAGAAGTTATGCCGATTAGTTCCGAGCCGATTATAAAGGCATCAACGTAATCTTTAACAAGCCTTGCATAGTGAAGAATGAAGTTATTATAACCATCCGCTTTATGAAAAAAATTACTTACTGCATTTGCAGAACCTGTTACATGCCCACGCCATGGTTTACCTGATAGATCCATGAAAAACATTGGATAAAACATAATTTTTAAATTACGTCTTTTTAGCTCAGCTAAGTAACGCACTAAACTAGCGTCATTAACCGTGTCGCCGTAATGAGGGTTGTCATGCTCATCTTTAGAGATAATTTTAGCATTTACTCTATTATAACGACCGACTTGCCAAGTACATGAATATGAGGTTAGAGGGTCGTTAAACTCTATAGCCGGTTTTATGCTGCAATAGCCTATATCTAAACTATCGCCAAACCAAGAAACTACCGGTGCTATCCATTTAATATTAGGGCAGGTATTTTGTAGCTGATTGAGACTAAATACACTATCCGCAATATTATAATGATTATGGGAGTTAATAGCCTCATGGCTTATAATGCCGCCGTAAGAACTTTCCAAAGTTTTATATTGTACTTCCGTATCGTAAACAAATTCGCCTGAGCCAGGGATCATGTTAATGCTACTAATTAGATTTTCAACTTTTGCATAATTATTAGGCAGATAAATATTGGGTTTTCTTGTTACTTCAAATGAGAAATTTGGAATAATATTGCTGAAATCTTCTAGGGGTAGTTCTTCAAATACTATATAGCTAAGCGATCTAAAAGCAGGAGTTTTGCCGTTGCCGAGATAGTTTTCAATTAAAGGATCGGGTAATTGTGTTTCTGAGCCTTTATATAATCTAAAATTATACTTACCTAAATTTATTACCTCATCACCTGCCCATACTCTGTTAATCTTGGTAATTTTTCCCTCGCAAATACTAACTGCAAAAGAAAAGAAATAGCTATATTCAGTGAAATTAGTAACGGATTTTAAGTTATGAAAATAAGGAAATATTCTTTATGACGGGTACTATTTGCTACTTCTTTTATTGTATCTGCCCAAATTATTTTTCCGTTAACTCTTGTAGTACCGAAAATTAACGGTATAGCTTCGCCGTAATTAGCTGTTATATATTTAAAACTTTCTTTGAAATTTTTAATATTGTCATATTCTATCGGTTCGTGATTTAATTGATCTAAATACTCACCAAGCATTTTACCGGCAAATCTTCCCACGCTTGAAAATATGCCGCCTCCAAATGTATTTCCTATGCCGCCGCCAAGCGAGCTAAAAAAACTTCCAAACATATTTACCATATTATAGTTTAATATGGATTGATATTAGCACTATGATGTGGTAACACTAATATATACTCGTTTAATTTGAAAAATTGGCTACGTCGTCTTATAAGTTCTGTGGTGCTCACGTATTAAGTATACGCTCCGCTCCTCGCCTTATAGACTCCTTGCTCTTTTCCAAATTAAACTTCGTCTATCCTATACAATAATAAAATTTAAAAAATTATGATGATATTCAAAAAATCTTTATTTATCTTACTATTACTTATTACTTCCTTAGTTAAAGCAGAGATTATCGAAGTAGATAACTTAGATAAAATAAAACAAGATTTTAAAGAAAATTATAATAAAAATTATGTACCTCAGGATTTATTAGTAGTAACGGTTTTAGATGAATTTTTGTTTAAGTCTTTAGTGCCTATAGGTGAACAAATTGACAAAGATATTTATCTTACACTAACTCCTCTTTTGCGTAATATTAATAAAAATTCAAAAGCTATTTATATAGATCAATTGATTTTAACTAATGATAGTTATAAGAAAGAATTACAAGAATCTGATTTTCCAAATTTTGTAAATGAAATGAGTAATAGTAAAATCCCTATAATAGCAGTAAATGATGGATTTACCGGTAATTTTAATAATATTCCTAAATTTGAAATATGGTTTGCCGATTATTTAAAGAAAAATTTCAATATTGATTTTTCAAATAGTTTTCCAAACAATAATTATGTTATTTTTAACAATTTAGACAGTTTTGCTAATACTTATCCGGTATTTTATAAGGGTATATTGACGAGTAATAATATATCGGAAGCGGAAATGATACTCAATTTCCTTATTCAAATGGGATTTATGCCTAAAGCTTTTATAATAATTAGCAGTAACATAGAATTATTAAAATCAATGGAGTTTCAACTTAGTAGTTATAGTTCTAATATATTATTTATTGGTTATCATTATAATAATAAAAATACCCCGGAAAATAAAGATGCTGCATATTATACTAAACTGATTAATGATTTAATACCTCAAATAAATAAGATAAAAAGAAATAATCCGCCTCTAAAAACTAACAAGATAAAAGATAAAAATCCTTATGATAAAAATCAATAAAGTTTTATTGAGCTTACTTTGCTTAGTTATTTCGTGTGTAAGTTATGGTCAAATTATTCCTACTTACTCTGTAGATTCGGTAACAATGAAAAATTTATTACCGAAGATAGATGCAGATACGCTGGTACTTATAAATATAGATAATACTATTATAACACCGAAATCCAAATTATTTCGATACCGGGATAATTCTTATATAAATTTTACTAAATATTTATATAGTCTTGCAGCGGATAACGCATCAGTTAATAAAACTATTGCAAAATTGATAGTGCAGCGTCAAATGATGCTTGTTGAATCTAAATGGGTAGATTTAATTAATAAGATGAAACAGCAAGGTGCAACAGTTTTAGGTCTTCAAGAAATAACTGCTCCATGTAATTTAATTGAAAATTATGAAGGATGGTTATATACCTTACTTTACGGACTCAATATTAATTTTACTAATAAAGTTAATGATAAAGATGTATTTAGATTTAATCCAAGCGATGCTGGAGCCCCTATTTTTTATTTAGGTATAATATTTACCGGTAATATAAATAGAGTAAAAACTCTTATAGAGTTCTTAAAAATTATACCAAAACAACCTACAAAAATAGTAATTTTTGCAAATAATAAAAAAGATTTAGAAAATATGGACTCTTATTTAAGCATGGTTGATATAGGATATTATGGAATTGAATATTTGGGGTGGCAAATGTTACCGGGATCACCTGATCATCAAATCGCTGAGTTGCAGCAATCTACGTTTTTAAATACCGGTCAGTGGTTAGAAGATGATGTAGCTAGCGAGATGTTAAACATTCCCGATAACAAATTACAAAAGTAATCTACTATTGAAAGGACAACGTTGTTGCATGGCTAGTAAAACGTCATTGCGAGGAGCGAAGCGACGCGGCAATCTTGTCAAATTTCCTGAGATTGCCACGCTCCTTGCAGTCGCTCGCAAGGCATTGTTGCGTGGACCGGTAAAACCCACTGTGTCACCCCGTGGCTTGACCACGGGGTCCATAAAAACAATAAAAAATACTAATAATTTAGTATTTTTAACTGGATCCCGTGGTCAAGCCACGGGATGACAGAGGTGAAATTGATCCACGCAACAATGCCCGCTCGCAATGACGGAAAAACCGAACCATGCAACAATGATATTCGCATTTAATAAATAATATGAATAATAACTTAATAGCCGCTTTAAAAGATTTAATTATTAATACCGGTAAGGTTGCACTAGATATAAAAAAGGCAGGAATATTGACTGATATTAAATCAGATGGGTCAGTAGTCACTAATGCCGATAAGGAAATTAGTAAAATAATTTATCAAACTCTACGAAGCTTAACCTCTCAAATAGCTATAGTATGTGAAGAGCAGCCGCTACCTATATTAAGCAATGATACTTTTTGGTTAATCGATCCTATTGACGGGACACGGAGCTATGTAAACGGTAAAAGTACATATACGGTAAATATAGGGCTTATTGAAAACGGTCTTCCAACTATCGGCTTGATATATCACCCTGAAACAGCAAAGCTATATTATACCGATGTAAACGGTCGGTTAAAAATCGAACAGAATTCTAAAGAAATATTTGTTAATCATGAACCTAAACATGAAGAGCTTAATGCGGTAATAGGTTTTTATAATTCAAATAAAGCTACTAAAGAATTTTTAAGTAAATATTCATTCGGTCAAATAAATGCAATAGGTAGTTCAATTAAACTATGCTTAATTGCTGAAGGAGCAGCTGATATATATCCAAAATTCGGTCAAACTATGGAATGGGATATAGCGGCAGGTCATGCTTTAATTAAAGCCGGCGGCGGTAATATTTTAGATACACATGGACAAGAAATTACTTACGGTAAAGAAAATTTTGCTAACCCCAATTTTTTCGCCTGTAGTAAATATTGGTTGGAAAGGGAGGCTGTGTTTCGTGAATACTAAATCGTCATTGCGAGCAGGCATTGTTGTGTGGATACTGGATACCGCCCCGTCATTGTGAGCAGTCGTAGACTGCGTGGCAATCTCATGAAATAATAACAAACTCCTGAGATTGCTTCGTCGAATTACTGCGTAATTCTTCTCGCAATGACGAAAAAATCGAGCCATGCAATAATGCCAACCCACATCAAACTAACTTCTTCAACTCATAAATCAACTCAAGTGCTTCTTTAGGAGATAATTTATCAGGGTCGATAGTTCTAAATTGTTCATCTAATTTGCTGCTTATAGTAGTTTTACTAGGCTCAAGATTAAACAAACTCAAATTATTTGATTCCGTTGATAAGATATTTTTTCCTTTACCGGTAGAAGTTTTCTCAAATTTAAGCAGAATCTGCTCAGCTCTATTTATGACACTGGCAGGGAGTCCTGCTAAAGCTGCAACATGAATACCATAAGACCTATCGGCAGCACCTGATATAATATTATGTAAAAATAGAATATCTTTACCTGACTCCTCAATAGCAATAGTATAATTTTGCAAAGCCGGCAGGAAATTACTCATAACAGTAAGTTCATGATAGTGAGTTGCAAACAAACAGCGACATTTTAGCTTATCATGGATATATTCAAGCACCGACCACGCTATAGATACACTGTCATAAGTGGATGTGCCTCTACCTACCTCATCAAGTATTATTAGTGAGTTTTTTGTAGATTGGGCAAGAATCGCTGAGGTTTCAAGCATCTCAGCCATAAAGGTTGATTGTCCCTTAATTAAGTCATCAGCAGCACCTATTCGGCTAAATATTTTATCGACTATCCCTATTTTGGCACTTTTAGCAGGCACAAACGAACCTATTTGAGCAATGATTGCAATAATGGCGTTTTGACGTAAAAAAGTACTTTTACCTGCCATATTAGGACCGGTAATTAACCAAATACGCTCAAGTTCCGATAAATGACAGTCATTATATACAAAGCTTTTGCTTTCTCGTTGTAGTGCTTTCTCTACTACAGGATGCCGTCCTTTAACGATATCAAAGCTTAAATCGTCGGTAAATTCAGGCTTAACATAATCATATTCATCAGCGATATATGCAAAATTACAAAATACGTCAAGTCCGCTTAAGGAGCTTGCAAGCATTCGTAAATAGGAAGCTTTTTCGATTACTTGGCTACAAATATCCGCATATAATTCTTTTTCCAAGCTTATTACTAAGGTTTTAGCGTTGACTAACTCGCTTTCAAGCTTTTGTAGTTCAGTAGTAGTGTAACGGACATTATTAACCGTTGTTTGACGGTGAATAAATTTGGGATCAAGGATTTTATTAACATTTTTAGCGGTAATATCGATAAAAAGCCCTATAACATTATTATGAGATATTTTTAAACTGTCTATGCCCGTTTCTTTGCGATATTGATCTTTTAGCTTTTCAATATGTAATTTTCCGTTATTAATTAAATCATGTAATTGGGCTACTTTCGGATGATATTCATGTTTTATTATACCTCCGTCATTTAAATTATTCGGTGCATCTTCTCTTATGCTCTCGTCTATTAAATTATATAATTCTGCATCGCCTGATAGAGGTTTAATAATTTTTTCGATAAAATCAGGTAAATTAAAACCGTAAGCGTCAAAAAATACTCCTTTAATAATCGTTGCAGTTTCCAAGGTATATTTAATACTAAGTAAATCACGACCTGAACTTCTGTTCATTGTGATACGTGTTAGGCAGCGTTCTATATCACTAGTTTTTTTTAGAAGTTCTCTAATTCTTTTTACTATTTCTAAGTTGGAATAAAAGAACTCGGTAATATTTAAACGATGATTTATTTTAGCAATGTTGGTTAAAGGACTTGAAAGAAAATTATATAGTAAACGTCCGCCTTGTTTAGTAACCGTATGATTGAGAGTGTTTAGTAAACTTCCTTTCGAGCCGCCTTGTGAGTTTGTTACAATTTCAAGGTTGCGTCTAGTAGAGAAATCAATAGTCATATAGCTATGAAAATTGATAATTCTAGGGATTGGTAAATGAGGAATATTTTGTTTTTGCGTTAATGATAAATATTCTAAAATGCTACCTATGGCACAAATTTGACTGCTAGATATCTCACCGATTCCTTTAATATCTTTCATTTTATAAAAATCTAAAATGATTTTTTCGCATTTATTAATCGCAAAAAAACTATCAACCTGATAGGTAATACGAAAATTTAATTGTTTGAAAATACTATCCGCAAGATTAGAAGATCTTAGATTTTCGCTAAGCAGAATTTCACGAGGCTTTAAACGAGCAAGTTCATTAAGAATTTCAGCTTCCGGGACATTAACTACAAAAATTTCGGAAGTAGAAAGATCAACATAACAAAGGCTAGCCGTTTCTTTATTTTTCGGTATTACGAGACTTGCTAAATAATTAGGTTCGGCTGAAGCAATTAAATTTTCTTCAATTATAGTTCCCGGAGTTATAATACGTGTAACGTCTCTAGTAACTACCGCTTTATAGCCGCCTCTATTTTTTGCCTCTTCAGGGGTTTCAAGCTGGTCACAAATAGCAACCTTATAATTTTCTTCGATTAGCTTAGTTAAGTAATTCTCAAGAGCATGATAAGGCACTCCGCACATCGCAATTTCTTCTTCACCGTTTTTACCTCTTTTTGTTAAGGTAATACCGAGTACATTGCTGGCTAAGATTGCATCATCATAGAACATCTCATAAAAATCACCCATTCTAAATAGTAGTAAACAATCTAAATGAGCAAATTTAATGTCTAGATATTGTTGCATCATTTTCGTTGCAACATCGTAATTATATTTTTGTTTAAACTCTTGAAGATTCATATTAAGCAGTATTATTCATATTATGGTTTATCGAATATATAATAATGTTTCATCAAGTTAAATATATATTTTTATAGGAAATTTAATTATAATGCTGCATTATTAAATTATTTCTGTTATTATTAATTTATACTGAAAATATTTACAATTAGATCATTATGAAAGCACAACTTGTATCTCTCACTAATAGAGGGCAAATGACAATTCCAAGTTATATTAGAGAGAAATTAAATTTATCTACAGGAAGTAAGTTAGAGCTAATAGTGCAAGATAATTCTTTTATAGTAATACCTATAAATAAATCAGTTAAAAACTTGAAACATATTTTACCAAAACCTAAAAATATTCTAACTATAGATGAAATGAATGAAATTATTAAAGGTTCTTATGATAGGAATTGATACAAATATTCTCATTCGTTACTTAACCGGAGACTATAAGGTACAAAGCATTAAGGCTATAGAATTAATAGAAAAATATTCCGGTAAAGAAAATTCAATATTTATAAATAATATAGTTATATGTGAATTAGTTTGGGTGCTAGAAAGAGGTTATAAATATTCAAAAGAGCAAATAATTTCGGTATTAAAGGAAATATTTAGTACAGTTGAATTTAGTTTTGAGAATCAACAAGTCTTATAGTTATCAGTTTTAGAATACGAAAATTATAAAACAGATTTTTCCGATATATTAATAGGTAAGCTAAATATATTTAACGGTTGTAATTATACCGTTACTTTTGATAAAGCTGCAAGCGAACTAACAATGTTTAGGTTCTTGCGCACTATTTGCTCTTAATAAGCTTATAACGTGTAGCTTTTCCTTGTCCAAGACGCTCTAAACATTTTAAATTAGATAATTTTTTTATTATAGACTCAACAGTTCGTTCAGGAAAACCAAGTGCATTTACAGCATCTTTACGACTAAATTCGTTAATTTCTTTTGTATTAATCCAATTCCACATCATTAGTTGTTTTGCAGATAACAAATACTCTATATTATCATTTTTAATTATTTGTAATGCCCTAGTACTTTGTGATTTAACCACATTTAAAAAAATCAACCAAGCGGTAATATCTTCTGATTTTGTCTTCCATGTAGCTTGAGTTTTATTAAGTGCCATGTAATAATCAATTTTATTTGCTTCAATAATGTGTTCATAAGAAATAATCTGAACAAATAAATAACCATGCTTTAAAAGCAATAAATTAGTTAGTAATCTGCTTGTTCTACCATTTCCGTCCTGAAATGGGTGAATTGCTAAATACTCAAAATAAAATTAGCAATAATGATTAAAGGGTGCTTAGTTTTACTATCAACCGTCCAATTGTACCAATCTATTAACTCCTGCATTTCTTTTTTTACTAGATAAGGTGGAGTTGGATCAAATATTGTACCGACTACATTGCCATTATGATCTTTTGCTTCTACACGATTTGATCCAAATTTATAATTTCCTTTATGTCTTGCGTCTTTTTCACTATGAACCAACATATCATTATGTAACTTTAATATAAATGATTCCGTAATACTAATTTCTTCATAATTATTAAAGATAAATTCAAGACATTTTAAATATCCAACTATTTCTTGCTCATCACGAGTCTTAAATTTTGTAACACTTAGATTTTTATATAGACTTTCGACTTGCTCATCAGTAAGTTTATTACCTTCAATACGATTGGAGGAGCCGGTTGAAGTGATAATTACTGAACGTGTAAGACGATCTAGTGTTTGAGGTAAGATTTGTCCCGTAATATACCAACTATTTTTTACTCCTTCAATTTCAGAAATTTTTGTATAAATTTCTTCAATTACTGAAGGATTAAGATTTAGTCTTTTATGTATACGAAAATCTTGTAGATTTATTTCACTATTTTTACATGAGTACCATGTGAAATAATGTTAGATAATGTGAGTAAAGTCAATATATTTTTATTTTATTTTTAACAATCTAACGTTATGTCTGCCGCCTTCAAATTTAGTGGTTAAAAACTTATCTATAATATCAAATACTATTTTGTGATCTACGGTTTTTGCTCCGAGTATCAAGATATTAGCGTCATTATGAGCTTTAGCATTTTCGGCAGTTAATATATCATTGCATAAAGCGGCTCTTATCTCTGAGCTACGATTAGCGGCTATAGACATACCAATCCCCGTGTCACTAATTAAAATACCTATAGGAGCTGATTTTTCAATAATAATATCTACTACTTTCTTAGCATAATCAGGATAATCGACAGTTTGCGTATTATTCGTTCCGCAGTCATAAACCTTTAAAGATTTCTGCTCTAAATAATTGATAATTTCAGACTTAAGCTCATAACCTGAGTGATCACTAGCTATGACAATATTATAAGTTTTCATAGTTAATTTTTTGATGGAAAATAATGATAAAAATTATATACTATGTAAGATTTGTTTTCTAATGTAAATAATAGTTTTGTTAAATATATGAAATATCCTGTTGTACTTAGTATCGTTATATGTTTTTGTTTAGTTGCTTGTGTTGAACAGCCGCCTGCTCCAATTGAGTATAAAGTAGGAGATGTTACTGCAAATAATAATTCTACCGAATTAGAACATGATGAGGGGTTGATAGTTCAAAGAACTATGGAAGACGATTCCGTATCAGAAAAAGTTAGCGGTAGACTCGAAGAACCAAAGGCAAAAATTATAGAAGATTATAATGATGATATTGAGATTCCTATATCTCGGAATGAAGATGAAGAAGAGATAGAGCAGTCAAACTTTGCAAAACCGTTAAACGGGGTAATTATTACTGAGTTTAAAGCCGGTAAAAGTAAAGGGATAGATATTGCCGCTAAAGAATATAGCGAAGTTAAATCGATAGCCGCAGGAACGGTAATATATTCAGGTTTTAATAAACAATTCGGTAATTTAGTAATAGTTAAGTTAGATAAAGACGATTTAGAAGTAGCATATGCGAGTTTAGACGATTTGTTACTTAAAAAAGGTGGTAAAATTACTAAAAATAGTGTTATCGGACATGTAGAACATAAGTTATATTTTGCGATGCGTAAAAACAAAATAGCGGTTGATCCGAGTAAATATATAGAATTTTAAATGGAAGATTTTATTACTCTTACTAAATACGGTGAACCTCAAAATGTTATAGTAAGGAGGAGTGGTAAAGCTAAAAATATAGCCATACGAATTACGCCTAAAGGTGCAGAGCTTGTATTGCCTCTTAAGGCAAAGCTAGAGAAAGGTCATAATTTTCTGTTAAGTAAAGAATATTGGGTTAGGCAAAAATTACGTCGTAATGTAACTGTGATACCAAAGGATGAAGATAAGATTTCTATTTTGGGCAAATCTTATGAAATAATACATATTGATTCGTCTAAAAATCAGATAAAACTAAATGATTCTACGTTAGAAGTATATTGTAGTAAGGTGCTAAAAAAACTTAGTATAGAAGTATTCCTTAAAAAGACATTATTAGCAGAAATAAAAATAATAGTAGAGAATATATCTAAAAAACATAATTTGACTTATTCTAATATTAGAATAATGGAAAATGTTACTCGCTGGGGAAGCTGTTGTAGCAAAGGGAATCTTGCTTTTAATTGGCGAGTAGTTTTTGCTCCCTTTGAAGTACTGAAATATTTAGTAGCTCATGAAATGGCACATTTAAAAGAAATGAATCATAGCGAAAATTTTTGGGAGTTAGTTGAGGATATATATCCTGAATACCAACCGGCAAAATTATGGCTAAAAAGAAACGATAAAAATTTATATAGTTATTTGTCTTAGAGTTTATCAATTAAAATAAAAAGGTAAAATATATGAATCATTTAGTTACAAATGAAGAATCTAAATATATAAATAAGCTAATTGATGAAGTTACGCTATATCATCAACCAACTTTAATAAAAGGAAAAAGAAATAATGCTATATTAATTTCTGAAGAAGATTGGGAAGATATACAAGAAACTTTACTAGTATCGTCAAATAAAAAATTAAGTGAGTCTTTACTTAAAGGCAAAAATACCCCTTACTCTGAGTGTAGTACAAAATTAGATTAGTTATAGTGTATACATTATATTATACGCATGATGCGAAAAAAGATTTTAAGAAAATTATAAAATCAAATCATAAAGAGATTTGCTTACAGTTTTTAGATTTAATAGCTCAAAATCCTTTTCAAACTCCACCTCCATATAAAAAGCTTTTAGGAGTACATTCAGGGATGTATTCACGAAGAATTAATATACAACATAGATTATTTTATGAAGTTGATGAAAAAAATAAAAGAATAAAAGTATTAAAAATGTGGAATCATTATTATGATAATTAAAGAATACAGAGGATAGAATGCACAACACCACAAAAAGAGTAACAGTTCCGGCACTTGAAGAAATCTTATACGAGCCTATAAAAGTGTTAGATCACGGCTTTATTAGGGTTATCGACTATATGGGGGATGATAGTGCTATAGTACAAGCTGCTCGTGTTTCTTACGGTAAAGGTACGAAGCAGCTAAACCAAGATAAAGGGCTAATAAATTATTTACTCCGCCACTATCATACTACTCCTTTTGAGATGTGTGACATCAAGTTCCATATTAAATTACCGATATTTATTGCAAGGCAATGGATTAGGCATAGAACAGCTAGTGTTAACGAATATTCGGCAAGGTACTCTATTTTAGGCAACGAATTTTATTTACCCGAACCGGCAAATATTGCTTCCCAATCTGCCGTAAATAAACAATGTAGGGAAGGGGATAGCTTACCGAAAGAAGTGGCCGAAAAGGTCCTTGCAATCTTAGAGGAAGATGCTAGACAGTGTTATGGGCATTATAAGGAGCTGATGAATGCCGATGAAGATGGTAATATTATAGATGAGAATACCACAGGAATAGCAAGAGAGCTTGCCCGTATGAATTTAACTTTAAATTATTATACGGAATGGTATTGGAAAATTAATTTACATAATTTGCTTCATTTCTTAAGATTGCGTGCCGACCCTCACGCACAATATGAAATTAGAGTTTATGCCGAGAAGATGCTTGAGATAGTCAAAGCTTGGGTTCCTTTTACTTACGAAGCTTTTGAGGAATATCGTTTGCAGGGAGCAAATATTTCACGTAAAGGTTTAGACGTAATTAAAAGAATGATAAACGGTGAAAAAGTTACTCATGAGAGTAGTGGTATGACTAAAAGAGAGTGGGAAGAATTAATGAAGATTTTTAGATAATTGATATGGCTTGCAAAGTGTTGCCCGCGTGAATACCAAATCGTCATTGCGAGCAGCCGTAGGCTGCGTGGCAATCTCATGAAATAATACTCCTGAGATTGCTTCGTCAATTGCTATGCAATTTCCTCGCAATGACAGATAAAGCCGATCCACGTGGGCAATGCCCGCTCGCAATGACGTTAATTATAAATAAGGAGTATTTTGAGTGAGAAATATTATATATTTTATACTATCACTATTATTTAGCTTTAAAGGTTATGCACTTGAAACAATAAATATTGAGTATGGGCGAGCTGATCCTACGCCTATAGCAGTTAATAAATTTAATGCCGATAGTTCTGCTGATGACGCTGTAGGTCACGATGTGGTTAAAGTTATCTCTAATGATTTAAAGCTTTCGGGGTTATTTCGTCCTATTTCCTCTGCATCTTTTATAGAAGAGAAGACAGGAATAGAATATAAACCGCTTTTTGCTGCATGGCGTCAAATTAATGCTAGCCTTTTAGTAAACGGTGAAGTTAAAAAACTAGAAAGCGGTAAGCTTAAAATTAGCTTTATATTATGGGATACGTTGCTTGAAAAACAGCTTGCCGGCGAAATTCTTGAAGTACCGGAAAATTTATGGCGAAGAGCAGCACATAAAATTGCCGATAAAATTTATGAAAAAATTACCGGTGATGCCGGTTATTTTGATACTAAAATAGTGTATGTATCAGAAAGCACTTCTTTACCGAAAATAAAAAGAATTGCTTTGATGGATTATGACGGTGCTAATAATAAATATCTTACCAATGGAAAGTCACTAGTCTTAACTCCAAGATTTGCTCGTTCAGCGGATAAGATTTTTTATGTTTCATACGCAACTAAAAGAAGAGCTCTTGTTTATGAAAAGGATTTAAAAACAGGTAAAGAAAGCGTAGTAGGTGACTTTTCCGGTATATCTTTTGCCCCTAGATTCTCACCGGACGGTAGAAAAGCCGTAATGTCGATAGCTAAAAACGGCTCAACTCATATTTATGAAATTGACCTTGCTACTAAACGGCTTCATAAGTTAACTGACGGATTCGGTATTAATACCTCTCCTAGCTATTCACCGGACGGTAAAAAAATTGTGTATAATTCTGATAGAAACGGTGTGCCTCAATTATATATCATGAATTCGGACGGAAGTGATGTTCAGCGTATTAGTTTCGGTGGAGGTTCTTACACTGCTCCTAGTTGGTCGCCTAGAGGAGACTATATAGCATTCACTAAAATTACTAGAGGAGCTGAAGGAAAAACTTTTAATATCGGAATTATGAAAGCATGCCCCCAAGATGATGAGAATAGTGAAAGGATAATAACAAGCGGATATTTAGTCGAAAGCCCTTGTTGGTCGCCTAACGGACGAGTTATTATGTTTGCTAAAGGTTGGCCTTCAAGAGCTAAAGCTCCTGGCAAAAATAAAATTTTTGCAATTGATCTAACAGGTCATAATGAAAGAGAAATTATGACACCGGCAGATGCTTCTGATCCTGAATGGTCAGGCGTGCTGAATTGATGTCATTCCTGCTTCTGTGGAAAAGCATTGTTGCGTGGATCAATTCTACCGCTGTCATCCCGTGACTTGACATAGAGTAGGTTTTTCGATCCATGCAGCAATGCAGGTCAAGACACTGGATGACAATCCAATAAGGCTTAAGCTACTTCTCTACTATGGTTTAAGATAAACTTTTTTATTTTTTCAAAAGCCGTATTTTCTATTTGTCTAATACGTTCCTTAGAAATATTATACTCGTTGCTTAGAATATCTAGAGTTTTAGGAGTATCCGTTAATTTACGCTCTGTAAAAATACGAAGTTCTCTATCATTTAAAATCTTCATAGCATTTGATAGTAACTTCCTTTTACCGGTAGAGTCTTGCTTATTAATAGCTATAGTTTCGGGAGTAGGTCGTGTTTCCGATAATAATTCTATTAATTCTCCTGATTCTGCATCGTCGCTATTTATAGGGTTATTTAACGATAAATCAGGACTTGAAATTCTAGTATTCATCTCGGAAACTTCATTAACCGAAACGCCTAACTCATCTGCTATTTGTGCAAAATCATCGGGAGTAATAGCTCTTGAGTATAAATTAGTAATTTTATGCTTAACTTTATTAAGACTAAAAAATAATTTTTTTTGTGCAGCCGTTGTTCCCATCTTTACTAATGACCAAGATTTTAATATATATTCTTGTATAGCTGCTTTAATCCACCACATCGCATATGTTGATAGGCGGAAACCAAGTTCGGGATTGAATTTTTTTACTGCCTGCATTAAACCTATATTACCTTCTGAAACCAATTCAGTAATAGGAAGACCGTAAGTCCTATAGCCGCTTGCAATTTTTGCAACAAGCTTAAGATGGCTAGTTACTAATTTATGTGCAGCTTGTAAATCATTTTCTTCTAAATAGGATTTCGCTAATAAAAATTCTTCTTCTTGCGTAAGTGAAGGAATTTTATTGATTTTCTGTAAGTAGCTATAAAATCCTGATTCGCTAGAAATTGCTAATGCATTAATATTATTAGTCATACCAACCTTACTATTTTCTTTATACTAACACATATATGATCTAAAATAAACTTTTTCTAGAGTATTTTTAAATAAAATCAAATAATGCCTAAAAAATCCAATAAAAATTTAGCCTTTTCCTTGCTGGGATTAATAATTAGTATGGTGTTACTAAGTTTTGCTTTCGTACCTATCTATAATTTATTTTGTAAAGTTACAGGATATGGCGGTACTACTGCAAAAGAAACGGTGAGTGTATATTCTAAGGTAAAAGGCACTAAACCTATAATTATCGAGTTTGATGCTAATGTTGATAAAGATTTACCTTGGCGGTTTATTCCAAGGCAGCAAAGAGTGCAAATTGTTCCGGGGCAGAATACTCTAGTGTTCTATGAAACGGAGAATCTAAGCAATAACGATATAATAGGTACTTCCGTATATAATGTTACTCCAAATAAAGCAGGAAAATATTTCGTAAAAATTCATTGTTTTTGTTTTGAAGAACAATTATTAAAAGCCGGCGAAAAAGTCTTAATGCCGGTTACATTTTATATAGATAAGGATTTTGAGCTTGATCCTGAAATGCAAGACATTAAAGTACTTACCTTATCTTATAGTTTTTTTAAAGTAAGAGAACTATAGCTGTCACCTAGTTCGCTTGACCTATATACCGGATAATTTTTAAAAAATTCTCGATGTCATCCCCGCGAAGGCGGGGATCCAAACTAAAAAATCTTTAATTTTAAAGATTTTTTATTACATAGTTTTTTAAAAGTAAAGCTTTTAGAAAAAGCTTTACTTTACTGGATTCCCGCCTACGCAGGAATGACATAAGTGAGCCGTGCAACAACGCAGGTCAAGCCACGGTATGACAACGGAGCGTTTTTCAAGAGCCATGCAACAAAGCTCATCATTGATGTTCGATAATCCATTTACGAAGCCTAACAATCGGCGGAGTATTTATAAGAGCAGTAGAAGGTAAAACTTTGCCGTTAGTATTAAAATTAATTATAGGTTCTATACCGTATATGCTATACCAAGGTTTTAACGGTGAGCTATTTGAATATTTACGGTGAAACCAAGATAAAGAAGGTGTTGTTTCTTCATATTCTATTACTTTAACCAATTGTGGATTTTTGTGATATATAAGGCTAAGTACCGATTGGTCGGAATGATGCCATTTATATTCATCGTAATTAGGATGAATATTATAATCTTTGCCTGAAAGAATTCTAATATCTTCACAACTTTTTAGCCATTTTTCAATAAAAGAACGAGAAAGCTTGGTATTACGCACAACAATAACGGCACTCCAAATATGATCGTCATTTCTGCATTCTTCGTTCAGACAATCCATTAAAGCAAAAGTTTCGCCTTTAACAAAACTACCGTTTTTACGATCGCGATCATGTACCAGTAATATATCATTATCGCCTAAAAGATTTGTTAAATTACTGATATGCTTTTTAATAACAAAAGCTGAATCTAAATATACTATAATAGCTCCTTCCGGTGCATTTTTCATTGTTTCAAGTATAATATAAGGTTTCCATAGCCATAAACCAGCTCCTGCAGGCTCATTAAAAATTTCTTGATTTTTCTCTATAAACACTTGAGGTATATTCTTTTTCTTATAGTTAAATATGAAATCTATACCTTTATTAATCGCATAATGAGTGGTTGCATTTTGATTACGATAAACATACTCCGGACCGTCGGCATAAGAAACTAAATAAATAGGCTCTTTTATAGAATTCTGAATAGATAAATCTACTTTTTGTAATGATAAATCATTAATAAAACCTTGACGTGAATATTCTAAGATAACCAGTACGAAATAAATTAGAGCTAATGTAATAATCGTTTTGTATAATATTTTAAATAACATATTATTTTATAATTTTTAATTTTTAAGCTACGTTATTGTAAGTTTTCCGTCATTGCGAGGAAATTTACGAAGTAATTTGACGAAGCAATCTCGTACCAAACTCCTGAGATTGCCGCACTCCTTACAGTCGCTCGCAAATGACGTTATAGCATTTTAATATATTAAAAGATAGTGTTGTAATTTAATTATAAATTTAGTATAATTTGCTGTTTGTTTAAGGTTGGTATGATTAATTTAGGGGATAAGCAGTCTACTATAGTTGTCGCGATGTCAGGCGGGGTTGATAGTTCAGCGGTTGCCGCAATGTTGCATGAACAGGGACATAATGTTATAGGTATTACCTTGCAGCTATATGATCACGGTATGGCAGTAGGGAAAAAAAATGCCTGTTGTGCCGGTCAGGATATTTACGATGCTAAAATGGTAGCAAATAAGCTAGGTATTCCCCATTACGTACTTGATTATGAGAGTAAGTTTAAAGAGTCGGTAATAGATAATTTTGTCGATAGCTATTTACAAGGCGAAACCCCGCTGCCATGCGTGCAATGTAATAAATCGGTGAAATTCAGGGATTTAATTAAAACGGCTAGAGAGCTTGGAGCAGCTCAGCTTGCTACCGGTCATTATGTACGAAAAATAAACGGCGATAACGGAGCGGAGTTACATACAGGACTTGATCCGGCAAAAGATCAAAGTTATTTTTTATTTACGACAACTAAAGAGCAATTGGAATATTTAAGTTTCCCTCTAGGAGGACTTACTAAGGATGAAACACGTAGGCTTGCTAGTAAATTTGGGCTTGAGGTAGCAGATAAACCCGATAGCCAAGACATTTGCTTCGTACCTGATGGAAATTATAAGAGTGTAATAAATAAAATACGTCCGGGAGCAAGCGAAAGCGGCAGAATTATTCATGTAAACGGGTTTGAGCTAGGAGAGCATAGCGGTATAATTAATTACACTATAGGGCAACGTCGTGGCCTTGGTATAGCTTATAACGAGCCTTTATATGTAGTAAAGATTGATCCTAATAATAATATAGTATATGTAGGACCGGAGTCTGCATTAAACGTGCAGGAGTTTATAATTAAAGACATAAACTGGCTTGCAGATGAGATTAAAGATAACGAAAAGCTAGAAGTAGAAGTTAAAATTCGTTCAACAAGACTGCCTCGTTTAGCCGAAATAAGTAAACTCGGTGATGATAAAATGAAGATAAAATTTTTATCCGAAGAAAAAGCCGTTGCCCCTGGGCAAGCATGCGTTATTTATGCCGGTGAAAGGGTACTTGGCGGCGGATGGATTACTAGGGATATAAGGTAATAATTTCCTTATAGATTCGTCATTGCAAGCAGCCGTAGGCTGCGTGGCAATCTCAGGACTTTGGCACGAGATTGCTTCGTCAAAATTTTCAATTTTTCCTCGCAATGACACAATTCACAAAAAAATAAGCTCACTAAAACAGGAGAAACTAATGAGTTTTTTAAGGAAGAAAAGTTTTGAATCAGTAAAAGAGATAGGTAGCTCAAGCGGTCTTAGCAAGACGCTTGGAGCATTCGATTTAATATTACTGGGTCTTGGTGCAATGATTGGTACCGGCGTATTCGTTGTTACCGGTATAATTGCTGCTAAATATTCAGGACCTGCAGTAATGTTATCTTATGCGATTGCAGGTATTACCTGTATTTTCGTAGCACTTGTTTATACTGAACTTGCTGCGATGCTTCCAACTTCCGGAAGTATTTATACTTACTCCTATGTTGCATTCGGTGAAGTATTTGCTTGGATGATCGGTAGCGTTATAATATTAGAACTCGGTGTTGCTGCAGGAATAGTAGCTGCAGGCTGGTCGGGTTACGTACAAGGAATATTAGCAGCAGGCGGAATCAATTTACCGAAAGAATTAACTACCGTACCGACAAATGGCGGTATAATAAATTTACCGGCATTTTTAATCTCGGTATTTATCGGATTTATTTTATATTTAGGTACTAAAGATAGTAAGAGACTAAATGCAATTTTAGTTTTCATAAAAATGGCTGCAATATTTGTATTTGTACTCGCTGCTGCTCCTCATTTCGATGCTACTAACTGGAGCAATTTTATGCCTTTCGGTTTTAGTAATGTTTTAGTAGGTGCATCTATTTTATTCCTAGCTTTTACAGGTTTTGGAACGATTGCAACCGCAGCTGAGGAATGTAAAAATCCAAAACGTGATATAATGATCGGTATTATCGGCTCGCTTGTTCTAACTACTATAGTTTATGTAACAATGGCAGGGCTTGTGACCGGTATTGCACCTTTTGATCAGTTAAATAACGATCAACCGCTTGCTTATGCTTTAACTATCAATAATAGCAAGATTGGCTCTGCTATTGTTGCAACCGGTGCGGTTTGTGGTATGATGACGGTGTTGATGATGAATATTTACGGTACTTCTCGTATTTTTTATGCTATTGCACGTGACGGTTTACTACCGAAAGGTTTTGCAAAGTTGCACCCAAAATATGATAGCCCGTATATTACGATTATAATATTTGCTTCTTTAGCTGCTATCCTTGGAGGATTTTGCTCTACGGAATTATTAACTCAATTAACTTCAATGGGAGCATTAATTGATTATATAACCGTCACAATAATAGTGGTATTATTTAGGGTAAAGCTACCTGATGCTCAAAGACCTTTTAGATGTCCTTTAGTATTTATTATTGTACCGTTTATTTTAATTGCGTGTGCTTATTTGTTATTTATTCAAGTTTATGACGGTGAATTTAATCTATTAACGGCAGGTCGTGCATTAATATATTGGTTTATTACAATATTTGTTTTATATATTGTAAGATCATTTTTTATGAAGAAAGAGCAAAATTAGCTCCTTTCGATGTCATCCCGCGACTTGATCGCGGGATCCAGTCTTTTTTAATTTTTTTTGATACCGTGGTCAAGCCACGGTATGACATCAAAGAGTTTTTAAGAGTCACATAACAAAACCACAAAATTAACCAAATGACTGAAAAGCTGCAGCCACTTCGAGGAATGAAAGATCTATTGCCGGATGATTATAAAGTTCACGACTATATAATTAACAAAGCAAGGGATGTAGGAGTATTGTACGGCTATACGCAAATGAGTACTCCAATACTCGAGTATAGCAAGGTTTTTAACCGCTCGATGGGTGAAAGCTCTGACGTAATCAGTAAAGAAATCTACAGTTTTTTAGATAAGAGCAATGATTCCGTAGCATTACGGCCTGAATTTACAGCAGGTATTATTAGAAGCTTCATCTCAAACGGCTTACAACATAAATTGCCCTTAAAGTTTTTCTCTACCGGTCCTGTTTTTCGTTATGACAGACCGCAAGCAGGGCGTCAAAGACAATTTCATCAACTAAATTATGAATATATCGGGGCTAAAGGTGCTATTACTGATGCTGAAACTTTGAAGTTGGCCGTAGACATACTTAAAGTACTTGAAATAGAGCAGGATACTATTTTAGAGCTTAACTCTCTTGGATGCAGCGAATCAAGAAGTGTTTATCAGCAAAAATTAGTAGAATATCTAAATGATTTTAAAGATCAATTATCTGAAGAAAGCAAAGTAAGGCTGACCAAAAACCCAATGCGGATTCTTGATTCTAAAAGCGAAATTGATCAGAAAATAATAGCAAACGCACCGGTTTTATCTGAATATTACACTGATGAATCCAAAGAATATTTTGAGGAGTTACTAAAATATCTTGATATTTTAGGCGTAAAATATAGCATAAATCCACGTTTGGTTAGAGGGCTTGATTATTACTGCCATACTGCTTTTGAATTCACTACGAAAAAGCTAGGGAGTCAATCCACTATTTTGGCTGGCGGACGTTATGACGGGCTTGCTAAAATCATGGGTAATAATGATAATGTACCGGCTATCGGTTTTGCTGCCGGTATCGAGCGAATTGCTTTAATGCGGGAATATAATATATCTGAAGTAAAGCCGGTATTTGTATTACCGATCGGTGAAAATAATATTACTTACTCTTTAGAAATTGCCGATAAATTACGTTCGCAAAATATTGCTACTATTATAGATCCTGTAGGTAAAATAGCTAAAAGAATGCAACGCGTTCTTAATGAAAATGCTAAATTTATTATTTTTATAGGTGACGAAGAGCAGGCGAATAATAATTTCAAACTTAAAGATTTAGAAAAAGAAGAAGAATATATAGTAGATTTTACAAAAGCTTTTGAGTTATTGAAGAAATATTAAAATCTAAAAATATGATTATTATAAATGATTTAGCCATGAGTTATGGTGCAAAAATACTATTTACCGATGTAAATTTGCATATTAAAAATAATAAAAGATATGGTTTAGTAGGTGCCAACGGAGCAGGTAAAACAACTTTTTTTAAAGTCTTGACTAAGGAAGAAGAACCGGCTTTCGGTGATATTAATATACCTAAAAACTCTAAAGTAGGTTGTTTAAAACAAGATCAATTTCTTTATGAAAATACTAAAATTATAGATACGGTAATAGCAGGGAATAAGGAGCTATGGAAAGCTTTACAGGAAAAAGCAGAGATATTAAATCGACAAGAATGTAGTGATGAAGATGGGTATAAGCTTGGTGAGCTTGAACAGGTAATATACGATAATGACGGTTATACCGCTGAAATTTTTGCAGCTAGTTTACTTGTAGGTCTTGGAATAGCCGAAAAATACCATTATGAGCCGCTTTCTGCTCTATCAGGAGGTTATAAGCTTCGTGTTTTACTTGCACAAAGTCTATTTAATAATCCCGATATTTTACTACTCGATGAACCGACAAATCACTTAGATATTATTTCAATATATTGGCTTGAGAATTATTTAAAAAATTCTTTTAAGGGAATATTAATTTTTATATCGCATGATTTAGCTTTTTTAAATAATGTTGCAACAGATATTTTAGACATAGATTATGGAGAGATAAAACTATATACAGGAAATTATGATAATTTTGTTCAAGAAAAGCAGATAATAGCTGCTCAAAAATTAAGCGAGAGAAATTTCTTAGAAAAGAAAATAGAAAATATGCAGGCTTGGGTTGATAAATTTAGAGCAGGGACGAGAGCAAGGCAAAGTGCCTCTAGAGAAAAGCAGTTAGAGAAAATAGAATTGCCGGATATACAAAAATCTTCAAGAATTAGTCCGTTATTTAGATTTAAACAACTAAGAAATTCAGGAAAATTAGTATTAAAAATCGATCAAATAACTAAAGATTTTGAGAATAAGCAAATATTAGGCCTTTTGCATAACGAAGCTAATAAAGAGGAATTTAAAGGATACACGGAACGCAGCACCGCAGCGTACACAAGCGTACGTGAGGATGCGAGTACCGGATCGACGTATAAATTACCTTTAGAAGCAAGTTATGCAAAAGGTCTATTAAATAAAGTTAGTTTTAACGTATTACGAGGAGAAAAAATTATTATTATCGGTGCAAACGGTATCGGTAAATCTACTTTATTAAAAATCTTAATGAATAAAATAATAGCAGATCAAGGTAGTTATGAGTGGGGTTATGAATCACAAATATCTTATTTCGCTCAAGATCATCATGAGCTACTTAATGAAAATATTAGTATTATTGATTGGCTTAAAAAGCAATCCGAAAAGGAAACGGAAAATACTATTAGAAATACGCTCGGACAAGTATTATTCCGTAGTGATGAAGTAAATAAAAATATTTTGAGTTTAAGCGGGGGTGAGGGTGCAAGGTTATTACTTGCTAAAATGATGCTAGAAAAAAGCAATATTTTGGTTCTTGATGAACCGACAAACCACCTTGATATAGAGTCAAGAGAAGCTCTTAAAAAATCTCTAATTGATTTTGAGGGTACGGTAATATTAGTAACACACGATCGTGATTTTGCAAAATCCATAGCAACAAGAATTATTGCTCTTTCCCATAGGAAAAATATTGTTGATTTTAAAGGTAAATATGATGATTATATTGAGAAATACGGTAATGATTATTTAAGTTCTGCTATTAAATTATCCTAAGTTTTAGGCATTGTTCATTAAATATAGATATCGTCATTGCGAGCAGCCATAGGCTGCGTGGCAATCTCGTCAAATATCCTGAGATTGCTTCGTCAATTACTTACGTAATTTCCTCGCAATGACGATGAAAATTTAATCACTCCACATTATAGAATTCCAAATGATGACCGCTAATAAACTTTTTTACTTCAGCATGGTTACCATACTCATCAAACTTTAATAATAACCCTTGTTTGTTAAAATATAATATATTTGTAAATAGTCGATCATCACAGTCCCACTTAGCTTTAAAAGCATTGTCCTTAATAAGCTTAACTCCGTTTACTCCGTGTTTGTGATATATTATTCCTTTTTTTAAAGCAGAAACAAAAGACATAATTTTACTTTTATCAAAGGCATTATAGATTTTTTTAGAAATTGTACCGTAACAATCAAATCCTCTATATTTACCGAGTAATATAGCCGTACCTTTATCTAATTCTTTATCAATTTTAATCTGTCCTTCTTTAGGAATATTCCAAGAATTATTATTGAAGTGGATAATTTTTTGAATGGCTAGATAAAATTTATGTTTCTTTTTTAGTTGATAATATTGATGAATTTTTTTGTATCATATTGATCAATTAATTGTTCTAAATTTTCTATTTGCTTATTATCGGGGGAATAGCTTGCAATAATCTCTTCTTGTTTGTTTTGACTTAATTTACTTGCATATTCTTGTACTTTTTCTTGATTATTATTTAATAAGGCAGTAACTACCCCAATCTCTAAAGTATTTTCATTGCAAGAATCATTTTGTAGAGCATTTTCAACATTTTGGAAAATCTTTTTGGATTTTTCAGTAGTTAATTTAGTTTCGTTATCTGCTATTAAAGTGGTATTAATGGCATTAAGAAGTTCTACTTTTTCATCGGGCTTCAGAGTATTATTTTGAGGCAATATATAATTTTGGTCTACGTAACTCTGAAGCTTTATAATAGCCTTTTCATACAAATTTATTTGATGCTCAGGCATCTTATTTAAAAGATCGGAAGCCGTTTTAAATTGCTTACTACATAGGGCGAGTGAGAATGCTAGAAGTATATTGCTTGGGGCATCACTAATTGCTTTTAGTTTGTCGGTTAATATTGATTGCTGTTTTTTTGTAATTGCTTGTTTATTGGAAATTTTGTTATAAAAAGCCATATATTCACAGCCGTCATATATTGATGAATAGAAGGGAACTAAGACATTTTTTTTAATTAAATTTAACTTCTCATAAGAAATTTTATATGGATCAGTTAACATTTCTAGAATATGTTTTATATATTCTACCTGTACATATTGTATTAAATCGTTAGCTTTATCAAATTCGCCTTGTATTCTATAATTAGCCCATAAATGATAGGAGGCTGTCGGATGTGTGGGTAGAAGCACAAAGGCATGTTCATAACATTTAGTGGACATATCATAGCTTCCGGTTTCCTCATAAGTACGGCCTGTTCTATAATACCACTGGGCTAAAACCTGATTTTCAGTATTAGTATTTAACGAAAAAATAGATTCTTCAAGTAACGCTTTTGCTTCTTCAAAATTCTTATTCTCTATTAATAAATTAGAGAATTGACCTGATAAATCTAAGCTAAATTTTATATATGGTACTAGTGCTTGGATAATTTTAAGCTGAGATTCCGGTTCAATAAGCTTTAGAATGGGAAGTATATATTCTGCACATTTGCTATATTGTTCAACTTCTTTTGTAAAGTGATTAAAATATAAGTTGGTTGCTGTAATTATATATTTAAATATATCTGCGGTAACTTTATCGCTTCTATTTAATATACTACATTGAAAGGCAAGACTCATTACTTGAATTTTAGTTAGTGTATCAGGCTCTGTCCATTCTAGAGGTTCGTCTTTAAAATTGCCTAGTTTCTGTATTGCTTCATAATTTTTTAACAGTTTAGGGTGTTTGGCACTTTCGGATGGATACTTAAATAATAATCGTTTCATTAGTGAATACTTAATTTGTATAGTTTGATTGCTACTTACTATATAGTTTTTTCACTATCTAAATGCTTGAATAGGTAAGTCATTACTTCCATAGCGACATTGAAAGTCGGTATAGATAAAAAGTTTTTATCTATTGTTTCTACATCAAAGAGTAGTTTGTCTAAAATTTCTTATACTAGTTTGTGATAATATATTAGTGGTGTTATTAATTTCAGCAATATTAAGCTTAAAGGTAATTGAAGGTTCTGTATTTTTCATGAATATAATTTAGTATTAGTTGGGCTTAAGAACTGCTAAATATAAATGTGATGAGAAAGTTTTGAGATTTTACATAGAGTTATTATTTTTAGAATAGACCTCTTGCATAACTTGCTTCTAAGGGTAATTTGTACGTCGATCCGGTACTCGAATCCTCACGTACTTAAGTGTACGCTGCGGTTCTGCGTTCCGTGTCTCCTTCAAATTCCTCCTTATTAGCTACGTTATGCAAGAGGTCTATTCTAAAAATAATAACAAGAGAGTTTAAGAAGACAATAGATTTTTTAATTTAAAATATGGTGTTGTTTAGAAAAAGTTGATAATTTGAAAAGCTTACGTCATTGCGAGGAAATTGCATAGCAATTGACGAAGCAATCTAGTAAAAAATTCTAATTTACAGAATTTTTTTTATTATTTTTATGGATTGCCGCACAGTCTGTGACTGCTCGCAATGACGGGGTGGTATCCACGCAACAAAGCTACGCTGGAATGACATCGAAAGGCTAAATTACACCATAAAACATAATAAAAATATTGTACAAATTATAAATCCAACTTCTATTTTGTACAATATTGTATTATTCAAACCCAAATCCAGCAAAATATTTATGAAAATATCCGGCATCATGACCTATAACTTTAACTTTATCATTAGAATAAAGTGATTCAGATTCACTATATATAGTCGTGCCGTCATCCATATAGCGAATAGAATAAGATGGGAGGCCGTAAGGTCTAAAAAAAATGTCTTCACGTATAACTTTAGGAGCTTTATCGGATTTTTGTATAGTTTCTGATTTCAGCATATTGGCTTCCTTAATAAATTATTATTTTATTATATAATTTTTATATCTTATCACAAGAATAATTATAATAGCTATCTGAGCCTAGAAATTCAGATTTATAAATTGCCGTATTATATTCGTAAGGATATTCTAAATATTTTTGCAATTTTAAAGTATTTTCTTGAAACAATTGGTAATTATTTGATGGTTCGTGCTTTGATAAATTGAAATATTTTCTTGCTAACCATTTCTTATCTTGAACATTATTAAAAGCTTTGATTTTTGAATATCCACCTTGTTGTTCTTCTTGTAAAAAATAATCTTTATAATCCTTATAATCTTTTGGAAGATTTAATATAAATCTAGAATATTGTTCTAACTGAAAGTTAGTTAACCAAGTAAATATAGAATATAAATTTTCTCTATGGTCTAAAGAAAAAATAACTGCAGCTTCTGATTGCTTTATATCCGCTCCTATCTCTCTTTCAATAATGTCATTAGATAATATCACTAATTCTTTATTATAATGTTTTTTATTTTTTTGAGCTTGAATGATTATGTCAAACATCTCAGTGTTTAATTCTTTTAAGGTAAATAATTGTTTGTATTTATTAAGCCATGGATCAAAAGCTATAGATTCAAGTTTTTTAAAATATTCGGTTAATTTCATGTGCAACTCTAGATTAAATTTAAGAGCGGCACTTTATATAAAAAATTGAGATAGGTCAAGAGATATTAAATTAATGGTTTAAAAATATGTGTCATCCCGTGGCTTGACTAACGTTGTTAGCCCGTTTATGTCATTCCCGCGTAGACCGGTTTTAACGTCATTGCGAGGAAATTACAAAGTAATTGACGAAGCAATCCAGTAAAAAATTCTGATTTACAGAATTTTTTTATTATTTTTATGGATTGCCACGCAGTCTACGACTGCTCGCAATGACGGCTCGGTATCAACACTCTCCCTAACAATGACAAAATTTTTCACATAACTTAATGACAAAAGTAAAATATGAATATATTATTTTATATACTCGTTTAATTTGAAAAATTGGCTACGTTATTTTTTGCTTTTAATACTCACGTACTAAATAATGTACGCTGCGGTTAAAATCTTCAAAATGCCTTGCTTTTTTCCAAATTAAACTTCGTCTATCATTTATCAAGGAAGTTATGAGTACGGATATTAATAATATTAGCGATAGCTTAGAAATTGTTACGCAAGATCATTTATCGATTTTTTCTTTAATAAGCTCCTCCGACATTATCGGTAAGTCGGTTATGTTGATGCTGCTTATTGCTTCCATTTGGTCATGGGCTATTATTTTGGATAAAATATTTAAGCTAGCACAAGTGCAGCGAAGAATGAAGAATTTTGAAAATGTATTTTGGTCCGGTGGAGTATTAGAGCAATTATATGAAAGCATAAAGAGGTCGGTTAATAATCCGCTAGCTTTGATATTTGTCTCAGCTATGGATGAGTGTAAGAGTTTAAATACTAAAGGGCTTTCCGATGCGTTAAAAAACAACCATAAAGAGCGTATAACGGGTGCAATGTACTTAGCTCAAAATAGGGAAGTCGAAAAGCTTGAGAAGAATTTAAGCTTCCTGGCAACTGTTGGGTCAAGTGCTCCTTTCGTAGGCTTATTCGGTACTGTTTGGGGGATTATGCACAGTTTCCAATCGATTGCTACTTCCAAAAATACTTCTCTTGCCGTAGTAGCTCCCGGAATTGCCGAAGCGTTACTTGCAACTGCGATAGGCTTGTTTGCAGCTATTCCGGCAGTAATTTTTTATAACTATCTTATTTCCCGTATTACTCTTATCAATAATAAGATTGAAGATTTTAGTAGCGAGCTAAACTCTATACTTTCTAAGGCAATTGATCAGGAGAAAATGTAATGGCTATAAAGCTTGCCGGAAGTAATAGAAAAAGTAAAAGGGCAGTAGTTAGCGAAATTAATGTTACTCCGCTCGTTGATGTGATGCTTGTGCTATTAATTATTTTCATGATTACTTCTCCAATGCTTGTTTCAGGTGTAAATGTGGATTTACCTGAGACAAATTCAAGTCCGATTTCAGGGCAGGATGAACCGCTAGTCGTTACTATCAATAATAAAGGTGAAATTTTCCTGCTTGAAACTCCTATAGAGAGAACACATTTAACCGACAAGCTTGCAAATATCACTAAAGAAAAAAAGGATGCTAGAATTTTTGTAAGAGGCGATAGAAATGTCTCTTATGGGCAGGTGGTAGAGATAGTTGCCGAAATTCATGCTGCCGGTTTTTCTCGTGTAGCTCTTATTTCAAATATTAAAAATAATGAAAAGTAACCAAAATAGGGATAACTTTACGATTTTCCTTAGCTTCTCTGTTGTTCTGCACTTACTTCTTTTATATTTTTTTCTATTCGGTATGCCGTCACTTTTTGAAAAATTACCGGAAGAGCAAACTATAACTTTTGAAATGCTACCTGTTAGCGATAAATCAAATATTATAACTCAAACAAAGCAAAAAGAAGCACCTATAGAAAACGAAGATGCTAAAAAGTCTGAGCAGAGTAAGCCAAAAGAAGAAGAACCGCAACAAGATTTGCCAAAAGAAGAAAAAGCAAAAGAGCCTGAAGCTAAAACAATAGAAGAAAAGCCAAAAATAGAAGAGAAAAAACCTATAGAAGAACCAAAGCCTGAAGAAGCGAAAGAAGCGTTACCTGAGAAGAAAGAAGAAGTAAAGGAAGAAAAGCCTAAAGAAGAGGAAAAAAAACCGGTAGAGGAAGTGAAAAAGCCTGAAGAGAAGAAAGAAGAAAAGAAACCGGAAGAGAAACCAAAAGAGGTAAAGAAAAAAGAGCCTAAAACCGATGAGCTTGATTCTTTACTGAAGAATTTAGAGCAATCTTCGGAAGGAAATAATGTAAAATCCAATAAGCATCAAAGATCAAAAAAAGTTGATAATGCAAAAGAAGCTAAAGGTGTTTATACTGATGGACTGCCTCTTTCCGATAGTGAAACATCTTTAATAAAAAGACAGATTGAAAGACACTGGAGTAATGTACCGGCAGGGGTTAGAGGTAATAATAAGGTAAAAGTCATTATTAGTATTACGCTAGATAAAGCAGGGAACGTTGAACAGGCAAAGGTTAAAGAAAGAATTTGTCCTAATATTCCGGCTAGTGTTTGTGAAGCTTTAGCGGATAATGCAATTAGAGCGGTATGGCAAGCAAGCCCCATCGAAAATCTTGATCCTGCTCGTTTTAACCATTGGAAAGAGATTAATTTTAGCTTTGATCCAAGTAAATTGTAGGCTGGGCATTGCCTGTGTGGATACCAAATCGTCATTGCGAGGAGGTATTGTTGCGTGGATCAGTTTTACCTCTGTCATCCCGTGGCTTGACCACGAGATCCAGTTAAAAATACTAAAATTATTAGTATTTTTTATTGTTTTTATGGACCCCGTGGTCAAGCCACGGGGTGACACAGTAGGTTTTACCGGTCTACGTAACAATGCTTTCCCGCGTAGGCGGGAATCCAGTAAAACATATAAAAAATAAGTTTTTTTAGGTTTATTTTTTAAATAAATAACTCCCATATCGATATTTGAAGTTATTTTTCTGGATTCCCGCTTTCGCGGGAATGACATAAAGTAAAAATCCGGCACTATAATTGCCTACGCAGGAATGACATTAAGAACCATGAAATAATTTTAAAATATTATTCATCATGTTCGTGGTGGTCACCGATTAATTCAAGCCCCATATCTTTTTGCTCATTATCAAAACAACAGTAGCAGCAATAACCTATCAAGAATAATAAAGTTGCTCCCATTAAAAGTAGAGTCAAAGCAGCATTATTAGAGCTTGCTAACTCATATTCTGAAGGTAATAAATCCGTAGGGATGTCTTTTTCATAAAACTTAGTTATTATGTTTACTATTTATAAATAAAAAAACTCTATAACTTTGTCTATTAAAATTAGATTTATTTCACAAAGTTTTAAGAGCAGGATAAGTAAATAACAATAAATGGCATAGATTTAGACCAAAATGGACTATCATAGAGCATAATATTTTGCCTGTTTATATGTATAACCATAGAAAAAACCGCATATAGTACTTAAGGCTATATATATTATTCCGCCTTGAAAATGTGCGACCTCAAATATTAAAGATGCTATAATAACAGCTAAAATTTGCCGTTTCGGTAAAAGATTTTGTAATGTTCTTTGTAAAAAAAACCTAGAAAGAATGTTTCCTCAGCTATACATACGAAAAAGAAATTATTAATTGCCCATATTGGTAGTATGGTTGGGATTTTAGGTTCAAATAAGACATAACCGCTTATTAAAGATAGAACCATAATTATTGCTATACATAGTAATAGAGAAAGAGAAGTATATCTTATAGCATTCGTATGTTCTTGTTTTTCTAAAATATATAAATCACTGACAGAAAAAATTATTAAAGCCGGTATTATCTTATCAAAATTTAGATACATAGAAAATGGTATGGATAATTCCGATAACTGTACTTTATTAATAGCAAGTATATTAAAAAATCCCGGAACTTTATGAAAAGCAAATAAAGTAAAACAAAGGGAGATTAATATAAATAATGAGGTTTTTAGTACTTTATTTAGCTGTAAATTAAAATAGGTATAAGTAATAGCAGCAAAAATAGATAAAGCCCCAACTCCTATATATTTATTACGCCTTGATATAAAGCGGCTAAAATTGTAATGCCTATGCCTAAATATGCAAGTCTTTTATCACGACAAAATAAAGATATTAAGATTGTTGTAATGAGAAAAATATAGGTGATAGTTAAGGATGACATATAAATCTTTGTAAAAAACTATTTTTAATATATAGTTATTTTTTAGCATTAAAAATAGAAAAATTATTAAATATTAGATTTTAAAAAGAAAATATAAAAAATAATCATAAGAAAAACCAATAAAATAATATATATGTAATTGGGAGATTTTATGAAAGATATAGAATATTGGGAAAAAAATATAGAATATTGGGAAAAAAATTTTGAAAGTTGTAAATATTCACATAAATTAATCAAAAGGCTTTTATTTTTAAATACCCAAGTAAAACAACCTGTTGATATTAGAGAAATTAAAAAAGGTATTTATTATGCTCGTAAATATCATGGTGAGCAAATGCGTCAATCGGGTGATCCTTATTATTCTCATCCAATCGCAGTAACAATTATGGTAGCAGAATTTGTAGCGAAAGAAGTGCCTAAACTCTTTACTTTTAGAATGCTACAAGCTGCATTACTTCATGACACTATTGAAGATACTAAACTTACTGAAGAAATGATTAGTAACATTTTTGATGAAGAAGTAGCAAGGCATGTAGAAGGTCTAACTAGAATTAAACCTTGTGGAAAAATAAGTAGCGAGAAAAGTCTTATTTTATTAATTAAACAAAAAAGATACGATACTGCTCTTATAAAACTTTTTGATAGGATACATAATTTACAAACTTTAGAAGCAAAATCGCCTGAAAAAGCTCATAAAATAATTAAAGAGACATTAAAAAGCTTTTTAGTGTTAAGTGAAATACTTGAAATACCTTCAGTTTCAGAGCTTATATATGCTGAATGTTATAAAAATAATTTAAAGTTTAATATAAATTCTACTTTTAATAAAATTGTAAATTTCGATTCTTTTCCATTCTCTCAAAATAAGTTACTCCCATAAAGAAAGTTATACCTACCGGAATGAAAATTAAAAATAATCCCCAATATCCTAGATAATTGGTAATATAAACTAAACCAAATGACGTTATAATATAAGTAAATAATTTTGCTATTGCACTTAGCATACTAGTATATGTAAATCTCTTAAAAACCGGAAAATATTTATAAAATATAGGAGCTGCCGGTACATGATCAAATACGAATAATGCAGCTAAACATTGAAAAATAAAAATATATAAAGGAGTAGGGTTATAATTTAACATTATAGGAAAAAAAATGAGAGAGGTAAAAAATAGATATAATTTTACCTTTAAGATTTTTAAAGGATAGATTTTATAGCTAATAAATGCAAGACCGATAATACCGAGTAAATCTATTATAGATACCCAAAAATTTTGATTTATAATTTGATTCGGAGTAAAACCACATTCTCTTTTTAATATATCAGCACAATATATATACACGAAATAAAAACACGGAGGTCTAGCACATTGGATAAAGAAATACCAAATAGAAGTGGCGTTTGGAACTTGTTGATCTAGAATATCTTTGTCAATTTCTTCAAGCTTAATATTATTTTCTTGAAGTCTTAGTTTTAATTTATTTTTTTTATTTGAAAATGCCTCTGCTTCTTTTAAACTAGTCCTCGCAATAGTACCTACAAAAGCAATAGTTGCACCAACAAAAAAGGCTATACGCCAACTTGATTCATGTTGATAAATATTTTGATTAGTAAAAATTGATGCAATACCTAGTGCTACTGTCGTGCCTACGGCAGAAAATACGGTTATAATTGCTACTAATGAATATTGTATAGGAGGAGATGAATTTTCGGTTAAATATAGCTCTGCACCTCGTGCTTCTGCAGTTGCCGACATACCTTGAATTATACGACATATAGTAAGAACCCAAGAGGCTGTTATACCTATCTGTGCATATGTTGGCATACTGCCTATAATCATACAAGTAATAGCCATTAATAGAGTAGTTAAAACAACTACAATCTTACGTCCAAAATGATCGCCTATATATCCGAATATTAATGCTCCTATAGGTCTTAACAAGTAGGTAGAGCAGAAAGAAAAGGCAGTAAGCAGCGAAAAAGTGAAGGGATCATATTCCGGAAAAAATAAATTATTTAAAAGCACCGCCATATGCACATAAAGCATAAGGTCAAAATACTCTAGAAATGTACCTATAGAAAGTAATCCGACAGCTTGTTTTTGTTCTTTATTTAAACTTCTTTGTTCTTTTTCGTAGCCTAACATAACCTATTATATATAATTAGATTACTAAATAAGCTATACTTTTTTGATTAAAAGTCAATAAAGGATTAAGAATTTTTAATAAATATTGTTACAAAATATCTAGATTATGTAAAGTTATCTAACCTAAAATTTTCAAAATAATTTAAAGTTTAATATAAATTCTACTTTTAATAAAATTGTAAATTTCGATTCTTTTCCATTCTCTCAAAATAAGTTACTCCCATAAAGAAAGTTATACCTACCGGAATGAAAATTAAAAATAATCCCCAATATCCTAGATAATTGGTAATATAAACTAAACCAAATGACGTTATAATATAAGTAAATAATTTTGCTATTGCACTTAGCATACTAGTATATGTAAATCTCTTAAAAACCGGAAAATATTTATAAAATATAGGAGCTGCCGGTACATGATCAAATACGAATAATGCAGCTAAACATTGAAAAATAAAAATATATAAAGGAGTAGGGTTATAATTTAACATTATAGGAAAAAAAATGAGAGAGGTAAAAAATAGATATAATTTTACCTTTAAGATTTTTAAAGGATAGATTTTATAGCTAATAAATGCAAGACCGATAATACCGAGTAAATCTATTATAGATACCCAAAAATTTTGATTTATAATTTGATTCGGAGTAAAACCACATTCTCTTTTTAATATATCAGCACAATATATATACACGAAATAAAAACACGGAGGTCTAGCACATTGGATAAAGAAATACCAAATAGAAGTGGCGTTTGGAACTTGTTGATCTAGAATATCTTTGTCAATTTCTTCAAGCTTAATATTATTTTCTTGAAGTCTTAGTTTTAATTTATTTTTTTTATTTGAAAATGCCTCTGCTTCTTTTAAACTAGTCCTCGCAATAGTACCTACAAAAGCAATAGTTGCACCAACAAAAAAGGCTATACGCCAACTTGATTCATGTTGATAAATATTTTGATTAGTAAAAATTGATGCAATACCTAGTGCTACTGTCGTGCCTACGGCAGAAAATACGGTTATAATTGCTACTAATGAATATTGTATAGGAGGAGATGAATTTTCGGTTAAATATAGCTCTGCACCTCGTGCTTCTGCAGTTGCCGACATACCTTGAATTATACGACATATAGTAAGAACCCAAGAGGCTGTTATACCTATCTGTGCATATGTTGGCATACTGCCTATAATCATACAAGTAATAGCCATTAATAGAGTAGTTAAAACAACTACAATCTTACGTCCAAAATGATCGCCTATATATCCGAATATTAATGCTCCTATAGGTCTTAACAAGTAGGTAGAGCAGAAAGAAAAGGCAGTAAGCAGCGAAAAAGTGAAGGGATCATATTCCGGAAAAAATAAATTATTTAAAAGCACCGCCATATGCACATAAAGCATAAGGTCAAAATACTCTAGAAATGTACCTATAGAAAGTAATCCGACAGCTTGTTTTTGTTCTTTATTTAAACTTCTTTGTTCTTTTTCGTAGCCTAACATAACCTATTATATATAATTAGATTACTAAATAAGCTATACTTTTTTGATTAAAAGTCAATAAAGGATTAAGAATTTTTAATAAATATTGTTACAAAATATCTAGATTATGTAAAGTTATCTAACCTAAAATTTTCAAAATAATTTAAAGTTTAATATAAATTCTACTTTTAATAAAATTGTAAATTTCGATTCTTTTCCATTCTCTCAAAATAAGTTACTCCCATAAAGAAAGTTATACCTACCGGAATGAAAATTAAAAATAATCCCCAATATCCTAGATAATTGGTAATATAAACTAAACCAAATGACGTTATAATATAAGTAAATAATTTTGCTATTGCACTTAGCATACTAGTATATGTAAATCTCTTAAAAACCGGAAAATATTTATAAAATATAGGAGCTGCCGGTACATGATCAAATACGAATAATGCAGCTAAACATTGAAAAATAAAAATATATAAAGGAGTAGGGTTATAATTTAACATTATAGGAAAAAAAATGAGAGAGGTAAAAAATAGATATAATTTTACCTTTAAGATTTTTAAAGGATAGATTTTATAGCTAATAAATGCAAGACCGATAATACCGAGTAAATCTATTATAGATACCCAAAAATTTTGATTTATAATTTGATTCGGAGTAAAACCACATTCTCTTTTTAATATATCAGCACAATATATATACACGAAATAAAAACACGGAGGTCTAGCACATTGGATAAAGAAATACCAAATAGAAGTGGCGTTTGGAACTTGTTGATCTAGAATATCTTTGTCAATTTCTTCAAGCTTAATATTATTTTCTTGAAGTCTTAGTTTTAATTTATTTTTTTTATTTGAAAATGCCTCTGCTTCTTTTAAACTAGTCCTCGCAATAGTACCTACAAAAGCAATAGTTGCACCAACAAAAAAGGCTATACGCCAACTTGATTCATGTTGATAAATATTTTGATTAGTAAAAATTGATGCAATACCTAGTGCTACTGTCGTGCCTACGGCAGAAAATACGGTTATAATTGCTACTAATGAATATTGTATAGGAGGAGATGAATTTTCGGTTAAATATAGCTCTGCACCTCGTGCTTCTGCAGTTGCCGACATACCTTGAATTATACGACATATAGTAAGAACCCAAGAGGCTGTTATACCTATCTGTGCATATGTTGGCATACTGCCTATAATCATACAAGTAATAGCCATTAATAGAGTAGTTAAAACAACTACAATCTTACGTCCAAAATGATCGCCTATATATCCGAATATTAATGCTCCTATAGGTCTTAACAAGTAGGTAGAGCAGAAAGAAAAGGCAGTAAGCAGCGAAAAAGTGAAGGGATCATATTCCGGAAAAAATAAATTATTTAAAAGCACCGCCATATGCACATAAAGCATAAGGTCAAAATACTCTAGAAATGTACCTATAGAAAGTAATCCGACAGCTTGTTTTTGTTCTTTATTTAAACTTCTTTGTTCTTTTTCGTAGCCTAACATAACCTATTATATATAATTAGATTACTAAATAAGCTATACTTTTTTGATTAAAAGTCAATAAAGGATTAAGAATTTTTAATAAATATTGTTACAAAATATCTAGATTATGTAAAGTTATCTAACCTAAAATTTTCAAATTATCTATTTTTCTCTGAAAGCTTTAAATGCAGTATCAGTAACGGGATCAAGTAAATATCTAAGTAGTGTTCTAGTACCGGTTACGATTTGTACCTCAGCTTGCATACCAGGGTGTAATTCCAAATTTTTAACTTTAGCAACTTTATCAAATTCATCCATATCGATTTCAACTCTTGCAACATAATAATTATCTTGCTGTTGTCCCGGATGTTGTCTTTCATCTTGTACTATATCGGGAGATATGCTTACTACTTTACCGGTAAATGTTGGAGTTGTTCTTGATTTAAATGCACTGAAACGTATTTTTGCAACTAATCCCTCATGTACTGAGTCAATGTTTTTTTGAGATACCTTTGCTTCTATTATTAATGGGTCATTAATTGGCGAAATTTCCATAATAGGTTGTCCGTGACTTATAACACCGCCTATTGTATGATATTTTAAATTATTAACTATACCGTCAACAGGTGATCTGATTATCACACGATTAAGTGAATCCGTCAGGGAATTATATTTTTCTTTAAGAGATGCTGTTTGTACTTGAGCTTCACGAAGCTCTGTTAAAGTCCGTTCAGTGTATTTATTTTGTTGATTTATAATTTTAATTTGAGTTTCGGTAATAGCATGGCGTATCCCTGCTATTTCGGCTTCAGTTGTTGCAACATCGCTTTTTGAAGCGGCAACTTTTGCCTCTTGATCTAATAAAGCTGCTTTTTGTACAAAGCCTTTTTCTTTTAACGTTCTTAAAGCTTTTAAACGGTCTTGATAAACTTCAGCAGTTTTGGAAGCGGCAACTTTTTTTGCTTCTAAACCTTCAATTTTTTTCTCAAGTTGAGCAATATTTTGATGTAATGCATCTTTCTCTGAGTTATATACTTCTTTTCTAGATCTAAATAAATTTTCCTGTGTATGAATTATTTTAGCTACTTCCGGTAAATTTATATCCTGCATTAGAAAATCAGAGAATTCGATTTGTTCTAAATTATCACGTTCGGCAATTAAACGATTTTCAGTTGCTAAAAAATTACGGTACTGACCAAGAATATTTTCATGTTCGCTTTTTATTCTAGTTTCTTCAAGCTCTATTAACTTATCGCCTTCTTTGACTTTATCACCTTGCTTAACGTAAATAGCATTGATTATTCCACCTTCATTATGTTGAATCGTTTTTTTATTTGTGCTTGGCATTACGATACCGACAGCTACAGCACCGCTATCAAGTGGAGCAAGAGCCGACCATAATCCGCCTATTAATACTAAAAAGATAATAACATAAATACCGAAAAGTATAGGTGACCTTGCAGCCTGGGCTACGTTATTACGATCTTTATCAGTTTTCTTGGTAATAAAATTAACAAACCTATCAAGTTTTACTAATAAGAATTCTATAGTATGAGAGGTTTTCTTTAATGTAGTATTTATTAAAGCTTTACGTTTAGAGCTTTGACCTTTAAGGTTTAATGAGTCTTCGCGTAAGGACAATAATTGTTTCAATTGTTCCGGAGTAATTTGAAGTTTATTGTGTTTTAAGTCCTGCATAATATTTAATCATTATTATTTTTAGTCGGTGTCTGTCTGCGTTGTTTTCGATGTCATTCCCAGTAACGTTGGGAAAGCATTGTTGCGTGGATACCCAAACCGTCATTGCGAGGAGCGAAGCGACGCGGCAATCCAGAAAAAAATAATTAAAAAAAATTCTGTAAATCAGAATTTTTTACTGGATTGCTTCGTCAATTGCTATGCAATTTCCTCGCAATGATGATTCGGTATATATACAACAATGCCAGTCAAGTCATGATATGACATTATTAGTTATTAATATGAATTGTGCCGCTTTTTAAAGTTTTAAAGTGTTTTTGAATCTCTTCTTCCGTTCCGTAAACTGCAACGGCTCCATCCTGTAATATTAGAATTTTATCAACAACGGATAATACGGATGGTCTATGTGAAATTACAAGAACTGCTATTCCTTTAAGTTTTGCTTGTTTTAAGGCACTTGCAAGCGCGACTTCACCTGCCTCATCTAAATTAGCATTAGGCTCATCTAAAATGATGAGTTTTGGATTGCCGTAAAAAGCCCTAGCAAGCCCGATACGTTGTTTTTGACCACCTGATAGATTAGAGCCTGCAGGACCGATATCAGAATCATAACCGTCAGGAAATCTTAATATCATTTCATGAGCTCCGGCTATTTTAGCTGCTTCAATAACTTTTTGCGGATCGGCATCTTCTTCCATTCTAGCTATATTTTGTTTAATACTACCGCTAAAAAGTTCTATTCCTTGAGGAAGATAACCAACATGTCTACCAAAATCTTCTCTATTCCAACGATAAATTTCAGCACTATCTAAACGTACGGAACCTGATGATTCTTTCCATACCCCGACTATGATTTTAGCTAAAGTTGATTTTCCTGTAGCCGAAGGACCGATAATTGCTAAAACTTCGCCCGGTTGTACTGCAAAACTAACGCCTTTTAAGATATATTTTGGTACGGGAGGTTGTGGTAAATGTTTCGGTATAGGATGAGCATAATAAATATTTTCAACAGTAAGATGACCATCAACGTTCGGAATTGGCATCGCTTCATCTCTAGAAGAATAAGTGTTAAATAAATTATTAATGTTTTTGTATGATTTAATAGCACCGCTCATACTTTTCCATAAATCAATAGCATTATCGAAAGGAGCAAGAGCTCTACCGACTATGATAGAACTCATAATCATATTACCGGGAGTCATATCTGCACTGTGAGATTTTACAACAATGTAAGCACCGACTCCGGTAACAGCCATTTGCATTATGTTACGGATAAACCTTGAAAAGTTAGAAATAACACCGTTACGATAGCTAGCAACTGATTGTTTATCAAGTGCTAATATGTTAAATTTATGCCAATTTTTTGTAACATTCTTCATCATTCCCATTGCTTCAATTGCTTCTGCATTTCTGTTTGCAATATCGGCTTGTGTCATACCTTTTATCGAAAATTCGGTAGCTTCACCGAGCGTTTTATTAGTAGCAGCAGCGTTAAAGAAAGCGGTTGAAACTATGATAATTGCACCAAAAACGGTAATAAGACCGATATATGGATGAATTGAGAAAATAACGGCAATATAGATAAGGCTCCAAGGGGCATCGAATAAAGTATTAATTCCAGTACTTGTTAGGAATGTTTTGACGGCTTGAAAATCACGTAATAATTGGCTAGAACCCATATTTGCTCGTGTTGCAGCTGCAGAAATTGAAGAAGCAAAAATTACGGGAGCTACTGTTCTATCAAGCCATTCTCCTACCTTTATAAGTGTAAAAGAACGAGCAATTTGTAATAATCCGTAAACAAAATAGATATATGCGATTATTATCGATAAAAATAATAATGTTTGTAGATTACCGCTTCCAAGTACTCTATCAAGAACTTGTAGTGAGTAAAGAGGAGTAATTAACATTAGTAAGTTGATTACAAAAGCAAACCAAAAGACTATCCAAAAAGCTGTTCTACATTCGCCTAATGCTATTACTAGCGGGTTTTTTTTATTTAGATTATTATTTTTATTATCCATATTAGTTATATTATAAATAATTATTAATTAGTTCTTCAGCAATTTGGACACTGTTTAAAGCTGCTCCTTTACGTAAGTTATCACATGTAATCCATAGATTTATCGTGTTATCTCTACTTACGTCATTTCTAATGCGGGAGACATATACGGCATCTTCGCCTACCACTTCAACGGGCGAGATATAAGCAAGGTCATTATTATTAGAAATTGTAACAATTCCATCGGCATCTTGTAATATTTCTTCAGCGATGTTAGCGTCCATTTTGTCGTTAGATTCTATGTTAACCGATATAGAATGACCGATAAATACCGGTACTCGCACGGAAGTAACACTAGCTTTAAAGTGATTGCCCATAATTTTGTTTAGTTCAAAAGCAATTTTTGCTTCTTCACTTGTATAGCCGTCTGTATTTAAATCACCTATATGAGGAAAAAGATTAAATGCAATCTGTTTTGGAAATTTCTTAGGATCATTCTCTCCAAAAACATATTTAGATTTTGTTTGGTCGTAGAGTTCGTCCATTCCTGCTTTACCTGCTCCTGATACTGATTGATAAGTAGATATCACTACTCTTTTAATCTTTATTTCATTATCTAGCGGTTTTAATGCTACTGCAAGCGGAATTACTATACAGTTAGGGTTAGCTATGATATTTTTAGTATTAAACTCTTTAAGTGTTGATAAATTAACCTCAGGTACAATTAACGGTACTTGATTGTCAACTCTAAAAAGTGAGGATTTGTCGATAACTACACAATTACTAGCAGTAGCTCTAGGTACAAATTCTTTTGAAACTTCTGAACCTGCACAAAAAAAAGCAATATCGATATCATCAAAATTTAAATTAGTTAAATTACTGATTTTCAGTATTTTTTCTCCATAACTTATTTCTCGTCCGATAGAGTTATCTGAAGCTATAGCATAAATTTTATTAACGGGAAAATTACGCTCAGCTAGAATATTTAGAGTTTCACGCCCTACATTTCCTGTAGCTCCGATTACTGCAATATTGTATTTTTTAGTCATTTATTTATTAATCCGATGAGTTTTTCGCCTCCGATAATATGGAAGTGAAAATGAAAAATGGTTTGTCCCGATTTTTCGCCTTTATTAGTTATTAAACGATAGCCGTCTTTATCTAAACCCGCTTCATTTGCTATATCAGAAATTTTAGCAAAAAAATGTTTTATTTCGTCTATTTGAGCTTTAGAGATAAAATCCGAATAATCTATATATTCGTTTTTAGGTATAACGATAATATGTACAGGTGCTACGGGTGCTATATCTTTAAATGCTAAAATTTGTTCGTCTTCATAAATTATTTTTGCCGGAAGATTTTTATCTATAATTTTTGCAAAAACATTTTCTTTGTTATACATCATTTTATTCTTGTTAAAGGCTTTATTGAAGCGAAAATCGTCATTGCGAGGAGCCGTAGGCGACGCGGCAATCTCGTCAAATATCCTGAGATTGCTTCGCCTTTATTACTGCGTAATTCTTCTCGCAATGATGTAAATTAAACAAGCATACTACGTTCTAAAAATTTCAATTCAGCTTCAATGCTAGAGTTGGCAATTATTATATCTTCTAGTCGGTAATTATTTCTTTTTAAATAATTTTCTCTAATATCTGAAGCAAAAAAGCCGAAGCCTAATATTAAGACTATCTTAAATATAAACTTTAACTCTTCGATATTAATCGCCGTAACGATTATATTTGCTATTACGGCAATAGCAACAACTAACCGCATTTTATGGTATAATGCCCAAAATATACTTAAAAGAGCAGCTATCCATGAAAAGCCTTCTTCAATAACAATAAAATTATTATTTTTTTGTGTGGAGTTAATGTATATTGCGTATATATTCATTATTTAAGTTTAAGCCTTGAAAATTCAAGGGACAATAATTAATTAAACCGGATTAGTCAAGTATACTCTGCTGCTTTCAAGAATTGCTCTTTAGTTATCTTCATGGATTCATGTACTCACTTATTAAGTATAAGCTGCGTGCGTTCACCATTTGATAACAAATTCAATTCTTGAAAGCATTTGAGTATATACTAAGATAGAACTTCAAAAATTGGTGACAATGTTCTACAAGAGTTGCGGTACGAACTATATTAAGTAACGGCTTCCGTTCCGAGGACTTTGAACTCCTAGCTCTTTTTGAAGCTGTGTCGAATAACTCTTCATTTTATTTAGGAGTAATTCAATCCTATATAGTACCTAATTAACAACTTAATATCAATAAATTTTATATTATGTCAGATAATTTAGCCTTACACGGCACAACAATACTTTGTTTAAAAAAGAACGAAGAAATAATTATAGCAGCAGATGGACAAGTCTCGCATGGTAATACCGTACTAAAATCTACAGCACGAAAACTTCGGACTATAGCAAATAATAAAATTATTGCCGGTTTTGCGGGTTCTACGGCTGACGGTCTTGCGTTATTTGAAAAACTTGAAGTAAAGATAGAGCAATATAAGCATAATTTACTTAGAAGTGCAGTTGAGCTTGCAAAAGATTGGCGTAACGATAAATATTTGAGACGTTTGGAAGCAATGATGATTGTTGCCGATCGTAGTCATATATTAATTTTAACCGGTAACGGTGATGTCGTAGAGCCTGAAAATAATGTTGCAGCAATAGGTTCAGGCGGTTTATTTGCACTATCTGCCGCTCGTGCTTTAATGTCTTACGAGAACAATTTAACTGCTGAAGAAATTGCTTTAAAATCTATGAATATAGCTGCAGATTTGTGTGTATTTTCTAATCATAATATTATAATGGAAAAAGTTGTATGAAAGCTACTAAAACTACTTATAAAAAAGACCCTATGGGGCTTACCCCTTCTCAAATAGTTAATGAACTTAATAGATTTATCGTAGGTCAAGAAAAGGCCAAAAAAGCTGTTGCTATTGCACTTAGAAATCGCTGTCGTCGTAAAAGAGTAGAAGGTAATTTACGTAATGAAATAGTACCGAAAAATATTTTAATGATCGGTTCAACCGGTGTCGGGAAAACGGAAATAGCAAGACGCCTTGCAAAGCTGACTAATTCTCCTTTCTATAAAATTGAAGCAACTAAATTTACCGAAGTCGGATATGTAGGGCGTGATGTAGAATCAATAATTCGTGATTTAGTCGAAATAGCCGTTAATACTGAAAAAACTTTAGCAAAAATGGAAGTAGATATTAATGCACGTGAAAAAGCGATAGAGAGAATATTAGATAGTTTAGTAGGTAAAACTTCTAGTAGTGAGACTAGAGAAAAGTTCAAAGAAAAAATTTTAAACGGTGAACTTGATGATACGGAAATCGAAATTAGCGTAGCTGATACTACACCTGTCGGTGGTGGAAGTTTTGAAATACCAGGCATGCCGGGAGCATCTATGGGCGTTCTTAACCTTGGCGATATGATTGGACGAGCCCTTGGCAGCAGTAAGACTAAAACAAAAAAAATGCTAGTTAAAGATGCTATGGCTATTATTATACCTGAGGAATCAGAAAAATTAATAGACCAAGAAAAAATTATTCAGCAAGCTATAAATTTAGCTGAAAATGATGGGATAGTTTTTATTGACGAAATTGATAAAATAGCTTCGACCGGTAGTTCCGGAGCAAAAAATGCCGAAATAAGTAGAGAGGGTGTACAAAGAGATTTGCTACCTTTGATAGAAGGAACAACGGTTAATACTAAATATGGACCGGTTAAAACCGATCATATATTATTTATTGCTTCCGGTGCTTTCCATATTGCTAAACCTTCTGATTTATTACCGGAGTTACAAGGAAGGTTACCGATTAGAGTAGAATTAAATTCGCTCACCAAAGATGATATGATTAAAATATTGCTTGAGCCTGAAACTAGTTTAATAAAGCAATATTCGGCGTTAATAGGTACTGAAGACGTGCATCTTGAATTTACGGATTCTGCTATTGAGAAGATAGCGGATTATGCGATCACCGTTAATTTAGAAGTCGAAGATATAGGGGCTAGAAGGCTGCATACTATACTTGAGAATTTGCTTGAGGATATAAGCTTTGAAGCTAGCGAAATGAAAGGCAAAAAAATAACTATCGATGATAAATTCGTAGAAAATCAATTATCAAAAATAATAACTAATCTTGACTTAGCTAAGTTTGTTCTATAGTATGCTTTTTCGATTGGTGGTTGTTGTTTCTGTCATTGCGAGCAGCCGTAGGCTACGTGGCAATCTCATGAAGTAGGATAAACTCCTGAGATTGCTTCGTCAAAACTTGCAGTTTTTCCTCGCAATGACGGGTAAGCCGATCCATGCGGGAATGACATCGAGCCATGCAATAACACCTACAACCTCACAAAATAGCATTTGAAGAAAAATTTCATGATAATTCATATAGCAAGTCTAACGTTTAATGGAATTGATATTATCGATGTTGACGTGCAGGTACAAATATCCCCGGGTATACCTGCTTTTACTATAGTAGGGCTTGCCGATAAAACTATAGCCGAGTCGAAAGAACGAGTTAAAGCAGTGTTATCTTCTATAGGGCTTGCACTACCTACTAAAAAGATTTTAATAAATTTAGCTCCGGCAGATTTAGTAAAAGAAGGAAGCCATTTTGATCTTGCAATTGCCTGTTCAATACTTACCGCAATAAATATTTTACCTGAACTTGAAATTGCGGAATATTTGATAATAGGAGAGTTATCATTAGACAGTTCAATCTTACCGGTAAGCGGAGCTCTACCTGCAGCGATTGGGGCTTCTGCTAGAGGTAAAGGTCTTATTTGTTCAAGTAAAAACAGCTCGGAAGTTGCTTGGTCGGGTAATGATAATATACTTGTTGCAGATAATTTAATTGAACTAGTAAATCATTTTAAAGGTTCACAAGTTTTAACTCCTCCGGAAGCTAAATTGCAAGATGAGCCGATAAATTATCCCGATTTTAAAGATATAAAAGGTCAAAAAATTGCTAAACGAGCTTTAGAAATTGCAGCATCAGGTGGGCATAATCTTTTAATGTTCGGTCTTCCCGGAACCGGCAAATCAAGGCTTGCTGCTTGTCTTCCCAGTATACTCCCTAAAATGTCTACAAAAGAAATTTTAGAATGTAGCACGATTACAAGTATTGCAGGAAAATTTTTAGATGGTAAACTTACCAAAGCAAGACCGTTCAGAACTCCGCATCATTCATGCTCACTTGCCGCTATGGTCGGTGGCGGTGTCGGAAAAAAAGTAAAGCCTGGGGAAATTACGCTAGCTCATAACGGAGTATTATTTTTAGATGAACTACCTGAATTTCCACAGCATGTTATTGATGCATTAAGACAGCCTATTGAAAACGGTGAAATACTAATCTCACGATCAAACGCTCATATAAAATATCCGGCAAATTTTCAGTTAATAGCAGCTATGAATCCTTGTAAATGCGGTTATTTAGGCGATCCTTATAAAGAATGCATGAAAGCTCCAAAATGTGCTAACGACTATCAAATGAAAGTTTCAGGACCTATTATGGATAGATTTGATTTGCATATAGAAGTATCAAATATTAATATTTATAATTATGACTTTATTACAGATAATTCTGAGGAAAAATCTGAAGATATAGCTATAAGAGTCGAGAAAGTACGTTTGATTCAAGAAAAGAGATATGAGGGCTATAACAAATAACAGATTAGACGGGCAGTTATTAATAGATTACGCTATGCCTGCGGATGAAGGTAGGGATTTACTGAATGAAGCGGCAAATAAATTTCGTTTATCAATGCGTGCTTATAACCGAATACTTAGAGTAGCACGCACGATTGCCGATCTTGAGAATGTTGATAAGGTCTTGAAAATTCATATTGCTGAAGCTTTGAGTTACCGTAAAATGGAATTTAATAATATGTAATTAGACAGAAAAATATGAGTACCCTAATAAGTTTTGATTACGCTATAAAATATTTGCTTAAGGATAAAGGTGATTATGAAATAGTTGAAGGATTTATCTCGGCAATACTTAAGGGTGCGGGTTATAGTCCGGTTAAGATAACGGCATTACTTGAAAGTTGCAGTAATAAAGAAGATGATATCTTAAAATCTAGCGTAGCAGATGTAATAGTAGAAGATGTGAAGAAGGACATAAATATATAGTGGAAATAGATAAGTCCTATACAAATCTTTTTATGCATAAAGCTTGTTTTAATTCTAGTAGGTTAATAGTCGATAGTATTTATAAAAGTGAAGACTACACTACTATAAAAAAGATATTTCATATTAATTTACTATATTTCCCTTTTGCTAAGATAAAAGCACCTTTATATCACGGTAAGACTATTTTTAGAGAAGTCGATAAAAAACACCCTATGAAATTTTCTTTAGGAGATATGAGAGGTAAAATATTCGATTTATGTGATGTATTTTCGGAATATTTTGTAATATCGGTACCGTTATTTAATGATATTATAAGAGATGAATTGGATGAATGGCTATATGTAGTAAAACATTCTGAAGTTAAGAAAGACTTTAAATCACCGTATATGAAGAAGGTAGCAAAAAAACTTGATATCCTTAAAATGACAACTAAAGAAAGAATTATTTATCGTGCTCATATGAGCAAAGGCTTTAAAGACCGCGATTATATTAGTTTCTGCTGAAGAAAAAGGTAGAGAAGAAGGTATGGCAAAGGGTATAGAAGAAGGCGAAGTTACAAAAAGTATAAAAATAGCAAAAAAGATGTTAATGAAAAAAAACTCGATAGAAGAAATATATGAGATTACTGAATTATCTATAGAAAAAATAAGGCAGTTGAAAGCAGAAATTGAGAACCTTAAAAAATAATTATCTTCAATGACAAAAATTTACTTTATAGCCGGCGAGACGTCAGGGGACTTTATCGGTGGACGCATAATTCAGCATTTAAAAGATAATATAGAAATAAAATGTATAGGTGTTGGTGGTAAATATATGGAAGAGGCTGGCAGTTTTAAAAGCTTATTTCCTATTACTTCCATAAATTTAATGGGTTTTGTAGAGATTTTGCCTCATATTTTTAAGCTTAAAAAATTAATTGATAAAACTGTGGAGGATATAATAAATAGCAAAGCTGATTTATTAATTACCATAGATTCACCAGGGTTTACTTATCGTGTGGCAAAGCGAGTAAGAAAACTTTTACCAAAGCTGAAAATGATTCATATCGTTGCACCGTCAGTTTGGGCATATAAAGAGGGTAGGGCAGTAAAATACGCTAAAATTTATGATTGTTTATTTGCTTTACTACCGTTTGAACCTCCATATTTTACTAAAGTCGGTCTTGACTGTAGATATATAGGTCATCCGATTATGGAGCAAGAGTTTTATAGTGATAAAATAGCTTTACGTGAAGAGTTTAAAATAGATGAGAAAGAGAGAGTTTTATGTGTTACTCTTGGAAGCAGAAAAGGAGAGATTCTAAAGCATTTACCGGTTTTTATTTCTTCTATTGAAGAAATATTCAAGAGTTGTAATAATCTTAAAGTTATATTTACTCTTGCAAATCCTGCTCATGAGGCAATAATAAAGCCGTTTTTAGAAGATGTTAAGTTTAATTATTTATTTTCAAGTGAGAGACTTAAAACTTATGCTGTTGCGGATGCAGCTTTAGCAAAATCCGGTACTAATACTTTAGAGATAGCAGCTTCCGGTACTCCTATGATTGTGGCTTATAAAGTTAATCTTATAAGCTTTTTTATTATCAGGCTATTGATAAAAATAAAATATGTTACGTTGATAAATATTATAGCAGGTAGCGAAATAATTCCGGAATTTATCCAATTTAATTGCCGAGCTAGTCTTATGAGTAATAAGCTTCAAGAGTTATTATTTAATTCTAAAAAAGCGTCTGAGCAGGTAATAGAAAGCCAAAAAATTTTGCAGCAATTAGGATTTAAATCAAAACGATTACAGCTAAAATCAGAAAGCTTTAGACACGATGAATTTAAAGGCAAGCTAGCTAAGCGTACAAAAGTACGTGAACACAGGCTTAGCTTGGAAAATTCGCTTGTATCAAGTGATCGAGATGATGCTATACCTTCTTATATAGCTGCAGAAATTATTAAACAGGAGTTCTTAGAACCTAAAATAAAGTTGTTAAAAGAGAAAAATTAGTACTTGAACCGGTGGTCCACAACATTTTCCGAATTATAATAAACATTAATATTAATATAATAACAAAATATATTTCCATATTTTTTCTTATAGTATTAATTTGTTTTATTAAAATTTCTAAATCATTGGAAATTTTTTTGTATTCCTCATTGTTATCAGAACGCATTGTTGTCAAGAAACCGGATAAGTTTCCTAACTTATTTTGTAAAGCTTTTAACCTTTCAGTATGTTCTTCGTGTTTTAGATCGGTATTGTGATCTTGTATCATAATATATAATGCCCATTATAAGATCAGTATTAACGCCGGTATAGTAATATGAACTATGAATAAAGATTTATATTTTTTGTTTGTAATAAAAATTCTAACTTTTCATTTTACAGGAGTATACTATTGTTATAGTAAATTGGTTTACGTTATTAATTTGTTGCTCGTTAGTCATCTAATTTTAATATTTTAATTACCAAATATTAAAACTATTGATTTATTTAGCAAAAACTATATAATTTAAATTCAGCAAATATTTAACTTCAACCAAACTTTAAGTTAGTTTTACTATATGTTATTTCAAATGTCAAGAAAAAACCATATTTCGTGGTAAATTTTTTTATCAATATTTCTAAGTCTTATAAAAATAATAGTTATTATGTTAAAAAAACTATTAAAAACTAAACTTTTTTTAGTTATAGTATCTCTAACTATATTTATTACTTTGCTAAATTTTAGTATATTTTATATTTTTGTGCCGGGTAATCTTACTCAAAATAAAACGATAATTATTGAACCTAAATTATCCGTAAATCAAATAGTTACAAAACTTTATTCTAATGAAGTAATCAAATATCCGAGAATTTTTAAGGTAATTGCTAAAATTTATTCTATAAAAAGACCTCTTAAAAGCGGTGAATATGTGTTTACTCGTAATATATCGCCTCTGCAAACTTTAAGAATATTAGCAAGCGGTAAATCTATAATACATAAGATAATTGTCCCGGAAGGTACGGTAGTTAGTGAGGTTATAAAGAAAATTAATGAAGAAAATCGTTTATTTGGAGAAATAAAAGGAATAATACCGGAAGGGTTTTTAATGCCGTCAACGTATTTTTTCTCTTATGGAGATCAAAAAGAGCAGATAATCGATCAAATGAGAAATTTAATGTCTGCTAATTTAGATAAGGTAATGCAGAATCTTGCACCGGATTCTCCGTTAAAAACTAGACTTGAGGTATTAACTCTAGCTTCGATAATTGAAAAAGAAGCCGGTTCAAATGCAGAAAAGCCTATTATAGCAGCAGTATTCATTAATCGTTTAAAGAAAAATATGAAGCTACAAGCCGATCCGACTACTATATATGCTTTGACTGAAGGAAAATTTAAATTAGCAAGAGCTTTAACAAAAAAAGATTTATTGCAAGAACTACCATATAATACTTATTATATAAAAGGTTTACCACCCGGTCCGATTTCTTGTCCGTCGTTAAAATCTTTAGAAGCAGTGGTAAAACCTGCTAAAACGGATGCCTTATTTTTTGTGGTTGACGGTAAAGGCGGGCATAATTTTTCTAACAATCTTAATGATCATAATAGATTTGTTGAAACTTATAGAAAAAGTTTGATTAAAGTACCTGAGCCGGAAATTGATCCTGAAAAACCAAAAGAGAATTATGAATAATACTGAATTTAGTAAAATAGCCGAAACAACAATTGCATATATAGCCGACAAGATAGAAGAGCAAGATAAAGAAGCAAGTATAGACGTAGATTTACAAGGTGATATATTAAATCTTGATACTGATAAGGGTATATATGTAATAAACAAACAAAGTGCCGCTAAAGAAATTTGGTTATCGTCACCGGTTAGCGGTCCTTATCATTTTTTTTATGAACAAGGAAAATGGAAAAATAGAGCAGGATTTGAGCTGATGGATATTTTAACTAAAGAGCTTAGGATTGAATTTAATAACATATGAAAGATTTTGAAACTGCCGATAGTGCCGCAAAAATCTATGATTTAATAATAAAAAATGCCCCTGATGATGTATCTTTTATTGATGTTGACGATACTATTATTGCTCTTAAATCAAAAACTTTTAAGAAGCCGCCTTATAATAAAATGATTGATAGAATTAAGGAAAATAAAAGTAATTATGATAATTATGAAGAAATTGTCAGTAATTGGCGGCTTCAGCGAAAAGTAATATTAATTGATGAAGAGTGGGCAGAAGTTATAAACAAGCTCAAGGCAAAGTTTCCTGTTTATGCTCTTACACAAATGAATACGGGAGAGTTCGGCAATATTCTTTCGACGCAAGATTGGCGATATAAAGAATTAAAGAGTCTAGGTATAGAATTTTCAGATAATGAAGAATTAGCAGCGTGTAATTCAGGACAAAAGGATGATGCTGTTATAAAGGGATATTTATAACAGGTAATCATTCAAAGAGCGGTACTTTATCAAAATTTTCTGAAGAGCTAAATGCTAGTTTTATTGTATTTATTGATGACCGTGCGAAACATGTGGAAGATGTAAGAGATTATTGTAAAAAGAATAAAATCGGTTTTTTAGGCATTTTATTTGACGGGCTTAAACATTTAACGGGAGAACCTGATCCAAAACTTGCCGAATTTCAAGAATCATATTTAATAGAAAATGCTAAATGGCTTGAAGATGATGAAGCTTATAAATTAATGGTCGGGAATAATTATTTAGGTAAAAAATCAGTTTATACTTGAAATTAATAAAATTTATAATAAAAATTTTATTAAATTAACTTTACAAGATTAAAATTATGGGAAATACAATTGTAACGAGTGATTGTTTATCAAGACCATTGTTTATTGCGGCAAGTAATGGGGGATATAGAAGCTGTGAATAATATGATTGCTTCTGAACCTAAAACTTTAATTGATATAAGTTGGACTGAAGAACCATTGGATTTAGCTGGTAAAAGTAATAATATAGAAATTGCTAAATTATTACTAGAATATGGAGAAAAATGTAATTTTCCAGAAGATAAGTATGGCAGTGATTTTGAAAAGATGATTAAATCATCTCAATTAGCACATAAAATTTTTAATTTAAAGGATTTAGATTACAACGATATACAAAATTTAGAAATAGTTAAAAATGATTCTTATTTAAAAGAAATATTAATAACTACTTTCAAAAACGATATATTTCATTCGGAATATATACCAAATGCTATTAGTATAAAAGTAAGCAGTAATTTATCTGAGTATTGTATGAGCATAAAAAATATTTATCAAAATAGATTTGAAGAAGCTTTAATGGAGTCATTATTAGCAGTTATTATAGAACTAGAACTTCAGTATATAAATGAAGTAAAACAGTGTATTATAGAACTTAAAAAAAAATTTTGTTGAAGACAGTAATAATAATTTTCAAAATTATCTAAAGAATATGGTTAATGATCCTGAAAAACAGCATACAAAAGAAATAATAAGAAACAATCCGAATTTAATAAAAATCATTGAGAAATTAACAAATAATAAACATTTAGATATAGAGTTGAGAAATAAAATTAGTAATTTTATTGATTTTGATTTTTCTAGTGACTCAGGCTATGATTCTCACGATGAAGTATCAAATATAGGCGAAATATAAAAAATTTTTTATTTGGGAGATATGCACTTAATAAAAACTTTTATATTGCTAATTTTAATTTTTATCTCAAATCTAGTATTAGCAAATACTTATCGGCAGGTAAATTACAAAATAAACACCTTTGTCTAACATGCCTGTTTCAGCTATTAAAGTTGAAACAGAAATAATAGGCGATATGAGCGGTGAAGTTATTTTAGATTTACCCTATGCTTGGGCAAACGCTACATATTACAAGCAAATCAAAAATGTTAAGCTAGAATATCCTATTGGAAAGTTGCAGTTTAGAAATCAAGACTCAAATGAAGTTATTTTAAATACGGGAAAAATCAATATTATTCGTTTAAGCTACGAAATATATCAAAAAACCGGTAATCCTTGTGATATCCACGAAGCAATAATTAGACAAAATCTAATTCATTCACCGGGTTATGGGCTTTTTGCTACTCCCGGCGATTTAAATGGAAATGACATGATAGAGTTTAATATTGAATGGAATAATATTCCTGATAGCTGGAAAACAATATCAGATTATGGTCTTGGTAAAAGCATGAAATTTAAAGTTAAAAAGGAAGAGCTACTTAGTGCTTTGTATGCAGCAGGTGATTTACGTGTTTACAAAATTGTCGATCAAAAAAATCCTGTATATCTTTCTCTGCATGGTCAGTTTGATCTTAAAGATGAAGAAATAGCTTCTTATATAAATAAAATTATCAAGGGACAAAGAGCATTTTTCCATGATAATGATTTTCCTTATTATGTAATCAGTTTAATTGAAGGTGATGAGCCTAATCACATGGGAGGAACAGGTTTAACAAATAGTTTTACCGCGTTTATTCCTCAAGGTTTAGACAAACAGGATTATATAACGTTACTTGCTCATGAACATTTGCATAATTGGACAGGGAAGAAAATACGTAATAATTTAGAAGGATTAAATTATTGGTGGAGTGAGGGGTTTACCGATTATTATAGCAGAGTTTTAGCTTTGCGTGCCGAAGTTATAACACTTGAAGAGTTTGTAGAAGCATTTAACCAATTCTTTCAGGATTATTATTTATCACCTGTAATAAATGAACCTAATAATTTAATCAAAACAGATTATTGGAAAGATTATGCAGTAGAGAAATTACCGTATTATCGTGGGTTTGTTTTTGCACTTTATTTGGATAATCTCATTAAAGAGAATAATAGGAGTAAATCGCTGGATAATGTTATGCTTGATTTGTTTAAAACCTCAAAAGAACAAGATTTTTCAAGCGATTATTTTAAAAAAATAGTTAAAAATTATCTTCCAAAAGGGGTAGATAAAGAGATAAACGATAAAACTATAGATTTAGCTGATGTTACTAAAGTGCTGCCAATCGAGAAAATAAAAATGGGTGCATATGACCGTGGTTTTGATAAAGATGCTTTAATAAATAATTATACAATAAAAAATATTGATGAAAATAGTAACGCTTATAAATCTGGACTTAGAAACGGGGACATAGTTATAAAATACGATTTTCCTAAATGGGGTTCTCCTGATCAGATAGTTACAATCAAAACAACTAAAGGTGAGTTTAAATTTAGACCTGAAAGTGCTAATAAAAAAGATATATATAGGTTCAAGCCTAATTTGTCTAAAGAAGATAAGCTAAAAATCAAAAAGTTTTTTAGTTAGGAATAACATTTTAGCTATTTTTGGACCTCTTTGTAACTGAATAGTTAAAAATTTTATACATCTTAAAATTATACTTTTCTTTTTTTTATTTCTTTATATTATCCAAAAATAACTTATAAACTAAATAATGAGGTATACAATGAATTCTTTATTAAAAGTATTATATCCGAACAGAGTTGTAGAATATTTAAATACAAATTCTTATGCTCTAGATATTGTTAAAATAGTTATGGGAGTAGTTGCTATTTTTGCTTCGTCCCAAATAAGTATTCCTATAAAACCGGTAGCAATTACGATGCATAGCGTAATACTTTGTATTATCGCTTTTACTTATAGTCCACGCCTTAGTTTTCTAACTATACTGACTTTCATTTTTGTAGGTGTAATGGGTTTGCCGGTATTCTGTAAATTTTCTAGCGGGATAAATTATTTTTTAGGAGCAGCAGGAGGTTATTATCTCGGCTTCTTAATTGGAACTCCAGTTATGAGTGCTTTAAAAGATAAGCTAGCTGAGAATTTTGTAAACGTTACCATAATTTGTATTATCGGTCATACTATATTTTATCTATTCGGTGTTAGCTGGCTTGCAAGTATGATAGGTTTAAAGCAAGCAATTTATAGCGGATTTATAATTTTTATTCCCAGCGGTCTTGCTAAACTTTTTGTTTTCTCTTCTTTATTCTCTTACGTTAAGAACCTAAGACAAAAATAATTTTTAGAAATGAAAAAATGGACTTTTGACGAGGCTAAAGAAATCTTTAGCCTTCCGTTTATGGAGCTAATCTATCAAGCTCAGACAGTACACCGTACTAACTTTGATCCGAATAAAGTTCAAATAAGCAGCCTCTTAAGCATTAAAACAGGTAGTTGTCCTGAAAATTGCAAATTCTGCCCTCAATCTGCACACTATAAAACTGATGTAAAAAAAGAACCTTCTAAAGAAGCAGGTAGTACTCGCTTTTGTATGGGAGCTGCGTGGCGTGGTCCACGTGATGAGGATTTAAAACTGGTTTGTGAGATGATTAAGGAGGTCAAAAAATTAGGCTTAGAAACTTGTGTTACTCTTGGTTTATTAAAAGAACATCAAGCAGTTACGCTTAAAGAAGCTGGGCTTGATTTTTATAATCATAATATTGATACTTCTGAAGGGTTTTATGATAAAATTATTACCACTCGTACTTTTCAAGACAGGCTGGACACATTAGGATACGTTCGGGCTTCCGGTATGAAAGTATGCTGCGGCGGTATTTTAGGAATGGGAGAAACAAATGACGATCGTATTAATATGATCTTAACTCTTGCAAATCTTGAAGAACCTGCTGAATCGGTAACTATTAATAAGCTAATAAAAATTCCCGGTACGCCATTAGAAAATGTACAAGATATTGATCTATTTGATTTTGTTCGAGTAATAGCTTTGGCAAGAATAATGATTCCAAAATCTTATATTCGTTTATCGGCAGGTAGGGAACAAATGTCTGATGAATTACAAGCTTTATGTATTATGGCAGGCGTTAATTCAATATCCTATGGAGAAAAGCTTTTAACCTCAGCTAATCCAATGCCTAAAAAAGATAATGATTTATTTCAGAAATTGGGAATTACACACTAATTTACCTTCATTAATTTTTTTAATTATTTATTAATTAATATCCATTGACATGGTCTAATATTTAAGTTATAATCGCTGCGTCACGATTTAATTTTAAGGGGAAAAATCATGACAAAAATCTATACAGGGCCACAAACCTCAAAAAAACATCTAGTTACTTTGATAGTGCTACAATTCATTTTCAAAATGCTACCAAAGCTGCAGCAGATTTCACAATGTATGCTACCTTAGCAACAGAACATGCTATTAATGTGATAGAGAATGGTGCAAGTGCTGTACGTTCTATTCAAGGTGTTATTTCTGATGTAAGCACTAATTATTCTTTTATATCTACATTTGCTCAAGCAACTGTAGCAAGCCTTGCAACTTTTGCTTATTACAATCCGCCTGTTCTTATAGGTGCTTGTGCTTTAGGAGCAATTGCAATTTCGCCGTACGATTCTATCAAATGTGCAGAAAATACAATAAAAGCAGGGATAGCTGCAGGATATGTAGCTTGTGAAACTGTGGAAGGTTTAATGGCAGGAGCAGCAGGTATAGTTTCTCTTATTGCTGATAATATCTACGGTGATACTGCAGAACTTGCCGGTGCTATTAATACTAATATGATAGAGTATTATAGCTATTGCGAGCAGGCATTGTTGCATGGACCGATAAAACCCATTGTGTCACCCCGTGGCTTGATAGAGGTGAAATTGAACCACGCAGCAATCCAGAAAATAATAACAAACTCCTGAGATTGCCACGCTCCTTTCAGTTGCTCGCAATGACGGTTAGGTGTCTACGCAACAATGCCTTGCGGGAATGACATAGAGAGTTACGCACTAGTTAATCGTTTTATTATCTCTTCTCTATCAATCAAGGGTAAAACTCCTGCGATTTCCGGTCCTGATTCTCTACCGGTTAAAGCAAGGCGAAGAGGCAAAAATAACACCTTACCTTTCTTGCCTGTTATATTTGTTATTTCTTTAGTCCAAATGCTCCAGCTATCTTTAGTAATTTCTCCTTGCGGTAATAATTCTGCAGCTTGCTTTAAATAGTCCTTATCTAAATTTAGATTTTCTACATTCGGAGTTTTATGACAAATCTCCCACCAATCTTTTACATCACGTAATTTTTGTAAATTGGGTCTTACCGATAACCAAAAATTTTCATCAATATACTCGGCATCGATTTCTTTAAGGCGGTCTTTTACTTCGTCAAAATCTAAACTTATTAATAATTTATGATTTAATCTTTCCAAATCTTCCGGCTGATAGATAGTCGGGCTTTTAGAAAAACTACTTATCTCAAATTGATTTGCTAGCTTCTCCATTGATTTATAAGGCAAGATTTGTGCCGATGAACCAAGTAAGCTAAAAAAGCTAGTTATTGCCATAGCTTCGATTCCGATTTCTTTTCTAAGAGTTGCGATCTCAAATCCCCCGACTCTTTTAGAAATTTTCTCATCCTTGTTAATAATTAGGCTTAAATGTCCAAAAGTCGGAGGAGTAGTATTTAAAGCCTCAAACATTTGAATTTGAATAGCGGTATTGCTAACGTGATCTTCACCCCTAATAATATGAGTAATATCATAATCAATATCGTCAATAACCGAGCATAACATATAGGTTATACTACTGTCTGCTCTTATCACTATTGGATCACTTAAAGCCTTGCCGTCATATTTAACTTCGCCTTTGATCATATCATGCCAGCTAATCGGTTCATAATTTACCAAAAATCTATAATGCGGTTTTCTTCCTTGTTCTATATATTTTTGTATTTGTTCTTCAGTTAAATTTAAAGCAGCTCTGTCATAAATTAGCGGTAAACCTTTAGATAATTGAAATTTACGCTTTAATTCTAGCTCTTCAGGAGTCTCATAGCAGGCATATAATCTTTTTTTGTCTAATAATAGATTTTTGATTTCATTATATCTACTTAAACGACTTAATTGATTAAATGTCTGATCCCAATTAAGATTTAAAAATTTTAAATCTTCTTCGATAGCGTCTTTATATTCCTGTTTACTACGCTCTAAATCCGTATCGTCAAATCTTAAAATAAACTGCCCGTTATGCTTCTTTGCATATAGCCAGTTAAGCAATGCTGTCCTGATATTTCCGACATGTAACATACCGGTCGGCGACGGAGCAAATCGTGTTATAACTTTTGTCATTTTTACTTATTTTTTTAGTGTTTTGTACTATCGTCATTGCGAGGAGCGTAGCGACGTGGCAATCTCGTAAAATATCCTGAGATTGCTTCGTCGAATTACGTTGTAATTCTTCTCGCAATGACGATTATGACATTCTTACCCCTGTTTCTTTTCTAACTTCGCTTTATTATCTTCAATTAGTTTCATCGCATCATCTAAGCTTAAATTTAGAAAATCATATTTTTTTGGCACTGAAATAAATTTACCCATATATTTTATGTAAGGACCGAATTTACCGTATCCTATCATAATTTCCTCGCTGCTATCTTTATGAATACCTATTTTTAGCGGTAAGCTTAGAAGCTTTAATGCCATCTCAAGTGTGATGTCGTTTTGATTCAAGCTAGCAGGTACGGGGCTACGTTTTGGCTTTACTTTGCCTTCTTGTTCACCAAGTTGAATATAAGGTCCGTAAGGTCCTTTTTTCAGATATATTTCTATCCCGTCTTTATCAGTGCCTAAAATTTTATTCTCATTAGGAATAGCGGAAGGTTCGCCTTCGTTTTCGTTATTATCGTTACCGCTAACAATAGATTTTCTGAAAGTACATTCAGGGTAATTACTGCATGCTAAAAACGCTCCGAACTTACCGAGCTTTAAGCTAAGCTCGCCTGTTTTACATGAAGGACAAACTTTAGATTCTTTATTCTCACCGAACAAGTGATAATCAAGGGCTTTCTGTACATAGCTAATAATCTCGGTTATTTTTTGTTCGTTTACCGATTCAATATTATGGTTAAAACCGCTCCAAAAATTACTTAAGGCAGCTTTCCACTCAAGCTTACCTGCCGCTATTTCATCTAATTCATTTTCAAGACCTGCTGTAAAATCATATTCTACATATTTCTTGAAAAAACCGACCAAGAATACCGTTACCAAACGTCCTAATTCTTCAGGCATAAATCGTTTTTTCTCAAGAGAAACATATTTTCGATCTTGTAAAACCGATAAAATACTAGCATAGGTCGAAGGGCGACCGATCCCAAGCTCTTCAAGTTTTTTCACTAAGCTTGCTTCCGAATATCTTGGAGGAGGTTCTGTAAAATGCTGATTAGGAATAATTTCTTTAGTTTTAAGCGGTTCTTGTTCTTTTAAAGGCGGCAGCATTTTATTTTCTTCTTCAGCCTCATCGTCCACACTTTCACGATAAACCTTATAAAACCCGTCAAATGCTATAGTTGATCCGTTTGCTTTTGCCAAATATTCTTTATTTTCCGAAGCTAAATTTGCAATTACCAAATCCATTATAACATTTTCCATTTGGCAGGCTATAGTTCTTTTCCAAATTAGTTCATAGAGTTTATAATAATCCTTTTCTAGCTTTTCTTTTAAGCTATCGGGAGTATAAGTAATATTTGTCGGTCTTATTGCCTCATGAGCTTCTTGAGCATTTTTGACTTTGGATTTATAAATTCTAGGGCTAGTCGGTAAATATTTATCGCCGTAACTTTTATCGATTAACTTGCGTATATCAGCTATTGCATCATTTGATAATGTAACGCCGTCGGTTCTCATATAGGTAATAAGCCCTATAGTTTCCTTACCTATGTCAACGCCCTCATAAAGTTTTTGTGCTATTTGCATAGTCTTTTTAGCACTAAAACCTAATTTTCTTGCTGCTTCTTGTTGTAGTGATGAAGTAATAAAAGGAGGTTGCGGTGCTCGTTTTTGTTGTTTCTTTTCTATCTTATCAACATGAAAATTTTGAGATTTTAATTTTTCAGTTAAATTTTTGGCGTCTTTTTCGTTAATAATTGAGAATTTTTCTAACTTCTGATCGTTTACGTGAGTCAATTTAGCAATAAAAGGCTCATTACTGCTATTTTGCATTTTAAGGCTAATATCCCAATATTCTTTTGACTTAAAACGCTCGATTTCATCTTCTCTCTCACATATTAACCGCAGAGCCACAGACTGTACACGTCCCGCCGATTTACACCCGGGTAATTTACGCCATAAAAGAGGTGAAAGGGTAAAGCCGACTAAATAGTCTAAAGCTCTCCTTGCTTGTTGGGCATTTACTAAGTTAACGTCAAGTTTCCTAGGGTTCTCAACGGCATGAATAATTGCTTTTTTAGTGATTTCGTTAAAGGCTACCCTTTTGAAAAAATCATCGGATTTAACTTTATTCTTTTCTTTTATCACCTCTGCAACGTGCCATGAGATGGATTCACCTTCACGGTCAGGATCGGTGGCTAAATATATCGCTTCGGCTTTTTTTGCATCTTTAACTATTGCATCTACATATTTACCGGTTTTATCGGAAATATCATATTTCATTGCAAAATTTTCATCAGGTAATACTGAGCCTTTTTTAGAAGGTAAATCTCTAATATGACCGAATGATGCAATGACCTTAAACTCATCACCTAAATATTTATTTATCGTTTTTGCCTTTGCAGGCGATTCTACTATTACTAATTTCATCTATTTATTATAAACTAATGATATTTTATTGCCGGCGTGACGTATTGCTTTGCTGGCAAGTTCTAATTCTAATATTACCATATATATAATAGGAAGCGGTAATTCCGTTTCTTTTTGTAAAAATTCAAAATCTATAGGTACTGCCGATAATAATTCCAATATAGCAGTACGCTCCTTTTGTGAGGGTTCTTTAACATATCTAGTATTTACTGTTCCTAGCTCAACAAAATCCTTAAATAATCTATCATCTTTTTTCATAAATTCTTCATATTGCGGTAAATTAGCTACAATATCGTCCACTGATTCCACTAAATATGCTCCCTCTCTAATCAATTTATTTGTACCTTGACATCTTGGATCTAAAGGAAAGCCGGGAACGGCAAATATTTCCCTATTTTGTTCAAGTGCAAATTTTGCAGTTATTAATGAACCGGATTTTAAGCTTGCTTCTACTATCACTACTCCTAAGGCTAGTCCCGATATTATCCTATTACGCTGTGGAAAATGTTTTCCAAGCGGGGTAGAGCCGATAGGTAACTCAGCTAATATTAAACCTTCTTCTGCTAAATTTTCAAATAGTTTTTTATTTTCCGGTGGATATATATGATCAATACCGCCTGCAATAACTCCGATAGTTTGAGAAATTGCAGCTTGATGTACGCTGCTATCTATCCCCCTTGCTAATCCTGAAATAGTTATATACCCTTCTTTTACTAAATCATTTGCAATTTTATGAGCAAAGCTTCTTCCGTTTGCAGAAGCGTTTCTTGCACCTACTATTGCAACGCATTTATTATGATTTAATAACTCTATATTACCTTATATAGCTTAATATTGGCGGTGGATCATAAATTTCAAGTAATAATTTTGAATATTCCGGAGATTTATATGTGATAATCTTAGCATTGTCTTTTTCGAGAAGCTCTAACTCTTTTTCAGCATCGCTTTTACTGAAAATTTTAATTGGTTTTGACTTTCCGCCTCGCAATGAAAAATCCGGAGCGTTATCTATGGCAGTTGCTGCATCACCGAATAATTTAATTAAACTAAAGAAAGTTTTAGGACCGATATTTTCACTCCTAATAAGACGTAAAATATTAATTGTTTCAATATCATAAGATATTTTAGAGCAGAAAATAATTCTTTTAGCATTAGGTAAGTTTAATTAGTATTGTGGACGGGTTCTAAAAAAGTGTTGTGTCATACCGTGGCTTGTCCACGGTATCCAGAAAAAAATTATAAAATAATTTTTTCATATAAATCATCCCACGCTGGATTTTGAGACTCAATTAAATTTAATTTCCCCTGTCTTTTATATTCTTTTAATAATTTTTCAAGATTAATTGCAGCTATAATATCGTCATATTCCTCAAAATAAACTAATTTATTTATGTTATACTTTAGAAGAAAATCTTTTGATTATTTTATGCTTATGCTCATAAGTACGCTTTATGATATTTGAAGTCACTCCAATGTATAATGTACCATTACGCCCACTAGCTAATATATATACATAATATTGCTTCATTATATTATTAAGTTTCCTGGATCCCGTGGACAAGCCACGGGATGACAGTTTTCCACTCTAAATAACACAGTAGTATACTACAATTTCTCGGCATGTGAGCTTAAATAATGTGCTATACCTTCATGTGACGGGGTAATTGCTTCCTCACCTTTATGCCAGCCGGCAGGACAAACTTCGCCGTGCTTTTGATGATGAGTTAAAGCATCGATTACTTTTAATGTATAATTAATATCACGACCGATAGGTAAGTCGTTAACTAGCATGTGACGTACTATGAAATCCTTATCAATTAAAAAAGTTCCACGCAAAGCAACACCGTCTTCATTAAGTACGTTATATTTTGAAGAAATATCCTTTTTTATATCGGAAACCATTGGGAATTGTACTTGTCCAAGTCCGCCTTTATTATGCGGAGTATTTTTCCAAGCTAAATGGCTAAAATGAGAATCAACGCTAACAGCTACTACTTTAGTACGTCTTTCGGTAAATTCACCAAGCTTATTGTGAAATGCTATAATTTCCGATGGACAAACAAAAGTAAAATCTAGGGGATAAAAAAATAACACTATATTATCCCCTGCAGCATAATCGCTAAGTTTAAACTTTTCGTCTATATTATTATTAGGCATAATAGCTTTAGCTGTAAAATCCGGAGCAGTTTTGCCGACAAATACTGACATATTCATAACCTTTTATTAATTAATAATCTGATATGATATATAAAACTAATTATTATTACAATAATAAATCTTTATAAATTGCTACTTATCTATTTTCTTTTCCGAAGAAGCTTTTAATTGGTTAAATATAGTTAACGCTCCGGTTACAAAACTACTCGGTTCTGAAAGATTTGCGGGTAAAATTACGGTGTTGGTATCTTTAGCCAAATTACCGAATGCACTAATATATTGCTCGGCTATTTTAAGAGCTACTGCGTCGCTTCCTCCTGTTTTTTGTACGGCAGCTGCGACAATCTCAATACTATTTGCCGTAGCGGTAGCGACTAAGCCTATTGCTTCAGCTTCACCTTTTGCTCTGTTAACTTGATCGGTATAAGAAGCTTCTGAATTCAGTACGATTTGTGCTTTTTCACCTTCTGCATGGTTAATTTTTGCTTGTCTATTACCTTCCGACTCTAGAATTTGAGCTCTTTTTTGACGCTCTGCAGCTACCTGCAATTCCATAGCTTTAAGTATAGTTTGCGGAGGTTGAATATCTTTAATTTCATAACGCATACATTGTATGCCCCAATTTATAGCAGCCTGATTAATAGCTGCCACAATTGCTACGTTTAAAGTTTCGCGCTCTTCAAAAGTTCTATCTAAAGGAAGTTTACCGATTTCCGAACGCATAGTAGTTTGAGCAAGCTGTGTTATGGCATAGTAAGGATTATTAACACCGTAAGATGCTGCCATCGGATCAATGATTTTAACATATAAAACACCGTCGATAGATAATGTTACGTTATCGTTTGAAATAGCTGTTTGAGCGGTAACGTCTATAGCTTCTTCTTTTAAAGTATGTTTGTATGCTACTCTCTGAATGACAGGGATTAGTAAGTTTAAACCGGGTTGCAGTACTTTATCAAATTTTCCAAGTTTTTCTACTACCCATGCTTGTTGTTGAGGTACAACTTTAACCATTTGTATTATAACTAAAATCGCTATAATACTGAAAATTAATAATGCATATTCCATAATTCAATACCTTTTTTATTAGACTTCTTACAAAATTCTACTTCTAGAGGTAATTTGTACGTCGATCCGGTACTCGAATCCTCACGTACATTTGAGTACGCTGCGGTTCTGCGTTCCGTGTCTCCTTCAAATTCCTCTCTATAAGCGAATTTTGTAAGAAGTCTATTCCACTCTATATTATTTTTAATTATAAAAAAAGGATTTAAATTAAATGGTACTTAATTATATATTTTTTTATCAATAAAATGGGTTTTAATTACTTTGAGTAAAGAAAGAATGCTTGAATATTCTTCAAGTTGTTCATTTATATTTTTTATCTCATTTAAAGCACTATTGAAATCTTTCTGTAATAAATAAGTTTCAGCGGCTTTATTTTGTTCTAGTGTTTTAAGTAAAATACTTTGTAAAAATCTATAATAATAGTCGTCTAGTTTAGGTATATCAGACATAATAATAAATCATATAATTATTGAGATTTTAATTTATATATAAAATTTTAATAATTCAATAATTTTTAACTAGATTTACATATACTTAAGTCTTTATCTACTATGTCGGAATCTATATTTAAACAGTCAAGGATTGAATGAAATACATAATCATGGCTAATTTCGGTATTAGCATAATTTTTAATTGAGTCTACCGATTCAGGATATTTTTCTTTAAAATCATCTGATACCCAAACTATAAGTGGTACTGTTATTTGTTCTGCAAGTAGTGGACCACCGTGACCGTAATAACCATTTTCTCCTAACGATTCGCCGTGATCGGATACATATAATAAAAATGCATTTTTATCTTTAAGCAAATCTATTAAATTAGATAAAAAAAAATCGGTGTATAAAATTGAATTATCATAACTGTTAACTAAAGCAAGCTTATCGCAATCACTTGCATCCCCCTTAACCTTAATAGGACAGGTAGGGGTAAAATACTCAAACTCTTTTGGATATCTTGCGTTATAGTTCCAGTGACTTCCTGAGGTATGAACTACTAAAAATTGTTTCTCTGAGTTTGTTATTATTTCTTTTATAAAAGGTAATATTTTTTCATCATGATCATTTAAAGAAAATAGAGCAGAGCCGCCCGGTACTATAGTAAAATTAACGTCATTATATATATTACTTAGGTCAAAATTTGCGAAACTCCTCATTAAAGTTTGAGTACCGATCCAGGTAGTATTAAAGCCAAGATTTGTTAAAATTGATAAAAAGCTGTTCTCTTGTCTAGTATTTTCAATTTGACTTGCAGGGTAACGTGAAAGTAATGACGGTACGGAAAGATAGGTAAGATTAGAAGAAGATTTAGCTTTGAAAGAAGTTAGATTTTGGGCAGTTTTTAAGTAAGGAGTCGTATCTCTTTCATAACCGTTAATACCGAAATGATCAAATCTTGCCGATTCTCCTATAACTAAAACACCGATAATATCTTTATCTGACTTATCTATAAAGTTATATTGCTTACTAATATCTATACATGCATAATTTTTATCACCAAAATTTCCAGCAAAATTAAGGTAGCTATTATGTAAATACTGAATGGGAAAATAATTTTTTAGTATCTTAAATGAAGGAGTAATAATATTATATACAAAAATAAGTAAGCAAGCGGCAGATAATAATTTTGTTACGAATGATTTAGAATTTTCGGCGGCAAAAGATTTGAGAGTATAAAAACAGCTAAAAAGGCAAAAAATTATCCATATTACTAACTTAATGCTGATTAATTCATAAACTTCGTTTAAATCCGTTGAGAAAAAACTACCTATTACTTGTTTAGTAGGATTGATTTTGAAGAAATAAATGTAATAACTAGCAATAGCGGATGTTATAAATAAAAACCCTACGCCGATTTTTAACACTAATTTATGTACGCTAAGACCAAAAAATGCTATAAAAGAAAATATATAAATATAACAAAAATCTTTTGATAGCTCTAATATCCCTCTAAAAATCGTTGCTTTATAATAATCAAATTTATAAATCAATATTGCGGTATTAAATAACAAACAATAAATAAAAGCTAAAATCGCCGATAATTTAATTAATTTCGTATCTAAATGTTTTTGAATATTTTTTAGCATAAATAAGTAATATAAAATAAATAGTAGTTATACGAAGTTCAACTTGAAAAAGAGCAAGGAATACACAAGGCGAGGATCGCAGCGTATAACTTAATACGTGAGAACCACAGCTCTTGTAGGATTACGTAGCCAATTTTTTAAGTTCAACGAGTATAATATAAGTAGACTTAATAACTACCATGATAATAAAAAATCTTCAAGAATTTTATCGGCTTTTAATACCAAATGCTCCACTTATCGCTATTGATTACGGAAGCAAAAAATTAGGAATCGCATTATCTAATCAAGAACGTAGTATTGCTATGCCCTTAAATACTATAACCGAGATAAATAAAAAAATCGTTATTACTTCCTTGCTTAACATCATCGAAAAATATAAAGTTTGCGGTGTTGTAGTAGGTCTACCGATTGATATGAACGGAGCAGTAACGGAGCAAACAAATATAGTGATGAAATTTGCAGAAGAATTAACAAAATCTATAAACTTGCCTATATATTTACAAGATGAAAGACTAACTACAAAAGCTGCAAATAATTTCCTTAAATCATTCGGCGTGAAAAGAAAAGACCGTAATAATAACGATGATGCCGTAGCTGCTAGTATGATCCTTGAAACCGTGCTTGATTCGATTAAGAGGTTTTAGATTTAATGTTTTTAAATGATATCGATTATTTTTAAATAGCCTAAATTAGCATATTCTATAATTTTTTGATCACAAGTAAATAAATATGAGTTATTGTTTCTAGTAGAGGCTATAATAAATCTATCAGCTGGATCTTTATGTTCATAATTAGGTAAAAAACAGCTTTCTATTAGAACTGAAACCGAGAGATCAATTAGATTTAAGCCTGGAATAGATAATAACTTATTTATCCAGTCATTTAGGCTAATTGAAAGCACTATTTTACCCTTGTTTTCAAGCATAGCTACTTCCCACAAATAGATATAGCAGAGATATATAGCATATTAATGTTCTCTTGCTTTTTCTATTAATTCTATTTGATGTTTAGATAATTTTATTCCCTCCGCATACCAAATTAATATATGAGTATCCAAAATTAAGTTTACTAGATTATCTTTAATATTAGTCATTACTTGTTTCCCATTCAGATTCAAAAGAACAGTTTACTATATCATCATTTATTTTTATTGTTTCTTTTAAGAATCCAAAATAACTTTGTCTATTTTCTACTTTATTAATTCCTAAGGGGACTATTTTAGCAACCGGTAACTTTCTTTTTGTTATAATAAAAGAATTACGCTTATTTTTGACCTGATCAACTAGGTTTAAAAAATGTTTTTTAAATTCAGTAGCCGATATTTGTGCATTACTATCTTTCATATATCTATATGGTCATATTATATATAAATATACTAATTTAAAAATCAATAAAATAAATTTATTGCCAAAGCAATTTATTAAATTGATTAATTTCATCAAAAAAATAAAATATAAAAAAGTTTAATAAAGTAATTTAATTATTTTTTATGATAGTACAAAAAAGCTATATTGATAATAACGGTAGACTAGTTATTCCTATAAAAGTAAGGCAGAAATTAAAACTTAAAATAGGAGATAAAGTAACAATTAAGTATAACAATTCAGAATTAATAATATCGAGTTTTTATTCAAATATAGAAAAAGCAAGAAACATACTGGATAAGTATAAAGATATTGATTTATATAAAGAATTAAAGCTTATGAGAAAAGAAGAGGATATAAATTAATTCGTTGATAATTATATAATTTCTAGCTTTTCAAAAACCTTATTGTAAAGATATATTATTTATGATAGAAACGATGCAAAATAAATAAAATATATCATGAAAATATTAATTCTAGGTGTTACCGGTATGCTGGGTAGCAGTATGTTTAGGTTTTTAAGTCAGGATAGTAAGTTTGACGTTTATGCGACAGCTCGAAATAATTCCGCTCGTTCTTATTTTTCTAAAGATTTATCCGATAAATTAATTACAAATGTAGATGTTGAGAATTATGATTCGTTAGTTGAGGTATTTAATAAAGCAAAACCCGAAATCGTCATAAATTGTATAGGGCTTGTAAAACAACTAGCTGATGCAAACGACCCGTTAAAAGCATTGCCAATAAATAGTTTGTTACCGCATAGGCTAGCTAATTTATGTAAATTAGCTAATTCAAGGTTAATCCATATTAGTACTGATTGTGTATTTTCAGGAAAAAAAGGTAATTATAAGGAAAGCGATTTTCCTGACTGTTATGACCTTTACGGTCGTTCTAAATTCCTTGGCGAAGTAGATTATCCGCATGCTATTACGCTGCGTACTTCCATTATAGGTCATGAGCTGGTAGGTAATAGAAGCTTAATCAATTGGTTTTTAAGTGCAGAAGGGCAGGTGAAAGGCTTTGAAAAAGCTATTTATTCAGGATTTCCGACAGTAGAGCTTGCAAGAATAATAAGGGATTTTGTATTACCGAATAAAGAACTGCATGGGCTTTATCATCTTGCATCAAAACCGATTAATAAGTTAGAATTGTTAAAATTAGTAGCGGAAATATATAATAAAGAAATCGATATTATTCCATCGGATGAGCTTGTGATAGATCGTTCTCTAGATGCTACTAGTTTTAACGAAGTGATGGGGTATACTCCGCCTGATTGGCGTGAGCTTGTAAAGCGTATGTGTGAGTTTGGGTAGTAAGGCCGTCATTGCGAATAGGCATTGCCGGCGGGGTACTAGAGGTTGTCATTGCGAAGCCACGAAGTGGCTGCGGCAATCTCATTAAATATCCTGAGATTGCCGCGTCGCTTCGCTCCTCGCAATGACGAGGTAAATAATAACAAAATAGGTACTAAATAAATAATGTTTGTAGATAAAACTTTAATGATTACAGGAGGCACCGGTTCGTTTGGTAATGCGGTGCTTTCTCGTTTTCTTAAATCCGATATTATTAATGATATTAAGGAAATTAGAATTTTTAGTAGAGATGAAAAAAAGCAAGAGGATATGCGTATTGCTTTAAATAACTCAAAACTTAAATTCTATATCGGGGATGTACGTAATTATAAAAGTATTGATGAGGCAATGCATGGTGTAGATTATGTATTTCATGCCTCCGCTTTAAAGCAAGTTCCGACTTGTGAGTTTTATCCTATGGAAGCAATCAATACTAACGTCTTAGGTGCTGAAAATGTTTTAAATGCTGCTATTAATAACAAAGTTACAAAAGTTATTGTACTGAGTACCGATAAGGCTGTATATCCAATTAATGCAATGGGATTATCTAAAGCATTAATGGAAAAGTTAGCAGTAGCAAAAGCTCGTATGCGTAGTCAAGGTGAGACCGTGCTTTGTGTCACTAGATACGGTAACGTTATGGCTTCCCGTGGTTCGGTAATTCCTCTTTTTGTCAATCAAATAAAACAAGGTAAGGAATTAACCATTACAGAACCGTCAATGACACGTTTTTTAATGTCGCTTATAGATTCCGTAGATTTAGTTTTATATGCGTTTGAGCATGGTCGTCAGGGTGATATTTTTGTACAAAAATCTCCGGCAAGTACAATCGAGGTACTTGCGAGAGCGTTACAAGAAATATTCGGTAGCAAAAATGAAATACGCTTTATCGGTACACGTCACGGAGAGAAGCATTATGAATCATTAGTATCATCGGAAGAAATGGCAAAAGCTGATGATTTAGGTGGTTATTACCGTATTCCTATGGATGGACGTGATCTTAATTATGCAAAATATTTTGTTGAAGGTGAAAAGAAAGTAGCTCTTTTAGAGGATTACAATTCTCATAATACAAAACGTTTAAATTTAGAAGAAGTAAAAGAGCTGTTACTAAATCTTGATTACGTACAAGAGGAGCTAAAAAATGCTTAAAGTAATGACGATTGTCGGTACTCGTCCTGAACTTATTAAACTATGCTGCGTGATTTCTGAGTTTGATAAATATACTAATCACATTCTAGTTCACACCGGTCAAAATTATGCATATGAATTAAATCAAGTTTTTTTTGATGATATGGGAATTAGAAAACCTGATTATTTCTTAGAAGTAGCGGCAGATAATACGGCAAAATCTATCGGACTTATTATCGAAAAAGTTGACGCAGTCCTTGAGAAAGAAAAGCCCGGTGCCGTTTTGTTTTACGGTGATACTAATTCGTGTTTATCGGCGATTGCTGCTAAACGCCGTAAAATTCCGATTTTTCATATGGAAGCAGGAAATCGTTGTTTTGATCAAAGAGTACCCGAAGAAATAAACCGTAAAATCATTGATCATATTAGCGACGTTAACATTACGTTAACCGAGCATGCAAGACGTTATTTAATTTCTGAAGGTTTACCGCCTGAGCTTATTTTTAAATCAGGCTCGCATATGCCTGAAGTTCTTGACCGTTTTATGCCTAAAATATTAAAGTCGGATATTTTAGATAAATTATCGTTAAAAGCAAAGCAGTATTTCTTAATTAGCTCACATCGTGAGGAAAATGTCGACGTCAAAAGTAATCTGAAAGAATTATTAAGTAGTTTACAAACGCTTATTAAAGAGTATAATTTCCCCGTAATCTTCTCAACACACCCAAGGACTAAAAAAAGACTTGAGGATTTAGAAGGGTTTAAGGAGCTTGGTGATAAAATAAGATTTTTGCCGGCTTTTGGTTTTACGGATTACGTCAAACTTCAGATGAATGCGTTTTGTATTTTATCCGATAGCGGCACTATTACTGAAGAAGCATCTATACTTAATTTACCTGCTTTAAATATTAGAGAAGCACATGAGCGTCCTGAAGGTATGGACGCCGGAACGCTTATTATGTCGGGCTTTAAGGCTGAACGGGTACTACAATCGGTGAAAGCTATTACGGAAGAACACGAGAATACTAAAAATACGCAAGAAATATACTCAAATGATTTGGAGAATTGGAATGTAAAACGAGGAGCGAGCACGCACAGCCTATACTTAATAGATGAGCATGCGAGTCCTCCGAAGTTTTGCAGAGACAATTCTTCAAAGCAGAAGAGTATTGTGTCGGATTATGCTGAAGCGGGTCTTGTATCAAAGAAAATATTGCGTATAGTTTTAAGTTATGTGGATTATGTTAACCGTACGGTGTGGTTTAAGAAGTAATCTTATTCATTATTATCACATATCAAAAACATGAAATTCTTTAAATTAATAAAACCTAACACTTTATTTTTAAGTGTTTTTTTACTAATAACTCTTATATCTTCTTTTTGCTATTCCAAAGAAAATTCTTATAAAAAAATAGTTTTTCTTGTTAGTACAGAGACATTCGGCGGCAAAGGCGTATACGCAATGTATAATGAGATGAAAAAAATAGGTCATGATGTCAAAATTGTAATAGTACCTCATCCTCATCCCAATATTCAAGGAGGAATAGATACCGAGTTTATTAGTAAATTTGATACACAAGATGTGATATATCCATGCGGTAAGTATGCTTCTTATTCAAATGTTAATACAAAATGTGAAATTTCTGAATTAAAAAATTATCAGCCGGATTTTATCTTTACGCAAAACCCTTACGAAAATTTTCAAGGCTATATATCAGAACCTTTTACGGCTGCTAATTTGTATAAGAGTTTTAGAGGAACTAAAACAAAAATTATGTATATAGTCTATGGTCCGCATATCTTTCATCAAAAAAATATTGATGATGATAAGTTATCAAGTTTCATAGAGACGGTATTTGTTGATTCAGAAAGTACAAAGGATATCTTTATTAGTAATTATAAATTTCCTAAGGATAGAGTTATTGTTTCAGGTTATCAACCATACTATGAAGTAAGAAATTATAATATTAAAGAAAAACCAAACTCGGAAACCATTTTATGGCTTCCTAGATGGGAATTATCGTTTAAAAATAGAGATTTATATGAAGGAGGTTCTACTTTCTTAAATTATCACTATTTTTTCTATAATTATGCATTACAACATCCTGATATTCATTTTATTATAAGACCGCATGTTACACTATTTACCTATGCGGTCGGTAAAAATTACTTAAGCCAAAGTGATATGGATAATATATTAAGTAGATTTAACTCTTTAAAGAATGTTACTGTTTCTGCACATGCATTCAGGTCGTTACTGGATGATATAATGGTGTCGGATATTGTAATAAGTGACGGTACTTCATCTCTTGCTGAAGTAGTAGTTGCCGATAAGCCTATAATTTACTTAAGTAATGGTTGGAATAATGAATTTAATAGCAATGCTCTATCTAAAGAATTAAAAAAATATATGTATTTTGCTTATGAGCCGCAAGATATTATTAACTATATAGAATTTATTAAGCAAAATCATTATTTACCTTATCATGAAAATAGTAGTGGCAGAAATCAATTTAAAAAGATGCTTGATCCTGTAGAAAACCCTGCTGCATTTATCGCCGAATATTTATTAAAGTTATAATAGTTTAAATAATTTATGTTAGAAGAAATTTATAATGATGGAGAAAGATTAATTCCTGGGGAAACTCATGATGTTTTAGAGGTAATTCGTCATAAAAGTAGTTATAAATTTTTTAAAAAAATTATAGAAGCCGATATACTTAATAGCCCATTAATGCTAAATCAAAAAATAAAAATTCTAGATATAGGTTGTGGAACAGGACACGGCACTTTCATGCTTAGCGATATATTAGGAGTAGAAATTACCGCAATAGATATCAGTAAAGAATCTATAATTTATGCTGAACAAAATTATAGAGCATCTAATATAAAATATATTAAATCTGATTTAGTTAGTTTTATTAAAAAGGCAGAAGAATATGATTATATTGTATCACGACATGCACTTGAGCATATTGAAGATGGGTTAAATCTAGCACTTAATCTTAAATGTAAAAAACGATTAATAGTAAATGTACCTTTTAATGAACCGGAAGGGAATATATATCATTTAGTTAATTGGATTACTGAAAAAGACTTTGAATCATATCAGAACAAAGAATTTTTATATGAAGGATTAGACGGTGTAACTAACGACACACATTCTGAAAAAAATCCTCCTAATTCTATAATCTGTATATCCAGTAACTCAGATTTAAAGCCTATAAAACAATTATTTAACTATCCAATCTCAGCTTGGGCTCCAGAATTTTTAGAAAAGCTAGGTTTGCAATTCCAAGATATATTAAAACAATTGCTGCAAACTAGAGATGCATTTAAAAATAGCGAAGAGAAAAACTTAAACTATGAAATTAAATTAAATAATACTGTAACAGAGCTAAATAATGCTTTAGAAGAAATAAAAATTCTTAAAAATAAACTAATTATTAGTGAAGAAGAAAAATCTATTTTTCTAAAGCTCTATAGAAAATTTAAACAATAAAGGCATTGCTAACTAAAGAGAGATGTCATACCGTGATTTGGGAACTAGATCTAGGAAAATAACTTAAAATACTAATAAATTTAGTATTTTTAACTGGCTCTAGTTCATAAATCACGGGATGACATCGAGCTTTTTATTATTATCTTTCTTTAGTTAGTAATGCCACAATAAAACTAAAATTTTATAAATTATTTCTAAAAGTTATGATAACTAAAAAAGATAAACCTTTAAATATTTATTGTCCTTTAGTTTCCATTATTATACCTGTCTATAATGGGGCTAATTATATGCGTGAAGCGATAGATAGTGCTTTAGCCCAAACATATGAAAATATTGAAATTGTAGTTGTTAATGATGGCTCTAAAGATAATGGAGAGACAGAAAATGTAGCATTATCATACGGTGATAAAATACGCTATTTTCATAAAGAAAACGGTGGTTGTGGTTCGGCTTTAAATTATGGTATAAAAAACATGAAAGGGGAGTATTTTTCATGGCTTAGCCATGATGATATATATTATCCTAATAAAATCGAGCATCAAGTTAACATATTAAATAAATTAGATAATAAAGATACTATCATTTATGGCGGTTATGAATTAATTGATGAAAAAGGAAATTCTCTACGTGATATTAAACCGGATAGTGTGCTACCTATAGATAAACTTAATATTTCTTTATTACCTTTATTACGAGGATTAATACATGGTTGTTCATTATTAATTCCTGCTAAATATTTTCATGAAATCGGTATATTTAATGAAGCTTTACCGACAACGCAAGATTATGATTTATGGTTTAAAATTTTCCGTGTTGCTCCTATTCATTTTGACGAGTCTATCCTAATTAAATCTCGTTTTCATTCAGAGCAAGGTAGTAAAAAAATATCAAATCATAACGAAGAATGTAATGTATTATGGTCATCGTTTCTTCACGAGTTAACAGAAGAAGAAATGATCAAAATGGAAGGTTCAACTTATTTATTTTTAACTCGTACCGCTACTTTTTTATCAAATAATACTACATATAAAAAAGCTTGTGATTTAGCAAATACTATGGCTAAGCAAGTACTACATGATACTAAAGTTAGTGTTATTATACCGGTATATAATAGAATAAATTGGGCAATTGAAGCTATAGAAAGTGTAGTTATTCAAACACACAAAAATTTTGAGATACTTATAATAGATGATGGATCGACTGATGATATATCAGAATTAACTTCAATATGCAAAAAAGATAAAAGAATAAGATATTTTCATAAAAAAAATGAAGGACCTGCTGCTGCACGTAACTTAGGTATTAAAAATGCTATAGGAAAATATATTGCTTTCCTTGATTCGGACGATTTATTTTATAAGGATAAAATAGAAATCCAATTAAAGTTTATGGAAGAAAATAATTTTATATTTTCTCATACTTCATATCAAAAAATAAATGAAAAAGGAAAATATATAGAATCTGTTCATTCTGGGTTTTTTAGTGGAAATGTTTTTCCTCAAGTTATACAAACTTGTCCAATAGCAATGCCGACAGTTATGGGAACTTTGACATTATTCCAAGAAAATTTATTTCCTGAAAATATAAGAAGCGGTGAAGATTGTTGTTTATGGATATCTATTGCTAGTAAAAACTCAATAGGCGGTATAGACAAAGAATTGTCTAAAGTACGAATTAGCGGTGGTACTAATACGTTTATGGACCCAAATAAATATTCAGTAGGTTTAATAAATATTACTTCTTATGTTCTTAATAATCCTTATTTAAGTAAATTTAGTCCGTTTACTATTAATTTGTTATTAGCGGCTGTTACACAATTAAGATTATTAGAAAATAAAAATAAAGACTATAAAAAAAGTAATATTTCTTTTTTCAACAATAATTATGTAATTCAAAAAATACGAACCTATTGCTTTGTAACAAAAATTTTGATTTTGTTAACTATTACTTCTATAAGGCAAGAAGGAATACGTGCAACAATCTCTAGAATACGTAGATGGCTTAGAAAGCATATATAAATAACTATTCCTCAAGTATCTTAACTTTTGAGCCGTCGCCGATTTTAGTCATACCTTCGGTAACGACTAAGTCGCCTTCTTTAATATCATTAGAGGTAATTTCAATTAGACCTTCTGTACGTGTGCCGATTTTTACATATAATTGTTTTACTGTATCACCGTCTATTTTATAAATAAAGTTACCTTGATTATTTCGTTGAATACAACTTTCAGGAACAGTTAGATTTTTGTGAGGATTAATTATAAGCCTAACATCTACAAAGCTATTATGCAGGATTTTTGTCCCCATAGGTAAAATAATTTTAGCTGTTAAAGTACCATTATCTGATAAGTAATGCGATACTGCCCCGATTGTACTTTTAATTTTTCCTGCAATTAAAACTTCAGTATCAACTCCAACTTTTCCGCTTAAAGACTCCGGCAATTCAATAAAAATACTTCGTGAGTTTTCTGTTCCGGTAATGCTAAAAAGATAGTCGCCTATTTTTACTTCATCACCGACCATAGACTTAATTACGCCTATTTTACCGGAGTAGGGTGCAGTAATTATCATGTCGTTATATGTTTTTAGAGCTTTGGAATAATTAAATTTAGCATCTTCAAGTTCGCTTTTTGACCTTTTATATTCCTCGTTGCTTACAAATTTTTTAGCAAATAAAGCTTCTTTTCTATTATAATCTTCTTGTTTTGTATTTAATAAAGCTGCTGCTCTAGATTTAGTGGTTTCTGCTATGTTTTTATCTATAACTAGCAATATATCTCCTTTTTTTACTATTTCTCCTTGATGTGCTGAGACTTTTTCAACTACTCCAGTGGCATTAGCATAATAATCACGGCTATTATCATTCTGGCATTGCCCTACAATATTAAATATGTCGTAAAGCTCGGCAATTTGTACTTTAGTTGCTTTTACTCCTGTAATTTTTTCTTCTTCCTTTTTACTTGCCATAGTAGAAAGGGAAATAAGTAAGGTAAAAAGAACAATAAGTTTTGCGGGCATAATATTTATACTCTAAGGTGAAATTCATCCACGCAACAATACCTCCAAGTTATGATAAAGTATGCTTTTTAAGTTCCTCATCCGTTAACCATTTATATTCTTTTTCTAGAATTTCAAATCTGATTTTTTCTAATTGTTCATCAAGATCAGGTTCAGGAACGATAGCAGAACCCATAAATTCAAATCCTTGATAGTTAATTTTTAGTTTCTTACAAATTTCTTGTAATGATAGTAAATTTTCTTCTATATCATCAATAAATATTATTGATTGCGGATAATAATCTGTTTTGCGTAATACATATTCAAGTACGCTTCCTTTATCATATTCCGCAGTATAAATTATGCCATCTTTTAATGTAGGTTTACCGTAACCGATATTAAAATCCTCGATTGTTATTTCATCTTCTAAAGGTGAAAATTCTTGAAAATTTACCTTTAATTCAGTGAGTTCACGAATTCTCCATTCGATCATATCTTCAATTACGCCGAATTTACCGGTAGGAAGTTTAGTAAGCCCCATTGCCGGAATATTTTTTTCTTTAAGTAGAGTAAATATTTTTAAAATATCTAAATTAACGAACCTAGATTTTTTTCCTTTAAGAATAACGCTAAGTAATAATTCACATTCTTTTCTAGTAAGTCTTTTTTCAATGTTCTTCATTAATTCTTTTCTATAATCATGTGTTAACCTAGATTCATCACTATCCATTACAATTACTTCATCTACATCAAAAAGCACCAAGCTAGTATTATCGGCTTGTTTTACCGCTTCTATAACTTCTTTAAAATCATGAACTTTATTTATTTTACTATACATATTCTTTATTTTTTTGTTTAATGCTATACAGCAAAAAGCATTATGATATTGACGCTAAATTTAAAAGTGAGCTTAACGGAGCGTATATTAATACGTGAGTATAAGCGAATCTTGCAAAATTTGGTGTCAAGAGCTTAATGTTTGAAGCTGTATTACTTCTTCTAAGGAATTTGTCATTACCTTTAAATCTTCTTCTCTAGATAAATTATGGTGACCGTCTTTAATTAGCTTCATTACTATTTGTTTACTTGTTATTTTTTCTAATAGTTTTACTGAAACATTATAAGGCACGTCTTCATCTAACATTCCATGAATTAGATGTACCGGTATATTTATATCAATCTGTTTCTTTGTCAATAATAAATGTTTTTTTGCATCTTCTATCAGTTTATAGCTTATAGGATATTTATGCTCACAATTTTTACCTCTTACTTCTAATATTCCCTCTTTTTGCATCTTATTTTGATCGTCTAGAGATATATTTTGCCAAATATCTTCAGTAAAATCGGAAGCGGGAGCTAAACACACAAGCCCTTTTATTTTATCAGGGAATTTTAAAGCTGCAAGAAGTGCTAGCCATCCTCCCATGCTCGAACCTACTAATATTGCCTCCGTATCAATTAATTTGTCTAAAATTAGTGATACTCCTTCTAACCAATCACTAATTGTTTGCTCCTCAAATTGTCCCGATGCGTTTCCATGGCCGAAATTATCAAAAACAATAAAATTATAATTGTTTTTTTTACAATAATCTATTAAATAGATAGCCTTAGTTGATTGCATACTAGACATCAAGCCGTATAAAAAAATTACAGATGGAATATTTGTATTAATTATTCTATAATTATCATAGACAATAAATTTGTCTTGTGTTTTATTATAAAGCTTGTGCATTTTAAATAATTATTTTAATAGATTGAGATTTAATGCCTTCATTAAAGTCAAGTAAACGATACAATAAATATACTATTTTGCAAGTAGTTCCTGCTCTAGTCTCGGGAGGGGTTGAAAGAGGTACTATAGAAGTTGCAAAATATCTTAAAATTCTCGGTCATACTCCTATCATAATTTCAGCAGGCGGTACTCTAGTTAAAGAGTTAGATAAGGAAGATATATTGCATATTGAAATGAATAGTAGCAGTAAAAATCCTTTTGTAATTCTGAATAATGCAAAATTGATAGCAGAAATAATCAAAAAATATAATGTTGATATAGTTCATACAAGATCAAGGGCACCGGCATGGAGTTCATATCTAGCAACAAAATGGACGAACGCTAAATTTCTGACTACTTTTCATGGGGTTTATAATATTCCGAATAGTTTTAAAAAATATTATAATAGCATAATGCTAAAAGGCGAGAAAGTTATTGCTGTATCCAATTTTGTAAAACAACATTTGCTTGAAAACTATAAAATTGATGAAGACAAAATAGTAGTAATTGAGCGTGGAGTAAATTGTGATTATTTTGATCCGGCAAATTTAACGCCTGAAAAACTTAAAAAATGTCGTGATAAATATGATGCATCGAGCAACGTGCCGATAATATTAATGCCTTCTAGAATGACAAGCTGGAAAGGACATCTTGTTCTAGTAGAAGCATTAAGTAAGTTAAAACATAGAGATTTTTATTGTTTAATGGTTGGTGATATATCTAGACATCCCAATTTTACTAATAGAGTCAAAGAGCTTATAGCTACTCTAAAACTTCAAAATAAAATTCAAATTTTCGGTAATGATTCGGATATAATAAACCTATACGGGATTTCCGATATTATCGTTTCTGCCTCAATCGAGCCTGAAGCTTTCGGACGTACTATTATAGAAGGGCAGGCGATGGAGAAGCTTGTTATTGCAACTAATATCGGCGGGGCAGTAGAAACGATAAATAATAATATAACCGGTTTCCACGTAGAACCAAATAATGCCGAAGCGTTAGCAGAGAAAATCGATTATTGTTTCTCGATTTTAGGTACTGATACTGCTAATAAAATCCAAGAAGCAGCAAGACATACGGTAATTAATAATTTCTCTCTTGATCTGATGCTTAGAAAAAATCTTGAAGTCTATAAAGAAATCTTAAAAAATTCCCATAATTGAACACCTAGATTTAGTATATACTCATGATAAATGAAAAGTAGAGTATATAGGGTTGAATAGAATAGCTATTCTCCTAATAATTTTATTTCAGCGTACAAATCTTCAAGATTTATATACTGATCATAAAAATTATTATAGTCATGAGATTTACCGTCATGATGTACTACAAGCATTAAAGTTTCCGGTAAAAATTCTTTTAAAGCTTGTTGTGCATTTTCTATAGATATTTTATCAAGATTGGCAAATACCTCGTCTAAAATTAATATTTTAGGGTTTGACATTATAGCTTTAATGATTCCAATTTTTTTCTTTTGACCGCCACTTGGTGCATTTATTACATCATAATTTTTATCACTTAAGTGCGTAATTAATGTACCTAGATCCAATTTTATAAATAATGTGTTAATTTTTTCTTCTAATGATTGTTTATTACTTTTAATGATTGATTGATCAAGACCTGAGGTTATTACTTCAAATAAAGTAGATTGAACCGGTATGTAACTATTCTGATCAATAAATATTATTTTTGGATTTTGATAATGGGTAGGTATGGAAATTTCACCAACGCTATGGCATGGGTCAGCAATACAATTTACTAAACTCTTTAAAAAAGTAGTTTTGCCTTTTCCTGAGGAAGCTGAAAGGAGATAATGTGCTCCTAATTTTAATACTAATTTTTCAAAACTCAAAATAGTTCTTTCTTCTATAATTAGGTTATAATCAGAAATTACAAGTTCATCATTTGTATCATTAGTAGACCATGTTATTCCTTTTTTATCCTCAGAAGAAATTGCCTCTATTAATTTTGTAATTCTTGCTTGTGATATAGCTGCTCCACTAAAGATTATTTTTAATGAGGAACTTGTTAAGAATGATTTTAAAGTTTCAAGCCAAGGATTAAGTAGTAGAGCTTGCTCAAGTGTAATTTCTCCATTTTTTACTTTATAAATATAGTAAAGTGATTTTATGAATTTATCTGAGATATCTAATATAGTAGTTATAGTATTTTTTGTGCTATCTAAAAACAACATTTTCTTTGATATTTCTTTTTTAGCTTTAAGTTGCTTGGCATATTGATTTTGTACAAATTGAGCAGAATCAGTTAACAAGATATTTGAAGTGTTAGAGGATATATTTCTTACTATAGAAGCTTTATTTTCGTTAATTTTCTCTGCTTCTTTCTTGTAAGAAATATCCAGTTGATATAATATATTTAAAAATCCTTGCTTAATATTTTCAAACTCATTAAATATAATAGCTCTTGGAACTAAATTCATTATATCTTGCAATGCAATAAGCTGTATAATTTTTTGAGTGGTTAAATTCCCTAATTGTAAAATTCCAATAGTAAAAGTATTATGAAGATCAATAAATAAATTATTAGTAATAGCTTCTATATCCTTTAATCCTAAGATTTTACTTTTATATTCCTCGTTTAGTAACAGTTCTAAAGCTTTTTGTTCAATTAAATCTTGAGTATTTTGTGTTAAAGAAGTTTTATATGATTGGAATAGTGTGCTTATTATATTTTTTCCACACCATAAAATACTGATTTTTGCTCCTTGAGAAATAAGAGGTCCTATAGCAGCATTAGGGTCCTGTATGAGTAAGGTCAATGCAATTAATGTATTGCCATCATTTCCGGTGTAGTTAATAAAACTACTATTTATACATGCTTCAATTAAATCTAAAACATTTGTTATAACCATATTTCTAATAATTGGATTATTAGAAATGTGATAAAATACTTGAGTTACATCTTTAATTTCATTTTTTGAATCATTTTTAAAATTGTTAGAAAGTATATTAGGGTCAATTACCCTAATATTAGGAGTTAAGTTTGTCTGAATTTCTTTTAAATTTTCCTGATAATTTAAGAAATCAGTCCCATAATATGTTAAGCTTAATATTGCAGCTGTAGAAGTTAAATAAATTGGTACTGAATAATTAGGAAAAGTTGTGATGAGATTTGTAGTGATAGGGTAGATTAAACTTCCTTTAAATGTGGCAGAAGTAAGATAATGTTTCTGAAAATACCCTTCGGTTATTAAGATTTCATCAGCAAGAGTTGCTGAAACAAAAATACTGCCTCCTTTTGTCCCATTTACAATAAAACCAGTTATACCGCTAATTATTAAATGCGTTCCATATGCTAACTTTTTGGAAAAGTTAGAAGCAGCATTATTTTTACTAAAATCTACTTTATTAGATGAAATTGTAGATATTATATCGTCTATATCAGAAGCCTAAGTTAGAAAAAGATTTTATTACCGGATTTTTACGAAATAAAAAAGAGAATACCATAATTATTAATTTTTATTAAAAATTATGGCATTATATGTTCTTAAAAATAATACGCAAGTAGAAACAATTATTATATATGGAGCTTTGTTTATTAAAAATAGATATCATCATTGCAAACGGGCATTGTTGCGTGGATACCGATGTCATTCCTGCGAAAGCAGGAATCCAGCATAAATCGAGCTTTTAATTTCAAAAATTTTCTGTATTTATACTTTTTTTCTAGATTCCCGCTTTTAGCTAAGAATGACATAAAGAGTCATTTACCGGTCCACGCAACAATACCTTTTGAGGAAGCTTTGTTGCATGGATCGGTAAAACCCACTATGTGTCACCCCGTGGCTTGCTAACTAGGTCCATAAAAACAATAAAAATACTAATAATTTTAGTATTTTTAACTGAATCCCGTAAGTCAAGCCACGGGATGACAGAGGTAAAATTGATCCACGCAACAATACCTTTCGAGCAACTGAAAGAAGCGTGTCAATCCATAATAATAATAAAAAAATACTAAAAATTAGCATTTTTATACTGTTTTGCTTCGTCAAAATTTACAGTTTTTTCTTTTTAGCTCAGACGTCAAATTCTTAACTAATCTATCTTTAATAAACGCTGCCGAATTAGGTGATAAGTTGTGTTATAGTATAAAGGAAAAATGTAGGTGTAGGGAAAGAAAGTAAAAAGGCAGATAAATAAAACCTGCCTTTTTGTAATTATTAACGAGAATATAACTCGATTACTAAATGAACTTCTGCTTCAAAAGGATATGGAACATCAGAAAGAGCAGGAACTCTTAAATATTTACCGGTTAATGAAGGTACATCAAATGATAAATACCCCGGTGTTGTTTGACCTTGTTTTGAAACGGATTCTTGGATAAGCGGTATTTGTTTTACGGATTCTTTAACTTCTATAACATCACCTTCCTTTAGTCGTATGCTTGCTATATCAGCTTTCTTACCGTTTAATTTAATGTGTCCGTGTGAAACTAATTGTCTTGCAGCAAAAATAGTTGGAGCTATATTCATTCTATAAACGACAGTATCAAGTCTGCTTTCAAGTAACCCAATGAAGTTTTCACCGGTATTACCTTTCATTTTTTGAGCGAGTGCAAAAATATTTCTAAATTGTTTTTCAGTGATACGACCGTAGTGGCATTTTAATCTTTGCTTAGCTTTTAAATGTAAACCATAATCTGAAGTTTTAATCATGGTATTTTGTCCATGCTGTCCGGGACGATAATTTCGTGTATTGAAAGCATCCTTGCTATCACCCCATAGACTTACTCCAAGTCTTCTACTAGCTTTATATTTAGAACGAACAATTTTTGTCACTGAGATAATATCCTTAACTTTATATTTGAATTACAAGAAAATATATACATTTCTTATATCAAAGTCAATCATTGATTTTTAACCTAAAACTTTTTATATTTAATTAAAAAATATTTCATATGAGTTCTTTAGTAAGGTCAATCAATTTAGATAAAATCAATTATTCACGGAGTACAGTTAAAGACTATATATTATTAATGAAACCGCGTGTGATGTCGCTTGTAATTTTTACGGGTTTTGTAGGTATGTGGCTTGCTCCTTATTCCATGCATCCTTTTATTGCCGGTATTGCAGTTGTTTGCATAGCTCTTGGTGCAGGTAGTGCAGGAGCAATTAATATGTGGTACGATAGAGATATCGATAGCTTAATGAAACGTACTCAAAAAAGACCTATCGTCAGAGGTGCTATAGAACCTGATGAGGCTTTATCTTTTGGTTTGATAACGGGATTTTTTGCAGTATTTTTTATGGCTTTATGTGTTAATCTATTTGCATCCTTTTTACTGCTATTCACTATTTTTTATTATATCTGTATTTATACTATTTGGTTAAAGCGTCGTTCTATACAAAATATTGTTATTGGCGGAGTATCGGGAGCATTACCTCCTGTGATAGGTTATGCAGCGGTAAGCAATACTATATCTCTAGAGTCAATTATATTATTTTTAATTATTTTTATTTGGACGCCGCCGCATTCATGGGCTCTTGCTTTATTCTGTAACGATGACTATAAAAACTGTAAAGTACCAATGATGCCTGCAGTAAAAGGGAATTTATATACTAAGAAACAAATTCTAATTTACAGCATTCTTTTATTTATTGTTTCGTTAATGCCTTTTTTTATCGGAATGAATAATTTTATATATTTAATAACTTCCGGTATTCTTGGGTTAGTATTTCTATATTATTCCGGTTCTTTATTCTATGACACCCCTGATAATAAACAAGCTAAACGATTTTTTGCCTATTCGATATTTTATTTGTTTTTTATATTTTTACTTTTGTCCTCAACTAGCACTATATCCACTATTAGTTGAGAGATAATAGTGTTGGGTTACTTTTATGGAAGATAAAATTGAAACCCAACGTGAAGAAACATATCATAAGTTTATTTTCATGCAAGTGATTTTTTATTTATAACTGTAATTTTTAAATAAGAAGAGTTAGAAGATATATCGGATTTGATTCCAAGGGAGTAACCTGTCATGCAACACACTCCATCGTTTGATAAAATTACTCTTAATACCGGCTTTATAACGTATAGCCTTGCCTCCATATTCACTTACTTTATTTTCCTGTATATTTGGTTGCCAAATTAAAGCTTCACTCTCTAATCTATTTGAAGCAATATTTCTTTCATGCTGTTTGTCGTTATGTGTTAAAAATATGCATTCCGCTTTTATAAACGGTTTATATTGGTTATTTATGTATTGATCTAAATCTTCAAATAACTTTGCATATTCGGTAAGCCAGCCTTCATAAGCAATAATAGGAGAAAAGTTTAGATGAACTTCGTAACCTGCTTCAATAAAAATATTCACCGCTTTTATTCTCTCGATAATCGGACTCGTTTTTGACTCTAATATCTCGCTTATCCTTGCCGGTATCAAACTAAATCTAATCCTTATTTTGCCTTCAGGATTAAAATTAAGCAGTTTAGGATTAACATATTTAGTAGCAAAAGTTGCTTTAGCACGTGGATGTTCTTTAAAGAAATTAAATATCTTTAGCCAATTAGTGTGTTTCCAATGCAAACTTACATCGGTAGAACAACCTATATCATATGTCCAATATTTAGAATCTGTTTGATTGGAAATTTTAGTCGGTAAACTTGCTACATGTTTATCTAATACGTCAAGTATTTTATCTATATTTTCATTTATATATAATGTTTCATAGTTGTGACGCATTACATAACAATAACTATTTCTACAACCTCCTGCACAGCCATATATAAAGTTAGGGGTTATGTAATCCGCTGATCTTCCATTAGGACGTACATGCAAAGTTTTCGTATTTTGTACTATTTTCTTAACCATACGATTTTAAATTAAAGTTTATTTAAAATACTTACTTAGCTTTACAAGCTTCAGATTTATTTACTTATATTGAAATTGTAGTTATAAATTATTAATTACAAATATATCATAAGTTATGGAAAAACCAAGCTATCTAAATTTTGATAATAAAAATTATAAATGGAAAAATGATATTGATTATCGTAAATGCCCGGAAAGCTATAGAGTAGGTAAAGGTGAACAAGGAGTATTAATTTGTCAACCATATAAAAATGAAATTTTGCCTTATTGGAAGTTTAAAACTCCTGAAATTGCTAAAGAAAGTAGTGAAAAAATATATGAAATATTTTTAAAATACTTAGAGGATAATGATTTTGTTGGAGCTGATATGGCTCGTAAATATTTGCAAATGGGTTTTACTAGAAGTAGACGTTATGCTAATTATAAAGGTGGGAAAAAATATGACAAAGAACATGATTATAAGAAATTAGAAAGAGGAGGGGGTGACCCAAAAAAGTAAAAAGTGCCGATATATTTTTCAAAAAATGGCAAGAGGCAGAAGATAATAAGAAATATAAAAAGATGAAAATAGAATGGAAAAAACAATATGGGTAAATATTAGCTTTACCGGTTTTTTATATTATAGTAGATTAATAGAGGATAGATTATGACTAAAGATGAAATTGCAGAGCTGTTTAAAAAATGTCTTGCTCTTCATAACAGATATCAATATCAAGAAGAAAAAGCCAATCTACGAAAATTCGTTGAAACTGATCCTGAAGAACTTTCAAATTTTATTGAAACTTATAATAAAACTGAAAAATATAACAATAGGGAAGCTGAAGTTTTTCATAGTTTAAGTTCTATTTTAATGGAAAAACAACAAGATAATGCAATTAAATCATTAAAGAAAGCTATTGAACTAGATCCAAGTAAAGCATACTACCACGAAGAGTTTTTTAATAAGTTACATAAAATAAATCCGGAGGAAGCACTAGCTTCTATCAAAAGAGCTATAGGGTTAAATCTAAATAAAAAATCATTATATGAAGATTTTATTATTTTGTTGAAAAAGGCAAATTATGATGAAGAAGCAGCAAAAATTACTGAAGCAATTCAAGATTTCCCTAAAAACATACCTAATTTGTTATTAGATACTGAGGAAATAATAGAAGTTTATCAATTGGGGGATGCCCTTAAATGCGAATAGTTGGTATTCCTAATTAAATATAGATGTCGTCATTGTAAGAAAGCGTTGTTGTATGGCTCAGAAAAAGCGTACAATATCATTCTTAGCAACGGCAGGAATCTAGTTTTTTTCTCTGTCATCCCGTGGTCAAGCCCATAGTACCGGACATTTTTTTAAAGATCTCGATGTCATCCTAGCTAAAAGCGGGGATCCAGACTAAAAAATCTTTAATTTTAAAGATTTTTTATTACATAGTTTTTTTTAAAGCTTTACTTTGCTGGATTCCCGCCTACGCGGGAATGACATAGAACAAAAACTGTCCGGTACTATAGGTCAAGCCACGAGGTGACATTAAGGATTACTGGATTCCCGCCTAAGTGGGAATGACATTGAGCCACACAACAAAGCCGAATAAATCACGGGATGACACAGAGAGAAATAATAAGTCATACAACACCCGTGGCGGTCACATTAAAACAGTTTCTTTAATCCTTTTTGTAGCAGCTTATTTACAGGGTCTGCTTGTTGGTTTTCCTGCGGAGGGCTGTTTTGTTCCTCTGTATTTGTATCTTTTTTCTTTCTAAGACCTAAAGCATCTTTAATAATATTTTCAGGCTTCTTCTCTCCGCTTTTTAAGTCCTTAATAACGCTATTAAATACATTTTTAACTAAATATGTTTGAAAGGCTTGAACATCTAATTTATGCTGCGGATTATTTATGAATCCGTATAATTTAACCGCTATAGGCGGTAAATCTCCAATAGTAACGCTTGCACTAATATCCATCATATATTGTGGTAAGTTAATTTGACCGCTTGCATTTGCTTTGGCAGGTGAAGCATCTAAACTACATTCATTTAAATTAAGCTTGCCACTAACTATATTCCCGCTTGCAATTAAATTTTTGAAAGATGTTGATCCGCCGCTAAAGGAGCTGTTAATAAGCCTTAATACTCCTTCGGTATTTTTAGCATTATTTACCGCATCTGTTATTTTGTTTAAATCAAATCCGCTTATTTTTCCGTTATCGCTATTTATGTTAAATTGTCCGCTTAGATTATTAACATATGTATAAACGCTATTACCGCGAGAAGTAAGATCGGCTTTAAAGCTTAGTCGTCCATCGGTTATTTTTATTTTACCCGATTGCGGAGTTAAACTTTTGAGATAGGCATTTTTTAAATCAATTTTAATTGCAGCGTTTTGATCTTTTCCTGAACTCACATAACCGGTGCTACTTAGTTTGCCACCGTAAATGCTCGCATTAACTGAAGTAATATTCAGCGTGCCACCGGTGATATTTAATTTTGCTTTTAAATTATTTATGATTAATGAGTCGTTAGTTAGTTTATCAATATTTGCGGATAATTGTCCTTCAATTTCATTTAAAAATCCTAGGTTAATAGGATTGTTTGACCAAGGAGAATTATTTTTAGCTGTAGGTATGTTTTGAGTAGCAGGACTACTAGTTTTACTTGGAACAGTAGTAGGGCTATTACTTGCAAGAATTTTATCCAAATTAACTAAAGTACTGTATAAGTTAAGATTAAAATTTGGCTTCTGAGCTGCTAAATTAATATCGCCTTTAATAGATATGTTAGTATTAAAAGCAGATATTTTATTATTAATATGGAAAGTATCTTTAATTTTTTGTACTTCCCCGTTTAACTGCAATACCCCAATCTTACTTAAATTACTTACTCCCATAAGAGACATAAACGACTCAAAATTATTAATTTTTAGATTATGAGAAATAGTTATATCTTGTGCTAAGTTTTTAAGCTCAATATCTCCGGTTAGATTACTATTCGCCGCCGATAAATTAATATTTTGTAATTTTATTGTTTGAGAATTACAAATTACATTAGAAGTAACATTCAGTTTCTGGTTAATAATAGGAGGTAATTTATCGGTCTTTAGCTTTAGAGCATCAAGTATAGGTTTTAAACTATCAGCTTGTAGCATAATATTTGTCTTATCTAAATTAGAGCTAATCTCAGTTGTAATGTTACCGGGATTGATAATAATATTTGATTTTAAGTTATTACGTTCTATATCATAATTTGCATTTGCTAGTAATTCTATATTTGGATAATTAAGTCTAGCATCTTTTATAGTTATATTTTTATTATCGGCAGTAATTGCCGTAGTTAGCTCATAGTCATTTTGTAAGTCAGCCGGCATACCTAAAGCTTTAGTATTGCCTTTAATATTTGCGTTACCTATAAAAGAATTATTTTCGCTATCAAATTTTCCTTCGATTTTAATTTTTTCACCGGCAAGATTAATATTAGCACTTAACGGAATTATCTTTCCGATTTCTTCAATATTTCCGTCTATATTAATCTGCCGTTCCAAAGCCTTTAAAGCTAAAGTAAAATCTATAGGACCTTTAAGGCTTTTAATTTTAGTATCTAAATTAATATCGTTAAATATTTTCTCACTATCTTTTTCTCTATATATTACTTTGCCGTTTATTATTTTAAAATGACTAATCAAAATAGGAAGTTCTAATTCACTATTAGTAGATTCTGTAGAACTAACGTTATTTTCTTTAGGCTTATTATTAGATGTAACGAACTGCCAATTTTTTTGTCCGTTATTCAAAACTTCTAGATTTATAATCGGTTTTTGCAGTTCTATAGAAGCTACTTCAATTGCTCCTCTAAAAAGAGGAAAAAGCTTTAATGACGCTTTAGCATTTTCAACAGAAATTAGATGAGGTTCTTTCGTGCCGTCTATTGATGATAATTTAATTTCTGATAGTGATACTGCCGGATTTGGTAATAAAGATAATTTTATATCGCCGTTAATAGTTAAATCTCTATTTGTAGCCTCTTTAACTTTATCTATTATTATTCCTTTATAATTATTTAAAGGAATAAAGAAAGGAATAATAATTAATAACAATATTATACTTATAAATATAATAAGTGAGTATTTTAAAGTTTTAGGCATAGAGTTTAACCTTCTATTTATATACATATATTGATTATAGTATTTAAGGCTTAATTGTCAAATTCATATAATTTACTCAATTAAAGATTGAAATAGCATTATTAATGTATTTATAGTATTATACATTAATAATATTTATGTCTAAAAAACTGAAACATGATAAAATTATTCGAAGTGCATTTGAAAATCCTTTCGTTGCTAGGGAGTTTTTTGAGATGCATATTTACCGCCTCATATCAAAGATTCACTCATATTTGAGACTCTTAAGATGGAAAAGGATAGTTTTATAGAGCCAAGTCTTAAAGAATCTATATTGGATATTCTATTTTCTGTTAAATTTGGCGGTGAAGACGGTTACTTATTTTTATTGCTAGAGCATCAAAGTAAACCTGATTATTATATGGCTTTTAGGTTATTCAGATATATGTTAAATATTGCGGAATATCATAGGAAATCTACAGGTAGCAAGAAATTTCCTTTCATATATCCTTTAGTATTTTATAATGGTATACAACAATATAATGCTCCTTTAAATTTATGGGAATTATTTGAAAATAGTGAATTAGTAAAGGCTACTTGGACTAATGATTATCAGCTAATTAATGTTCATGAAATTCCTGATGAAAAATTGAAAGAAAAGGCTTGGTCTGGAATTTTACAATTTTTTATGAAGCATATTCATGAACGAGATTTGTTAAAGAGATGGCAAGAAATAGCTAATCTTCTGCCTAATTTTGCTGAGGTTAATATTGGTATTAATTATATAGAATTAATTTTATGCTATACTTTGACCAAAATTAGTCAAAATGATATAATAGGAATAGAAAAAATACTTAAATCACATTTAAACCCTGAAGTAGAAGAGGAAATTATGGTAAGTATAGCACGTAGTTGGGAGCTAAAAGGCATAGAAAAAGGCAGGAAAGAAGGTAGGCAAGAAGGAATAAATATCGGTGAAATGAAATTAGCAGAGATGGCAAAAAGAATGTTAAGGAAAAATAAGCCTTTAGACGAAATTGTTGAATTTACCGGTTTTACAAAAAAAGCATTGAAGAATTACAAAAACAGCTTCAAAAATAAGAGATTGAAAAATTAAAGTACTCAAACTTCTCTTTGATAATTTAAAGTCACATAATCTTTAGTTATAACAGGAAAAAACTCTTTATTGAAAGGTAATAATTCAGTTGTTTGGTCTAAAAATTCTATTTCAATTATATCGCCGGCACCAAAGTTAAGAATATTTTTAATTTTGCCTATTTCTTTATGATTTTGGTCTAATACCGGTAAATGATTTAAATCCGCTATATAAAATTCATCTTCTTCCGGTTCCGGTAAGCTTGCTCTTAAGCAAAATATTTTATAGCCTTTTAAGTTTTCTGCTTCATTTCTAGTAGTTATATCATTAAATCTACAAATTAATTCTCCTTTGGCATTTTGGCTAATTAGCTTAATATGTATATCTTCTCCTGACTCATTTACTAAATTTCTTTCAAGTATTTTTGTAGCAGGTTCGGTAAAAGATTTTAAAATTACATGACCTTTAATTCCGTGACATGATTTTATTACACCGACTAAAATTAAATTTTCTAAAGAATTCATTAATTTGCCTTTAAATTTTGATAATTATATATAATAATATATTTAAAAACTTTTTTACAGACATGATAAAAAAAATAGCTGCCGGCATTATAATTTGTTTCTCATTATTGTTATTTATAATCTTTGGTGCATTATCTTTTGTTAACTATAATTCGGTTACCAATAATCTTACCAGTCATTTAGGAATTGCGAAAGAAAATATCGGCAAAATAAAGATGAATAAATTTCCTTTGCCCTATTTAATTATTGAGACGATAAAGGAAGAAGGAGAGTTAGATTTAGAGCAGATAAAAATTCATTTTTCGTTGTGGTCGCTTATAAAATTTAATCCTAAAATTAATAAAATAGACATATTAGATGCTAAATTTTATTCTAATTCTAATGTATTAAATATTTATAATCATGAAGAGTTAATAAAGAATTTCTTTAAATATAAATTACAAAATATAAATCTAAATGTTACTAATCTAAGTATTATTAATAAACAAGACTATTCTATTTTAAATTTTAATAATTGTATATTAAAAAAAGAAAATGCTTTATCGTCTAATTACATATTTAAAACTACAAGTAACTATATAGGTAAAATTTCAGGTTCAATTAATAAACGTGACGATATAGTAGATTTTAGTCTTGATATTGATAATAATGATTATGGTTTTAAGCTATCGCAAATTTACAAAGATTTTAAGCTTACTAGCGGTAGCGGTGAATATCAGATTAAAAATTTAGCATCAGTAATGTATAATATATTACCAGATTTAAATCATCTTTTTAATAAATTTAATCAAAATGAGGCAGTAAACGTTAAATTTAATATTTCAAATAATGAAGATGAAATAGAGCTAAAAGACATAGTAATAGCATCCTCTTTTATTACAGGTAATGGATTTGTTAACATTGCTAAAAATGATAATATTACTACTAATGTGAAATTAGATTTTCCTAAAATAGATCTAAGTTCGTTAATTTCTCCAAATGCAGAGGTAACATTTAATACTTCTTCTTCAAATATTAGATTTATTTTTGCTGACAAATTGCTTAAAGCAGAGGTAGCAATTAACGAAATAATTTTAAGTAGTAATGAAGCACTAGAAAAAATAGTCTTTTCTTCTAACTTATCAAAGGGTACTTTAAAGATAAATGAACTTTCAGGTAATATTAAGTCAGGTGGAGAATTTAAGCTTACAGGTAATGTAACACAGAATGCCGTTAGAAGTATGTTTGATGGACAGCTATATTTAAAGCACAATGATATAAATTCGTTACTGAATATTTTAGGCTTTAACGATGTTACTATTAAAGAAGCTATTCCTTTTAGCTTGTCGTCGGATTTAAAACTCACTTTAATAGATTTATTTTTTAATTTATTACTTAAAACGGATAATTTAAATTTATCAGGAAATTTTTCTAGTAAATTTATTGCTCAAACACCTCGTTTAGATGCTACGCTTAATATCTCTTCACTTGACTTAAGCGGTAGGACGTATCCGATAATTTCGCCTCTTATTGAATTTACAAAAAATTTAACTAAAGATATGAAAACTTTAGATTATCCAAGTAAATTTATTCCTATTAGAACAATAGGATATTTAGCTAATTTAGATATTTTGATAGATAGCGTTAAGTATAATGATCATGTATTTGACAAAATGAATTTGCTTGCTAAAATCGTACCGGCTAATATAAAAATTAGTAATTTAGATTTTAAAACCGCGGGCAGCTATTTATCAACTAGCTGGAACTTGGATGCTTCAAGTGTATTACCGTCTTTGACCATAGAAATTAAGGACGGTAATCTTACTACTGATTTATTATCACCGGCAGGAATGCTTAATTTAAGAAATAAATTAATAAATGATTATAGTTTAGATAAAGCTACATTGCAATTTTACGGGACATTATCAACATTATCACAGAATAATTTAATATTGAAAAATGTTAAATTTTATGTAGCAAATAATAATAATCTATTACAATTTAATAATATTGAAGCAGAATTATTAGGCGGCAAGCTTCAAGGTAGCGGCAATATTTTATTGGAACCTTATTCTATAAATTTCGTATATGCTTTAAATACAATAGATTTAGATAAAGTTTCGGCTCTTATGCCTAAAATATTTACTGCAAGTAGCGGAAAAGTAAGTATAAGCGGTAGTTTAGGGACTAACGGTAACACTCTTCAAAGCCAGCTATATAACCTTACTACAAAATCACAATTTGCTATAAACAATATAGATGTTAATAATTTTGCAATTGATTCTTTTATAGAAAAAATTAATACAGCTGATTATAAGGTACAAAATTTAGATAAAGATATAAATAGTGCTATAACCACAGGACAAGAAAATGTTAGAGGTATAAGCGGTGATATTGAACTACAAAAAGGTATTGCCCTTTTAAAGAAAGTAAAATTTGCAACACAATATAGTAGCGGTGCGGCCTCTTTTGCAGTTAATATATATAATTTTGATATGGATGCATCTAGTATTTTATCATTTTATGTACCGGCAAGGCTTGTTAAGTTAAATACCTCAAATACGAGTTCCGATAAAGATAGTTTGGCACATCTTAATATAAAAATGCAAGGGAGTATTTTTGCTCCTAAGAAAACTTTTGATAGTAGTGAGCTAAAAAAATTACTTATACCACAAACAACTGAAAACAAAACTACTATAGATAACCATTAAAAAATAAAAATAAATGACTAATACTAAAACTTTAGAAGAAAATATTAGCTTTGAAGAAGCTTTAAAAGAGCTTGAGGAAATTGTTAAAAAAATAGATAACGGACAAGAGAGTCTAGAGACGGCAGTTAATAGCTTTGAAAGAGGTATTTTACTTAAGAATCATTGTGAGAAAAAACTAAAAGAAGCTCGGTTAAAAATTGAGAAAATTACTAAACTTGCTGATTCTACGGTGGTCTTAGAAGAGACGGAAGTGTAGCTTGCAAGGCATTGCCTGTCTGAATACCTAGTCGTCATTGCGAGCAGGCATTGCCCGCGTGGATACTGAAGGTCGTCATTGCGAGGAGCGAAGCGACGTGGCAATCTAGAAAATAATTAAAAAAATTCTGTAAATCAGAATTTTTAACTGGATTGCTTCGTCAAAACTTACAGTTTCTCCTCGCAATGACGACCTTCAGTATCTACGCAACAACACCTTGCGAGCAGCCGTAGGCTGTGTGGCAATCTCATGAGATAATAACAAACTCCTGACATTGCGTACGTACAATTACTCCGTAATTTCCTCGCAATGACAAAAAAACTGATACACGCAAGCAAGCCTTTCGTGGGAATGACATAACGTAAAAATTACAATGCTTATGGTTAATCATATAATTGACTTCATCTATACCGTTCCTAATATTGTTTTATTCATCATAATAAATATTGTTTTGATGAGTTTTTGTGCGGGATTTATATTTAACAAAATACATTATTCCTAATAATTTTCAAAAAGAAGAGCTTGGAAGTCTTGGCGGGTTTTTATCAGGTGTAGTCGGTAGTATGTATGCGGTATCAACCGGTTTTGTATTAATTTATTTACTCGGTAATTTTAATAAAGCACAAGAAGGGGTGGCAGCAGAATCTATAGTGTTGATGAGGCTTGCAGATAGTGTAGGTTGGCTTCCTCATGAAATGAGACCTGCAATTTATCTAGATATTAAAAATTATACCAAAGATGTAATGCAGCGTGAATGGCAATTAATGAAAGACGGCAAGAAAATCGGTCATGAAGCTCTTATTTTCCTCCAAGATATTAATAAGCGACTACAAGCTTATAAAGCAAGCGAGCAAATGCAGCTATTTACTAAGCAGGAAATCATTGAGGAGATAAAAGAGCTTTATACCGTAAGGTATAACAGGATTAAAATGTCCTATTTTTCCTTAAATATTCAATATTGGATAGTTGTATGTATAATGACCGCTATTAATTTAATTTTTGTCTGTATGCTTGGCACCAAGCTTTATCTACATAAGATTTCGGTTGGTTTAGTTTGTATCACTTCATCATCAATGCTTTTTTTATTATTTATCCTTGATAAACCTTTCCGTGGTCCTTTTGCCGTTAATCAATATGACCTTATTAAGGCTATACTTATATTGAGAGATTAAATTAAGACTTCCTGCATAAGTCACTTCTAAAGGTAATTTGTACGTCGATCCGGTACTCGAATCCTCACGTACGCTTGTGTACGCTGCGGTTCTGCGTTCCGTGTCTCCTTCAAATTCCTCTTTATAAGATGACTTATGCAGGAAGTCTAATGATATCAGTAACAACATAACGCCATAATTTATCCGTGCCTTTAGTAATACCTATACGAGCAGTAGTAGAGTAGGGTAGCTTTAAGCCGATATCGCCGACAAAAAATTCGTTATTATTGATAAGATCGCATTTATTATGAGAAATATTAATTCCAAGGTATTTGCATAATTTACCCGGACCGTTTAGATATAGATTTTCAGGTGAAATAACATGTACGCCTCGAATTAAGGTCGCAGCCGGAAAGCCTTCAATGTCAGTTACGAAATTTAAACAATAATACATTCCGTAAATTAAATAGACATAGCTAAATCCGGCAGGACCAAACATTATATCTGTTCTTTTGGTACGCCCTCTTGCTGCATGGCAAGCAGGATCATCCTGTCCTATATAGCTTTCAGTTTCAGTAATGATAGCTGTTTTACCCTGAAAATAAAGAGCTTTACCGATTAACTCAGTGCTTACTACATTAGTATCTCTTGCAAAAAATTCACGAGGTAATAGGATTAATTTATTCATATTTTTTTAAAAAGATATTTAAATTTTTGTGCCATTTTGTAGGAGTGAATTCAGTAATTTCATATTCTGCTACATCATTAATGTAAAAGGGATCTTCTTTTAATATATCTTTAAGTTGACTTAGTTTTTCTATATTAGCTAAAATAATACCGCCAATTCTCGGGTGTATAGGACCTGATAAAATAAAATATCCCTTATCATAATATTTATCTAAAAATTTTCTATGTTCTGTAATAAATTTTTCAATGGAAGAAAGGTCTAAGCCTAAGGTATATTTAAGATTTACAATAAACATAATTTATATTTTCTTATTAAATGATTTGGAATTTTTTATAGAGAGTGGAACAGCATCATACCCACCATTACAAAACGGTTGGCATTTGATGATTCTTTTAAAGGTAAGCCACAAGCCTTTAAGTGTGCCGTGTGTTGTTATAGCTTCTTTAGCATATTCTGAACAAGTAGGATGAAAGCGGCAATTATTGCCAAGTAGCGGGGAAATGAAATATTGATAAAATCTAAGTAATAATAATAAGATTTTACTCATTTTGAAGCTTGTCTATTAGTTTTTCCATTTTTTCTTGAGTTAGATCTTCATAATAATCGTCATTGATTTGTACGACCGGAGCGTTAACGCATGCTCCTAAACATTCTATCTCGCTTAAAGTAAATTTTTGATCTTCAGTGGTTTCTTTGAGTTTTATACCTAATTTCTTTTCACAAATTTTCATGATATCATCACTACCGCGTAGCCAGCAAGGGGTAGTAGTACATACTTGAATATGATATTTACCAACTCGCTTTAAGTTAAACATAGTATAAAAAGTTGCAACTTCATAAGCCTGCATATAAGGCATTTCTAGCATATTTGCGACATATTCGATAGCAGGCACGGGTAGCCAACCGCCATTTTGACGTTGTGCTAAATCAAGCAGCGGTAATATAGCACTTCTTTTACCTTCCGGTGGATATTTTTTTATAATATCTTCTGCTAGATTTAAATTTTTCTTATCAAATGTAAAATTTGTACTCATATATTTTTTGTGTTGTTTTTGTGTGGCTCGATTTCATCGTCATTGCAAGAAGAATTACGTAGTAATTCGACGAAGCAATCTCGGGCTAAAATCCTGAGATTGCCACGCTCCTTGCAGTCGCTCGCAATGACGGCTTAATGTACACGCGGGCAATGCCCCCTCGCAATGACGAATCAACGATCAATCTCACCAAATACTATATCAAGCGTAGCTATAATAGTAATAACATCTGCCATTAAGTGACCTTTGGACATAAAATCAAGGCCCTGTAGATGAGCAAAGCCGGGTGCTTTAATGCGACACCTGTAAGGTTTGTTACCTCCTTGCGAGTATAAATACACACCAAACTCGCCTTTAGGGGCTTCTACGGCCTTGTAAGTTTCACCAGCTGGAACATCATATCCTTCCGTATAAAGCTTAAAATGATGAATCATTGCTTCCATAGATTCTTTCATTTTGGCTCTTGTCGGCGGTGTTAATTTAGGATCATCGGTTTTAACTTCACCTTTGGGCATTTTTTCTATACATTGCTTGATTATCTTAACAGACTCGTACATTTCAACCAGACGGACAAAATATCTGTCGTAACAATCACCGTTTTTGCCGATCGGTACTTTAAAATCCATCTCATCATATACGTCATAGGGGTTTGATTTACGCAAATCCCAAGCTATACCCGAGCCTCTAAGCATCGGTCCTGAAAACCCCCAATCCATTGCCTCTTTTTGAGACACAATGCCGATATCTACTAAACGTTGTTTCCATAATCTATTTTCATTTAGTAGGCTTTCAATATCATGAAGTTTAGGAGGAAACTGCTCTATAAACTTATCTATATCCTCAAGTAAACCTTTGGGTAAATCTTCTGCAACTCCGCCCGGTCTAAAGTAGTTTGAATGCATACGAGAGCCGGAAACACGCTCGTAAAATTCCATGATCTTTTCTCGCTCTTCAAAAAGCCATAATAAAGGAGTAGTAGCACCGATATCTAAAGCTTGGCTGCCAATATTCAAAGTATGGTTCAAAATTCTTGTTAGTTCTGAGAATAGTACCCTGATAAACTGAGCTCTTCGTGGGACTTCGCATTCTAATAACGACTCGACTGCCAAAGCAAACGCATGTTCTTGGCACATTGGCGAAACATAATCAAGGCGATCAAAATAAGGTATAGCCTGCAAATATGTTTTATGCTCAATAAGCTTTTCCGTACCACGATGCAGTAACCCAATATGAGGATCGGCGTTATTTACTACTTCCCCGTCCATCTCAAGAATTAACCTTAAAACTCCATGAGTTGCCGGATGCTGCGGACCAAGATTTAGAGTTATAGTTTTAGTGTTGTTAGTCATAATGTTTTTTGTTGTTTATTTTTGGATTCCTGCACTTCTATGTCATTCCCCTAGCTAAAAGCGGGAATCCAGTACTCTAAAGTTTTTTAAAAGCTCGATTTATCTCGCTTTACTCTGGATTCCCGCTTTCGCGGGAATGACATAAAATGATCCACGCAGCCTATGGCTGCTCGCAATGACGTTGTTACTTCCTTGCCTTCTCATCCCCTGGTAGTACATAACTCGGGCTATGCCAGTGAGAGCTAAAATCAAACTCACGATATTCTATGTCTAAATCGACCGGCTCATAAGCCACTTTCTTTAGTTTCTCATCATATTTAACCTGCGTATAACCGGTTAACGGGAAATCTTTACGTAATGGATGTCCCTCGAATTCGTAATCAGTTAGTATTCGTCTTTTATCGTCATTGCCATCGAAATTTACCCCGTACATATCGTAAACTTCATGCTCATACCAACAAGCGGCACTAAATATATTCATTGCCGAAGGTATAGTTTCTTTTTCAGATATATATACTTTTATTATAAGACGCTTATTTAATTTTAGGCTTAGTAAGTTGTAAACTACTTCAAATCTTTTATCTCTTTCAGGAAAATCAGCTCCAAATAAATCAGTAAGTACGGTAAAACGTAATTCTTCCGATTCTTTTAAAGCTTTTAAAAACGGTAATAAAAAATTCGGCTCGATTTTATAAGCTAAGTAATCCTTAACTATAATAGGTGTTATTAAAATGCTAGATTTAGCTGCAAGTTTTTCAATGAGTTTGTCTAGCGTCATACTTAAAACCTGTAGTGCGTTTAATTTTTTTCTGTAACTGCATAAGTCCATAAATTAATGCTTCGGCGGTAGGAGGGCAGCCAGGGACATATACGTCAACCGGTACGATTCTATCACAGCCACGCACTACCGAATAAGAGAAATGATAATAGCCGCCGCCATTAGCACAGCTACCCATTGAAAGCACCCATTTAGGCTCAGCCATCTGATCATATACTTTACGTAGAGCCGGTGCCATTTTGTTAGTAAGCGTTCCTGCAACTATCATAAGGTCGGACTGTCTTGGACTTGGTCTAAATAACATACCGAAGCGATCCATATCATATCTACTTGCTGCTGCCTGCATCATCTCAACAGCACAACAAGCAAGCCCAAAAGTCATGGGCCATAAGGAATTAGCTCTCGCCCAGCCTATAACGTCGTCAACTTTAGTGAGTAAGAATCCTCTATTAGAAAGCTCATTATTTAATAATTCGTCTTCTTGATAAAAACTGTGTTTCATATAATTACCAGTCTAAAGCTCCTTTCTTCCATTCATATATGAACCCGATAGTAAGTACGAATAAGAAAAATATCATTGAGAAAAAGCCTATTTTACCTATCATATTAAGGCTAATAGCCCAAGGCACTAAAAATGCGATTTCAAGGTCAAAGATAATAAATAAAATAGCAACTAAGTAAAAACGTATGTCAAATTTTGACCTTGCATCACTAAAAGGTTCAAAACCACACTCATAAGGCTCTAGCTTATCTTTATTATATTTCTTTGTCGATAATAGGTTAGGTAGAATCATTATTAAGCCGGAAACCAATACCGCAATACCGAAAAATATAGCAATCGGTAGATATTCTTGTAAAAGCCCTGAGTTTTGTAGCATATGTTTTTATTGTTTTTCGTCATTGCGAGGAGAGGTATCCGTGTGGATACCCAAATCGTCATTGCGAGGAGCGAAGCGACGCGACAATCCATTTAAATAATTAAAAAAATTCTGTAAATCAGAATTTTTTACTGGATTGCTTCGTCGAATTACTACGTAATTCTTCTCGCAATGACGAAAAACCGATCCACGTGGGTAATGCCTGTTCGCAATGACGTAGATTTCACTTACTTCTATATCTATACCAAATAGCATCAATTATCAACGACAATATCAGGTTTAACTAGTAACTTTATTAAAACTAGTACCCAAATACCGCTTGATATCCACCATATTTGCCAAATATTATATGAAATCATGCCGATAATATAGTAATTTATAAAACATGCATAGGAAATTGCTTTGAAATTATTATTTTCGAGATTACTAATTTGTTTGAGATATTTATAAACTAAGCATAAAAATAATATTAAACCTATTATACCGAGTTCAAGAGTAATTTGTAATATATTATTATGAGGGTGTAGCGGCAAAGGATGCCATTTTTCTCCGTTGTAATTGATCATTTTACTATTATTGACTTTGATATATTTAGAAGAAGCAAAGCCATAGCCTAAAATCGGTTTTAGGGTGATTTTATTTGCAACAAAATGCCAAATAAATAAACGATGAGCAGCGGAAGGTTGTGTAGCTAAATATTTTTCAGATAAATCTCGTGGTTCTATTTGTGTAGCTATAACAGGAAATAGTAACGAGCCGGTAATTAAACTTATTGCAATTAATTTGAAAAATATCGGTTTTATAAGTCTTGCTAAAATAAATATTACTCCGCCTATACTGAAGCCTAAAAAACTTGCTAAACTATCGGAAATACTTAATAAATAAAGCACTAATATATATAGCATTAATGCGTGTCTTCTTTTACCGCTAGAGAGTAAAATTATAATCGCTACCCAAGAAGTAATTGAAAGTAAAGCACAACCACGATCTAGCATATATAAGCCAAAACTAGCTTTGAATGTTCTTGTTAAAAAACCATGAGAAGAATATTCAATGAAGAATAATAATATTGCCGTGAGAATTCCGAGTATTAAAGCTTTTTTGAGCTGCAAGCGATTCCCGAAAGGAGCAGAATTACTAACTATAAATCCAAGAAATAAAAGTATGAAAACTTGAGTGAATTTAAATAAGTTCGTTAGTGAACAAGATATTAAACACCAGGCGGCGAATAATAATTCGATTTTTATCGTCATTGCGAGGAAAAACTGTAAGTTTTGACGAAGCAATCTCAGGAGCCCTGCTTTATGAGATTGCCATGCTCCTTATAGTCGCTCGCAATGACGATTAATACCTCGCAGGAATAATATTAGCAAAAAAATTGTTACAGTAGCTGCAACCGATAAGCCCGCTACCATCCCAAGACTTGGAATTAGGAATATTAAAGTTGAAGTTAAATAATTTATCATTTCAATTAAAAACAATCTTTAGCAAAAATTTCGTAGATTGGGTGTTCAAACGTTGAAAGTGAAATGCTTGAAGAAATCATCCATCCTTGAAAGAGTAAATTAGGATCTTCGTCTATTTTATATTCCGTTATGGTCATCAGCAAATAATTATCTTGATTATACGGATCAAGGTTTTTTATACATTTGTGCAATTTGATTTTTATATTACCGAAATATTTCTCTTCCCCGACTTTAAAATTAATTTCTTCAGAAGTGGCAGTAATTTTATTTAGAGCAATAATTTTACCGTTTGTATAGCTCTTAAACTCGGAACTATCATTAATGTTATCGTTTGAGTTTAAAACAGGATGATTTTCATCAAGAGGGATAAATACGTCATTTTCAGTATCTTCAGTTGTAGTAACCGACTCTAAATTTTCTGCAAATATAGAAGAGTAAGTACATATGATCGTGATAAAAACAATTCGTAGTAACTTCATAAATAAACATATTATTTTTCAAAATTATATACTATAGGGGATTAATGGCAATGATAATTTGTGATAAGGTTTTAACGTCATTGCGAGCGACTGAAAGGAGCGTGGCAATCTCATAAAGCAAGACTCCTGAGATTGCTTCGTCAAAATTTTCAATTTTTCCTCGCAATGACGATGTAGGTACAAAATGCTCCACTCTAAAGAACTCTTAAATTCTATTTTACGGCAGGATTTTCATAGCTTTATCATTAAGGTATTTAATACTATTAATCCGGGAGCAGAGTATTACCCAAGTAAACATATAAGAATAATTACCGATTATTTAAATGCCGTGCAAAGCGGTGATATTAATCGTTTAATAATCAATATACCGCCAAGGAGCTTAAAATCTATTTGTGTTAGTGTTGCTTGGCCTGCTTATCTACTTGGGGTTAAACCTACCAAAAGGATTATGATTGCTAGCTATTCTCAAATACTTAGCATTAAACACTCACTAGATTGTCGGTTTATTTTAAATTCCGATTGGTATAAGGAACTTTTCCCGAATACTATCCTTAGTAAAACCCATAATCAAAAAAGTAAATTTTTAACGACAGCTAACGGCTTTAGATTTGCAACATCGGTTGGAGGATCGGCAACAGGTGAGGGCGGTGATATCTTAATTATCGATGATCCTCATAATCCTACGCAAATTCATTCTTATAAAATACGTAAGAAAGTTTATAGATTGGTTTGAGCAAACTTTTGTTAGCAGACTAAATAATCATAATAAGGGAGCGATAGTTCTAGTTATGCAGCGTCTTCATAGTGATGATTTATCCAGTTATCTACTTAATAGTAGTAATTCATGGCATCATTTGAAAATTCCAGCTATTAGCATTCAAGATTACTCCTTTAAATTAATGAATAAAGAATATCAATACCTTAGCGGTGAGATTTTAGATAGCTATAAAGAACCTCCTGATTGCTTAGCAAAGTTAGAGCAGGAAATAGGTAGCTATAATTATAATGCTCAATATTTACAAGAACCTATAGCTAGGGGGGCATCTTTGCTTAATATGGAGGATATTAGCTTTTATGAAACTCTATCTGAGAAGTTTGATTATTTTGTGCAAAGCTGGGATACGGCAATTAAAATTTCTGAAAATTCCGATTATAGTGTTTGTACTATATGGGGATTCTTGAGCAGAAATATTATCTAGTATCATTAGTACGGAAAAAAATTAATTATCCTGAGCTTAAAAATATAACGGAAAAATTGGCTAGAGAATATCAGCCAAAATTTATATTAATCGAGGATAAAGCAAGCGGTCAACAATTAATTCAAGATATAGGGTTTTTAGGCGATAATATTAGAGTGATTGGGATTAAGCCAAGGCTCGATAAAGTTACAAGATTCGCCTCGGTAGTTCTTTTATTTCAATCAGCTAGTGTTTTAATACCCAAACAATCAAGCATAATTTTAAAGGAATTACTGAATTTTCCCCATATTAAAAATGACGATATAGTGGATTCCGTTAGCCAGTTCCTGAATTTTATGAAGGATAAATCGTTTAAATATCCTGCACGGATTAGGAGTTTAGTATAAAAATAGTTGCTTTTTGTATGGATGTTGGTAGTATTACCGTGTTTTGAAAACGTCATTGCGAGCGACCATAGGGAGCGTGGCAATCTTATGAAATAATAACAAACTCCTGAGATTGCCACGTCGAGGCTTTGCCTCTCCTCGCAATGACGATACCTAGGCTGGGTAGCAAAGTGGTAATGCCGTGGACTGCAAATCCTCTATTCGTCGGTTCGATTCCGACCCTGGCCTCCATTATAGAAATTAAAAAATCTTATGGAATTTATTTCGCAATTCCTAGAAATGCTCTTAGCCGAGCGAGCATTATCAAAAAATTCTATACTTAGCTATAAGCGTGACCTATTCGATTTTCAAAACTATCTTGCTAAACAAAGATTATCCGAATTAAATATTACCACAGAAAATATTAGAGATTGGATTGAGTATCTAGCAAGTAATGATTTACAAGCACGCTCAATCAACAGAAAAATCTCAACTATAAAAAGCTATTATGAGTTTTTAATTAGCGAAAATCATACTGCCTTTAATCCGGTTCTTAACGTAGATTTACCGAAATACCAAAATAAACTTCCTGAAATATTGTCTATAGATCAAATTAAATCGCTACTTGAATATTGCTCGCAAGATAATTCTCCTGAAGGTATACGGCTTAATGCTATGATTCATTTGCTTTATGCTAGCGGTCTTAGAGTCTCAGAACTTGTTAGTCTTAAGCTTACTGATATTCTGACTAATAAAACTTCTAAAGGAGAAGTAAGAAAAATATTTTCGGTGCTTGGTAAAGGTAATAAGGAAAGAGTCATAGTAATAAATGAACAGGCAGTTATCTCTATTGCTAAATATCTTGCAATTAGAGATATTTTTGTGAATAAAGCTAAACCAAAAAATCTAATTTATTTATTTCCCTCATCAGCTTTAGCAGGTTATATGACTAGGCAAAATTTTGCAATTCTGTTAAAATCTGCTGCTCTTTATGCCAATCTTAACCCTGAACATATTTCTCCTCATATATTACGCCACAGCTTTGCAAGTCATTTACTTGAGGGCGGAGCAGACTTAAGAGTAATTCAAGAGCTACTCGGTCATGCTGATATATCAACTACCCAAATATATACTCATCTTCAAGCTAATCATCTAAAAAAAGCATTATTGCATCACCCTCTTAACAAAAATTAATTTACCTTAATCTTTTATAAAGTACTTGTTAATATTTTTTAACTAAATATAATAGGCCTTTTTAATTTAAGGGAAATTATATGAAGCTAAAAGAAATTATGCTCTCTTGTATTAATAAACCTAGAGAAATTGAAGAAAAATATCTTAGATTAGCTCAAGAGAAAGAATCAGGGTTCAATGTTTATTCCGGGTTAGGTCAAAAAAACTTAGAAAGAGAAGAATTATGTGATGAAGCATCACATAATTTAGCAAGTTTAGTTATCCAAGAAATAGATAACGAAAATTTTGATTTTGGGATTTTACAAAAAATGCAGCAGGCTTTTAGCATTGCAAGTAAGCAAAAACAAAGAAAAGCTTTTATAAGTTTTTTAGATAAAGAGCTTAATAAAGAGCAATTACATAAACTCAGTCAAGCAATAATGGAAAATGCAGATGAATTAATGCCGGATGATGATCCTAATTTCGTTTGTCGTACTCCTAATAATAAAGTTTTTCAAGAAATATTATTATTGCAAGCAAAAAGAAACAATTTTGCTGTAGAAGTTGATAAAAAAGGAACTTTAAAAATTAACTTTCCTAGCAAGATACTTGAACTTTACAAGTTATTAGTAGATAATTTTTATTTGAAAAACTTTGAAAAAGAGGAATTGCAGAAAAAATTATATCAGGAATTGTTCCCTGATTGTCAAATTCCTTTTGAAGAACTAATTGAAAAAGAGGAATTGCAGAAAAAATTATATCAAGAATTGTTCCCTGATTGTCAAATTCCTTTTGAAGAATTAATTGAAGAAGTAAGTTTTTTTGAAAATTTTATTGAATGCTTAAAAGAATTTTACATTAAAAGTAGCTTAGCACAAAGCATAATGTTTTTACTTGTAAGTAAATATATCGAAGAACATGATGTAGCAAAAGAATTATTTAGGTCAGAGAGGTTTAAAAAAGTAAGTGAATTAGAAAAATTTAAACCATACTATGATATTAATAAGGGCGATGAAGTAGATAGTTATGTATTTAATTCTATATTAAATGATGTAAAAGGTGTTTATATTAGCAATTTAGCATCTTCAAATATATTAGAGCTAGTAAATCATACTCAACCAGATGGTGAGATAGTATCAATAGAAATTCTAGGAAATAGTGAAAGTCCAGTATGACTTTCTAGATACTGTCTTAAAGTTTTGATTATAAATATAGTAAAAACCTCTAGAAATTAATTTAATCTATCATTAATATTAAAATAATTATAAGTTAGATTAATATTAAATATGGCTACAAAAAATAAAAAAGAAACAGTGAATACTGAAACAAAAAATTTAGCAAATTTAGTTATCAAAGAAATAGGTAACGAAAATTTTGATTTTGATGTGTTGCAAAAGATGCAGCAGGCTTTTAGTACTGCAAGTAAGCAAAAACAAAGGGAAGCTTTTATAAGTTTTTTAGATAAAAAGCTTAATAAGGAGCAATTACATAAGCTCAATCAAGCAATAATGGAAAATGCAAATGAATTAATGCCGGATAATGATCCTAATTTTGTTTGTCGTACTCCTAATAATAAAGTTTTTCAAGAAATATTATTATTGGAAGCAAAACGCTCAGGTATGAAAGCAAAATTTAATGATAAAGGAGAATTACAATCTCTTGATATAAAAGATATAACACCGGAAATATTAGATCACTATCGTATTTTACAAGAAAAATTTTATCCTAAAAGAAATTCTAAAGATTTAGTAGATAGTAGAATAGCTCAAAGTATTAATTTTTTATTATATGCTCCACTTTTTCGAGAATCAGAAATATATGAGAAAATATATAAAAAATCACCGGAAGAAGCATTGAAAATAGAAGGAGGAATAGCTGCTCCTAACGGTAAGTATGTTAAACAATTAGTAGATGCTAAAATAGGAACCAATATACATTTTAATACCAAAGAAAATTTAGAAAATAAAGCAAATGAAGGAAAAGAGACTAAGATATCTTTAATAATTGAAAAAGCAATAACAACACTCGAGAAAGACAAAAAGGTAAGTATTGAAGATAAGAGACGAGAAGAAATAAAAAGGCATTTATCTAAATCTTTAGAAGGAGCTTCTGATTATATATTAACATTCAAAAAAAATGATTTAGTAGATATAATACATCAAGAATTAGATAAAAGACAAACTTGGTGGTCAAAGATTGTTAATTATATAAGTATAAAATCATATTCCATTTCTAAAGAAAATCTTGAGAAAATAGGAAAAATAGTAAATAGTGAAATTAAAAATTCTCATACTCCTTTAAAAGTAGAAGTACAAGAACAGTTAAAACAAATCTCAAAAGAGTTAAATAGATTAAATAATCCGGCATTGCCGTCAGAAGCTAAAAAGGTTCAGGCAAAATCCAAAAAACCGCCTGTTCCTCCAAAACCTGAACATCTCAAAAAAAGAAATCATGGATTGTGATGTCATTCCCGCGAAAGCGGGAATCCAGAAAAAAAGCGAAATTATTTGAGCTTTTAATTTTAAAATTTAGTACATTTATATTTTTTAATGACTGGATTCCCGCCTACGCGGGAAGGCATTGTTGCGTGGATACCGATGTCATTCCTGCGAAAGCAGGAATCCAGCATAAATCGAGCTTTTAATTTCAAAAATTTTCTGTATTTATACTTTTTTTCTGGATTTCCGCTTTCGCGGGAATGACATAAAGAGCATTTACCGGTCCACGCAACAATGCCACGCGGGAATGACATCGAACACGGTTAATGATCCATGCAATAATAATTTATAATTTATTACTTCCCATAATATTGTAACCGCAATCTACATAATGAATTTCACCGGTAACACCTTTAGATAAATTACTAAATAAATATACTGCTGCTCCTCCTACATCTTCTTGGGTAGTATTACGTTTTAATGGTGCGGTTGCAGCGTGAGATTTAAGCATAGTACTAAAATCACCTATTGCACTAGATGCTAGAGTTTTGATAGGTCCCGCCGAAATAGCGTTTACTCTAATATTATTTTCTCCCAAATCGTTTGCTAGATATTTTACACTAGCCTCAAGTGCAGCTTTAGAAATCCCCATTACATTATAATTAGGTATAACTTTTTCAGCACCGTAGTAAGTTAACGTCACAATGCTTCCGCCGTCATGCATTAAGGCTTCTGCGGACCTTGAGAGTTCTAAAAGAGAGTAACATGATATATGTAAAGAATTATGAAAATTTTCTAAGCTAGTATCAACATAATGTCCTTTTAATTCATTTTTATCGGCAAAAGCCATACCGTGAAGTAAGAAATCGAAGCTACCCCATTTCTCTTTTATATCATCAAATAAATTACTAATTGATTTTGGATTCGTAACATCGAGTTCGCTAACAAAATTACAACCTATCTCCTCAGCGAGTGGTTTAACTCGTTTTTCTAGTACTTCCGATTGATAAGTAAACCATAGCTCTGCTCCGTGTTTTTTAGCAAGCTGTGCAATCGCCCACGATATTGACATATTATTTGCAATGCCTGTAATTAAGCCTTTTTTTCCTTGTAGTAATCCTGTAGTCATTTATTTACTCATTATATTAAAACTTGCTGAAATGATAGCATGATGTATTATTTTGTAAACAAATAATCGATAAAAATGTATAAACCTAAAATCATATGTTTACTGCTAGGGATGTTAAGCGGTTTAGTTTTTGCTCCGACTTTCTTTATACCGGCATTATTAACGTTATCTTACTTATGTTATATAGTTCAAAAATCCGAAAATTGGCAAGAAGCCGCAAAATTTGGTTATTTATTCGGTTTTGGGCATTTTTTAAGTGGAATATATTGGATAAGTATCGGTGTTAGCGTTTATATTGCGGATTTTTGGTGGGCAATTCCTTTTGCGTTATTTGGGCTACCTATAGTTTTAGCTTTCTTTATATCGGCAAGCTGCATGCTTAGTTTTTTTGCTAAAAATAATAAATATTACCAATTTATATTCTGTTTATGTTGGGTATTATTTGAGTGGATACGTTCATGGATTTTTACCGGTCTTCCTTGGAATTTGATCGGCTATGCTTTCTCGTTTTCAGATATTTTAATACAGCCTTTAAGTATAATAGGGATATATGGACTTAGTTTTATAGTTATATATATTTCTACATCAGCTTATCCTTTATTTAGCAAGCAATTTACTCAGTTAAAAATATTACTAGCTAGTTCAGTCCTAATATTAATCGTAATTGTCATTTACGGAGCAGTAAGGCTAAGTAATAACCTTACAAATTTCACTGATATAAAAGTACGATTAGTGCAGCCTTCAATACCTCAAACCGAAAAATGGAATGAAGAAGAATTTTGGCATAATTTAATGCTACATATTAATTTATCAGAAAATTCCGAACCCATCGATTTAATTATTTGGTCTGAAGCAGCATTAGTAGTACCTGATGATATACCGCAAGTTAAATCAGAATTATTAAAAATGCTAAATTCTACAAATGCTATTTTGATAACAGGAGGGATCTCGGATAATAAAAAACAAGGTGATGAGTTTGAACTTTACTCAGCTATGTATGCTCTTGATAAAAATGATCATAAATTATTTGAATATCATAAATCACATTTAGTACCTTTCGGTGAGTATATGCCTCTTAAAAAGATACTACCGTTTAAAAAATTAACTCACGGTTTAATTGATTATAAAGAAGGAGATGGAGGGCTTGTTTATCTTGAAAAATATAATCTTAAAATTAAACCTTTAATTTGTTATGAATCTATTTTTCCTGATTTTGTACGGACGAATAATGAAATAGCCGATGTAATAATTAATATTACAAATGATGCGTGGTATGGTAAATCAAGCGGTCCATATCAGCATTTTCATATTAGTAGAAGTAGAGCCGTAGAGAACGGTTTACCTATGATTAGAGTAGCAAATAACGGTATTTCAGCTATAGTAGATCCTTTTGGTAGAACAACAAAAAAACTAAATCTAAATGAAATAAATTATACTCAAGGTTTAATTCCTAAAAAACTAACCTCTCCTACTATATTCTCGCAATTTGGTAATTTTACTATTCTATTACTCATCGTTTTTATACTTTTAATTAATTATTTATTAGTCTTGATTCTTGATAACTAAAGGGTTTTAGCATTATTATATTAAATTTTTAATAAAGTTGCTTGATTAAATATAAAGTAATATACTACATTTAAAGTTGAATAGACTTTATTAATAATTAAAGCTTATTGTTAAAATGAATGATTCAATAAAACATCCGGACAAACTCGCAAGTGAACGTTTAAAAGAACGACGTCTTGCTGTAGGTATTAGCCAAAAAGAATTAGGGCAAGCTTTAGATATTAGTACTCTCCAAGTTAAAAAATATGAAGAAGGTTTAAGTAATATACCTATAAGTAGGTTATATGTTTTTGCAAAAGTTTTAAATACGCCTTTAAAGTATTTCTTTAATAGTTTTGAAGAAGAAAAGTTAAAAACTGACGATGAAAATACTTCTAATAATAAAATTGAATATCTATTCAAAGAAATAGAAAGTGATTTCTTAAATAATATTGCTGAAGAAGAAGGGCAATATGAAAATGACGTCTCTTTTGATTATAAAGAATTATCAAGGACTATGGAAAGAGAACTTTTATCTTTAACTAGAGCATTTACTAGAGTACAAAATCCAAATATTAGAAAAATAATAATTGACCTTGTCAGATCAGTATCTATACCTTGTGAATAATATTAAATTTTCATTGACTTAGCATTGCTAAAGTATTAATTTTTGTTAAGATTGATGATCGTTATGATACCGGTTTAACAGGTGAAGAGCCACTAGTAAGCTGGACTGCAGGTCAAGATGTTCTATCGCAATTAATAGGGCAAACGGTATTAGAACAAACAGGAAATACAGAGTTTAAGAAATGAATTTCTTTTTCATTTTGCAAGCCTTGCTGCATAAGTACTGAATCGTCATTGCGAGCGGGCATTGCCTGCGTGGATATCTGAACCGTCATTGCAAGGAGCGAAGCGACGCGGCAATCCAGAAAAAATAATAAAAAAATTCTGTAAATCAGAATTTTTAACTGGATTACTTCGTAATTTCCTTGCAATGACGGGAAAACCGGTCCACGCAACAATGCCTTGCGAGGAGCGGTAAAACCCACTGTGTCACCTAGTTCGCTTGACCACGTGGTCCATAAAAACAATAAAAATACTAATAATTTTAGTATTTTTAACTAGATCCCGTGGTCAAGCCCATAGTACCGGACATTTTTTTAAAGATCTCGATGTCATCCTAGCTAAAAGCGGGGATCCAGACTAAAAAATCTTTAATTTTAAAGATTTTTTATTACATAGTTTTTTTTAAGCTTTACTTTACTGGATTCTCGCCTACGCGGGAATGACCTAGAACAAAAACTGTCTCGGTACTATAAGGTCAAGCCACGGGATGACAGAGGTACAATCGATCCACGCAGCAACTTTATGTAATAATAACTTTTCGCAGAAGCGGTAATAACACCGAGGTATAGGCTATCTCAGGCAATTCTTTTAGGTAATACTATTTATTGGTTATTGACATAATCTTAAAATGGTGCTAAACATTAAAAATTAAGAGACCATCTGTAAATAAGTTTAATTAGTAGTTAAAGAGCTTTTTTAGCAAAAATTGATAAGATTTTTGAAAGAATATTATTTGTATTTCAAAAAAATCTTACTATTTGCAGCAAAAAATAATTTAATTAGCCTTAAAATTTATTTACAGATAGCCTCTAAGGTAGAGCTTTCTTGACTATTTAGCTTCTAGTCAAAGAAAGATAAGTTTTTTATCTTTACTTTATATTTCTACAGTTAAAAATATTTATGATATCTTTAAAGGTTAATAGTTTAATACAAAATTGGCGTTGGCGTAGATAATTTTTTGCGTTTATATGTTTGCTATATGCAAATTTAGATTTTGATTATTAAATTATAACTTATGACAGGATATTAAAATGTTTATCTCTAATATTTTTCAAAAATTCTTTTCTTTTTGTTTTATTTATCACAGCTGCAATTTATGCGGGTCAAAAAAAAGTAGCAATTATTGTTCCGCTTGAACATGCTGCAATGACCGAGATTATATTGGGAATTAAAGAGTCGCTAAAAGATATAGATGCAGAAATTATAGTTAAAAATGCTCATGCTGATTCTAATATTTTACTTGCTATTATAAAGCAAATAAAAGATCAGGATATTGATGTAATAATTCCAATAGGCACGACAGTCAGCCAAACTGTTATTTCTCATATAACAAATAAACCGATTGTTTGTGCTGCTGCTATGATTAACAGTAAAAACCTACCTTTAGTTACCGGTGTTAACGATGAGATAAAAATCACCGACACCATTAGTAAATTACCTTTTTTACAGAATATCACTTTAATTTATAGCAGTAGCAAGAAAGTTATACCTGAAGTAGAAATGTTAAAATTATATACTGGAAAAAACAATATTTCTCTGCACACGGTAATGATACAAAATTTAAATGATATGCCGGTCGCTGTAAAAAATGCTCCTGAAAATACGCAGAGTTTTGTAATTCTGAAAGATCATTTGGTAGTTAGCGGAATTAATATTTTAAAGCAAGAAGCATTTAAACGCCGTATTCCTATCATTGCTTCCGATGAAGGGTCAGTAATTAGCGGGGCAACTATTGCCGTAGGAGTGCAAGAAAAGCAAATAGGCGTAGAAGCGGGGTTAATGGCAAAAAAAATCTTGCAAGGAATAGCACCAAAAGATATTCTGTTTGGGGATATGCAAGACTTAACTTTGTTTATTAATCTTCAATCTCTATCAAAGCAAGATATTCTAACTAAAGAAAATTTATCCGTACTTCCTTTCGCTCATAAAGAACTCGAAGAGTAGTATACTAAGATAGAACTTCAAAAATTGGCTACGTCGTTCTGCAAGTACTACGGTACTCACGTATTAAGTAACGGCTTCCGTTCCTCGTCTTGTGAACCGATTACTCTTTTTGAAGTTGATCTTCGTATACTGTTTTTCATTAAATATAAAGTATAATAATATGAACATTTTAGTTACTGCTCTTGAGCAATCCTTAATAATGTTGCCGCTTATTTTAGGGATGTATATAATATCGAATCTTGAAAATTACCGATCTTACCGTAGACGGTACTTATGTACTAGGAGCTGCCGTATTTGCCCGCAGCCTTTCGTTTGGGTTATTTCTTGCATTAATATTTGCCGTAATAGCAGGAGGAATTATCGGCAGCATAGTTAGTTTTATGCAGAAGAATAACCGCATTAACGGGCTTATAGCCGGAATACTTGCAAGTTTTATGCTTTATTCCGTTAACTTGCAAATTATGCAGCGTCCTAATATATCGGTTCTTGGTATGCCGACTCTGCTATCTATATTAGATCTCGAAAATTGGTTAGTGCCTTTAATAATAATTAATTGTCTTATTATATTTGCTGTTATAATTTTATTGAAAGGTAAGCTCGGTTTATTCCTTCGAGCTTTTGGTTTTAATAAAGATTTATTGATTAATTTAGGAAAACCTGCCGAGCTTTATCGCATGCTTGGTCTTAGCATAAGCAACTGCCTAGCTGCTTTAACAGGTACTTTATCGGCACAAATAAACGGTTTTGCCGATATTAATATGGGTTTTGGAGTGGCATTAGTTGGTATCGGTGCGATTGTTATAGGGCGGTATATTTTTTAATCCATGCTAATAATTTTAATGCGTTTAAAAGTAAAATAATATACCTATAAAAAGAGATATTTTCTTGTTTTATAGGTATATTATTTTACTTTATTGCTTTGAGCGTTTTACTCCGAATTGGCATCGATCCTATAAACCTTAAGCTTATTTTAGGGATAGTATTGTTTATTTCGCTCAGTACGGTGGGTAAGAAATAATACTTGTAATGTCATTCCCGTGTGGCATTGCCCGCGTGGATACCTGAACCGTCATTGCGAGGAGCGAAGCGACGTGGCAATCTAGAAAAATAATAAAAAAATGCTATGCATTTTTAACTGGATTACTTCGTCAATTACTTCGTAATTTTCCTCGCAATGACGGAAAAAACGAGTACATTTTCGATTAAAAAGACAAAATTATGAAACCTTATTTATATGCAGAAAAAATAGAGTGCAGAAAAAATAGAGTTCAAAGTTAAGGAAAGAACCACGCCTATAATTACGGAAACTACTCTAAATATTGCTAAAGAAGAGTTTGTTGTAATACTCGGGGCTAACGGTAGCGGTAAGTCTACTTTAGCTAAAATACTTGCCGGTTATTTAAAGCCGACTAGCGGGAAAGTATTTTTAGATCAAATCAGAATCGATAAAATACCTAAAGGTCAGAAAGCTCGTACGCTGGTTACATTAACGCAAAAGGCTGAAGAGAGGCTGTTTACCGAGCTAATGCTTGAGGAAAATATTATTCTGTGGGAAAGTAGATTCCCTAGTAATGAACGGTTAACTTCTAGCGAGGTGCTAGAGCTTACAGGTTCGCCTAAACGCTTTGGGTCTTTACTTTCACAGTCGCTCAGTAAATTTTCCGGCGGCGAAAAGCAGATTATACTGCTGGCACTTAGTATAGCTCATCCGCCTAAAATATTATTTCTAGATGAACATACTGCAAATTTAGACCCGAAAGCTTCGCATGCAGTGATGAAAAAAACAGCAGAAATTATAGAGAAACATAAGATAACTTCCGTTATGATCACGCATAATTTGGAAGATGCCGTAAATTACGGCAAAAGGATTATAGTCTTAGATAGTGGTAAGGTAGTACTAGACTACTTAAAACCACCGAATTTTTCTTTAAAAGAGTTGAAAGAGATGTTAAATTAGAAGTGAATATCTGATGTATTGATCGAAAAACCTACTCGATGTCATTCCCGCGTGGCATTGTTGCGTGGATACTGAAGGTCGTCATTGCGAGGAGCGAAGCGACGCGGCAATCCAGGAAATAATTAAAAAAATTCTGTAAATCAGAATTTTTTACTGGATTGCTTCGTCAATTACTTCGTAATTTCCTCGCAATGACGGATAAACAGGTCCACGCAACAATGCCTTCCCGCGTAGGCGGGAATCCAGAAAAAAGTATAAATACAGCAAATTTTTGAAATTAAAAGCTCGATAGCTTCTATATTTCCATCAAGTACTGAAGAATATAAAGGAGTAAAACCGTGATCGTTCTTTATTTCTAAGTCAATATTAGCAGCATTTTGAAGTAAAAATTCCATTTTATCTATAGAATTAGATAATACGAGTTTATATAAAATCGTTTGTCCGTAATTATCCTGAATATTAGGACTAGCATTATATTCAAGTAATAATTTAGCTCTTTTTAAGTCTCCCAAAAATAATGCATGAAATAATGCTGTGTCTCCATACTCATTTTTGTGTTCGTCAATATTGACTTCACTTTTTAATAAAGCTTGAACTTCACTAAGATCGCCATAAGCTAGTTTTGTAAATAAATTGTTGTTATTATCATTTATCATGGTTTTTTCTCTTGTTAAAATTAGTTAAAATAATTATTTTCATATAATTTTTATATCATTCTTAATTTTTTAAGAATGATATAAAAATAATGAAGTGATATTATACACAATATTTTTAATCTTTGCAAGTTAATAGTTAATTTTTTAATTACTTATTAGATTTTGGATAAAACCAAACTAGGAGTAAACAGATTAGAAGACCGATATTTAAGAGTAGATTATACTCTGTCATAGAAATACCGAAGATTTTGATTGCGGGTTTCGTGCAGGAAGTGATTGGCTGAGAGTAGAACATTTGCTTGATATGTTGTATAGACAAGCCTTTCGGGATACGGATCATCGATGAGCAAAGAGCGCTTGGTTGTACTATCCCTCTTTCTACGAAGCTATGATATGTTGATAATATGCAAGAGCTAAGGATAGTTAGGAGAATGAATATTAAAGTATATTTGCTTAATTGTCTGATGATTAAAGCAGTTAAGCAAATTTTGATTAGCGTTAAATAGGGAAACCTTTCGTAAACGCATAAAGGGCAGGGTGTATAATGGAATATATATTCAGCAATATAAGCGGTAGCAAGTGCTATTATAGAAATTGCAATTAGTCCTAAATGTAGAACTTTATAGCTATCTTTTCTGATGTAATTTATAATAGTAGTAAATGGCATGGTTTTTGAGGTTTTTGATTCTTTTTTAAATGTCATTGCGAGGAGAGGCAAAGCCTCGACGCGGCAATCTCAGGAAGTTTGACGAGATTGCAGCAAAGCTTCGCTCCTCGCAATGACGTTAATTTGATATTTTACAAATAAATAAATTTAGTATATTGTCACTGATTATTAATTAAAGTGCAAGAAAAATAAATGTCAGAAATTTGGGAAGATGCTATTAAGTCAAACGCTTGGCCTTTTGTCGAAGCTAAGAAGATATTAGACAGCTTAAACGGTAAAGCTCCTGAAAAAAATTATGTATTATTTGAAACGGGTTATGGTCCTTCAGGTTTACCTCATATCGGTACTTTTGGTGAGAATGCTCGTATGGTGATGGTGCAGAAAGCGTTTGAGCAATTGTCCGATATTCCTACTAAGCTAATTTGCTTTTCTGATGATATGGACGGACTTCGTAAAGTTCCTAGTAATATCCCAAATCCTGAAATGGTAGCACAATATATGGATATGCCGCTTACTTCTATCCCTGATCCGTTCGGTGAATGTGAAAGTTATGGGCATTATATGAATGCAAAGCTTCGCTCATTTCTTGATAAATTCGGCTTTGAGTATAAATTTTATAGCAGTACTAACTGTTATAAGGCGGGTATGTTTGATGAAATGCTGATAAGAGTGCTAGAGAAATATGACGAAATAATGGAGCTGATGCTACCGACTTTTAGAGAAGAGCGAAAGGCTACCTATTCACCTTTCATGCCTATATGCCCGAAAACAGGTAAGGTACTGCAAGTACCTATAGAGAAATGGGATGCTAAAGCAGGTACTGTTACGTATAAAGACGAGGACGGTAATTATGTAGAAGTACCGGTAACGGGAGGGCATTGTAAATTACAGTGGAAGCCGGATTTTGGTATGCGTTGGGCTGCTCTTAAAGTCGATTATGAAATGTACGGCAAAGACCATCTAGCAAATGCTCGACTTTATTCAGAAATTTGCCGAATCCTAGGAGGCAAGCCGCCGGTGCAGCTATGTTATGAGCTATTTTTAGATGAAAACGGTGAGAAAATATCAAAATCAAAAGGTAATAGTATTAGCGTCGATGATTGGCTTAAATATGCTCCCGTTGAAAGTATAGCATTATTTATGTACCAAAATCCGACTAGAGCTAAGCGTTTGTTTTTTGATGTAATACCTAAAAATGTTGATGAATATATTACTTTTAATCAGAAATATCATTTAGAAGAGGATAGGGCAAAGCGTTTTGCAAATCCAGTTTATCACATACATCACGGGAATGTACCAAAAATTGAGACTTTTGGTATTACCTATGCGTTGCTTTTAAATCTTACTTCTGTGTGTAATCCTTCCGATAAATCGGTACTTTGGGGATTTATTAGCAAATATGAGCCAAAAGCAACTCCAAAGACTAGTCCTTATCTTGACCACTTAGCAGAATTTGCTATAAGATATTATAATGACTTTATTAAAGCACATAAATCATATTTAGCTCCTTCTGAAAAGCATAAGGTTATTTTACAAGATATATTAGACATGTTATCTAGCATATCTGATCAAACAGAGGCGGAAAGTATTCAGAAAGCAATATATGATATAGGAATGAAAGCAGGATATGAAAATCTGCGTGATTACTTTAAAGATTTATATCAGATATTGCTAGGACAGAATGAAGGTCCAAGACTTGGGACTTTCATAAAGCTTTACGGGGTGCAGGAAATGAAGAAGCTGGTTGAAGGAAAGTTGTAGGGTAAAGGGCTTTAAAATCGTCATTGCGAGCGACTGCAAGGAGCGTGGCAATCTCAGGATATTTGACGAGATTGCCGTGTCGCTTCGCTCCTCGCAATGACGTTAAAATAAAAACTATTAACAAATGAATGAAATTTTTTGTAGTACGTTACCTATTTTTTTAATTACGCTTCTTGGTAGTATTATCAAAAATAAATGGTTAACTTCAGAAGAATTTTGGCGTGATATTGAGAAATTATCGTATTTTGTACTATTTCCTGCCATGCTGTTTAATTACGTATCTACTGCCGACTTAAGCGTTGCATCGATAATTAAGTTAGTAGTGGCTCTTATTATTTCCACTATCCTTGTATCAATTGGTCTTATAATTTACCAAAAAAAATACAACATAGATAAAATCCAATTTACTTCCATTTTTCAAGGATCAATTCGTTATAATAGCTACATTTTTTTTGGAGTAAGTAGCCCTCTGCTTGGTCCTAGTGGGCTTTCTATTGTCGCCGTTATTTCTTCTTATATGATTATTTTTACCAATATTTTATCGGTAATGATTTTCGCTTATTATATCCCTAATAAATCCGTTACTAATACTATTAGAACTAGTTTTGTTTTAATGATGAAATTAATTGTGCGTAACCCGTTAATTATCGCAAGTTTAGTAGGGTTCGTTTTTAATTACTCAAATCTTGAATTACATTTAGGGCTTAAGAAAACACTAGATAGTCTTTCTAATGCTGCTTTAGCTATTGGTATGTTAAATGTTGGAGCAGGGCTTAATTTTACTATTAGGCGAGAGCTTTTACACAATGTAATGTTTACAAGCTTTATTAAATTAGTTGCATTTCCTCTAGTTAGCGTAATAGTATTATGGTTAATGTCAATTGAGGGGATAGATAGATCGGTAGGAATATTATATAGCTGTCTTCCATGTGCAAGTACGGCTTATATTCTATCTCGTCAGCTTGACGGTGATCCTGATTCTATGGCGTCGATTATAACATTTACTACTTTTTTCTCAGTGGTTACTATATCAATTATTATGTATATAATGGGGTGAATTTACCACGTCATTGCGAGGAGCGAAGCGACGTGGCAATCTCGTTAAACCTCCTGAGATTGCTTCGTCGAATTACTACGTAATTCTTCTCGCAATGACGAAAAACCAAAACAAACAAAACAGGAATTTCTAAAATGGATGAAATGAATAAAATAAATTATGCTGAAGCCCTTGAATATCATGAAAAAGATAAACCGGGTAAAATCACTATTTCTGCAACAAAGTCTTTAGTTACTCAGCAAGATTTATCGCTTGCGTATTCACCGGGTGTAGCTGCTCCTTGCCTTGAAATTGCTAAAAATTTAGAGGATGTATATAAATATACCGCCCGCGGTAATTTAGTTGCCGTAATCTCTAACGGTACTGCCGTACTTGGGCTTGGTAATTTAGGAGCGGCTGCTTCAAAACCGGTAATGGAAGGAAAAGCCGTACTATTCAAAAAATTTGCCGATATTGATGCAATTGACTTGGAAGTGAATACGGAAGACCCTGAAGAATTTATTAATGCCGTGAAATATCTCAGTTATAGTTTTGGGGGTATTAATCTTGAAGATATTAAAGCTCCTGAATGTTTTATTATAGAAGAAAAATTAAAATCTTTAATGGATATACCGGTCTTTCATGACGATCAGCATGGAACGGCGATTATTACCGCCGCAGGGCTAATAAATGCAGCATATCTTACTAACCGCAAGCTTGAAGATTTAAAAATCGTAGTTAACGGAGCAGGGGCTGCAGCCATTGCTTGTATTGATTTATTAATTGCTCTTGGAGTCGGTAAATCAAAGATTATTTTATGTGATACTAAAGGCGTTGTTTACAAAGGACGCCTAGAAGGTATGAATAAATGGAAAGAGCTATATGCAAGCGATACTAAGGTTAGAACCTTAGCAGAAAGCTTAAATAATGCAGATGTATTTATAGGGTTATCGGTAAAAGGGGCGGTAACTAAAGAGATGGTGAAAGGGATGGCAAATAATCCGATTATTTTTGCTATGGCTAACCCTGATCCGGAAATTACTCCTGAAGATATAAAGCTTGTGCGGGATGATGCAATTATAGCAACAGGGCGATCTGATTATAATAATCAGATTAATAATGTTATGGGATTTCCTTATATTTTTAGAGGAGCATTAGACGTAAGAGCAAGGACCATTAATACAGAAATGAAAATAGCAGCAGCAAAAGCTATTGCAGATTTAGCCCGTAGACCTGTACCGGAAGAGGTGTATAAAGCTTACTCAGGGCGTAAGATGGTTTTCGGTAAGGAATACATCATTCCCGTACCGTTTGATCCTCGTTTAATTACCGTAGTAGCAGCGGCGATTGCCGTTGCTGCAATAGAAAGCGGCGTTGCTAGGGTTAAAGATTTTAGTATAGGTAAATATAGGAAAGAATTGGGGAGTAGATTAAACCCTACTGCTAACTATATGAATTTCTTAGCTGAAAAAATTCATAATGCACCGCTTAAGCGGATTGTTTTTGCTGAAGGTGAAGAAGAAGAAGTAATTTCTGCCGCCCTTATGATGCGAGACGAGAAATACGGTCATCCGATTATAATCGGTCGTGTTGAGCGAATTGAGGCTACGTTAAAAAAGATAGGTCAAGATATTAGCTTAGACGGAATTCAAATAATGAATGCAGCTTTAACTGATAGTTTAGAGAAATATATTGATTATTTATATAAAAGACTTCAGAGAAAAGGCTATTTATATCGTGATTGTGCTAAACTTGTTAAAACAGATAAGAATATTTTTGCTGCTTGTATGGTAGCTTGCGGTGACGGTGATGCTCTTTTAACCGGTGTTACTAAAAGCTATATCGATAGTTTAGAAGATATCATGAAAGTAATTTCGCCAAAACCTAATCGTAGAATCCTTGGCTATTCAATTATGATTGCTAAAGACAATAATATTATTATTTCTGATAATTGTATTGCTGAATATCCAAACAGCTTAGAGCTTGCTCAAATAGCAACACAAACGGCAGAAATTGCTAAAAATATGGGGATTACCCCAAGAGTTGCTCTTCTTTCTTTTTCCAGCTTCGGTAATGCTTTTAAGGAAAAAACAGCTCGTATTCGTGAAGCAGTAAATATACTAGATAATTTTAGTAAAGACAAAGAAGAGCTAAGCGGCATGAAAGTAGATTTTGAATATGATGGAGAGATGTCGGTTAAGGTAGCTTTAGACGGTGATTTATGTAAATTATATAAATTTTGTAGATTATCAGGATCTGCAAATGTATTAATTATGCCTGGTTTAAATTCAGCGGCTATTTCTACTGAATTATTACAAGAATTTTCATCTAATAGCTTCATAGGTCCTATAACAAACGGTTTTGAAAAACCCGTTCAAATACTTCAAGCTACAGCAACAGCTAATGAAATACTAAAAATAGCAACTTTTGCTTGCGTTGAGGCTATAAAAGAGGTTTAAGAGGCTATCTATAAATAAATTTTAACCGATAATTTAATTTTTTTTGCTGCGAATTATAAGATTTTTTTGAAATATGAATAACTATTCTTGCAAAAATCTTATCTAATTAGCCTCTAAAATTATATTGTTTGTTAATATCAATTTCTGAATAAAATCTTACAAGCCACAGTAACAGATAGTAAAATATTAAAAATTGCGGCTTTTACATTTAATTAATTTGTGAGGGATAAAATGGACTCATTAGTAAAAAACGAAGTAATTAAACTTTTTAATGATAAGCCAAAAAGCGGAATTGTAAGAATTAAAAAATGGTGTGCTGATAATAATAAAGATTTTGCAGAAGAAACTGCTAAATTTTTTTATGAGGAAAAAAGTAATCTAAATTTAGAGTTTGTAGGAGATTATCTTGGAACAGCTGGAGGCGATAATAAAAAAGTATTAGAGAGTTTTACTAAGCAATTTGATTTTAAAGAAAAAGATTATTTAGAAAGTTTACGTGGGTTTTTACAATCATTTAAATTACCGGGCGAAGCTCAAAAAATAGATAGGTTAGTCGAAAGTTTTGGGACAAACTATTATGAACAAAATTTAAACGGTGAAATAAAAAGTAAGGATGCCGCATATATACTAGCTTACCAAACAATTATGCTTAATACCGACTTGCATAATCCTAGTATTGCCGAACCAAAAAAAATGACTTTTGAGCAATTAAAGAATAATTTAAAGGGTACTAATGAAAGTCAAAATTTTAATGATAATTTTTTGAAAAAGATATATGACGGAATAAAAGCCAAACCTTTCGTACTAAATTTTGTAGATAGTAGTCCTGGTTATGAGATAGATAATATAAGTTCGCAAAATGATCAAACTTTTAAAAAATTAAGTAAATTCTTAGAAGAAAAAAGAAATATTCAAGACATCTTTCCTAAATTACAAAATAATAATTTAACGGCAGAATTTAAAAATCCTAAAACATTGCTTAATAAGTTTACCGGTTATGAAGGGAGTGTAATAGTTAAAGATGAGAAAGGCGGTAAAGCAGAAATTCAAGTCTATAAACCAAGTGTATTTTCAAGATGGTTTTCAGGAGAAAAGTCTAAAATCATAATTCAGCCTTTAAGTGAAGAAGGAAAGCAGCCTTCAGAACAATCATTAAAATTAGCAGCACAAATTACCGCAAGCTTTGAAACTAAAGTAACATCTATTAAAGCAACTTATGATTATTTAAAGGAAGATTTAAAGAGTCGGTATGAGAACATTAGAAATCCTAAAAAAGAATTAGAAAGAGCTAGTTCTATTGCAGAACTACATAAAAATATTAAAGAAATTACAGAAATTGTACAGCAAACAAATCAACAAATACCTGAAAAACCTTTGGCTTCTAAAGAGAGTTTTGAAGATCTCACACAAGCAGAGATAGGAATAAAGCCGGTAGAAATACTAATAAAGAGTTCATCTCAACCAGTAGAAAAGCCAAAATTTAATTCTTTTATAGAAGAGTTAGCATGGAAGAATGCACAAAGAAAGCAAAGTGTTGATACTCCAATAAGTCAAAATAAAGAACCTAAAATCCAAACAGATAATCATGCAAAAATTTTAGAAGAATTAAAGCAAAAACAGAAAGAATTAGAAGATAAGAAAAAGGGGCTTGAAGAAAAAAAAGCTAATTCTAATATTACTAGAGAAGAAAGATGGAAAATTGTTGCAGAATTGGAATCTATTAATAATCAATTTAAAGCTATAGAAAAAGAATATAATACTATTAATAGTGCTTCAGATAGAGAAAAAAAGTTTGATAATAAAAATAATCCCTCATCGCCTACGAAAGGAGAACCGACAGCTGCAGATTTACAGCAACAAGGAGCATTAGCAGCTATAAAACGTATGAAAGAAGAGAAGATAAAGCAGCAGCAAGCAGAAGCTACTAATCAACCTTCAAAAAATACTTCAACTATGCCTAGTGGTACTATACCGGTGCCGCCTCCAATGCCTGGGAGTGGTCTTTCTGTCCCACCACCACCTCCGCCACCGCCACCACCTCCTCCGTCAATTCCAAATATTGTAAAAAAAGAGGCGAAAGATATTGGTAAACAAATACCTCAGGAAGGAGATAAGCATAAAGAAGGACTGGCAAAAGCTATGGAAGCACAAAGAAAAAAAATAGAAAAGCAAAACTCAGGAAGAGGAATGTAATTATTATAGTATCATAATGGAAATTTAATCTAAAATAAGCTATTAACGAATTAGAATGATTTTACAATTTAATTGCAGTTTAGCCCAGATTTTATCTGCAGTATATATAGGATATCCTGTAATTAATCCTAGACTAATACAAGCTCTATCGCCAAGAGATAAACCAAATTGTTCTGTTTCTTTCTTTAAGTGTCCAATTCTATAGCTTGATCAAAATCTAAGGCTACAATTTTGTTTATTGAAGCTGAGATCATTTCTTTACTTTGAATAAAAGATATATTCAATTTTTTATCTAGTTCAGCCACTACTTCTGCTATATTTACTGTAGACATAATAGATAACGGTAATAATTCTTCGACCTTGTCACTACCGGTTTCTGAGTTAAATAATGCAAGTAAAGCAGATGAATCTAAAATATATTTATTCATTATTAAATTTTATTTTTTAGAGGAATCAATGTTAATTCTTTACCAAGTATTAGCATTAACTGATCTCCTGAAGAAAGATGTAATTGATCACGAATTTTTGCAGGAATATTTATTCTGCCATTTTCAGATATAGTAACTTTATATTCTAAGTGCATATTTTTAAAATGGTTAAAAATTGAATATATACCAAATATAAAATATTATAGTTAAAACTACAATAGTAAAATATATTAAATTAATTTTCTTTCACACAGCCTAAAGAGTTTGTATCATATGATGTTGTCACCAAAAGAAAATATTATATGTCTAATTCAGCTTTTTTAGTTGCATTTTTTACAACGATTATCCGTTATTATGATTATGCTCTATTCGGTTTATCGGCTAGTATTCTTGCACAAAATTTCTTACCTGATATAGAGCAGGATAAACAACTACTCGGTTTTTTTGCCATTCTTAGTGCAGCCGTTATAGTACGATCTTTAGGGTCTTTAATTTTTGGATTTATCGGAGATAAATACGGGCGTACTAAATCTATTAAGATATCAATGTTCATGAGTAGCATTTCTACCGGATTAATTGCTATTACTCCTTCCTTTGAGATGATAGGTATTTTTGCTACGGTAATACTAACATTATGTCGAATGGTTTTTTTAGCAAGCCTTGCCGGAGAAGTTGACGGGATAAAAATTTATGTAGCTGAAAAAACAGGATATAATCGGAAAAATTTAAATATAGGAATAGTTTCATGCTGTAGCCAAATAGGTGCATTACTTGCGGCTATAGCTTATTATTACGCTAGTAATTCTAGTATCTGGTATTTATGGCGTTTAAATTTCTTTATCGGTGCAATATTTGGTTTATTTGCTATTTTGATGGGAAATTTTTTTAAAGAAAGTAGTGAATTTTTATATTATAAAAATAAACCTTCATCAAAAAGTACCATACGACAAATTATAAAAGATAATAAACTATCTTTTATAATAGCATTACTAATAAACGGTGCTATTGGAGGAGTGTATCATTTTTTAGTAATTTTCTTAGGAGTTTTTTTAACAAAAATAGCTTTTGTAAATCATCCTGAAATAAGATTTATGAATATAGCTCTTACTACTACCTATGGAATATCAGCCGTTTTTGCAGGGCTGCTTGCCGATAAAATAAACCCTTTAAGACAGATTACATGGGCTTTATTTGTCAGCATTATTGCTGCTTTAGGAATGCAAATAATGTTATACAAACAAATATTTAATATTCTCTGTCCCGTTATATTAATAGGACTTGCAGCATTTTATGCAGTACCGCTACAAATTATTGTTCAATCTTTGTTTAAGACTAATGTTAAAATGAGGCTTTATAGTCTATCTCATTCTTTTGGCGGTATTATTCTATCCTCAACTACTCCTTTCTTTAGTATGTTGTTGTGGCAAAATTTTAAGTCACTATCTCTAACTTTAAGCTTTTTCATATTTTTGCTTATAATATTAATGAGTACAGTGTTAGTTTTACGTAAGATGTTATCCTTACATGGATACTAAATCGTCGTTGCAAGTGGGTATTGTTGCGTGGATACACGAACCGATTGCTTCGTCGAATTACTGTGTAATTCTTCTCGCAATGACGGAAAACCCATCCACGCAACAATGCCTTGCGAGTGACTAAAGGCTTTGTTGCATGGCTCAATTTCATCTCTGTCATCCCGTGGCTTGACCACGGGATCCAGTTAAAAATACTAATAATTTTAGTATTTTTTATTGTTTTTGCGGGAATGACATAAATGAGCCATGCAACAGACTCAAAAACAAGAATAACATCAATTGTCTTAGATAACTCTTCCGTCTTTACTGCGACCTGTAGGTTTTATGCTAGGGCTACTTGAAGGTTTGGAGTTTTGCTGTGCCTGTGTTCCAATTTTCTTCGCTTCTTTTGCTAAGTTTTCAAATTTGTCTTTTAAGCTTTTTGTATTGCCTTCTTTTATATGTGTATTTTCACTAGCTTCTATATAACTCTTAGTTTGCCTTTTAGGTGCATTATCTTTAGATTGAGCATGCTTAGAATGTTCTATTAAAAATTTTGTACGAGGTCTTATTAGTTCATTCTCTTTCCCTGTACCTTTCTGTTTTTCTTCCTCCCATTTATCCCATTCCTCCGGTGATGTCCAGTATCTTGTTATTTTACTATCAAAGCCTTTTTCAAATTTGTTTATTAAATTTTTGGTGCTATTCTCTTTAATTTCTTTACCTCGATTTTCAAACTCAAAATTTTTCTTAGGAGTTATATAGTCAGATTGAGTATTTTCATGTTGTTTTTCTACAGTCTGTTTCTTTTCTTCTGTCCAGTATTTTTCGATTTTGCTGTCAGAGTCTGCTTCAAATTTTGTTATTCTATCTTTTATACCGGTAACTTCTCCTGTAGATATTTTAGGTTGTTCTTGGGTTGATTGCTTAGTATGTTTCGGATATGTATTTTTAGATAATTCATAAGTAAAAGATTCTAAACGAGATAAATTCTTTTGAACTTTTTCTATATTGGAATTTAAATATTCTATTTCGGGTCCTTTATATTCTATTATATTTTTTAATGTGGTATTAATTTCTACAAAAGATTCTTTAATCTCTTTATTAAACTTATCATCACTATTACTTATCTTACTACAATTAGTAGAAATTTTTTGAAGCTTATCTAATATATCGTTAATTCTCTCATCTTTTTGAGAAGTCGATACCATACTTGCTAAAAATTCGCTTCTTCCTAAATTTCTATTAACATTACTTAAATATAGAGGTATGGTAGAGGCTTTAGTGTAATCTTGTGGAAATTTATCTATCTCTTCTTTAAATCTCTTTAAGAACTTTATTGTATCACCGAATATAGGATGAGTATTCCAGGAAAGAGCAGGAGGAGTCGGTATTGCTTCCTGCATTGGCGATGTATCTTTAGCTAATTCATCATTAAACAAGTTACGTATTTGGGGTAATACATTGTCGATATTAACTTGTTTCGGTGATGTATCTTTAGCTAATTCATCATTAAATAAATTGCGTATTTTGGGTAGTACATTATCGATATTAACATGTTTCGGTGATGTATCTTTAGCTAATTCATCATTAAACAAGTTACGTATTTTAGGTAATACATTGTCGATATTAACTTGCTTCGGTGATGTATCTTTAGCTAATTCATCATTAAACAAGTTACGTATTTGGGGTAATACATTGTCGATATTAACTTGCTTCGGTGATGTATCTTTAGCTAATTCATCATTAAACAAGTTACGTATTTTAGGTAATACATTATCGATATTAACTTGCTTCGGTGATGTATCTTTAGCTAATTCATCATTAAACAAGTTACGTATTTGGGGTAATACATTATCGATATTAACTTGCTTTGGTGATGTATCTATAGATAGTTTTTCATTTTGTAGCTCAGATATATAATCATCTACTGCTTCTTTTAATTTATCTAAAACGGCACTATTTTGGGAAGGAGGCAGCATTCCGGTGTCATCCCACTCTAAATCAGTATCAGTAGTTAGCATTCCGGTGTCATCCCACTCTAAAGCGATATTATCGCTTCTACGCTCCTCACGAGGGTCAGTTAGCTTATAGTAGTTTTTATTTAACAAACGAGGATCACGTGAATTTTCGCTCTTTTCATATTTCTTAATTTCTTCAAATATACCTAGTGTTTTATAAATATTATCTATTTCTTCTTGAGTAAGTCTTTCATTGCTTACTTCTTTTTGTTGGATAGATTTTTGTAGTTCTTTTGTTGCCGTTAACTTATCTTTTGTTGTATTTGAATTTGATAAAATTTTCGCTTGTGCTAAATCAAGAGCTTCAATTAAATTAGTAGAGCTGCTTTTTCCAAATGTGGTAGATAATTCTTCTTGACTTGAACCGATTCCTGAATCAATAGAAGAAGCTCTAGAAACATTATTAGATTTAGGATTAATATTTGCCTGTTGTACATAAGATTTGCCGGCATCTATTAATATTTTATCAGTGAATTGTTCTAGTTCATTGAATGAGTTTTCTAGTTTTGCAAAAAGTTCTGTTGAGGAATGTACTATTGCCGGTGATAACTTAGGTATAGAATCTTCAGGTATAGTTTCTAAAGAAGGAGAATATTTACTTGTTTCTTTCTGTAGTACTGATTCATTTTGCCTTATTAAATTTGATATATTTTTAAATTTATTTGCTAATTCTTCAGATAATATATCAATCTGGTTATTGTTATTACTTCCGGCATATAAGACTAGAGCCTCCTTTATATTTTGGGATATATTATCTGCATGATCTATTAATAACATCTTATATTGTAAATCTAATTCGCTTGAATTATTAGTATTACGGAAGTAATTTTTATTTACTGCTATACTTTTGCTGAATATATTTTTAGAAGCTTCTATAAGTTCTTTTTGCCCTTTCTCTTCTTTATTTTTTAACTCTTCAAATAAATTTTGTAAACCGTCTGAAAAATCTCCGGCATTATCAAGGTATAAAAATTTACTTCTTATAATCTCTTGTGCTTTTTGATTGGAAGCTTGTTGAGCTTTTTGTTTCTCTTGCATTGCTCTTAGAATGATATTTTTATCTAATGAATTAATCACATCATAAAAATTTTTCATTTCATCTAATTTTTCTCTAGGTTCTTTTATTTTTTGTAATCTTTCTCTTAATTCTTGAAATTTATCCCATTCATGTTGTTCAAGAAAAAATTCTTCTATTTTTGTATTTTTAGCATTAGGGCTTCCTCCGCTACTCAGGATTTTATTTCTAGCTGCCTGTAATCTAGATGGTTGATGAGAGTTGATATTATTAATCAAATCTAAAATTTCTTTTGATGTCTTATTAAATTCTTCATTATTAGTTGGATTTTTGATTGTTTCTTGAACTGCTTCCCTTAACTTTATTATCTCTTCTTTAAGGCTAAGCTCTACTTTTTGTTGAGCGTGTGTTATAGCTTGTTCGTTTTTTTGTGAGGTAAGTATTTTTTTATCTTGCTGTATATTTAAGCTATTTTTCCCTACTTTCTGAACCACTTCTTCCATCAATTGCAATAGATTAATATTGCCCTTTATTTCTAATCCTTGCTCATTAGTGATCGGTAATGAATTACTTAGTCTTAATAATTCTGAAAAATCTGAAGGGGATATTAGGACATCAAGTTGAGCCTTTGTTTTTCTACCTTTTCCGTCTTCCTTAAAGCCTTCAACTTTACCAATACTAATAGGTAGATTTTTTAAATAAATTTCTTTACTAGCACCCTGTATATTTTTATCATTTGCTACTTTGAAGTTAGCTTGTTGCTGAGAAACATACGGTCCCGGCTTTCTGGGGTCTAGTTTGTTTATTAGAGCTTCTATAAAATTAGTTGTACGTGTTATAGCTAGTTTATCTGTTTCTAAAATATTATTTAAATTAGTATTTTTTATTAAATAAAGATTTCTTATTAGCCGGTCTAATTCATTCTTATGTTTCATAATTTCCCTCTATTAATAAAAATAAACCAAAATATAATACCATTTATGTTAAATTAACAATACTAATAATTAGTATTTAATTCAATATTTTAAATCTTGTTGCATTTGTGCTTCAATAATATAATTTTATCATTTATTTTATCGTCTCAATAAGTTTTTTAACTCCCTCGACTGATTTATCAAATAGTGCTTTTTCCTCTGGAGTTAACTGTAGTTCTATTACTTTTATGACACCTTCTTTACCTATAATAATAGGTACTCCGACATATAAATCATTAACCCCATATTCACCTTGTAGATAAGCGGCACAAGTTAGAATTTGACGTTTATCTTTTAAATATGCTTCAAGCATTTCTATTGCTGAGGCTGCAGGGGCATAATAAGCAGAACCTGTTTTAAGTAATGCAACAATCTCACCGCCGCCGTTTCTAGTACGATCGATTATTTTTTCAATATTCTCATTACTTGATAAGCCCATTTTTATCAAGTCAGGTATCGGTATGCCTGATATTGTAGAATATCTTGCAAGAGGTACCATAGCATCACCATGACCGCCGAGAACCGTGCTATTAACATTGCTAACCGATACTTTAAATTCTTCAGCGAGAAAAAGATTAAATCTTGATGAGTCAAGTACGCCTGCCATACCTATTACTTTATTATGAGGTAGTCCGCTTTCTTTAAGCATGACATATACCATAACGTCAAGCGGATTGGTAATTACTATTACAAAGGCATCAGGAGCGTATTTTTTAACATTCCCTGCAACATTTTTCATAATACCGGTGTTAATATTAATTAAATCGTCTCTACTCATTCCTGGTTTTCTTGGTAAACCGGCAGTAATAATTATTGCATCAGATCCTTCAATATCTTTATAGTCGTTTGTGCCTTTTATTTTGATATCAGATCCGGCTATTGTACCGGCTTGCATCAGATCCAATGCTTTTCCTTGCGGTACTCCTTCAGCTACGTCAAATAACACAATATCACCGAGTTCTCTAAGGCTAATTAAGTGAGCAAGCGTACCACCTATGTTACCGCTACCTATTAATGAGATTTTTGGATTTTTTTTCATTACTCCCTCTACAAATATTAAATATGCTTAAATATGCCTATTACTATATTACAAATAGATTCAAGAAAAAAGAATTTTTAAATTATATTGTTAATTGGTTAATTCATAAAAATTAACCATTCACATTGACTTTATTAAAATAGATTAATATAATGCCGAGTCAAAAAAATACCATGAAACATGGAATTTTAATAAAATAACTAGAAAAAAGAAAATAACTATGCCTAAAATTTCTAAGTTAATAAATATTTTAAAATCTTGTATAGGAAAGGGGAATAATGCAAAAGAATGTAAAACCGTTCCAGATGTGTTTCATGATTTACGCATTAGTATTAACAATAGTCTTAATAGTAAAGATGTAAGCTTTGTACGGTAGATAGCCCAGAAAACAAAAGTACCCTACATCATGTAACTGACCTAGTAGAGCTTAAAGAATTGCTTCAAAAAAATATTGATCCTAATATACAAGATGAGAATGGTGATACTGCTTTAGAGGTTACAGGTAATTTTGAAAAAGCCAAAATGTTACTTGAATATGGGGCTACGGTGAATGACTATAAACAGATGGGTGAAGTATTATATTACTGTGGTCGTAACTCAGTAGAAAACAAAATTATTCTTTCACTATTAATGTATAATAATGCTAATACTAATTTTACAAAAGCAAACTTAGTAAGACAATGTAAAGAACCGCATGAAGAGGCAGAGCGGTTAATAAAACGAATTGAAAAAATAAAGGGCTTAATATATCAAAGTAAAGAAGTAGAGACGTTAAGAGTATATGTTGACAGATTACAGAACTTAAAAAATAAATATGAAAAAGCAAAGGATAGTAGCCAAGCTGTTTCAAAAATAATATTAGATTATATTGAAAATCAAGAGAGTGATAGTTTAAAAGCTAAACTTGTTACTACTTGTCAAAATCTAGGGTTAATCGAAGATTATTCGGAAGTAGCTCAAGAAAATGCATTATATAAGTGCTTGGATGAGGCTTTTGATTTACTTGATCAAGGATTAATAGGAGAGGATGCTCAAAATAACAGTAGTTTGATCAACTATTACGTGGATCGATTTCACGATTGTCCCTAGTGGTTAAGCTGACTTTGTTGTATGGTTTGATTTCATTCCTGCGTGGATTGGTTTTCTCGTCATTGCGAGAAAGTATTGTTGTGTGGATATAAAGGTCGTCATTGCGAGGAGGCATTGTTGCGTAGACCGGTAAAACCTACTGTGTTACTCCGTGGCTTGCTAACTAGGTCCATAAAAACAATAAAAAATACTAATAATTTTAGTATTTTTAACTGGATCCCGTGGTCAAGCCACGGGGGATGACAGAGGTAAAACTGATCCACGCAACAAGACCGCTCGCAATGACGACTTGGTATTCACGCTGGCAATGTCTTGCAGGATGATACACAAAACTATCAACGTTTTATCATCTTATTATAGTGTTCCGATAAAACTTTTACGCCGTATAGCCATAATAGACATACGATTACAAAGCTAAACATCAATAAACCGGCTATGTCGTTATGTACGGCGTTCGGGAAAATACTAAAGGATATGAATTGAATAATAGCACCTATTGATTTACCGATTTTAGTACCCATAACATCAACGGCAGCTTTACCTTTGGTCTTCATTTCACTATCGAGCGGAATATATACCATTTCTTTAGTAGCATCAAAAAGTGAATATTTTACGGATTTAGAAAGTACATGCCAAAGTCCGCCGATAAAAACTATAACGACAAGCGGCGAACTATAACCGAGAGTATTTACGATATTTCCTAGGTGATTTTCAAAAACCGTGAATGAAAAGAACATAACGCCTGCTCCAAACATCATAATCGGTGTTATAATAGCTCCCCAAAACCAGCCGCATATTCTAATTAAACTACTTCCTAAAAACGCACTAACTAACGTGAGTACTCCCGTCCAAAAAAACACTTCACCGTGATAGGATATAAAATCCTTTGTAGCAGGATAGAGTTGTTTTACTTTTGACATCCATAATCCTTCTATTAAGCTAATACTCATAGAATAAGACATTACAAGAAGACAAATAAAACCGAGATATCTAGAAGTTAATATTACTTTTGCACTTTCGATTAAGCTTAATTTTAATATATCCGTTCTTTGGTTTTTAAATTTAATATTTTTGTCTGTTTCTACGACTGATTTATCAATAAGTTTATGAAGAGCTAGACAAATTAATCCGGATATTAAAATAACCGTAATAAATGATTTTAAAAGGATTTCATTTGTATCGTTTAGATGAGAAAATAAAGGTAATAAGAAATGCTCACTCTTAGCAAAATAAATAATTACGGTTCCTGAGATGAGTAAATTAGTTTGTCCAAATAAAGTAAAAAATGAGTAAAATCTCGGTGCTTCTTCGACTTTAGTAATTTTATTTGCAAGCTGCCAATATAAAAGAGTAAATACTATAACTGGCCATAATTCTCCCATAATATAAAATAATACTAAACTCCACTGTCCCCAAATTATTAAAAACCATTTTAAGTGAGGAAGAACAGTGATATAGTGCTTAATTAATTCGGGATCGGGATGAAAAAACTCTCTGTATGGAAATAAAATAAAACCAAAAATTGCAAAGAAAAATAAAAAAGTACCGGTAATTACCCTAAAAACTTGCTCTGTTGTCATAATATTACAGAGTTTAGAATAAAGAATAACAAATAAAATTCCCATCGGCATTTCGCCCCAAAGTTTGATAAAACTCAATACTTCCGAGCTAATTAAGGTAACAACAAAACTATCTTTAATACTACGAACTAAGTTTTGATTAAGTAGAATAAAAAACATTAGTAAAGCCATCGGGATGAACTTGGTTAATTCATACGATCTAATCGGCCATACTATATGCCTAAATTTACTGTTTCTGGCTTTATTCCAAATTGTGAAGTTAGAATCCACGGCATCCATTGATTTACTATGAGCTTATTTTTTTAGTACCGGAGTGGATACTAGAGTCGTCATTGCGAGAAGAATTACGTAGTAATTCGACGAAGCAATCTCAGGAGTTTGTTATTATTTCATGAGATTGCCACGCAGCCTATGGCTGCTCGCAATGACGGAAAAACCGTTCCACGCAACAAGACTTTTGTAGGGATGACCCCCAACGTTTTTCAAAAACTGTCCGGCTATATTATTTTTTATGCAACCTAGACTATAATAAAAACTATGTCAAGATTTTTTAAAATAGTCTCATATATTGTTGTTAATTACATTTGTTATACTCAATCGCTGCTTTAATAAACTGAATAAATAACGGATGAGCTTCAAAAGGTTTAGATTTAAATTCCGGATGAAATTGTACTCCTACGAACCAACGAAGTTCCGGTAGTTCAATTATTTCTACAATCTCTTCATCTTTTGAAAAACCGCTAAATACTACTCCGTTTTTTTCAAAAATATTTTGAAATTCATTATTAAATTTATATCTATGACGATGTCTCTCATTTATTTCAAGGCTTTTATAAGCATTAGCTGCAATGGTACTTGCAACCAAACTACAAGGATAAGAGCCGAGCCTCATAGTCTTTTTTACATCAGACATCTTCCCAAACTTCGCTTCTAGGGGTAATTTGTACGTCGATCCGGTAACTCGAATCCTCACGTACGTTTGTGTACGCTGCGGTTCTGCGTTCCGTGTCTCCTTCAAATTCCTCCCTATAAGCGACTTTGGAAAGATGTCTATTTTCAATTGTTATTTTTGAGTCTTCACAGTTTTTATTTATTTTCTCAATAATTTTTGTACCGTCTACTTTAAATTCTTCCGTTACTGCATCTTTAATACCGATTAAGTTCTGAGCTATTTCGATTGTCGCAAGTTGCATACCGAAACATATTCCAAAAAAAGGTATGTTATTAGTACGGGCATATGTTATTGCTGTAATTTTTCTTTTAGTTGCCCGTTCTCCAAATCCGCCTGGTACTAAAATCCCGTCTATATTTAATAATTTTTTATTAATATTCTCTTCAGTTAGATTTTCAGCATTTATCCATACTAAATCAATTTTGTATTTGTAATAAATACCTGCATGATCAAGTGCCTCGATTACTGATTTATAAGCATCTTTTAATTTATGATATTAGCTATTATAGCAATTCTTACTTTTGAATTAGAATCTTTTAGCCTACCAATTATATCATACCATTTATCTAATTTGGACGGTACGACATTAATATTAAAAAATTTTAATACTTTATTGTCAAGACCTGAATTATGATACGCAATCGGTACTAAATATATATTTTTTGATCTATTGCTGGAATAACATACTCAGATTCTATATTACAAAATAAAGCTATTTTATCTATTTCGCTTTTTGAAATGTTACGTTCTGCACGACAGACTAGTATATTAGGTGTAATACCTATAGCACGTAATTCTTTAACTGAGTGTTGGGTAGGTTTTGTTTTTAATTCACGGGCAGTTTTAACATAAGGTAATAATGTTAAATTGAATAAATAAACAATTCTCGCTTTTTAATTTGTTACCGATTTGCCTTATAGCTTCAAAAAACGGTAGACCTTCAATATCACCGACTGTACCTCCTATTTCACAAATAATAAAATCAAAGCCCTTGGTGTTTGAAAGTATAAAATCTTTTATTATATTTGTAACATGCGGGATGATTTGAACGGTAACGCCGGTGTAATTTCCTAAACGTTCATCTTTAAGTAATTTTGAGTATATCGCTCCTGTCGTGATGCTATCAAACTTGCACGAGGAAACTCCGGTAAAACGTTCATAATGTCCAAGATCTAGATCAGTTTCTGCTCCGTCATCCGTTACATATACTTCTCCGTGTTCGTGAGGATTCATAGTCCCAGGGTCGACGTTAAGATAAGGGTCTAGTTTTCATACGCAAACTTTAAATCCTTTCGCTTGTAATAGCATAGCAAGAGATGCTGCCGTTAGACCTTTACCAAGTGATGAAACAACGCCGCCGGTAACAAAAATGAAACGTACCATTATTTATTATAAACCTAGTTTACTAATATTTTCGTAAAATTTTACTGCTTTTTTTTAAGTCTTCTTCCGTATCTACGGAAATAGGAACATTCTCAACTAAACATGTACCTATAGTCATACCGTTTTCAAGGACACGTAATTGTTCTAAACGTTCTGTTTTTTCTAAAAAAGTCGGCTTAAGAGATACAAATTTTTCTAAAGCGTTTTTGCGAAAACCATACATGCCTACATGATATAAAAATTCTTCTGCACCGTTTGGAATAAGACTACGCGAAAAATACAATGCTTTCCCCGCCGAGTCAACCGCTACGGTAACATTACTACTAGCTTCCACTGATTCCCTATCTACCTTTACTACCGGTGTAACAATATCGTATTCGCTGTTTTTTAAATATTCTATAATTTTCAAAATAGAGCTAGGTTCAATGAAAGGCATATCTCCCTGTACATTAACTATGTAATTAATATTTTGATTATTTGGAATTAATTTAAAAGCTTCATAAGTACGATCAGTACCGGTTGGGATAGCACTATCCGTAAATATTACTTTCCCTCCGACTTTTTTAATAATATTTGCTATCTCTTCCGAGTCGGTCGCAACATATGTATGCTCAAGGTTAGCCTGATTTACTTGTTTGAATACCCGCTCGATTAAAGTTATAGAACCGATAAGCTGCAGCGGTTTTTGTTTAAGCCTAGTTGAACTTAGCCTTGAGGGGATAATTATAGCCACATCCTGATGCTGCATAAACTTCCTATATATTAAATTAAAAATAATTGTTGACAGATTAGCCTTTTTCGGCGATAAAGTAAAACATAATTTTTGAATATATTTTCGTCATTGCGAGCGACTAAAAGGAGCGTGGCAATCTCGTTACTATTTACTGAGATTGCTTCGTCAATTACTTTGTAATTTCCTCGCAATGACGTAGGCTTTTTACTTATAAGCATAAATATATTTAAGAGCTCGTAGCTCAGTCGGTAGAGCATTTGACTTTTAATCAAAGGGTCCCGGGTTCGAATCCCGGCGAGCTCACCATACTTCTACACTGTGGGTTTGTAGCTCAGCTGGTTAGAGCACACGCCTGATAAGCGTGAGGTCGGAAGTTCAAGTCTTCTCAAACCCACCATTCAATCCACTAAAATCTATATTACATATCTAAAGAAGAATAAGAAATATTAGATTAATCAGTAATTTCTTTATATAAATAACATTTTTTCTCAATGAGTCTTTTTAAAGGTAGGAAGAGGTTAGAAGGTAGATTATCAAGAGCAAATCACTGCCAGCTTTCTACCTTATGAGGCTCAAGGTTTTGTAATTCATGCTCATTTAAACAATGAGCTTTAAGGAAAATCGAGACATAATGCTTTTGTTCTTTTTCAAAAATATCGTTAGTCACCGCTATAAATTGTGGGTTTTCAATGATTAGATTTGTTTCTTCTAAAACTTCACGGATAGCACATTCTTCAAATGTTTCTCCAAATTCTAAATGTCCACCGGCAGGAGCATAACTAGACTCACCATGGGAACTAATACGTTTACCTAATAAAATTTCATTTCTATTATTAAAGATTAAAATACCGATACCGATGCGTGGGTGGTTAGTCATATATTAAGTAGCTCCGAGTAAATGAAAAGTCGATATACGAAGTTCTATCTATTGACTTAATTAATAGCTTACGTTAATTTCCAAATCAAATAAAAAATATTGCTTATTTAAATACCGTGAGCTATTTGTAGATTATATTTAATATTTACCTGTAGTTATGAATTCTACCAATCAATCACCAAATAATAGCTTAACTCTCTCATGGCTTAAGCTTGGTATAGTGTCTTTAGGGCTTGCCGGTTTATATTCGATTATTTTGGTGGTATTACGTACCCCACAACTCGCTAGCTTTTTCCCGAATCCGCATATTTTCAAATCTGCTTTAATTATTCATGTTAATTTATCGGTATTAATTTGGTTGTTATCCATTACGGCTAGTGTTTGGGGGCATAAAACGTCATTGCGAGGAGCGAAGCGACGCGGCAATCCCAGGAATTTTGCACTTTTTCATGAGATTGCCACGCTCTCTACGTTCGCTCGCAATGACGTGTTTCGCTTTTACCCTAAACTCGCTTTTCTAGCTACTCTTCTAATCGCTATTTCCCCAATAGCCGGGCATAATCCGGTGATGAATAATTATATACCGATGCTTGAAAATATCGTATTTATTTTGGGGTTAAGCTTATTTGGTGTTACGTTGCTGTTATACGCTATGAGTGTTTTATATTTCTTCGATTGGATGAACTTAAATAGTCTAGTTAATTTTACAATATTATCGACTATTATAATGTTTATTTTAAGCTTCGTTTGTTTTGGATGGTCTTATAACGGCTTACAAAATATCATTCAAATTATTCCTATCGAGATAGAATTCTATTATGAATTACTTTTTTGGAGCGGAGGTCATTTATTACAATTTATATATACTCAAATATTAATATTTATTTGGGTGGTCTTATTTCAAAAGCTAATAGGTAGAGAATTAAAATTCCAAAAATTCTATCTGTTCTTACTTTATTTGAATTTTGTTTTCGGCATTCTTATAGTTTGCGGTCATATATCTTATGATATTATTGATGGTAGTTTTAAAGAGTTTTATACAAACCATATGAAATATCTAGGTGGTATTGCTCCTGTTTTATGTTTGATAGGTATGGGGTTTGAGTGGGTATGTCACTGTACCGTCATTGCGAGCGACTGTAAGGAGTGTGGCAATCTCAGGATGTTTGCTGAGATTGCTTCGTCAATTGCTATGCAATTTCCTCGCAATGACGATATCACCAAAACCACCTTCCTTTGCTCTATTACTTTATTTCTACTTGGTGGGCTTATAGCAATGAATATCACAGGTATAAATGTGGTAATCCCCGCTCATTATCACGGGTCTATAGTAGGGATTAGCATTGCTTGTATGGGGTATAGTTATTTGGGTATTGTGGGGTATCAACGTCATTGCGAACGACTAAAAGGAGCGTGGCAATCTCATGAGGTAATACAAAAACTCCCGAGATTGCCGCGTCGGCACTTCATGCCTCCTCGCAATGATAATATTATCAACTTCACATTCTACCTACTAACATTCGGGCAGATTCTGCACATACTCGGGCTAGCATTCGCCGGCGGTTACGGGGTTATGCGGAAAGATCCAAATAGCGTAATGCCGATGTCTGCTAAGCTATTAATGGGAATGATGGGCGGAGGAGGGCTGATTGCTATAGTAGGCGGCTTGATGTTTGTATATATTTGTGTTAAAGTAATGTTTTTTAAAAGTATAAAACCAGAACATGAGTAAACCGACTAGAGAAGAAGCTAAAGAAGCGGTAAGAACATTACTAAAATTCATTGGTGAAGATCCAAATAGAGAAGGGTTACTTAAAACTCCCGAGAGAGTAATTAATAGCTATGAAGAGATATTTTCCGGTTATGAAAAAGATATAGCTGAAATATTAAGTACCAAATTTTACGATACTTGTAATTTTCAGGACTTTATCTCGCTGGAAGGCATAAAATTTACCTCTTTTTGTGAACATCATATGTTACCTTTTAACGGTACGGTACATATAGCTTATATTCCGGATAATTGTATTATCGGTATAAGTAAGCTAGCACGAATAGTAAATATTTTTGCTAGAAGGTTACAAATTCAAGAAAAAATGACGGTACAAATAGCAGAAAGCGTACAGGATAATTTAAAACCGCTTGGTGTTGCCGTTAAGATTTCTGCTTTACATAGTTGTATGTCGATGCGTGGAGTGATGCAAGATAATAGCGTAATGAACACTATGCATTATACGGGTATATTTGCCGAGCAGCAGAAATATCGCCATGAGTTTTTAAACCTTACTGCTAAAAGATAGAATATCGATAACCAGTGGGTCATTGCGAGGAGCGTAGCGACGTGGCAATCTCGTCAAGCATCCTGAGATTGCCACGCTCCTTTCAGTCGCTTGCAATGACGATTAGGCATCTACGCAGGCAATGCCTTCTCGCAATGACGGAAAAATATATTAAACTAAAAAAATTCTATGTTATTATCAAAATATTTTTTACCTGTTTTAAAGGAAGAGCCAAGTGAAGCTCAAGTAACTTCACATAAATTAATGCTTAGAAGTGGAATGATTAGGCAACAAGCAGCAGGTATTTATACATGGCTTCCGCTCGGCTTAAAAGTATTAAAGAATATCGAGAATATAGTACGCTCGAATATGAATAAAGCAGGAGCTTTGGAAGTTCTAATGCCTTGCATCCAGCCGGCACATTTATGGATGGAATCGGGACGTTTTGATAATTACGGTAAGGAAATGCTAAAATTTCAAGATCGCCACGATAATACTTTATTATTTGGTCCGACTAACGAAGATATGATTACGGATATTTTTCGTCATAATATTAAATCATATAAGGATTTGCCTAAAAATCTTTATCATATCCAGTGGAAATTTCGTGATGAGATTAGACCACGTTTTGGCGTTATGAGAGGACGAGAGTTTCTTATGAAAGATGCTTATTCTTTTGATATAAACGAAGAAAATGCCGTTAAGACCTATAATCAGATGTATCAGGCTTATATAAATACTTTCAGGGATTTAGGCGTGTTTGCTATCCCTGTTATTGCCGATAACGGTCCAATTGGCGGCAATTTAAGCCATGAATTTCATATTATTGCCAAAACCGGTGAAAGTACTATTTATTACGATAAAAGATTTAAGACTTTAAAAGATAACCCTAATATTGATGTAGAGGAAATTAAAAGCTGGTACGCAGCAGCCGAAGAAAAGCATGATGTGAATAAATTGCCTATATCTGAACAAGAAATAACTAGCAGTAAAGGAATAGAAGTCGGGCATATTTTTTATATCGGCTCAAAATATTCGGTTAATATGAATGCTCTTATTAATGACGAACACGGTAAACTAACTCCTGTAGAAATGAGTTCTTACGGCATAGGTATTTCAAGGTTAGTGGCAGCTATTATAGAAGCAAATTGTGATGAGAAAGGTATTATATGGTCTTCTAACGTTGCTCCTTTTAAAGTTTCTTTAATTAATTTAAATATTCATGATAGTAAATGCGTAGAGCTTGCGGCAAAGGCTTATAAAGAGCTATCTGCTCAAAACATAGAAGTGCTATATGATGATACTGAAGCACGTGCCGGCAGTAAATTCGCAACACACGACCTTATCGGTTCACCTTACCAAATTATTATCGGTCCAAAAAAAGCAGCCGATGATATTGTTGAACTGAAAAACCGTAAAAATGGGGTGATGGAAGATATCGAGGTAGATGGTTTATCTAAACAAAGCAAAGTCTTATTTGTATGATAGATAGAGTAATATAGTACAAAAAATATCTTTATAAAAAATTTTAAAAATATCTCTAAAATTGTAAAGTTTTGTCGAACTTCTGAATAGCTCATTAAAATAAGGATTTCTTATCTAATATTTGACTAAATGTACTATGTGGCTAGCCGTAGAGGACTCGAACCTCTAAAATTAACCTAATCTTTAACAGCTGCTACGAAAAATGCTGTAAAAAATCAAATTAGACAACTATGTTATTAATTTTTGTATGGTGATAAAAATTAGCAATTCGTAGTGCTTTAGTTTAGGGTAATTAATGATTAGAAAAAATTTCTTCGTAGACAATGATAGTATCATATGATACTATCATATAATGAATAACAGACCGCCTTTTCAAATAACTAATAAAGTTTTGGAGTTATCCCAAGATATCTCTTATGAGCTTGGTATTTTAGCCGGTAGTAAGATTTATTCTCAGCCTATAAAACTTCGCAAAAATAATCAAATTAAAACTATCCACTCTTCTTTAGCAATTGAAGGAAATAATTTAAGTATAAAACAGATAACAGATTTAATAGACGGAAAAAGGGTACTTGCACCGGAAAAGGATATTTTAGAAGTAAAAAATGCTATAAAATTATATAATGATCTGACTATATTTAATCCTTTTAAAGTTGAATCATTGCTAAAAGCACATGAGATATTAATGCAAGGATTAGTAGAAGATAATGGGGAGTGGCGTAAAGGTAATGCCGCTATATTTAAAGGCACGGAGATTATACATTTTGCACCTCCGGCAAGTCGCATATCTTTATTAATGCAGGATTTATTTGAGTTTATAACACAAGATGAGAACATTTCCGGAATAATTAAAGCTTGTATATTTCATTATGAGTTTGAATTTATCCATCCTTTTTTTGACGGTAACGGGCGAATTGGTAGATTATGGCAACAATTATTACTAATGCAAACTAATAAAATTTTTGAATATATTTCCGTTGAAAGTTTGATAAGGAATAATCAAAGTGAATATTATAGTGTTTTAAGTAAGTGTGATAAACTCGGCGAATCGAGGTTATTTATTGAGTTTATGCTTAATCAAATAGTTGCAGCATTAAGATTATATAGTAATAATATAACATATGAGGCAAGCACTCCATTATCTAGAATTGAATTTGCTAAGGTTAATTTAATGGATAAATGGTTTTGTAGAAAAGATTATATTAATATACATAAAAATATTTCTACGGCAACGGCTAGTAGAGATTTGTTATATGGTTTAGAGCATAAGCTTTTAATAAGTAAAGGTGATAAGAACCAGACTTATTATAGGTTTGTGTAGTTGTTATATGGTTACAACGTATCATTGTCATCTAGTTTGCTTGACTACAGGAGACGTTGTTGCGTGGATATTGAAGATCGTCATTGCGAGGAAATTACGAAGTAATTGACGAAGCAATCTCAGGAGTTTGTTATTATTTCATGAGATTGCCACGCTCCCTTTGGTCGCTCGCAATGACGACTTGGTATCTACGCAACAATGCCACGCGGGAATGACATAGAGTAGGTTTTTCGTTCCATGCAATAATGTTGACAATGACATAGTTGATTCACAGTAGATTAACATGAAGAATTTTATAGAATAATTTGTTTGTAATTAGTCTATAGAGATAGTATTATAGGTATATTAAATATAATACGTAAAATATATGAATATATCTGCAACTGAGTTAAATAAAAATCCTGGAAAAATCATTGATCAAGCATTGAGAGAGCCTATAGTCATTAATAAGCAAGGTAGGCCTACCGTTGTTTTAGTAGATTATGAATATTTTACTAAACTTGAAGATGATTATTGGGGGAAGGCAGCAACAAATATTACAAAACAGCCGGAATGGTTATCAGCAAAAGAATCAGAAAAATTTCTTAAAAGCTAATGAAAGAAATAATTTTAGAAAAAAAGGTAATAAAAATATTAGAACGTTATCCCGAAAAGCATCAGCGTCAAATTAAAAATAAAATTCTATCCTTGATGAATAATCCAGTGCCGCATGATAGTAAATTATTAGCAGGTTATCCCGATTTCCATAGATGCGATATTGGAGAATATAGAATAATTTATCGTTTTAATGAAACCACAATCTATGTGATATTAGTTGGAAAGCGTAACGATTCTGAAGTGTATAAATTATTAAAAAATATTTTCTAACAAAATATACTGTAAGAGAAATGAGTGTATGACACCGTTGATTCACAGTAGATTAACATGAAAAATTTTATAAAATATTTGTTTTTTACCGGTCTATATATAGTAGTAACGATAATAGTTGCTTATATGGTTTTGGCTCAAACTATTCCTAATGATGGGCAGTGTCATATGATGGATAGACCGCTTGTTATTCATTACATTTTAGCAGCAATTATTACCGCTTTACCGGCACTAATTTTAATATATAGTAGAAGTAAGAAAAAGAAGAAATAAATTATATGATCGGTAAATTAAGTGGTAAGATTGATTCCCAAGGCGATGATTACATTATAATTGACGTAAATGGGGTAGGGTATCTTGTTTATACTTCAGGTAAAACTTTAGGTAAACTTGCTGAAGGGGAGTTTTATAAACTATTTATCGAAACCCATGTTAGAGAGGAGCATATTCATCTTTACGGTTTTCTGACTCTAGAAGAGAAAAATTTTTTTAATTTGTTACAATCAGTAAACGGTATCGGTACAAGAATGGCTTTATCTATCTTATCAAGCCTTACACCTTCAGATATTCAAATTGCTATAAATAATGAAGATAAAAATATATTTAAAGCAATATCCGGCGTTGGGGCTAAGCTTGCTGAACGTATAGTGCTAGAGCTGAAAGGTAAAGTAGTGAAAATATCAAGCGGCTCTGCTATTATTAAAGATAGCTTAAATATTAAGAATATTACACCTGTCGTAAGCAATGAAGTAATAAAAGCTTTAGTAAATCTAGGCTTTTCTAGATTTGAAGCTCAAAACGCCGTTCAAGGCATCATTACCCAAAACCCCGAAATCTCTATTGATGAATTAATCAAAACAGCCCTGAAAAATCGAAATGCTGGTCTTTAAATCAAATATTAATTCATTAATATTTTCTTTACTTTTATTTAATTTTGATATATAATACGTATTCAAAAGAAATATCATTAAAATTAATAGGTAAAATTATGTCAAAATTAAAAATATTTTTAGCAAGTATAAATGCTAATAAATTAATTGAGGAACTAAAAAAAAGACCCAGCTACATTAAATATCAACGATGAGGTATTACCCAATCATTTGGAAAATTTAATAGGAACTTTAAAAGGAGATGATACTGTAAAAACGCTAAAGATTGAAAGTTCTGTATGGAATTCAGCATCATTACTATCACACAACGGTATAACAGAAGAAAGTAAAATAGAATTATTGAAAGCGATACCAAAAATGAATCTAAACGCTTTAGGTTTGACCGGTCTTACTCTAAACAATAGCGATATAGATATTTTTTGTGAAGCAATCAAACATAGCAAAATTAATGAACTTGAGTTTTTTTAGGTAGAGAAATAAGTGATGAATCAAAAGCAAAATTATTCACTTCTATAAAAAATAATAAAGCTCTTCTTAATTGTTTGGTTACGGGTCCAAATAATATGTCATTACAAGAGAAATACGAAAAAAAAGAATGGACAAGTCAAATTAAGAAGATAACTGATAAAAATCAGATTATTCTAGAAGAAGTAGCACAAGTTTTAAAAGATTGGTCTGAAACGCCTAACGATTTGCATAAAAGTAACTGATGCAAACTTTATTCTAGAAAACGCAGATAAACATATTAATGAGCATTTTTTTGAGATGGTGGGAATTGCAAAAGAAGTATATGCTGATGGTTTATTTGTGCCTACTGATATAACTAGTTACATCGCATCTTGTATTGGGGATTTATCTAATATAATAAATAAATCAAGTGATATAGAATCTTAAAATAATTTATAGCATAAAACTATTTTTTAGCTATTATTAGTCATTATATTCGATTTAAAATAATGACTAATATATTATCGCCTGAAAAAATTGAAAATGATCAAGAATTGCCTATAAGACCGTCATATTTGCAAGAATTTGTCGGTCAACAGCAGATTAAAGAAAATCTTTCGGTATTTATTAAAGCTGCAAAATCTCGGAATGAGCATCTTGATCATACTTTATTTTACGGTCCGCCTGGTCTTGGTAAGACTACGCTTGCCAAAATTATTTCCAACGAAATCGGCGGTAATTTCAAATCCACCTCTGGTCCTGCTATACTTAAGGCAGCTGATCTTGCTGCTATTCTCACCAATCTTGAAAAGAACGACGTATTATTTATTGATGAAATCCACCGCTTAAATACTGCAGTTGAAGAGGTTTTATATCCTGCTATGGAGGATTTTGAGCTTGATATAGTTATCGGTGAAGGACCTGCCGCAAGGTCAGTGAAAATAACCTTGCCGAAATTTACCTTAATCGGGGCTACTACACGCCTTGGGCTGCTTAGTAATCCTTTGCGTGATAGGTTTGGTATTCCTATGCGGCTTAATTTTTATAATACTGAAGAATTGAAGAAAGTTCTAAATAGAGCGAGTAAATTATTTGATATTGATTTGACCGATTCAGGTTCGGAAGAGATAGCAAAAAGAAGTAGAGGAACGCCAAGAATTGCATTAAGATTGCTTCGTCGTATAAGAGATTTTGCAGCAGTTGACGGTAAATCAAGAGTAGATAAAGAAATCTCTGATTTTGGGTTAAATCGTTTGGAAGTTGATCGCATAGGACTTGATAGTAATGATTATCGTTATTTGAAATTCATAGCGGATAATTATAACGGCGGTCCTGTCGGAATTGAAACGATTGCTGCTGCATTATCCGAACAGCGTGACGCACTTGAAGAAACCATAGAGCCTTATCTAATACAGATAGGTTTACTACAAAGAACTCCTAGAGGTAGGGTAATCACGATTGCCGCTTTTGAGCATTTGAAAATGCCGATACCTAATCAATCACATCATCAATTTAATATTTTTAACGAGAATGAGTAATAATAATTTAAATGATAGTTATACAGCCGCAGATGTTATAAAAAGGCTGATAAAAGATCATGTTAAACCTTACGCAAATAAAATATATTTTTCGATATTTTGTATGGTTATTGCAGCACTGTGTACGGCAGTGATTGTACATGCGGTTAGACCTATTATTGATAAGATTTTTTTAACGCATGATAAGAAAATGCTTATAATAATGCCTATAGTGCTTACTGTAACTTTTTTTATAAAAGGAATTTCAGAGTATTATCAGAATTATCTAATAAAATTTGTTGGGCAGAGGGTACTAAATGATTTGCAGATAAAAATGTATGAGCATTTGTTACTTGCCGATATTTCTTTTATTCAAAACCAATCTTCAGGACGTTTAATATCTCGTTTTACTAATGATATTTCTTTGATGCGTGGGACTGTTTCTAATTTACTTGTTGGATGTGCTAAACATTTCCTAACTGTAGTATGTTTAATAATAACTATGTTTCATTTAGAACCGCTATTATCTTGCGTAGTTTTTCTTGTGTTCCCTTTGGCTGTTTATCCGGTGCAAAGGATGGGCAGAAAGATAAGAAAAATATTTTCACAATCCCAAGAGGAGCTTGGGCATTATACTTCTAGGCTTGATGAAACATTTCAGTCAATTAAGATTATTAAATCTTTTGTAGGCGAAAAAATAGAAAGTAATAGAGCATCGTTGATTATTAATAATATTTTAGAGTTTTACAAAAAAACATCTAAGCTAGATGCGATGGTTTCACCGATTATGGAGGGTTTAAGCGGTCTTGCAGTCGGAGGGATGGTTTGGTACGGAGGTAATCTAGTTCTTGAGGGTAAAACAACACCCGGTGCATTATTTGCTTTTTTAGCTGCTTTTGCTGCAGCTTATAGACCATTTAAAAGTTTGGTATCGTTAAATATTAATTTGCAGGAAGGAATAGCCGCAGCTAATAGGGTATTTAGTATTTTGGATACCGAACCTCTTATTAAAGATCATGAAGATGCTAAAGAAGTAGATTTATATAATCCACAAATTACTTTTGAAAAACTGGCTTTAAGTTTTGAGAGTAAAATAGCTATAAAATATATAGATTTAAAGCTAGAGCCTCATAAAATGATTGCGTTTGTTGGGCGTTCAGGTAGCGGTAAGACGTCCCTTAGTAATTTATTAGTGCGTTTTTATGATCCAAATGAAGGAAGAATTTTAATTAATAATCATGATATTAAAGATATTAAGCTTACTTCACTTAGAGGTCAGATTTCCTTAGTTACTCAAGATACTCATTTATTTGATACAAGCGTTGCCGAAAATATAGCATACGGTCAGGAAAACGCTACAAGAGAAGAAATAATTGAAGCAGCAAAATATGCAGATGCTCATGAGTTTATTATGCATCTGCCGAACGGTTACGACACGCAGATAGGAGTGCAGGGGACAACTCTTTCAGGCGGTCAGCGTCAGCGTTTATGTATTGCTAGAGCTTTCTTAAAAGACGTACCTATTTTAATTTGGGATGAAGCAACAAGTAGCTTAGACCAAGCTTCCGAACAGAAAATTCTAGAATCTTTAAAGAAATTACGCCAAGGAAAAACCACTTTAATCATTACGCATCGTTTAAGTAGTATTACCGATCTTGATAATATTATCGTCATGAAAAACGGTGAGATTTGTGAGCAGGGTACTCACACTCAATTGCTTAAGAATAAGGATGAATATTATAGGTTGTATAATAAGGAGTTAAGAGAAAATGGTTGATTTATAAAGTAAATAGTTTATATTTCTTAATTTTTGTTAACTATTATTACAATACTAATATTTTCGTCATTGCGAGGAGCAAAGCGACGTGGCAATCTCGTCAAGCATCCTGAGATTGCTTCGTCGAATTACTTCGTAATTCTTCTCGCAATGACGATTTAATGGAACACCACAATGCTCATTACCAAGATTTTTAAAGACTATCGATTATTTGAAATATTTATTTTAGGAATAGTTAGCGGTATGCCACTGGTTATAATTTTTTCTACTCTTTCGGTATGGTTAAAAGAATCCGGTATAGATATCGCCGTTATTACTACTTTTGCGGTTGCTAGATTATCATATTCGTTAAAAGTATTTTGGTCACCGTTAGTCGATAATTTTAAAATACCTTTTTTAAGTAGGTGGGGGCATCGAAAAAGTTGGCTTATATTATGTAGCTCTTTAATGGTTTTAGTGCTAATTGCTATGAGCAAGGAAAATCCTGAAGTTTCTTTAACTTCTTTATATTTTTTGACTATAGTATTAGGCTTTTTATCCAGCACGTTCGATATTGCTGTTGATGCGTTGCGTATAGATAAGTTTGATCAGGAAACTCAAACTATTGCTAGTGCAACTGCCGTATTCGGTTATCGAATCGGTATGCTTATTACAGGGGCAGGTGCTTTGTACCTTGCAGAAATAACCGGAAATAATTGGCAACTAACTTTCTTTGTTATAGCTATAATATTTGCTGTTGCAACGATATTTATAATAACCGTAAAAGAAAAAGAATTAGTAAGAGAAAAAATTAATATTACTTCTATTACTTCATGGATTTCTACAGTAATTAATCCTTTCAAGGATTTTTTCAAAAGAGAATTTGCTGTAACTATTTTACTTGCGGTAATATTTTTTAAATTAGGCGATGCTATGCTTGGAGCGGTTGCTTCACCTTTTTATATAGAGCTTGGTTATACAAAAGGTGAAATAGCAATAATCGCTAAGCTTTACGGGTTGATTGCGACCTTAGTCGGAGGCTTTGCCGGTGGTATTGTAATGTATAGGGTAGGGAATTTTAAAGGTTTGATTATTACCGGTATTGCTCAAAGTCTAACGCATTTTGCATTTATTTGGCTTAATCACCAACCTCCTTCTTTTGAAGCTTTATTAATTGCTATTACTATAGAGAATTTTGCTGCTGCTATGGGGGCTACCGCTTTAGTCGGATATATAGGTAATTTATGTAATAAAAAATATTCGGCAACACAATATGCTTTACTTAGTAGTGCTAGTAGTTTATGTAACAATACTATCACTATTTATGCCGGAAAACTTGTAAATATGATGGGTTGGGACGGTTTTTTCATCTTTACTATAATTTTAGCCTTGCCTGCTTTGTTTATATTAATGTATCTTAATAAAAAGGTTAATGTGTAGTAAGTTTGTTAATGTGTAGTAAGTTTTGTTTTTAACGTCATTGCGAGGAAATTTACAAGACGAAGCAATCTCAGGAGTTTGTTATTATTTCATGAGATTGCCACGTCGCTTCGCTCTTCGCAATGACGAAATCTATACTTATTGAGCAATGATGAAAAATCCCACTTGATTTAATTTGAATAATATTTTATTTATTTAAAATGTTTAGTAAATTTTTATTACCTTATATTTTTATTGCAACATTTTTCTTTGCTCCCATAAGCGAAGCGAAGAAAGCTGTAAAAAATACCCCTAAACCTCCTGTTCAAACTAGTTTAGTAATTGATGCAAAAAGCGGTAAAGTATTGCAGGCCCATAATTCACAAATTCGGATTTATCCCGCTTCTTTAACTAAGCTAATGACTCTATACTTAATGTTTGAATCAATTGAAGCTGGTAAATTGCCTTTAGATAAAAAATTACTTGTATCAACAAAAGCTTCAAAAATGCCGCCTTGTAAGCTGGGTTTAAAAGCAGGGGAAACTATAACCGTTCGAGAAGCAATTAATGGATTAATCATAAAATCTGCTAATGATGCTGCCGTAACGGTCGCTGAGAATATGAAAGGTTCCGAAAAAGCTTTTGCTCATTTAATGAATGTTAAAGCTAAACAGCTCGGTATGAAGAATACCTATTTTAAAAATGCTTCAGGTTGGCATGACCCATTGCAGCAAACTACCGCAAGAGATATGGCTAAACTTGCTATGGCCTTAAAGAGAGATTATCCTAAATATTATCCGTTATTTGCTAAAACCAGCTTTGTATTTCGTGGAAACATAGTAAACGGACATAATAGGGTTACTAAAAATTATCAAGGTGCAGAAGGTATGAAAACAGGTTTTCATACACCGGCAGGTTATAATTTAGTAACTACTGCTTCTAGGAACGGTAAATCATTGATTGCCGTTGTTACAGGAGGAAAAAGTGCCGCATCTCGTGATCAAAAAATGATGGGGCTACTAGATCAGCATTTTAATATTAAGCCTATAGTCCCTAAACCTTCAATCAAACTTGCCTCTAATAATAAATCTACTACAAAAGCTAAATCAAAAATAATAAAGAAAAAGAATATACGTAGTTGATATATATCGTCATTGCGAGAGGCATTGCCCGCATGGATCGTTTTATGTCATTCCTAGCTAAAAGCGGGAATCCAGAAAAAAAGTATAAATACAGCAAATTTTTGAAATTAAAAGCTCGATTTATCTCGCTTTATGCTGGATTCCCGCTTCCGCGGGAATGACATAAAGGCGGTATCAATATTAGACTTCTTGCATAACGTAGCTAATAAGGAGAAATTTGAAGGAGACACGGAACACAGAACCGCAGCGTACACTTGGTACGTGAGGATTCGAGTACCGGATCGACGTACAAATTACCCTTAGAAGCAAGTTATGCAAGAAGTCTATTGACTTACCTAAGGATTTACGGCTAGCTTATATTTTAGATTTACAAGTTTTATATGACAATTAACACTACATTTAGCGTTTTTTGTAACTTTAGTAGATGAAGATTTTTTAGAGTTTTTAGCTAAAGTTTTACTTTGTGGTTTTTTTAAATTAATATTTTTTAGAAATTTCTCAGTTTCATTAGGTAAATATTCTATTTTTACTTTAGTTATACCTTGATTTTTAAATGCTAAAATTTCGGCTGCTTTTTGAGAAACATCTATTATACGATTTTTCTTAAAAGGACCTCTATCATTAACCATTAAAATTACTGATTTATTATTGGCTTTGTTGGTAACTTTAACTAAGCAAGGAAGCGGAAGAGTTTTATGTGCGGCAGTTAATAAATTTCTATTAAATCTATCACCGTTAGCTGTTTTTTTACCGTGAAAACCGTCTTTACGTCCACCGTACCATGAAGCATAACCTGTTTCGGTAAAAGATTTAGGACTGTGAGGTTTGTAAGTCTTTCCTTTTATTTTATAATTTTTTCCAACTTTATAATGTCCTTTATAAGTTAGATTATGAGGATCATCTTTTGATAATTCTTTGTAAGAATATTTGTGGGAATAAGGTAATCTTTTTGAGGTATTACAACCGCTTAGACTAAAAATCAATAAAAAAATTAATACAATAAGTTTATGGCGTCGTATCATCATTATGCTTATTAAAATTATCCATTATTTTAGCGTAACACACAACTTTTTCAACACCTTTTATTTTTGATGCAATAGAAGCAAGCTTTTCTAGCTCTTCTTCTGATCTTGCAACTCCAAATAAATAAACAATATTATCTATAGTTAGAATAGTATAATTAGCAAATTTAATGTCTTTTCTGACTAAGTTTTTAGCTTTAATTTGTGTGGTTATCATACTATCTTTAGTATATTGGGCTAAGTCAAAATGATTACTATTTTTATTTACTTTCAACTCATTAATAACTTCTTTTACGCCTTTTTGATTCCAAGCAATTTCTACGGCTTTTAACGTATCAGATTCTTTTTGAATATTTCCTGTTAATAATACTCTTCCTTGTGATACTTCAACCTTTATTTTGGCTCCTAAATCTCTAAAATTATTTTTTACTAAATCAGCTTTAATACCGGCAGAAATCTTTGAATCATTTAATGTTTCAGACATTGGTTGATCTTTTGAAGCAACAATGCCGGTAGTGGTTGCTGCGGTAAAAATAGCAGGTAAACAAGCAGATAGACTAAAAGAAAGAGCTATAAAAATTAGAACTCGTAATATCATAATAATAGTACCCTACGATTTTTAAAAAGATTGTATTTGTTTAAGAATTAACTGTTTGTTTATGTCATTCCCTATAGTACCGGACCTTGTTGCGTGGATACCGAGTCGTCATTGCTAGCGACTGAAAGGAGTGTGGTAATCCAGAAAATAATTAAAAAATGCTAAAAATTAGCATTTTTATACTTCCTTGCTTCGTCAATTACTCCGTAATTTTCCAGCCTTGTTGCATGGATCGAAAAACTCACTCGATGTTATTCCCGCGTAGGCGGGGATCCAGTACTTTAAAGCCTTTTAAGCTTTATTTGAATAAAATCTTAATCTTAAAATATTTTTTTAAAGCTCGACTTATCTCGCTTTACCCTAGATTCCCGCCTACGCAGGAATGACATAAGTGAGCCGTGCAACAAACGCTAATTTTCCTCGCAATGATGGATAAACCTATCCATGCAACAACGCCAAAGCCTACGCGGTAATGATATAGAGTAAAAATAGTAAGGTATTATATCTTACTATCCGGTAATTTATTCTTTAATAAAAGAGGTAATTGCAGTAAAATAAATATAAAAGTAATAGGTATTACACCGAATACTTTAAATTTTACCCATGTTTCATCTGAGAAATTACGCCAAACTATTTCATTAACTACAGCCATAAAAAAGAAAAAAGCCGCTGTTCTATAGCTTAAAGTTATCCAGCTTTCTTCTTTAAGACGTACTATACTCTCTAAAGCATATTTGATAAAAGGATTTTTTCTTATACCGCTTATGAGAAATATTATTCCAAAAATAACATATAGTATAGTAGGTTTGATTTTTATATACATTGAATCGCCGCTAATTAAAGTAATGCTTCCCGAAACTAATAAAACAGTCGTAGAAATAATAGAAAGCTTGGATACTTTCTTATCGATAACATAACAAAGGGTAATACAAATAACAGAGGTAATAAGCATATAAAGAGTAGCGTTTTGTATACCGCCTCCATAAAAAAAGCCTGCAAAAAATGCTATTACCGGACCAATTTCTGATAAAAGTTTTAACATATTTAATTTAATTGTTCTCTTTGATAAAATTAATTTGATTCATTTTTTTGTACTGATATTAAGTTATTTTTGGAATATCTTAATTTTATTTGTATGAAAATATTTATCAGTAATATAGTAGTAAAATAGGCAAGTACTTGTAGCCCGTTAGGTCTTGCAATATAACCGGTAACAATATGTAAGATTTTACCTATCATACTTCTATCTGCTACTAACCATGAACTATCCCAAAGTTGATCGGATAAAAACATAACTAGACCGGAAGAGGTTAAAATACCTGCAGCACTTGCTGCAAATCCGCCTGCTATTAGCATTAATAATACAGTAGAGATTTTAAAAATATATTTTTGATTAGTAATCTTAATTAAACCGAAATATATTACTAAACCAAGTAAGAAGCCACTTGTAGCACCTATTATCACTCCTTGCAAGTAAATACTGCTTGATATTGTTTCAACTGAAGATATGCTATATACTAAAATAATAATTTCTGCACCTTCTCGTAATATGGTAGTGGCAACTAAAAAAAACAACATGAAATAACTGGCGTTACCTTCATGAATTTTTACTGATAAGTCGTTTATATGTTGCTTTACTTTTATACCGTAACCTTGCATCCATATTATTGTCCAGCTAATCAAAATTGTTATTAGTATCATAATTCCGGAATCGAATAGCTCGTCGCCTATTCCGCCAAAAGATAAAGATAATTTACGTGTAAAAAATGCAAAAATTGAAGCAAATACTACTCCAAGCATTACTCCGGCAATAATATAAAGACGAGATTTTTCTATTTGTTTTGTTACGGCGAGTATTACACCAAGTAATAAGGATATTTCTAAACATTCACGAAACACTACTAAAGCAATTTTAAACATATTTTTTATCTAATCATTAACAATTATAAGACCCTGAGCTGTATCTTGATGAAAATCCCCAAAAATTTCATATTTTCCAGGCTTAAGCGGTGCAAGTATAATATTGATTGACTCATTTGGCATAACTATTTTTTCACGATGTAAATCATGACTTTCAAACTCTTCTACCGTATCATCTTCATTATGAACAATTAACCTTATCTTAGTAGATTTTGGTACTTCAACTATATTCGGAACAAACTTATGATCTTTTATAGTTATCTTTACTTCTAATAGATTATTATTTGTTTTATTATCGGAACTCTTATTTGTAGAGATATAAATAATTACTGCTAAAAATATCAAACCTACTAGTACAATAATATTTTTGTTTTTTTTAATAATTTCCATACTAAACTCCTAGCTTAATTAAAGTTTAAAGTAAGATTCTTATATACTCATTTAATTTGAGTTTTAAATTTTTAATAATTACAAAATTTATCCTGCAATTTTTATTAATGCTATAAGATATACAATTATTATCATTATGACAAGGATAGATAATAAAATATAATTTTTTTGTTTTTTATTATCCGATATTTTATTTTGTTTCATATTTATTTAATTTTGTTTAAAGTCTCCTAGTTCAAGCAAAAGATATTCATTTATCGGTAATAATTCATGAGAAATAATTTTATTTATGTTAGAACCTAAAGCTTTAAATGTTTTGCCTTCGGCAATAACACTGCGTGTTCCAACCGTTACTTTACCTTGCAAGGCGTAAGAAAAAATTAAAGGATATGTAATATCGCCTATTTTCATATCTACTTGTTGTCCTTTTGCTTTAGAATCATATAGTATTTTACCGTTTGATAAGCGAGTAATTTTAGCATTAAAGCTTACTTTTTCACCGCATAATAAAGGAACACGATAAGCTATCTCATCGTCATAAATTTTAACTTCATTACTTTTAACAAAATTTTGCGGTAATATGGATTTTAAAATTACATTAACTTTATAATTATAAGCATCATCGAAGATAATATTATTACTATTATTAACGGCGTATTTTGCCGGAATAATAGCTTCTCGTGCTTCTCCTACCATCATACCGATTATTACATTATCTAAGCCAAGCATTACAGGAGCAGAGCCTAAAGTAAAAGTTTTAGTATCTTCAGATATTAAAGTATTGTTCATATCTGATATTTGATAAAATACGGTAACTACATGTCCGCAAGAAGCGGGACCGATATTACCGCTACCGAGCGTATTAATTTTGAACAGTGTTTTTACTAAATCCTTACGTACTTCAATAGTGTAATCATTAGGATTGATAGGTCCATTTAACGGTTGTAAAATATTTTCAAAAAATGCTTTCCCTTCTTCGGTTTTAAGAGCATTTATTACTATTTTTGAAACCGTACGTTCAAATAAATTACCGTTTAATGAAATAGGGGGTTCATTATTTATACTAGTTTGGTTTTCATCAGTAGATGAATTATTTGAAGCCGTTTGCTCTATAGTTGTAGGATTATTGTTGTCGGGAGATATTTTTAACTTTACTATATTGTAAAGTATTAGGATTACAATTATTAAAGATAAAAATTTTTGCATATATACTCGTTTAATTTGAAAAATTGGCTACGTCGTATTATAAGTCTGCGGTGCTCACGTAGTTTATCTACGTTCCGCTCCTTGCCTTATATACTCCTTGCTCTTTTCCAAATTAAACTTCGTCTATCCACTATGTCATTTATCAGGAGTATATGTTTTAGTACAACAAAGTTTACTATAACAATCAATTACTTAATAATCAAATGAGAATAAAAATAATTTGATTAATAAAAATAATTGATTTAAATTTAGATGCAGAATTTTATAAATATAGTGGTGAAAAGTGAAAAAATTTATATTTTGTTTTTTATGTTTATGGACATTAAACATATTTGCTGCTTCTAAAACTTACCCTAATAAGCTTAATCGTTGTAAAATTACTAGAAATATATTTAATGATTATGAACCGAAAGTTTTTGAGACTACTAATAATTTATTACGTAAAACAGGAAGATTATCAAAATTTTACGGTGAAAGGATATTAATTAAAGGAAAAATATTAGATCAAAATTGTGTGCCAGTTGCAGATGCTAAAGTTTATTTATGGCAAGTAGGAAGCGGAGGTAAATACCCTTATGAACCCTTAAAAACTAGAGTTGATAAAAGAAGGTTTACAAGTAAAAGCGATTCAAGCTTTACCGGTTCCGGTATTGCTACTACTAATAATAAAGGAGAATATTACTTTATTAGCATGTTGCCTTATAAATCTTCTCGTTATTTGAGAAGTGCAAACATAAGAATAGAACATCCCAGTCTTACTACTCTTGAAACACTCTTAGACTTATCTGATAAAAATATGTGTGATAATGAGTGCGGTGAAGTAAATCCGATATTGATCGAACCGCAAGAAAATATGCTGTCTTATTGTTTTGATTTAGTATTACAAGGTACGACGCTTAAGAGGTATTGATTGCAGTACGTCATTGCGAGCGACCATAGGGAGCGTGGCAATCTCAGGATACTTGACGAGATTGCCGCGTCGTTGCTAACGCAACTCCTCGCAATGACGTTTTGCCTCTTTCTCAGGTGCTTCTAAAGGTTTTTTTATACCACAACTACATAATGTAAGTGCTAATACGAATAAATAAAAAGTTTTCATTACTATAAATTATTATATGACCTTAAGAAATTATAATAAATATCTTATATATATTATAGTGTTTTTATTATCTATAATAATTTTTATTCCTAAAATTTATGCTAAGCATCAGGATAAATTAGAATTTTTAAGAGGTTCAAGCGTTCCTGATAATATAATTTTTTTTGATGAAGAAAAAAATCAATATTCTCTTGATCAGTTTGAAGGAAAGACTATATTGTTAGTGTTTTGGGCTACTTGGAGTGCTCCTTGTGTCAAAGAAATGCCTGACCTTGATATGTTGCAAAAAGATTTTAGGAAATTACCTTTTTCAGTAATTCCGATTTCAGAAGATTATCAAGACATAAAAGTTGTTAAAGAATATTTTAAAAGCTATCAAATAAGATATTTGCCGATTTATCATGATTATAGAAATGAATTATTTAAAGCCTTAGGGGTTGTTAGTTTACCGACTAGTATATTAATAGACCCAAACGGCAAAATAGTAACTAGCTTTGTCGGCAATACAAATTGGTATGACGAAAAAGTTAGAGATACTATTTTATCTGCCATTCCCGGAAATTATCCTGAACCTAAAAATAGTTATAACGAGCAATCTCTGAATAAACCGGCTAAGCCTTTGCCGCCAATAAAAAAGGATATAATTAAAAACGAGCAGAATAATGAATGAAGTAAATAAATCAACTATGGCGAATGCAGAATTTGATCAGATAATAACCAAACGGCAGATAAGTAAATTAGATCAATTATTTGCTTCGGTTTTTGGTGATTCTAAAGAGGTGATTGCCGTTTTACGCCTTAGCGGCGTTATCGGTAAAGTAAGTACTATGCAATCGGGTCTTACGTTAGAATCATTAAATGAACTAATAGAAAAAGCTTTTAAAATAAAGAAGTTAAAAGCATTATGTTTAATTATTAATTCTCCCGGCGGTTCTCCGGTACAATCTGAACTTATTGCGAAACGTATTCGTGACCTTGCTAAAGAAAATAAAATAAAAATTTATAGTTTTATTGAAGATATGGCGGCTTCAGGCGGATATTGGCTTGCTTGCAGCGGTGACCAGATATATGCTTCTTATAGTTCGGTTATAGGTAGTATCGGAGTAGTGTCAAGCGGATTCGGTTTCCATGAAGCGATTAATAAACTTGGAATAGAGCGTAGAGTTTATACGGAAGGAAAAAATAAAGCAATTTTAGATCCTTTTAAACCTATTAATAAAGAGGACCTTAAAATTATCAAAGATTTGCAAAAGCAGGTTTACGAGCATTTTGTAGAATATGTAAAAACAAGAAGAGTAGGGAAGTTAACACAGCAAGACGAGATTTTATTTAACGGTGAATTTTGGGCAGGACAAACGGCTCTTGATTACGGTTTAATTGACGGTATAGGTGATATGTATAGCATAATGAAAGAAAAATTCGGCGATAATATTAAGTTTCAATATCTGTGTGCTAAACAGTCTTGGCTTAAAAAGAAACTTGGCATGGGAAGTAAGATATTAACCGATAATCTTGCTAATTCTTTAATTGATGCGGTAGAAAATAAAATTATTAACGATAAATTTGATATAAAATAAATATACTCGATGAACTTGAAAAATTGGCGACAATGTCTTTGTAAGTCCTTGGATGCTTACGTACTTTTGTACGCTCCGCTCCTCGGCGTGCAAACTCCTTGCTCTTTTCCAAGTTGATCTTCGTATATCAACTCTTCACTTATGAGAAGTATTATGAATATAACGCAAGTTAAAATTAAGAAATTAGAAAATTTTTCAGGTAGTTTGCCAGAATATGCTACAGAGCATAGTGCGGGGATGGATTTAATAGCCGCAAATGAGCAACCTATAACAATAAAAGCAGGTGAAATACAGCTAATTCCAACCGGCATCGCTATAGCATTACCTGACTCATTTGAAGCACAGATAAGACCTCGTTCGGGTCTTGCCGTTAAACACGGTATTACGGTTGCTAATTCACCCGGTACTATTGATGCAGATTATCGAGGCGAAATAAAAGTGATTCTTATTAATCTCGGTAAAGAAGATTTCGTTATAGAAAAAGGGATGCGAATTGCTCAGATGATAATATCCAAGTACGAACGTATATTATGGGAAGAAAGTAGTAGCCTTACGGAAACGATGCGTGGTAGCGGTGGCTTTGGTTCTACGGGTGTTTAAGAGTTCTAAAAACGTCATTGCGAGTGGGTATTGCCCTAATCGTCATTGCGAGCGACCGTAGGGAGCGTGGCAATCTAGAAAAAGATTTAAAAAATTCTGTAAATTAGAATTTTTAACTGGATTGCTTCGTCGAATTACTACGTAATTCTTCTCGCAATGACGGAAAATCGGTCCACGCAACAAGACCTCCTCGCAATGATGACTCCAGTATCCATGCAATAAATCATAAAACTTATGAAAATCACAATAAAATTATTAACTTCTATATTTTTGTTAGCTTTGAACTGGATCCCGTGGTCAAGCCACGGGATGACAACTGGGGTAAATTCTGATTCTGTAGATAATGTTAAGCAAGTTTTTACCTATATTGATCAAAAAAATTGGTCACAAGCTGAAGATTTAGCTCTAGAGGTAAATAGTAAAGTTTTAACAAAAATTGTACTTTCTCAGAAATATTTAGATAATAAATATTCAGATAATAGTTTTGAACATGTAATAAGATTTTTACGCAATAACCCGGATTGGCCTCAAAATAAGCTGCTTGAAGAAAGAGCGGAAGAATATCTAGATAATAATACAAATAAAAAAGTAATTTTTGATTGGTTTAGTAAACATCCTCCTATTACAGGCAAAGGTTATAAATTTTATGCGGCAGCTGCAAGTAGTTTAATCAAAGAGCAGAAGATATTACTACCTATTATTAAGGAAGCTTGGGTATATGCCAATTTCACTCCTGAAGAAGAAAATGCATATTACAATAAGTGGCATAAATATTTAACGGCAAATGATCATTTAGAGCGAATAGAAGAGCATTTATGGAAAAATGACGTTAGGTCCGCTGAGCAATCCCTAAAATACGTTGATCAAGGTTATCGTAATTCTTTTAAAGCGCAAATTGCGATTATAGGTAAATCGCCAAATGCTGAAAAGCTTTTTAAAAGTGTTCCTGAAAAATACTATAGTTCCGGTTTATTATATCGTTATTTAGATTTTAAAAAAATGCAAAAGCCGACAAAGGAAGTTATTACTTTGTTTAAGAAAGCTAAAAATAACCGTAAACATTTTGCTAAATGGTGTCGTATTCAATCCTATTATGCTCGTGAATTCATCGATTACAAAGATTTTGCTAATAGTTATAGAATGGCAACGCTTCCTTTTGCTACTTGTCCTGAAACTATAAGGGAGCAGGAGTGGCTTGCAGGTTGGCTTTCTTTAAGCTTTTTAAAAAAGCCTGATCAAGCATTAGTACATTTTAATAAGTTTATCAAAGTTGTTAAAACCTCAATTAGTTTGGCACGTGGATTTTATTGGCTCGGTCGTACTTATGAAGCAAAAGGCGATAAGCAAACGGCTAGAAAATTTTACGAGCAGGCAGCCAAATATTCTTTTACCTTTTATGGGCAGGTAGCAAATATTGAATTAAATAGGACAAAATTAGTTTTACCTCCTATTCCCGTAATAACTTCTGAAGAAAAGAAAAATATCGAAAATAAAGAGATTATCAAAGCAATAAGGTTACTGGTTAAATATAACAAAAACCACTTAGCTATGATATATTCTAAAGAAGCAATTAAAAATACTAAAAATCCTGCAGAAATTCAAATAATTGCGAATATTATTAAAGCAAATAATAATACTAATCATATGGTTGAGGTGGCAAAAATTGCTGCCCAAAATAACGCTTTTATTCCGGATTGTGCTTTTCCAACGCCTTATAATCTAGGAGGTTTGCCTATCCCACCTCATTTAACTTATGGAATAATTAGACAAGAATCGGTCTTTGACCATAGGGCCGTGAGTTATGCAAATGCCATGGGGCTGATGCAGCTTATTAAGGGTACTGCTTGTGATACCGCAAAATCTATAAATATGAAATGTAATGTAGCAGATTTAACTAGGAATCCGGTATATAATATTAAACTTGGTTCGCATCATTTCAAAAAATTATTAGATGATCATAAAGGTTCTTATATTCTATCCATTGCTTCTTATAATGCCGGAAGTCATAACGTAGTAAAATGGATAGATAGGTTTGGTGATCCAAGGGATATAAAAGATACAAGAAAAGTTATTGACTGGATAGAACTTATACCTTATCGAGAAACAAGAGATTACGTTCAAAGAGTACTTGAAAATGTTCAGATTTATAGGGTAATCTTAAATAAGAATAGTAACTTGTACTTTAAGCGTGACTTACATGCTTGTGATATAGTAAAAAGTTAATTTTTATTAGTGTTTTATTTTGACATATAGTAATATATAAGTATGATATAGAAACTAATTAACAATATGAATTAAGGAGGAGAGTAATATGAATTAAGGAGGAGAGTATGAAAAAATTAGAGCAACACTTTAAGAAACAGCGTAATGATACCGATACTCAAATAAAGAAATATAAAAAAGATCTTGATGTAATCGGCATTAGATATGGCCATAAATCTGCACATGTTGAAGTTCCAAATCATGCTACCGGCGGGTTTGAATATTTTAAATGGGATTGGATGACAAGCACTACGAGTAGTCATTCAGAAATAGTACAAATATTTAAGAAAATAGTAAGAACTTTAAAAGAAGCTAAAAATAACCCAGCCCAGTATGAAAACTTAGTATCTAACTTGGATGCTAGTACCAAAAATGCACTTGATGTTAATATTAAGAAGCATAATATTACTGTACCGACACAAGACACTAATAAGGTAATATCAGAAATATTATCAGGAATGCAAACATGGCTAGATACAAAAAGTCATATCCCTATGGACCTTAAACAAAAATTCTTAGAGTTAGGTTCTAATAATTTAGAAGAGTTTATAGAAAGTGCTTTTAATAAATTTAACAATAAGTGGATAGTTAAAGAATTTATTGATAATGCTTTTGTACCACCTAGAGAGGAAAGTAACAAATATCTAGCTGATAGTGGTTGTGATTCAGCTGAGCAGCTATGGACTAAAATGGAAAATCTTAGAATAAGCGATGATTCAAATAAAGCTACAACCTCTCAGGCTTCATCAGAGAGTATAAATTCTAGTGACTTTAAAGGTAACACGTCAGATGAAGATTCTGATGATGATATAGAGGTTATATCACAATTACTAGAATCTAAAGTAACGCTTAATAATGGTGCTGAATTTGGAGTTAAGTCTATTCTGAAATGTCTATCTGATAAAGGTTTTATGGATATGATTTTAAAAGAAGGGCCATATAATACTCGTGAACCGCTAGAAAAAGAAATAGCATTACAGCTTGTATATAATAATATACAGATAATATACAGGAAGGTCGTGTCGATAAATCAAGCACTGTTAATGTAATTAACTCTTTTGGTAATGCATCAACCTTATTAGGTTGGTTTGTAGAATATAGTGACCTTACTATTTAAGAAATAAAAGTTAAAGAAGTGGAGCTTACCGGCGGTGCTTCTTATTTAGAATAGTTTCTTAAGGTTACTCTATTTCCTATGTCGTTCCTGTTTCTTATGTCATTCCCGCGTAAGCGGGAATCCAGTAAAACCTATAAAAACATGTTTTTTATAAATTTATTTTATCGAGTATTTACTATTATTAGATTATTTTTTCTGGATTCCCGCTTTTGCGGGAATGACACAAGAAAATACAAGAATAACATAATTATTTTCTTTCTAATACTATCCTTCTCAATCCCTGCTTTTTCTGCTGCTACTAACCTAAAAAATATCCCTATTACTGTTGTTGCTCCGGCAACAGGTGCTGATAATAAGACTTTATCGGATTTAAAAAATATTAATGGATTAAATTTACAAATTCCTTCTAAATGTTTTGCTAAAGGTAAGCTACCCTTTCTTGCAAGTAGCGATGAAGTAAGATTTAATTGCCTGCGGGATGCATTATTTGATGAGTCTGATAATGTAGTATGGAGTTTACGAGGTGGTTATGGCTCTGCTAGAATAATTCCAGGTTTACTAAAGCTATCAAAACCAAATAAAGAGAAATTCTTTATAGGATATAGCGATATAACGGCTTTACATCTTTTTCTATCACAAGAATGGGGATGGAAAACTATTCACGGCAGTAATATAGCTGATTTATTAAAACCTGATAAAGAACAAAGTAATTTTACCAAGCTTGCTGAAATATTAAAAGGTAAGGTAAAGCAGGTTACTATAGATAATTTGAGTCCGCTTAACGATATAGTAAAATCAAGTGATCTTGTTAACGGTAAACTAACAGGCGGTAACTTAACTATGGTGCAGACTAGTATAGGAACGAGTTGGCAAATAAAGACTAAAGGCAAAATTCTTTTTTTAGAAGATGTGAATGTAGCTCCTTTTAGATTAGATCGTGAGCTTTTACACTTAAAGCAAGCAGGGTTACTTGAGGATGTTAAGGCTATAATATTTGGTTCATTTGGTAAAGATCTTGACGCCACAATGTTAGTGCTTCGTAATTTTGCAGATAATTTAAATATTCCGGTATTTAAAACAAATAGATTCGGTCATGAAAAAATTAATGATCCGATTATTTATAATACAGATAGTAAGATTATCATGGGGAAGAATAAAGGATTTAAGTTAGTGATGGGGTTGTAAGATTCATTGTTAGCAGTACCTAATCCGTCATTGCGAGCGACCGTAGGGAGCGTGGCAATCTCAGGACTTTGACACGAGATTGCTTCGTCAATTGCTATGCAATTTCCTCGCAATGACGGCTGTTATAATTAACTCTGCCTAATCAAATGCAAATAATCATTATATTTTGATAAATTCAAATCATAAGAAAAAGACTTATTTGTAACGTAATATTCAAGTAATTTTACTAATCCTGCTTTATGTTTATTTAAAGTCTCGATGCTTAAAGCTATTTCTGTTGTTTGCACATAAGGTTCGGTACTGGTTATTTTTACATAGGCAATGGTGATTGGATTCCCGCTTTCGCGGGAATGACATAAAAGAGGCTGGGAATGACATTCCAGGAATCCGTTTTCTAGCAACATTAAACTTTCTATAATAAGTTGCGGAGAGAGTCCTAGTTCTATTTCCTTTTTAGTTGGGATAGTACCGGTTTTATAATCCAGTATAGTTATATTATTTGATTTACTTATTTCAATTCGGTCAGCTATACCGATTATTTTTATATCTTGACCTGCAATATTTAGTCGTAATTCCCCTTTAGTTTCAAAATAGATTTCTTTGCAGTTTTTTCGGCGTTCTATATCAAATAAAATAAAAGCTTTGCTGAAAGCCGTGAGTTTTATTTGCCAAGTTTTTTTTGTGTAGCTTGGTAAAATAGTGCCATATAAAATATGATTACCGATATTTATTAAAGCATTTTGTTTATCAAGCAAATTTAAATTAATAAATTGTTTGTCGTAATTTTTAGAATATTCCTCTAAAACTTTATGAATAAAATTACCAAAATCCGATATTTTAGGCTCTTCCCATATATTATCTTTTTTACGTAGTCCAAGGATTTTCTTAGCATAAAAACCGTATGGATTTCTTATTAATGTTTCTATGTCGGTTACTGATAAAATGCTTGGGAAAGAGTGGCTATGTGCTGTGGACTCGTCCCCTATGTCATCTTTCCTTATGTCATTCCCGCGTAGGCGGGAATCCATGTCTAGGTGGATTCCTGCTTCCGTAGGAATGACATAATAGGGGGCAGGAATGACATCCTGTAATTTCAAAAATAAATTACTCGGCACTGACAACTTACCATCATATTTTTTAGCGTTTAGTATAATTACTTGTTTATTTTGTAGAAATAAATTGAAGTAATCTGAATATAGAGTAGGGGCGATTTCCTCGTAATCTATATTTAGTATCTGCAAGGCTTTCTTGCTAAGCCATGGGTGAGCTTTAGTGGTAGGTGTCCAGTTTTCACTATTAAAATGCGGTAATATAATTAAGTCGAATGCACATAATGCTAGATCTTCAGGTCGTCCTATAATAATACTAGCAGAGTCGGTATTTTTATAATATTTGATATTAGAGAGTAAAAAAGAAAAAATTTTAGGAAAATCCTTTTTATCCGTTGAATTTATATATTTGCTATATGCAGTTAAATTTGTTAAAAACTCAAATAGTTCTGCTCCTCCTTCTTTTTCCCAAATAGTAGGCAAAAGTTTTTCAGCTATTTCTTTAGTTAAGATCAGTATATCTAGTATATTATGCGGGTTATCGGTAAATAAAATATCTATTAAGTTATGGCAATATTCTTTTGTATCCTCGTTATCAAATTGTAATTGCAATAAATATTTAGGCGAGGATGTAAAACGGTTTTTATTAGATAGCATTAACTCTAACTTCTGCACAGCGTCATTCACAAAGCTTGATACAAGCGAATTTTTTGAATCAAGCCTTTGCTCACGTACTATTGTACGCTCCGCAGGCTTGCTCTTAAATTCATCTTGTCTGAAGCTTCGTGAATTTAGCTGTTCTATAGGACGATTAATTAAAGGATTTTTAAGTAATAAAAATAGGAGTTTTAAATCAAAATTATTACATAATATTTTAATAATGGAAGTTAGTAATTCACCTATATTAGTAAGCCTTAAGTCATTACCTAGTAGATCTTCGTATCTGTCTAAAAAATTGCAATATACTCTTTTAAGTTTATTATTATTTGTAATGATTGCTATTCGTTTATCTTTATTACGGCTACATATATAAGCTATTTGTTTAGCCTCTTCATAAATGTCATTAGGTTCATAATAAGATATACCATCGCTAATCTGCTTGGAGGCTGGATTATAGTGAATTATGTAATTCTTTAATTCTTCTTCAAATCTTTTTAAAAAAACATTAGGCTTGAACATTCTGGCGAGTATTATTTGCTTATTCCTATTCTTTATTCTTATTATTTCTTCTTGTAATAGCTTCAATTTATAAGCTGCTTTAGTTTGTTTTTGAGTAAACGATATTTCTTCTTGCCATCTTAAAAAGCAATATTCTAGAAATTTATAAATCTTTTGCCAATAGTTAGAATTGTTATAGACTTCAATTAATTTTATATCGATATTATTGATTATAAGATCATTAAACAATTTTCTTAGAATTTCTGCAGCTTTTAATGATTCATTTTTATTAAATTGTAAGTCTTTATATTCTGTAATTATTTTTGATATAATAAAAAGTTCTTCTATTTTAGATATATAATCCGAATCGGTTTTTTTTGAAATAAGAGAATTAAAAGGAATAATGATAGGTAACTTAATTTTATATTTATCGGCCAAAATTTTCTTTAATTCTAGGCATGAGAAATTATTAGGCAATATTATTTGAACTTCTGTACCTTTCTCTAATTTATCAATGATATACTCAGCAAATATCTCTAAATAAGCCATAAATATTTATTTTATGCTTAGTATAACACATTTGTAAAATGAAACAAATATTGTTAAAAATCATAATTCATGATAATAACCCTTGATTATTAATTTTTATTAACTATTGTGCATAAATCATTAACTAAAATTAAGGAATATATAATATGCCTAATATAACATATATATTAGAGACACAAGAGAAAGGTAAACATTTAGTTTTAAATAAAGAAATCTTATCTAAGCTATCTAAAGGTAAAATTAAAGGTTTGGCAGCTAAAATTTTTAATAATGATTTATATTGGAAACCTAATGATTCTAATACTGTTATTTTAGATGGGGATATGTATATAGCAATTACCGAATTATTATATATAGCTAGTGGAATTAATTTAAATAAGTTCAAGGGTTTTATTAATTCTCTAATATCCTTAAAGGACATACATCCTACTTCACCTATTCCTTACGGTGCTGCAATGTTAGAATCTGCTAAAGAAAAAATATTACAAACTATTAATGTTAGTAATATATTATCTGTTTTAGTATATAATCCATCGGAATTATTAAATTCTAAATATGAAAAATATATAGTAGATGTAAAAGATTTAGCATTAAAAAGATTTTGCTTTTTAGTAGCAAATAATGAAAAGTTTGAAATATCTGAAGATTTAGAAGCAGAACTTTTATTATCGGAAACAAATAATGAAAAGCTTGAAATATCTAAAGACTCAGAAGCAGCAACTTTGTTATTAGAAGCAGAAGGTTTATTAAAGGTTATTAGTTTTAATAATAGCAATGATGATATTTACGATAATTTTAAAAAATATTTGATAAAAGAATGTGAAACTTATGAAAATTTTAAGAAAATATTAGATGCTTTTAGTGATAAAATAGCTAGAATAATTCAATTTAAAGATGGAATTAGTGTCTAAGCTTTTAGATTGGGGAAAAAATTTTGAAGATAATGTAGATATATTAACTAACGAAATTGAAAAATTATTAAATCCAAGCCTTAAAGATGTTTTACCTAAAAGTGTTTTTCTAAGTTTAACTAGTGACAACAAAGAAGAAAAAATTAATGAAAATGATAAGAAATTACTAGAGAATAATTTAAAATTCTTTACTGCTTCAAGTCTATTTCAAGTTCCTGAATATGATAAATTAAATCAAGAAATATTTGAAAATTCTATTGCGTATTATAAAAATAACCAAGATGCTCTAGTACCGAATTTAGTATTGTTAAAAACTGCAAATGATGAAGTAAAGTTTTCTAAAATAAAAGATATTTTAAATAATCATTATATAAAAGCTAAATCAACAGTGGGAGCTTGTTTGAATGTCATTTTAGATGGGCAGAAATATTTAAAAAGTTTAGAAATAGCAGATTTAGATATAACATTAGACAAGCAAAATTTAGTAGATAAATTACCTCTATTAACAGATAAAATAAAAGAAAGCTTACATAGTTCTGAGGTAGAAAATGTTAAAAATATTACTTTATTATGTAAGGAGGTAAAAGATTTTTTAAATATTTCTCCTATTGCTTCTGTATTTGAAGAATATGATAATAACTATCAAGCACTTGAATCCGAGGTAAGTAATACTGAAAAAGTTTTAGGCGAGATAGGTATAGAATGGAGTTTTAGTTAATATTGTAAAAGCTAGTATGCTTTTATGTACTAACTTTTACGAGTTCTTTAAATAATTCTAAATCTACTCCATTATCGTTAAGATATTCAGGATGCCATTGAATGCCGATAACAAATTTATGTTTTGTTGATTCAATGGCTTCAATTATTCCGTCTTCTGCTTTTGCAGATATTATAAGATCGTTACCGAGTTGTTTAACTGCCTGATGATGAGTCGAATTAACCATAGTTTGTAGCCGGTTATTAGCTATTTTAGCAAGCTGAGTATTTGCTTCTATATTAATTGCATGCGAAACTATGTTTTTAGGAGGAAGCTGTGTATGATTAATTACAGTGTCAATATAATCAGGAATATGTTTAATAAGCGTGCCCTTAAAAATAACGTTTAATAACTGCATACCTCGGCATATTCCTAAAACCGGAATACCTCTCTCTAATGCTTTCTTTAAAACTAATATCTCAAAATTATCACGTTCTTCATTAGAAATTACTACATCTTCGGCGTATTCCGGCTCATAAAATTTAGGATGTATGTCCTCATCACCTCCTGGAATTACAACACCGTCAACAAGTTCCATAAGCTGATTTATTGTATCACTTTGATAAGGTAATAATAGCGGTACACCACCGGCTGCAATAATCGTATCGGTATAGTTTCTTCGCAAGGCGTACCATGGAAAAGCAGCGTAACTATATTTTTCACAATTTTGAGCTAAATCAGGTGTAACACCTATTATCGGTTTTTTATGCATTTTATTATCGTTTTATTATTTTTCTTTCAGCTATATCATTAAGTTGTCATTGCGAGCAGTCGTAGACTGCGTGGCAATCTCATGAAATAATAACAAACTCCTGAGATTGCCGCGTCGTTGCTAACGCAACTCCTCGCAATGACCACTTGGCATCCACCAAAGCCGCCATTACCCCTCAATATGTGGTGGTGTTTCAAAAGTATGGAACGGTGGCGGTGAGGTAAGTGTCCACTCAAGCGTATCAGCACCGTCACCCCAAGGATTGTTAGGACAATCTTTTCCGTATTTTAGCGTATAGAAAACGATAAATACAAAATAAAGAGCAGCAAACATAGAGATACCTGCTCCTATCGACGAAACCATATTCCAGCCGGCGAAAGCTTCAGGGTAGTCCGGTATTCTTCTTGGCATGCCCGCAAGACCTAAGAAATGCTGCGGGAAGAAAGTTAAATTAACACCAATAAATGTAGTCCAAAAATGGATTTTGCCTAAAATTTCCGGATATTGTTTACCGGATATTTTGCCGAACCAGTAATAAAATCCTGCAAATGCCGTAAATAAAGCACCGAGCGACATTGTATAATGGAAATGTGCCACAACATAATATGTATCATGCAGAACTCTATCAAGTGCCGAATTTGATAGGATTATGCCGGTTACGCCGCCAATCGTGAATAATATAATAAATCCTATTGAAAATAGCATAGGAGTCGGGAATGTAATAGAGCCACCCCACATAGTCGCTATCCAACTAAATATTTTAATGCCCGTCGGAACTGCTATAATCATTGTTCCGGCAGTGAAATATATAAGTGCATTATAAGAAAGACCAACAGTAAACATATGGTGAGCCCATACGATAAACCCGACGAATCCGATTATTATCATAGCTCCGACCATTCCTTGATAGCCAAATATTGGTTTGCGTGAAAAAGTTGAGATAACCTGGCTAACTATACCAAAGCCCGGAAGTATTACGATATATACTTCAGGATGACCGAAAAACCAAAATAGATGCTGAAATAATACGGGATCACCGCCGCCGTCCGGTTTAAAGAAATTAGTTCCAAAGTTACGGTCGGTAAGCAGCATAGTTATAGCTCCGCCAAGTACCGGCATGGCTAAGATTATAAGGAATGCAGTAACTAATATAGACCAAACGAATAACGGCATCTTGAAAAGCCCCATGCCCGGAGCTCTCATATTAAATATAGTAACGATTAAATTAATTGATCCGAGGATTGACGATAGACCGGTTAAATGTAAGCTGAAAATAGCCATATCGACTGCTGCACCGGGATGACCGCTTAAATTACTTAAAGGAGGGTAGAGCGTCCAGCCCGTTCCAGGACCGCCGTCAACAAAAGCAGAACCCATAAGTAAGAGAAAGGCAGGAACTAACAGCCAAAAACTGATATTGTTAAGGCGTGGAAATGCCATATCAGGAGCCCCTATTAATAGAGGTACGAAATAGTTACCAAAACCACCGAACAAAGCCGGCATAATCATAAAGAATACCATAATAACTGCATGTGTGGTAATAAGCACGTTATATAGCTGGAAATCGTGATTTAAGAAAGTGCCGCCGGGCATTGCAAGCTCTAACCTAAAGAGAAGAGAAAATAACCCTCCGACAATTCCGGCAAAAACGGCAAATATGATATACATAATGCCGATATCTTTATGATTGGTAGAAAAAAGCCACCGCCTCCAACCGTGTGGGGTATGGTGGTCATTGTGATAAATTTCGGTAGTAGTTATATCCATAATTATTATTTTGCCTGTTTTAATTTTTCACTTTGTTTGTTCTTGTATGCAATTATGTCATTGTTGTTTGGCTCTAAAAAAGTGCTGTATGTCATTCCTGCAAAAGCAGGAATCCAGGCTTTTCTTTGTCATGCTAAACAAGTTTGCCGTATCTCTCTCTTAATTAGTAGATACTGAAATAAATTCAAGATGACTATAAATTTTTCTGGATTCCCGTTTTCACGGGAATGACATAAAAAATATTGTATTATTTTCCCTAAAAATCAGGAATGTTATACTTAATCTTTTCCCTTTTAAGGTTATTTAAGTGTAATTTTAGTATTTTCTCGAGTTTAATTTGATCTTTTGGTTTATTTTAGTTATTACGTAATTTACAAATGTTGATGCTATTAGATGAACATAAGAATATTTTTTTAAAAATGTAATTGCTTTCATACGTAATTTCGGTATTACAATTGCTATATCCTGCAAAAGTGATTCAGCATATAGATATTCACATTTTGTTCCCATTCCCATAGAATAACTTAAATATTTTCTGATAAAAGGTAACACGGTCTTAAACTCTATTTTTCTGAACCTAAAGACTATATAGGTAAGTCCTTTAAAAGCTGCTATATTTATTTCCTCACTTTCATTTTTTCTAAGAAAATATAAACAAACTTCTAAAGCTTTCTGATAATTTAATGAATTTTGACAGAAGCTTAAAATAAACTCTTTTTTTTCTTCTTCATTATTTAAAGAATAGATTAAACCTTTATCGGTAAATATTTTTAATTTTTTACCAGTAAAAAAATCAACTCCATTTTCAACATATGCTAAGTAAATTTTTCTTTTTAGTCTTGGTACATAACCTAATATCTCTCAATAAACTAAAAGTTTCTCCATAAATGCGTTTATTACTGCTTTTCAAGTTTTCAAATAATAATGGTAATATTAAATCCTCTTTAATATTATAAAATCTACGTACTAAAAAACCTAAAGTTTGAATTGCTGCAGCTTGCGATAATTCTTCCAGATTCCTTAAATTTTTAGCAAGATAATCTATTGCATAGTCATAATCTTCATAACGCCCTACATATATAAGATAAAAAAAGTTTTTTTCCACTCAGACCAATCAGCTACATCAGGATGATTTTTATATTCTTCCTCACTCATTATCATATAATTAGTTAGCCGCCAATTTTGGATTCTCGCCATTCATGGCCGTCTTGTTCTTGCTTGCAATCCAATTGTCGAAATCCTCTTTGCTTACTACTTCTATAGCAATCGGCATGAAGCCGTGATTGATGCCGCATAGTTCGGAGCATTGCCCGTAATATACACCTTTCTTGGCAACTCTTGTCCATGTTTCGTTAATTCTTCCAGGCACTGCATCTATTTTAAACCCAAGTGACGGAACGGCAAAACTATGTATTACGTCACCTGCGGTAATGAGAAACCTTACGGTAGCATTTTCAGGGATAACAATTCGATTATCAACGTCTAATAATCTTTTTTGGTCAGGTTTTAAATTCTCATCAGAGATCATTACGCTATCAAATTCTAAATTATCATGATCAGGATATATATAATGCCAATACCATTGATAACCTACTACTTTAATAGTTAAATCTGTTTCGGGTATTTTTTCGGCATGACGCAATATTCTAAAAGACGGCACTGCAATAATAACTAAAATTATAATAGGTATTACAGTCCAAATTATTTCTATTAAAACATTATGTGAAAATTTTGCCGGTACTGGATTATTTTTTGCATTAAATCTGATACATACAAAGCCGAGTAATCCGGCAACGAATAAAACAATAGCTGTTGAGATATAAAGCAGAAAATTATGAAAATGATGTAATTCCTCCATAATCGGGCTTGCCGGCGGCTGGAACGTTACCTGCCAAGGTAACGGCTCGGAGGCAAAGCAGCTACTACTAACAATTAAAAAACAAATTAAAGCAATAGACATCTTCCAAAACTTCGCTTCTAGAGGTAATTTATACATCGAGCCTAGACTCGCATCTGCACGATTGCTTATGTATGCTGCGGTGCGAAGTGAAGTGTCTCCTTTAAATTCCTCTCTATAAGCTGGTTTGGAAAGATGTCTAATAATATTTTTCATAGCACATATAAAGTTATTTCTATATATAATATAAATGTATATACAGTTTTATTAAAGTAAAAATAGATAAATTTTTGTAAAAACTATATATTTTTAATAATATTTGAGCTAGAAAGTGTGCCTATATTAGGATGTTGCAGTAAGTCAATAACTTCTATTACTTTCGCATTTATTAATTTTGCTTGAATTTGTTTATTTATTAACTGAGGATCGTGCTTTGTTACAGCGATTACAGAAGGACAAATATTTTGCACTAACCGAGCGTAATCATTAAAATCTTTTAGTTTAGGTAATATAAGTACTTTATCAACAAATGTGAAAGAACTTAAAATTTTTGCTCGTTGTAATTGACTATGAATAGGTTGACGTTTTTTATATTTAATAATTGTTTCATCCGGCTCTAAAGCAACGATTAAGTATTTACCTTGTTTTTTAGCTTTGCATAGAAATTCTATATGACCGTAATGTAATAAATCAAAACAACCGCCTACTAGAACTATTTCACTATTTATAGGACAGTTTTTATTTAAAGAAATATTCTCATAATATTCTATTTTGGGCAATTTGACAGCATTATGGTTAGATGAGCAGGACATAAGTTAATAAAAATTAACTTATATAAAAAATTTAATTTTAATCAATAAAAAACTAATAAAACAGAAATAAAACAGAAATAAAACAAAATTTTACAATTTTCTATTGTAATTTGTTTGTATATTGTATATAATTCATATTATTATTAGTAATGAAAAATTGATTCAAATTCTTCAGAGCAATTTTAATGAATGATACAGCACTATCTTATGATTTTAATGACATATTACCATCATCTTTTATTAGTGCAAGTCTCAGGAAAATTCTCACCTCTTCCTCCTTATTATTATTTATAGCATTAGTTGTTTTTGTCTCTTTTGCCGTTAATAATTATGTTAACGACACTTTATCCATAACTTTAGTACAACCTGATAGTAGTGAAGAAGAAACAATTTCATTTAAAGAAGTAGTAGTAAAAAAAGGCGATACTATAAAGTCAATTTTGATAGAACAACATATCCCTAAAAATGAAATAGAAAAAATTGTAAGTTTAATAAAAGAAGGAAAATTATCTTCTGCTCTTAAAATAGGGCAGCAAATTACTTTTGAATATGAAACAAAAATTACCGAAAACGAAGATGAAGGTTTAACTTCAGAGGTAACATTCTTAAATAAAATCGTTATAATTATCGATAAGCTAAAAACTATTGAAGTAATTAGAGAAGGTGATAATTTTAAAGTTGAAGAAATTATAGTACCTTTAAGTAAAAAAGTTGCTAAATCGTCGGTAAGTATTGAATCAAATTTTATGTCAGCCCTTAAAAAACTAGGTTTATCGAATAATAGTATAATAGAGCTGATTAATGCTTATGCTTATCAAATCGATTTTCAGCGTCAAATAAAAAGCGGAGATACCGCAACCGTAATAACGGAAAAATACGTAACGGAAGACGGTAAATTTTCTCACCACGGTAAAATTCTATATGTTTCATTAAATCTTTCAGGGAAAGAATATAATATATATCGTTATTCTCATGACAATAATGCAAATAATCATGCATTTTTTTCCGAAGATGGTAAAAGCGTAAAAAGAAGCTTACTTAAAACTCCGCTAAAAGTTATAAAAGTTTCTTCACATTACGGTAATAGAAAGCATCCGATACTCGGTTATACTAAAATGCATAAGGGAGTTGACTTTGCAGCTCCAACCGGTACGCCTATATATTCCGCAGGAAACGGAGTTATAACGGAGATAGGTTGGAAGTCAGGTTATGGAAAATTTATTCAGGTAAAACATAGTGGTACGCTATCTACTGCTTATGCTCATGCTTCAAATTTTGCAAAAAATTTAAAAGTGGGAAGCATAGTAAAACAGGGGCAGGTTATAGCATATGTCGGAAGTACCGGCAGAGCTAGCGGACCACATTTGCATTATGAAGTTAAAATTGACGGCAAACATGTTAATCCTATGTCGGTTAAAACAACACCGGGTGTAGAATTAAACGGAAAAAATTTAGAGAAATTTAAACAATTTAAAAAAGAAATAAAAACTTTAAATGTTAAGCTTGATAAGGAATTGCAAGCCGGTAAAGCAGTTGAAACTTCTTTGTAGGATAGTCGTCATTGCGAGCGACTGAAGGCGTTGCTCGCGTGGATCGATTTTCCGTCATTGCGAGAAGAATTACATAGTAATTCGACGAAGCAATCCAGTTAAAAATTCTGATTTACAGAATTTTTTTTATTTGTTTTTCTGGATTGCCACGTCGCTTCGCTCCTCGCAATGACGATTCGGTATCCGCACAACAAAGCTTACAGCTGTTTGCAACGACGATTCTAGTATTCAACTCATTCACAAAACATCTATGTTCCTACTCCTAAAAAAACTATATATAACATTGGCTCGTAGTAGTCGTATAATAATAACCTTAGTGATTATTGATCAGTTAAGTAAATGGTGGTTTATTGATAATTTGAGATGGAAACCAGGCTTAATGCTCAAGGTTACTTCTTTCTTAAATATGGTTTATACTTGGAATTACGGTATTAGTTTTGGTCTAATGCGTGAATATTATCAATATAGCAATGCTATTTTTTTAATAACTAACACGCTTATTGTCTGTTATTTATATTATTTGATGATATTTTCAAAAACAATAGGGAGTTTTGCAGGTTATAGCTTTGTAATCGGCGGAGCTGTTGGTAATCTAATTGATAGATTTTTTAGAGGAGCAGTTTTTGACTTCATCCATTTTCATTATCAGAATTATAGCTTCCCCGTATTTAATTTAGCTGATTGCTTTATTACAATAGGAGTAATTATCCTAATAGAAGATTATTATAGTACTAAAAAAGTTATTGAAGAAAAGGCTAAAGGGAATTATGATAATGCTCAAATTGAAGCTATGGCTGAAAAAATTCGTAATGTCGAACAAGGCAATGACGATAAAATATAATTTTAATTAAAGGTGTATTAAGTGAAAAAGATTTTTTTATTATTTACTGTTTTATTAATTACTTCTGCTTGTAGTAAAAAGTTAAAAGAAACTGTAGGTATATCAACAGCCGGACCTAATGAGTATCAAGTACAGCGTGCTAAAGCACTAGAAGTTCCGCCTCATTATTATTTACCTGATCCTGGGAATAGTAAAACAACTTACAGTAAGGTAAAAGGACAAGATGAATTTAATGAAGGTGAACAAGCCTTAATGCAGGACATGAATTAAGAATTGTGTCATCCCGTGGCTTGACCAGCGTTGTTGCATGGCTCGTTTTATGTCATTCCCGCGTAGGCGGGAATCCACTTTGTCATCCCGCGACTTGATCGCGGGATCCAGCTTTAAATACTAATAGCTATTAGTATTTAAAATTGTTTTTATGGACCCCGTGGTCGAGCCACGGGGTGACAGTAAAGGTTACTGGATTTCCGCTTTCTCGGGAATGAAATAAAACGAGCCATGCAACAACGCTGGTCAAGCCACGGGATGACAGTTTCTCGCTCACCCCTTCAATTACAAAATCATGAATTCTCATACAAAACAAAAAATAGGTGTTTTTGGGCTTGGTAAAACCGGTATATCGGTTTATGAAGAGCTGCAAGGTAAATGTGACGTAATTGTTTATGACGATCTAAAAGCAAATAGAGATATATTTGAAGAATTATATATAGTCAAATCATTTGACTATAGTAAAACCGCTATTGCTGCTTTATCTGATTCAAGATGGCAAAATTTAGATAAAATTGTCTTAAGCCCTGGAATTCCTTTAACGCATAAGATAGTAGGTATTGCAAAAAATTTTAATATTCCAATCATTTCCGATATAGATTTATTATTTGAAAAATCAAAAAATTTAAACTTTATCGCCGTAACTGGTACAAACGGTAAAAGTACTACTACTGCTTTAATAAGCCATATCTTAAATAGTAACGGTTTAGACTATCCGGTTGCCGGTAATATTGGAGTTCCTGCTTTGCAAGCTAAAGCAAGTAAGGATGGATATATACTTGAATTGTCTTCTTTTCAGCTAGATCTAGTAAAAACCTTTACAGCTAAAATAGCTGTGCTTCTTAATATAACTCCCGACCATTTGGATAGACATCAAGACATGACCGGTTATATTGCAGCAAAATCTAAGATTTTTGATCGAATGGATATAGATAGTTATGCAGTAATTAATATTGATAATGATTATTGTCGTGAAATTTTTATAACATTGCAGCAGGAGCAGCGTATAAAACTAATTCCTTTTTCGGTTACTAAAATTCTTGAAAACGGCATTTCGGTAGTTGATGATAAAATTAACGATAATTTTTTTGATAATATAAGTTCAGAAAGCTTTAGACAAGATGAATTTCAAGGCAAGCCTGCGGAGCGTATAAAAATATGTGAGCACAGGCGAGGCCTGCAAAATTCGCTTGTATCAAGTTTTCTGAATTATGCTGTACCTTTTAATAAAAATTTGCAAGGAGCTCATAATTATGAGAATATTGCTGCAAGCTATGCAGTAGCTAAAATAATAGGAGTAGAGTCTAAAAAAATACTTGAGTCTATAAGTAGTTTTCAAAGTTTACCTCATAGAATGCAATATATCGGTAGTATAAATAATATAAGTTTTTATAATGATAGTAAAGCAACAAATGCCATATCTGCCGTACAATCAATTAAAGCACTAGATAATATTTACTGGCTTGCGGGAGGAATCCCTAAAGAGGGCGGTATTGAGGAAATAAAGCCTTATTTCAGTAAAATTAAGAAAGCTTATTTTTATGGTCAAGCTAAAGAAATATTTGCAAATACTGCTAAGAATATAGTAGATTTTGTAATATGTGATAATCTTGAGCAGGCTTTTGATCTGGCTTATAAGGATGCAGTAGGTGATAACGCGGAGGTAAAAAATATCTTGTTAGCACCTAGTTGTAGCTCATATGATCAGTTTAAAAATTTTAAAGAGCGTGGCGAGTTGTTTATAAAGTTATCCAAACGTCATTGCGAGGAAATTACAAAGTAATTGACGAAGCAATCTCAGGATATTTGATGAGATTGCCACGCTCCTTATAGTCGCTCGCAATGACGAAAAGGATATATAACATGAATAACGAAATATCTAATAATTTTATAAAATTATGGTGGCGGAGTACCGATAGGCAAATAATAATTTCTTTAATTATCTTATTTGCTTTTAGTCTAATGCTTGTTACTACCTCAGGTTCAGCAGTAGCAAGTAGAATAGGGCTTGAGGAAAGTTATTTTGCATCTAGACAAATATTTTATTTAGCTGCCGCTTCAGGGCTTATATTATTATTTTCATGTCTTAATAAAAAATGGTTAAGGCGTTTTGCAATAGTTGGGTTTATTGCTAGTATAGTTTTATTAATAGCAGTTAAATTTTTTGGTTATGAAGTAAAAGGGGCAGTGCGATGGATTAATATTTTAGGTCTATCTATTCAGCCTTCGGAATTTATCAAACCGTTTTTTGCAGTCGTTACGGGCTGGATATTATCGCTAAAATTTAATGATGATTTTCCAAGTTTTACGATTTGTGTAATACTTTATTCTATTGTTGCTATTCTTTTAATTATTCAGCCGGATTTTGGAATGCTTGTAATGATTACGGCAGTTTTCGGTATTCAGCTGTTTATTGCGGGTATGCCGATATTTTGGATTGTTCTAGCCGGTTTTTTAGGAATGATAGGAGTAACTATCGCTTATTTTTGGTTACCGCACGTCACGCAAAGAATTAATTCATTTTTAGATCCCGATAGTAGCGAGAATTATCAAGTTAGTAAGTCTCTTAAGGCTTTTGAGCATGGCGGTTTATATGGACGCGGTCCAGGGGAGGGAGCAGTAAAGCAGGTGCTACCTGACTCACATACGGATTTTATTTTTGCTGTAGCAGGTGAGGAGTTTGGAGCTATTATTTGCCTTATTGTTATAGGTATATTTGCTTTTATAGTATTAAGAAGTCTTATTAAATTATTAAACGAAACAGATAAATTTGTACAATTCGCTGCTAGCGGTATAATTGCACAATTAGGGCTTCAGGCAATAATCAATATGGGTGTGACTTTACATTTACTTCCTACTAAAGGTATGACATTGCCGTTTATTAGTTATGGTGGTTCTTCAACGCTTGCAATAGCTATCGCTACCGGTATGCTTCTTGGCTTTACAAGACACAGAATACCTTTAAATTCGTACAAAATTCGTAATATTGAAATATGAAAAAAATAATTTTAGTAGCAGGTGGTACGGGCGGGCATTTTTTTCCGGCAGTCGCTCTTGGGGAAGAATTAGTGAAACGTGGGTATGAAGTTCATTTTATTACTGATTTAAGATGCAAAAAATATATAAATCAGGATATGAAAGTAATTTTTCATATCTTAGATTTAAAACGATCAATTAATATTTTTTTATTTTTACCAAACTTATCAATTGCGATCTTAAAAGCTATTAAATTATTATATAATATCAGGTCTTCAGCTATTATAGGATTTGGCGGTTATCCTGTTATAGCTCCAATGTTTGCGGCAATTTTTTTAAGAGTACCGATTATAATTCATGAACAGAATTCTTACCTTGGAAAAGTTAATAAATTTTTTGCAAGCTTTGCTAAAAAGATAGCTATTTCTTATGAAGACGTAAAAAATTTACCGGAATTTGCAAAAAGTAAAATAGTAGTTACCGGTGGGATAGTTAGGGAGAATATTAGAAATGTATGTCATTCCCGCGAAGGCGGGAATCTAGAAAAATTAAGTCTGGTTCCCCGCTTTCGCGGGGATGACATAAAGAAAAGCAAAGATAATATCTTTACAATATTCATCTTCGGAGGGAGTCAGGGAGCTAAGTTATTTTCGGAGTTAATACCTGCAAGTATCCAAATTTTAATACAAAAAGAGCCAAAGCTAAAGTTGCATATAATTCAGCAGGCAGCATTAGATGATCAAGAAAAAATAAAAGATATATATTCAAAATTAAACATTAATTATGAAGTTGCCGAATTCTTTGATAATATGGCATTAAAATATAAAGAAGCTGATTTAGTGATTTCAAGAGCAGGAGCATCTACTATAGAGGAATTGACCTATATAGGGTTGCCGGCAATCTTTATTCCACTGCCTAGTGCTGCGGATAATCATCAATATTACAATGCAAAATTGCTTGCAGATAAAAAAGCAGGATGGTGTTTAGAGCAGAATAATATTTCTGCAGGAAAATTAGCAGATAAAATACTTGATTTGATAAATAATCCTAAGATATTAGAGGATGCTTCACAAAATTTATTAAAAAGAAGAAAAGAAGGGCAGGTGTTGTTAAGTAACTTAATAGAAAAAGTGATTTGTCACCCCGTGGCTTGACCCGGGATGTGTTTTCCGTCATTGCGAGAAGAATTACGCAGTAATTCGACGAAGCAATCTTGTGCTAAAGTCCTGAGATTGCCACGCTCCTTTCAGTCGCTCGCAATGACGTGGTGGTATCCATACAACAAGACCAAAAATACCTCAGAATAACAATAATTTAATTAAGCACACAGAACTTTAGTGCTTTATCCTTGCAAGTTTAGCTATTATGTGGCATTAATCATAATAAAAGTTTTGGAATAATATAAATATATGTTAAAAAAAATTATAATATTATTTTTAGGAATGTTTTTACTTTCGGCTTGTACCGATAATTTTAGAAGCTATTTTCAAAGATCCGCAAATAATAGATTGGTTGATAGTAAAGGTGCTAAAGGCGGCAAAAGAAAACCTGTATATAATAATAAATATATTACTTTGGCTAAAAAGAATATAGTAGAAGATAATCTTGATTATGATAACGACGATGATGATGACTATGATAGCGATAGTCCTTTAAGAGGAGAAAGAATCGATCCTGTAAAGAGAAATCGTGAAATGTATCTTAAGATGATTAAAAGGGATATAGCAAGGCAAAAAGCAGAAGCCGGCTTCGCTGAATCCGATGACGATATGACTTTAAGTAGAGCGAATAAAAAAGTTAGAAAAGACGATAGCGATAAAGAAAAAAAGATGCAAGAGGAATTAAATCAGATAAAAGCAATGCTTAGAGAAACTAAGCGTGATATATCAAAATATACTTGTCCAAATGCTACGGTAAACCAAAATTATGCACCGCCCGTTACAAATTATGAACCTGTAAATTATCCACCGGTAAAAAATAGTAAGCCGTATAATAATAATTCTAAAGTAAAGCAAAAATTTATCCGTGAAGATGATGATAACGGCAGTAATGCTTGTTCGATATAATATATATTATTTTTCCTGTAAAGTGCTAGCCTTGTTGCATGGCTACCAAATCGTCATTGCGAGGAGGCATTGTTGTGTAGACTGGTAAAACCAACTGTGTCACCCCGTGGCTTGACCCGGGGTCCATAAAAACAATAAAAAATACTAATAATTTTAGTATTTTTAACTGGATCCCGCGATCAAGTCGCGGGATGACAGAGGTAAAATTGATCCACGCAACAATGCCTTCTCGCAATGACGAAAAACTGAGCCATGCAACAAGACCAGTCAAGCAACGGTATAACAATTGTAATATATTTATCACTATTTAATAGATTTATTGTTTTTCAAATAAGATTATTATTTATTAATAAAAATTAATATTTGAATATAGAAATATATGCAAGTACTGCTAGTCTTACCTCTATAAAAGGCCTTCAAAATCCTATTGTTACTGAAATAAAAGAATTAACAAAAAAATTACATTTTAAAGATCAAGAGCTTGAAAAAGCTTACGGGATGGCTTCAGATGATGTTTCTATTCAAGCAACAAGAGAACATTTTAATTATGAATCTTTAAACTATTATGTCAATATAGACTATTATTTTTTCAACTAAATATTTTCAGATTATATAATAATGTTGCTAATTTTTCAGAAACAACTTTAATGTCATAATTTTGTTTGAGAGTAAGGTAGGCATTTTTAGAAAATTCCTTTGCTTTTATAGGGTTATCTATTAAGTAGGTAATTTTTCCTGCTAAATCTTCAGCAGAGCCGGTTTTACAAATAAGCCCGTCTCTCATATTTGTTATAATCTCTGTAGGTCCTTCGGTATCCGTAATAACTATAGGCACACTTGCTTCCATTGCTTCAAGTATTATAATACCAAACGGTTCATGTAGTGACGGAAGACAAAAAATATCAATCTGTTCAAAAAATTTATCTCTATCATTAACCCATCCTGTAAATGATATTTGATCTTGTAAATTAAGTTTATGTACTAAAGCAATTAAATTATCGTTTTCCTCGCCGCTTCCACCTATAACTGCTTGAATATCATATTTTTTTTCTTTTAATATTTTTATAGCATTAATAAAAACATCAATACCTTTTTTAGCTACAAATCTTGCTAGTACACCAATTACGATAGGTTTTCTATATGTTTTATTTGGAGTAAAGTCTTTAGAAATATTTATCATATTCGGTAGGATGCATATCCTAGATTCGGCAAAGTTATTTTTTAGTAAAAATTCTTTCATATGATGCGTCAAGGCAATAACAAAATCACATTTACGTAGTCCTTTTAAACTATAATTATGAGCGATACCGATTAATTTTATATTTTGTGATTTAGCAAATTTACTAAAATTTATTGCTCTATTACCATGTGCTATAATTATATCAGGCTTAATTTTGTAGATTATATATTTAAGAATAAGTACCGATAACGGATCAATCGGTACTAAGTTAGGTAGTTTAAAACTTGTCTTACGTAGAAAAGAATTTATTTTTGTTTTGTAAGAAGTGATATTTATAATCTCAATTTTTTGCATTTCAAGAGCTGCATTATAATCTAAAAATGCTTGTTGAATTCCGCCAAGATCACGACTTAGCATAATATTAAGTATCTTCATTACTTTAACTTTTCGATTTCTTCTTCTGTTAAATCGGTAAATTCTATAATTTCATCTAAAGGTCTATTTTTTGCTAACATTTTTTTAGCCATAGAAATTTTTTGCCTGGCTTCTCCTTTGGCCTCTCCTCTTGCTTCTCCTCTTGCTTCTCCTTTAGCTTCAGCATCCATAATTTTTTGTTCTTCTACGGCTAAATTATCCATTTCGGTTTTTACCATTTTTTCATAAGTATTTAACTCTTCTTCAGACCAGCTAGCTTGATCTAGAGCATAAAAAGCTTTTTTAATTATTGGGTCTTCACCTATCAAATGCTCCATTTCTTCTAGAGAGCTTTCGTGTGCATGCTTAAAAAAATACGCCCATTTTTCTTGAAGATTCTCTAATTGATCTAATTCTTTATTAAATTTTTCTAGTTCTAAAAAGATAAAATAAAAATCTTGTAGGTCATTTTCATAAGTTTTAGTATCAAGTAATCTATGATTTGATTTCCAATCTTTTTTATCAGGAAATAAAATAAAATCGGCAATAGCTAAGAATATTACTCCTCGAAGTTTTGCATATACTGCCATTTTCTTATGATTCTCATCCTCTTTGAGTATTTGCCTTGAGTAGGCTTTTGCTGCATAAAGCTGAGCTCTTTTTTCAAAGCCCGGATGTTTACTTACTTGCATCTCTACGATGAATTGAGTACCGTGTTTATCTTTGCACAATACATCTACTATAGATTGTCTATAAGCAGCGATGTCTGGGTCCTGGGTAGTTTTTAAAAATGTAACTTCGGTAATTACTTCCTCTCCCGTATAACCTAAAATGTCATTTAGGAAATGAATAAGTATATCCTTGTTTTTTTCCGTACCGAAAATTTTTAAAAATGCATAGTTATTTTTAGGGTCTAAGAAACGTGAAATTAGCATAATAGTCTATTTTTTATATATCATCACTTCATTATAGCAAATTCCAAGAAATTTGCTATAATACAATTCCTAATATATAAAACATTATGATTAGTAAAATTAATTTTGTAAAAATGCATGGTCTCGGTAATGATTTTGTTATTGTTAACAAACGAGATTTATCAAGTTCATATGATTTATCGCAGCTAGCAAAAAATATGGCTGATCGTCATACAGGTATCGGTTGTGATCAGTTTATTATTTATGAAGAGCATGATGATTTTTATGAGATGATTATCTATAATATAGACGGCTCTAGTGCTAAATTATGCGGTAATGCTACAAGATGTTTAGCCAAGTTAATTTATCTTGATACGGGAAAGAAAGATATTACTGTAATGGTAGGCAATAAAAAATTGCTATGTAATGTGGAGGATGAAAATAATATTAGCGTTAATGTAGGAAGTGTTAGTTTTAATGAAGCTTGGATGCCAAGCCGTGATAAAATTTGGGAACTCGCAGAGCGTTATATGATTGATTTAAAGGAAACTATTTGTGTTGATATAGGTAATCCGCATTTGGTTATTTTTAGTAAGTTAGAACCTCAAGATCAAAAAATTGTTGGTGAAAAATTACAGGCTAAGGAATTATTCGCAGATGGGGTAAACGTTAATTTTGCTGAAGTAAAAGATAATAAAATCTATTTATCTGTTTGGGAGCGAGGAGCAGGATTAACTCTTGCTTGCGGAAGCGGGGCTTGCGGTAGTTTTGCTGCCGGTTTAAAGCTCGGTTTTATCCATTCACCAAGTATGGCAGTATTTAAGCATGGCAGCCTTACTATAAAAGAAGAAAACGGTAATATAATAATGCAAGGAGCAGCTACGCTTGTAGCACGTGGGGAATATTATTGTGAGCAATAATTTAAGACAAGAAGTAGTAACATTCGGCTGTAGACTTAATATTTACGAAAGTGAGATAATACGAAAAAACTTGGAATTATCGGGTATCGATAATGTGGCAATATTCAATACTTGTGCAGTAACTAAAGCAGCTGAGAAACAAGCAAGACAAGCTATCCGCAAGGCTAAAAAAAATAATCCTGATTTAAAAATTATTGTTACCGGCTGTAGTGCTCAAACAAGTCCGCAAATGTACGGTAATATGCCGGAAGTTGACAAAGTTATAGGTAATGAAGAGAAGTTATTACCTAATTACTACCAAATTACCGATGAAAAAATAACAGTTAACGATATAATGTCGGTGAAAGAGACTGCAGGTCATTTAGTAAGTAGCTTTGACGGTAAATCTCGTGCTTTTATTCAGGTACAAAACGGTTGCGATCATTTTTGTACTTTCTGTATTATCCCTTACGGTAGAGGTAAAAGTAGATCAGTACCGATAGGAGCTATAGCAGAGCAGGTAAAGCATCTAGTACTAAACGGCTTTAAAGAAGTAGTTTTTACCGGTGTTGACGTTACGGTTTATGGTAGTGATTTACCCGGAAGCCCAACATTTGCACAAATGATTAAACGAGTTTTAAATTTAGTGCCTGAACTAAAAAGGCTTCGTTTATCTTCAATAGATGTTGCAGAAATAGATGATGAACTTTTTGAGCTTATAGCTTATAGTGAGAGGATAATGCCGCATTTTCATATTAGCTTGCAAGCAGGCGATGATATGATATTAAAACGTATGAAAAGACGGCATAATAGAGCAAACGTAATAGAGTTTTGTCGAAAGCTACGAGCAATAAGACCGGAAGTATCGTTTGGTGCGGATATTATAGCAGGTTTCCCGACTGAAACTCCTGAAATGTTTGAAAATACAAGAAAATTAATTTCAGAAGCGGAATTACAATATTTACATGTTTTTCCTTATTCGGAAAGAGAAGGAACGCCTGCAGCACGTATGCCGCAAGTACCGAAAGCTATAAGGAAAGAAAGAGCCGAAATTCTAAGACAAGAGGGGCAGAATCAGCTATCTGAGTTCTTTAAGAAGCATATAGGTCAGAAAGTAGAGTTATTGGTAGAGAATAATAATATCGCCCATACCGAGAATTTTATTCCGGTGAAGTTAGATAAACCTTTAGAAATAGGGCAGATATTTAAAGCGAAGTTGGTGGGGATAGAAGAGAATTATATGAAGTGTATGTTGGTTTAACGTCATTGCGAGGAGCCGTAGGCGACGCGGCAATCTCATGAAATAATAACAAACTCCTGAGATTGCCGCGTCGCCTACGGCTCCTCGCAATGACGTTCTACCGTACAATAAAAAATCTAAAAAACAAAAAACAATCATGGAAAATATAGAAACAATATTAAGGCTTGCTGAGGAAAAAATCTTATTAGTACAAAACTTAAAAGATCTGCAAGAATATAAAGTAGAATTTTTAGGTAAAAACGGTATAGTGACCGGTGAGCTTAAAAAATTAGGTAGTTTAAATGAACAGGAACGTAAAGAATTTGGCTTAAAAATCAATAAATTAAAAGATAAAATACAGAATATAATAAAAGCAAAAGAAGAAATTTTAGAGGAGCAGGAACTAAATTTAAAACTTGCTGCCGATAAAATTGATTTAACAATCCCTGCAAGGAGATATAAACAAGGCTCTATTCATCCAATAACGCAATGCATGGAGGAGTTAATACAAGTATTTTCGCAGTTTGTTTTTACTATAGAAAACGGACCGAATATAGAGAATGATTTTCATAATTTTACTGCTCTCAATTTTGAAGATGACCATCCCGCAAGGCAAATGCATGATACTTTTTATTTGAAAGGTCAGGAAAATAATAAACCGCTGTTATTACGTACTCATACCTCAACAGTGCAGATTAGAGCCATGAAAAGCGGCAAACCGCCTTTTAGGTTTATAGCACCTGGTAGGACTTATAGATCAGATTCGGATATGACGCATACGCCGATGTTTCACCAAATAGAAGGACTTGTTATTGATAAAAATATCAATATGGGGCATTTAAAATATGTTATCACGGAATTTATAAAAAGCTTTTTTGAAAATTCTAATATTGAATTACGTTTTAGACCCAGCTTTTTCCCATTTACCGAACCTTCTGCCGAAGTTGATATTCGGATGAATAAAAACGATAAATGGCTTGAGGTACTCGGTTGCGGGATGGTTCATCCAAACGTGCTTAAAAATGTCGATATCGATAGCAGCGAGTATCAAGGTTTTGCTTTTGGGCTTGGGGTAGAGCGTTTTGCAATGCTAAAATATAATATCAAAGATTTAAGACAATTTTTTGAAGGAGATATGCGTTGGCTTAAACATTATAATTTTGGGAGCTTTGATATACCGAATTTAGCAGGAGGGTTTACGAAATGAAATTTACGTTATCATGGTTAAAACAATTTTTAGAGACATCGGCTTCAGTTACTGAAATAGCCGAAGCCCTAACAGCTATTGGTCTTGAAGTAGAAGAGGTGATAGATAAAGCGGCAGAGCTACAAAAGTTTGAAGTAGCATATATAGCAAGTACTAAACCTCACCCGTCAGCCGATAAGTTAAAACTTTGTGATGTTGAGACTAAAAGCGGTAGGCGACAAATAGTTTGTGGTGCGAGTAATGCAAGAGCAGGTATAAAAGTAGTACTTGCAAATATCGGAATAGAAATACCAAACGGTAAATTTAAGATTAAGGAATCTATTATTAGAGGTGAAAAAAGCTGCGGTATGCTTTGCTCTGAAGAGGAATTACTGCTAGCTTCAGAGTCTGAAGGGATTATAGAGCTATCTGAAGATGCTGTAGTTGGAGAGAATTTTACTAAATATTACGGTTTAGATGATCCTATATTTGTTATTAACGTTACTCCTAATCGTGGTGATGCACTTGGAGTTTACGGTATCGCAAGAGATTTAGCAGCTAAAGGAATAGGAATACTTAAAGAGCTAGAAATCCCAGAAATAAAAAGTACATTTACTTCTAAAATGAAGCTTAACGTGCAAGACAAAGAAGCCTGTCCTTTATTTACTTTTAGAGAAATAAGAAATTTAAAAAATAAACCAAGTCCTGATTGGTTACGGAAATTATTAAAAAATGTCGGGGTAAAAACTATTTCAAGCTTAGTGGATGTAACAAATTATATTTCTTATAGCTTTGGACAACCGATGCATGCTTATGATGCGGATAGGATAAAAGGGGGGATTAGTGTAGCACGTCATTGCGAGAAGCGTAGCGACGAAGCAATCTCAGGACAACAAAATGAGATTGCCACGGCTGCTTTGCAGCCTCGCAATGACGCAGTTACTTTCCACGCTCTAAACGGCAAAGAATATTTACTTACCGAAAATGATTTAGCTATAAAAGATGAAAGCGGTATTCAAGGTCTTGCCGGTGTCATTGGCGGGGCTAAGAGTAGTTGTACTGATAGTACGACTAATATAATACTGGAAGCTGCATGTTTTAATGCTAAAATGGTTGCAGCTAGCGGGCGAAGATTTCAAATTGATACGGATGCTAGATATCGTAATGAGCGTAATATCGATAGAAATTTTACGGAAAAAGCTTTAGACATAGCGACTAATCTTATTTTGTCAATATGCGGAAATGGTGAAGTGTCGGAAGTAGTGAAATTCGGTGAGAAAGAGCCTCAAAAAAAACCTTTAGATTTTTCAGCATGCTATTTAGAAAAAATTACGGGAATTAAATTAAATATCAAAGAGATAGAAGCTATATTAAATGAACTAGGATTTATTACGGATGTTAAAGGTGAGATTATAAAGGTAATAGCTCCCTCTTGGCGTCATGATATAACTATTTTAGAAGATATAGCTGAGGAAATCGCTCGTATTTACGGCTATGATAAAATAGAAAGCATAAAATTACCCGAATTAGACCAAGATAATAATAAGCTAAGAGAGCATAAAAGAATATCTAGTTTTAAAAGGATATTAGCAAGCAAAGGCTATGATGAGGTAGTAACTAACTCTTTTATGAGTAGTGAAGATGCAAAGTTGTTTGCTGAATTAAAAGAAGAGTTATTTTTGCTTAATCCTATTAGCATAGGAGACAATTATATGCGTCCTACTATACTGCCAAATTTGTTAAGTATAGTAAGTAAAAATCTAGCACGCTCTATAAAAGATATGGCTTTTTTTGAAGTTGGACCGAGTTTTATAGATTTAAATACGGAGGCAACTTATTTAACGGCAATTATAAGCGGTTCATATAGTAATAAAAATCCTCATTCGCTTGGACGAGGCTATGATATTTTTGATCTTAAAGGTGATTTAGAGGTGGTAGTGGATTATGCAGGACTATCTATAGATAAATGTATAGCAACAAATGGGACAGCATTGCCACAATATTATCATCCAACTAGAGCAGTAAATATAGGGCTTGGTAAAAATTTATTAGGTCATTTGGGACAGATACACCCTAAAATCTTGAAATATTACGATATTAATCAGGAAATATTTGCATTCGAGCTAAATATTACGAATTTGCCGTTGATAAAAGCTAAATTCGGTAAAAGAGACAAATTTGCAGTATCGGATTTCCAAGCTAATTTTAGAGATTACGCATTCATTGTTGATCAAGATCATAGAGTTGGTGAAATAATATCATATATAAATAATTTTAATAAAAAGCTTGTCAAATCAGTTATATTATTTGATATTTATAGCGGTGATAAATTACCTGAAGGTAAAAAATCTATAGCGGTTAAAATAGAGCTACAAGCAGATGATCGGACATTATCTGATACTGATTTAAATTCGTTCAGTAAAGATTTAGTTGCTGCCATCTCGCAAAAATTTCAAGGAACATTAAGAGAATAACAATATGTTAAAATTAATAGTTGAAACAAAAACGTTAGTTCAGTCCCTAGGGTTTGCAAGTTCCGTTGTTGAAAAACGTAATGTAATACCTGAATATGCAAACATTAAATTATCGGCAAAAGACGGCAATCTGGAGCTTAGTTCTACTAATATGGATTTGTACTTAAGTCAAAAAATAGCAGTACAGGTAGTAAGTGAAGGTGAACTTACCGTTTCTACGAAAACTCTAAATGATATAGTCCGAAAACTTCCGGATTCCGAGCTTACATTAACAGATTTCGGTACAACGGGACTTGAAATCAAAGGAAAAAATTGTAAATTTAATTTATTTACTTTGCCGGTTAGTTCTTTTCCTCCAATGGATAGTATTAATCCTGAAGCAAGTTTTAAAATTTCCTGCACGGATTTTGCTAAAATAATCGAATCGACAAAATTTTCGATTTCTTTAGATGAAACTCGTTATAATTTAAACGGTGTTTATTTACACATAAAAGACAAAGAGTTTTGTTCGGCAAGTACCGATGGGCATAGGCTTTCAATTTCATGGGTAACATTAGAAAAACAAATAAAGAATTTTGGAGTTATATTACCGCAAAAAAGTGCAGAGGAAAGTTTAAAAATAGTTAAAGATCCTAAAAATATAAATGAAGATATAGAAATTTTATTAAGTAGCAATAAGATTAAATTTATATGTAACGAAAATACTATTATGCTATCAAAGCTTATAGACGGTACTTTCCCTGATTATAGTGCTTTTATTCCGGAAAGTAGTAGCTCAAAATTAGTAATTAATCGTAAAATATTTGCAGATAGTATAGAAAGGATAGCGATAATAACCGTTGAAAAATTTAGAGCGGTAAAATTATCGTTATCTCGTGAAACCTTAGAGATTAGTGCCGTCGGTGAGGCAAGAGGTAACGCAAAAGAGGTTATTAATTCTTCACAAGATAAGGAAAGTTTTTATGAATATAATAGTGATGAGCCTTTAGCTATAGGCTTTAATCCGCAATATTTGGAAGATGTCTTAAAAGCCGTGAAGTCGGATTTAGTAGAACTATATTTTTCAGATGTTTCAGCACCGGTACTTATTAAATTTCCTGAGAATCCTAAAGATATTTTTGTCGTCATGCCTGTTAAGGTGTAGAGTAGTTATATGTGTCAGTTTTTCCGTCATTGCGAGCGACTGAAAGGAGCGTGGCAATCTCATAAAATAAGACTCCTGAGATTGCTTCGTCAAAATTTTCAATTTTTCTTCGCAATGACGAAAAGTAGGAAATGATATATTAGTTAGTTCAAATAATTTTTGACTAATAGCCAAAGCTTCTCTATTATTTCCCTCAAGTACCCTAATTAAATATTGGTTATGAAAAAAATTATCGGATTATTTTTTGTAATTATACTTAGTGCAATAAGTACTAGTATCTTAGCGGATGATTATCCAAAAACAGAACGAGAGCAGAAATGGGACGAAGTAGGTTCTATAGCAGGTGAAGAAGGATTAGTTTTTAGACCGGGCAGGGTAAAAAACGAATCTACTAAAGCTGTAGGAGGCTCGGTTAATAAATATCTTTGGCAAGCAGCATTAGAGACTATAAGTTTTGCTCCTCTTGCATCAGCTGACTCAAACGGCGGTGTGATTATTACGGAATGGTATAGCCCACGCTCTAATCCTAATTTTCGGTTTAAAATCAATATATTTATCAAAGACGATGTAATAAGCCCTGATTCAATTGAAGTGAAAGTATTTGAAGAAATGCTTAAAAATAAACAATGGGTACTTAATGAAAACACCTCAAATCTTGCTATCACGCTTGAAGATAAAATTTTAAGAAAAGCTAGAGATATATATATTAATAGTGTGAGGTAATAACAGTATTTCCGTCATTGTAAGAAGGTATTATTGCGTGGATACCGCCCCGTCATTGCGAGGAGCGAAGCGACGTGGCAATCTAGAAAAATAATAAAAAAAATTCTGTAAATCAGAAATTTTTACTGGATTGCTTCGTCAATTACTTCGTAATTTCCTCGCAATGACGACTTTCAGTGCCCACGCCGGCAATGCCTGCTCGCAATGATGATTCAGTATATAAATTATAAAAAAATATGAATCAAATAGAACAAAAATGGCAGCAAATTTGGCATGATGAGAAAGCTTTTGAGGTATCAAACGAGAGTAGCAAGCCAAAATATTACGTACTTGAAATGCTGCCTTATCCTTCCGGTAAAATCCATGTAGGTCACGTACGCAACTATTCTATAGGTGATGTTATTGCAAGGTTTATGACTATGCAAGGTTTTAAAGTGCTTCATCCGATGGGCTGGGATGCTTTCGGGCTACCTGCCGAAAATGCCGCAATAAAAAATAATTCTCATCCGAAAGATTGGACTTATTCTAATATTGAGAATATGAAAAAGCAGCTAAAATCTATGGGCTTTTCTTATGATTGGTCTAGAGAGATAAATAGTTGTGATCCGCAGTATTATAAACATGAGCAGAAATTCTTTTTAGAGCTTTATGAGAGAAACCTTGCTTATCAAAAAGAATCGCTTGTTAATTGGGATCCGGTTGATAATACCGTTCTTGCAAATGAGCAAGTTGTAGATGGGCGTGGTTGGCGTTCAGGTGCAATTGTTGAGAAACGTTATTTAAAACAATGGTTCTTAAAAATCACCTATTATGCCGAAGAGTTATTAAATGAAATTCAGAATTTAAAAGAATGGCCTGAAGCCGTTCGCTCTATGCAAGAGAAATGGATAGGTAAATCGATAGGTGCTAACTTTCATTTCAAAATTAAGGATAATGAAGATACTACTATAGAAGTATTTTCAACAAAACCCGAAACTATTTTTGGTGCTGGCTTTATAGGAATTGCTTTTAATCATCCGATAATAGAACGATTAGTTTCTAAAACACCTGAAATATTGAATTTTATAGCTAAATGTGCAAATATAAACGGTTCTGCTGAACTTGATAAAGCTGAAAAGGAAGGTGTATTTACCGGTCTTTATGTTACTCATCCTTTCGATTCAAATATAGTTTTACCGGTTATTATTACTAATTTCGTGTTAATGGATTACGGTACTGGTGCTGTTTTCGGTTGTCCTGCTCATGACGAACGTGACCATGAATTAGCTGTTAAAATGAATTTGCCTATTAAGCAGGTAATTGAAACGGATATTGATGTACAAAAGATCGCTCATACGGAAGATGGAATTTTGGTTAACTCAGATTTTCTAAACGGCTTAACTAGTAATGAAGCAAAACAAAAAGTAATCGATGAATTTGAGAAACTAGGCATAGGTAAACGCAGTGTAAATTATCGTCTAAAAGATTGGGGGATTTCTCGTCAACGTTTTTGGGGATGTCCTATTCCTATGATTCACTGCGAAGCTTGCGGTATAGTTCCCGTACCTTACAAAGACTTACCCGTTACGTTACCTGATGATGTTAGTTTTGACGGTCACGGTAATCCGCTTGATCATAATCCTAGTTGGAAACATGTTAATTGTCCGAAATGCGATAAGCCGGCTGTTCGTGAAACTGATACTTTTGATACATTTTTTGAATCATCTTGGTATTTTACGAGATATTGTAATAGCAATGCTACAGAGATAACCGACAAAAAAGCTTGTGATTACTGGCTACCGGTCGATAAATATATAGGTGGCATAGAGCATGCAGTGATGCATTTATTATATGCAAGGTTTTTTACAAAAGTAATGAACGAGCAGAATTACGTAAGCGTTCGTGAGCCTTTTAAAGGGCTGTTTACTCAAGGTATGGTGTTGCATGCTACTTATAAAGATGAACATAATAATTGGTTATATCCTGAAGAAGTAGTTAAAAAAGGTAATGAATTTTTTCATAAAGAAAGCAATAATAGAGTAGTGCAGGGACGCATTGAAAAGATGAGTAAGTCTAAAAAGAATCTCATCGATCTTGAGACAATGCAAGAGCAGTACGGAGCAGATGCTATTAGGCTTTTTGTACTGTCCGATAGTCCGCCTGAGAAAGATCTAGAATGGTCGGCAAGCGGTATTGAAGGCTGCTCACGTTTTATTAATAAGCTTGAGCATATGTTTGAGGCGATAGCTTCTTTAACAGATGATGTGAATAGTGAAATTAACAAGGAACTCAATAGATTAGTGCATTTTACCATAAAGCACGTCGCCGAAGATATAAAGCATTTTGCCCTAAATAGAGCAATAGCACGTATGCGTGAGCTTTCTAATGCTATATCTTCTGAAATATCTAAAGATAAGATCGATGTAAAAACTGTAAGGCATAGCTTTAATGTTTTAATTCAGCTGCTAAACCCTTTTATCCCGCATATTACGGAAGAAATTTGGCAGAAGCTTGGCAATAAAGAGCGATTATATAATTCAGTTTTTCCTGCATTTGATGAATCAATGTTAGAGTTAGATACATATATTATGGCAGTGCAGGTTAACGGCAAACTCTGTGATACTTATGAGTTTAAAACTGCCGCAAGTGAAGATGAAATAAAGCAAATTACCATCAATCTGCCGAAAGTGCAAAAGTTCTTAGAAGAGAAAGAGCCGAAGAAGATTATTCTCGTGCCTCGTAAAATTGTGAATATACTCGTTTAATTTGAAAAATTGGCTACGTCGTCTTTGTAAGTCCTCGGATGCTCACGTATTAAATATACGCTCCGCTCCTCGGCTTACAGCCTCCTTGCTCTTTTCTAAATTAAACTTCGTCTATCTACTTTTTATTTATCAGAAGTATATTATTTTTTGAATCTGTCATCCTGCGACTTGATTGTGAGATCTAGTTTAAAATACTAAATTTAGTACTTTAAATTGTTTCTAGATACTGTAGTCAAGCCGCAGTATGACAGCTAGTATACTTTTATTGTATTACCACCATACTAACCCAAAAAAAGTAGTAGTATTACCTAAAACTACCTCCTCATGTTTATCGAATGAAGAGTCATAATGCTGCTTCGTCTCATTTATAAAGTTACCGCAATTATTATGGTAAGTACCTTTTGAAGCACCCTTAGGACTCTGATAAGATGAAGTTTCATAATGCCCTAGATCTTCTCTAAGGTAATAGAGAACATTGTCTGTTATTGGCATTAATACTTTTATCTATTATATAATTGGCTGCCCACCAAAATGCAGCAAAAACACCGCCATCAATACTTAACGTGTCGTCGTCTGTTTCACAAGTTATAACCCTAGGATAACAGAGGTTTGCTATAGTATCTAGACTTAGATTTAGATTTAAATCTGAATTTGAATCTAGCACGTCTATTTCTTTTTTATTAGTCATAAAGATCCCCTTTTTAGTTACTAATTAATTAAACTTTTTATATAACTTGCTTCTAAGCCTCCTCACGTACTGTTATGTATGCTGCGGTGGCAAGTGCTTCCGTGTTTCCTTTAAATTCTTCCTTAATTGTAGGCTAAGTAATTAAAAAAATCAATTAGCTAATAAGAGACTATCAGTAAATAAATTTTAACCGGTAATTTATTCTTTTTTGCTGTAAATTATAAGATTTTTTTGAAATAGGAACTACAATTTCTGCAAAAATCTTATTAATTTTCGCTAAAAAAGCTCTTCAATTACTAATTAAAATTTATTACAGATAACCTCTTTAAATAGTGTGCAGGATTTTATACTTGAAGTCAATTTATTAAGTTAATAATTTAATCTTTTTATTAACTTATATTAATTTAAATTAATGCATGAAAATGTCGATTTCATTCCAACCTATAAGGTCTAAATTAGCTCTTGTAGGTAAAAAGCGGAAAATATCTTGGGCAAGTTCAAACCTATTTTCTCTAAGTAGCATTTTTTGTAAAATATCTTTTAACTGATGCAAATAAAGCACATCTTTTGCTGCGTATTCTTGTTGTTCCAAAGATAAATTTTTAGCTCCCCAGTAAGAAGATTGTTGTTGTTTGGAAATATTTATGGAAAGTAGCTCCCGACATAAATCCTTAAGACCATGGCTATCAGTATAGGTTCTGACAAGTTTTGAAGATATTTTAGTACAAAAGATATTTTCTAAATCTATACTCAAATATTTTTTTATAGCTGCTAAATCAAATCTAGCAAAATGAAATATCTTGCATCTAGTTTTATCTAACAATAATGCTTTTAAATTAGGAGCAGTATAATCTTGATTTACAAAATGAACAAGATGGGCTTCACCGTTGCCGTTACTAAATTGTAGCAAACAGAGTTTATCTCTATGTAGATTTAACCCCATTGTCTCGGTATCTATAGCAATATCCCCTTCAAGTTCAAAATTATTAGGTAGGTCATTTTGATAAATTTTAATGTTCATAAATTATGTTCAATTCCTTTTAATCAATAATGTTGTTGTGTGGTTCGTTTTTTCGTCATTGCGAGGAGCGAAGCGACGTGGCAATCTCATGATGAAATAATAACAAACTCCTGAGATTGCTTCGTCAATTACTTCGTAATTTTCCTCGAAATGACGGGAAAACCGGTCCACGCAACAATGCCTCCTCTCAATGACGATGTTTACTTTTGACTAAGTGTGTCTTTTATTGTAAACACCTGTTCTTTAGGATCTGCTACTCCTAAAACTTTCTTTGCTTGTTCTTCTAACATATCCTTATTTAGCGATTCCGTTCGGAGTAATTTGACGTTATGTTCAAGTTCTACTCTTTCTGCTCGTAAGCCTTTTAGTTCATCATAAGCTTTTTCAAGCTGCCTATTTACTTTTAAATATGCAATAATCCCTTTGTTACCATATATGCAATGAAAAACAAAATATCCAAGTAGTAAAGCTAAAAAGATATTTAAAATTATTTTTTTAGAATGATTATTTAAATGTAATAAATTCATAAGCATCATAGTATCTTACGATTTTTACTCGATGTCATTCCCGCGAAAGCGGGAATCCAGTAAAAATTTAAGAAATTCAAAAGATTATAAATATCTATCAAAACCTTTAGTAAAAATAAAAATTTTTTGAGGTTTCTATATTTTCTGGATTCCCGCTTTCGCGGGAATGACACCGGACAGGTCGTATCATTCATAAAATATTACTTATAAGAAACAATACCGGAGCAGTTAGAATAATACTATCAAATCTGTCTAGCACTCCTCCATGACCGGGTATTATATGACCGCTATCTTTAATATTAAATTTTCGCTTAAAATATGAAATAAATAGATCACTTGATTGAGCTATTAATGCTAATATATAACTAATTATAAACAAATAAATTTTATTTGAAAAATAGTAATTTTCAATATGAAAGTTTGGTATAAAACTAACTAATACCGCAACCAAACCTGCTGATAATGTTCCCGTAATCAGACCGCTCCAAGTTTTTTTAGGACTGATTTTTGGAGCAAGTTTTGCTCCTTTAAAAGTTTTGCCGCCAATCATTGCAAAACTATCTACCGACCAAATTATGCAAAAATAAAGCATAATAAGCCATCTATTGGTATCTTCCATACTTAAAAATATTAATAGGCTTATAGGAATCGGAATAATAATTAGCCCGATTAATAGATAAGGAATAGAAGAATAGGTCATATTATACCATTCACTTAACATTCCCATACCCACTAATATCATTAGAATATAGAATAAAGGCTTAAACCATAATATAGCTATAACAAATAACGGCACTAAAACTATACCGGACAGGATTCTTAAATATATATTTTGTTTATCTTTTGCCAAATGTTCTTTTCCTTTTTGAGTAATCATTTATAGCTTCTATTATATCATCTTTATTAAAATCGGGCCAATATTTGAGTGAGAAATATAATTCAGCATAAGCTGCTTGCCAAAGCAAGAAATTACTGATGCGATAAACCCCACCCGGTCTTATTAATAAATCTACATCCGGCATTTCAGGGTCATATAAAGCGTGCCCTATATCGCTTTCACTTATTTCTTTTTTACCGCTTGCAATAATTTTTGTGCAGGCATCAACTATTTCTTGACGACTTCCATAACTAAAAGCTATACAAAGAGTTATTTTATTATTATTTTTTGTTAATTCTATAGCATTATTTATTTGTTTTTGCAATGAGCTACTTAATAAATTAAGCCTACCTATTACTTTTATTTTAACGTCGTTTTTATGTAAACTGTTTAATTCATTTTTTAAATAAATACTTAATAATTTTATTAAGAAATCTACCTCCGTGCTTGAACGTTGCCAATTTTCGGAAGAGAAAGTATATAAAGTTATATAATCTATATTAAGGTTAATAAACTCAGGCAGTAATTCACGAATTTTATCTGCTCCTGCTTTATGCCCTTCAGATTTTGTTAAGTTATGTCGATCTGCCCAACGAGCATTACCGTCCATTATTATTGCTAAATGTTTTATGTTAGTCATTATTTTATATTTTAGATGTTGCTGCATGGGTCGATTTTTCCGTCATTGCGAGCGGGTACTGTTACGTGGATACTAAAACCGTCATTGCGAGGAGAGGCAAAGCCTCGACGCGGCAATCTAGGAAAATATTAAAAAAATTCTGTAAATCAGAATTTTTTACTGGATTGCTTCGTCGAATTACTACGTAATTCTTCTCGCAATGACGGAAAATCAGTCCACGCAACAATGCCTCCTCGCAATGACGATTTGGTATCTACACGGAAATGACATCGGCGTCATATTTTAGGTATTTCGATTCTTACCGATAACCCGCCTAAATCCTTGCTATCTTCTAAATAAATAGAGCCTTTATGATCGTTTATTATTTCTTTAGTAATAGCAAGCCCAAGTCCTACATTACTTGCATTATCAAGCTGTCTTGCTTTATCCGATCTATAAAACGGTTTAAATACAAGATGTTTTTCCGTATCATCTATACCGATACCATTATCCTCAATAATTATAGCTACGGTAGATGGATTATCTGTCAAAGATATTTTAATTTTAGTTCCATATTTTATAGCGTTACCGATTAAATTAGACAAGGCTCTTTCAAAAGAATTCGGTTTAATTTGTACTTTTGAATTATCTATATTATTAAGTTTTATAAATTCAATATCTATATGTGACCATTTGTTTAAAAAATGTTCTATCCAAGGTAATAATAAAATTTCTTCAAATTCTTCTGTACTTTCACATTTAGCAAAATCTAAATAAGAATTTATCATTTGCTGCATAGTTAATATATCTTGTTTTAATCCTTTAATTTCTTCACTTCCTTCCATCAATTCAAGTTGTAGCTTCATTCTTGTTAAAGGAGTTCTAAGGTCATGCGAAATCATAGCAAGCATAGTGGTTCTTTTAGTAATTTGTTTTTCAATACGGGCTTTCATTTTTAAAAAAGCAAGCCCTGCTTTTCTTATTTCTAAGGCTCCTGAAGGTTTGAAATTTTTGCCTTTTAAAACACCTCGACCAAATTTATCCATGCTATCCGCAAGAGTGAGTATTGATTTAATTTGATTTTTGGAGAAAATAATAGAAACAGAAAGTAATATAACAGTTAAAGATATAATCCATAAAACAAATATATATACTGTAGGATTAAGTAGTAATTTTGCAGGAAAAGTAATATATAATATTCCATCTTTTAATTCTAAAAATACTTCGATTTTATTTTCTTTATTTAGTTTAACTATATTTTTTTCATGGATTTTTGTAGCTAAAATATTTTTAAATATAGTTAGAGGCTCACTTAATTTGGGTTGTTTTATAGATAACTTTTTATTAAGCTGAAATTGATAAGATAAATTAAGATAATTTTCCGATAAATGGGTTATCTCTCTTGAATTATTTCTATGTTCTTTAATCAGTGATTCTATTTCATTGATAATAATAGTACTAGTATAATATGAAACATTATACCAATGACGATCGTAAAACAAAAATATAGCAACGATTTGCCCTATTAAAATCGGAATGATTATAATGAACATAAATCGTACAAATAATGTTCTCGGTAATAATTTAGATATAAAGTGCATAGCCCTCATTACGCACGGTTTTTAAATATTTCGGCTCTTTTGGATTATCTTCTAGTTTACTTCTTATTCTTGTAATTTGTACGTCGATAGAACGCATACTAAGCCCGCCCATAATTTTTGAAAGTTCAAAACGACTAGTAGATTTACCGGAATTTTTTATTAATATCTCAAGTAATTTTTGTTCGGTAGAGCTAAGAGATATGATTTGATCGTTCTTAGTGAATTCCTTTGTATCAAAATTATAGAAATTATTGCCGAATTTAATTATATTCGTTTCTTTTTTAAAGTTATTATAATTATTAATTAAATTATTTATCCGAAGTAATAATTCTCTCGGTTCAAAAGGTTTAGTTATATAATCAGAGGCACCGGCTTCAAGTCCTTTAACACGGTCATCGGCTTCCGATAAAGCAGTAAGCATAACTATAGGAATATTATTACCGGCATCCCTTATAGTAGTAGCAAAATCAAGTCCTGTTATTTCAGGTAACATAACATCTAAAATAATTAAATCATAATTAGAAGTTTTTAATAGATTTTTAGCTTCTATGACTGAGCTTGCCGTTGATACTAAAAACTCGTTTTTATTTAAAAACTGCTTTAAAAGTGCTAATATTCTGCTATCATCATCAACGATTAAAATATGTGCTTTGTATGTATGCATGTATACTCATTTAATTTGAAAAATTGGTATTAATTTTTCCGTCATTGCTTGTGTGGATAACGAATCGTCATTGCGAGGAGCAAAGCGACGTGGCAATCTCATGAAATAATAACAAACTCCTGAGATTGCTTCGCCGAATTACTACGTAATTCTTCTCGCAATGACGGGGCAACTGATCCACGCAACCACGCTACTCGCAATGATACTTTAATATAAATATAGGTTAATGACAATGATAAAACTAGAGCAAATTTTTTGGCATGTTTGGATTAATGGTGATTTAGTTCCGTATCAATTCGCAAGGATTCATGTTTTAACTCATAGCCTGCATTATTCAGGATCGGTATTTGAGGGTGAGAGAGCTTATAACGGCAAAGTTTTTAAACTAAAAGAACATACGGAAAGATTAATAAAATCAGCAGAAGCATTAGGTTTGAAAGTACCTTATAGTGTGGACGAGATAATAAAAGCTCATGAACTTGTAATAAAACAAAATAATATTAAGGATGCATATATAAGACCGCTTATTTGGTGCGGAGACGAATCGCTAAATATTACTAATCCTGATTTGTCTACTAATCTTTTGATTGCCGGTATTCCATCAATGCCAAGGTCTTTTGAGAAAGGTATAAATTTGCATGTAAGCCGCTGGCGTAAAGCAATACCTGATAGCACCCCGGTACAATCTAAATCCGCCGCTCAATATAATATGGCAATAACGAGTAAAAAAGAAGCTAAAGCTCTTGGCTATGATGATGCATTATTACTTGATTATGAAGGATATATTGCTGAATGCACTACAACAAATATTTTCTTTGTTAAAGATAAAACATTATATACTCCAATTGCCGATAGATTTTTAAACGGTATAACAAGACAGACTATTATTGAAATTGCAAAAGATTTAGGTCTAGAAGTAAAAGAAGAGCGTTTGAAATTAGAGCAAATAGAGAATTTTACCGGATGTTTTGTTACAGGCACGGTAATCGAGGTACAAAATATTGATTCTATAGATTTAGGCAATAAAAAGATTACTTTCGATGATCATCAAATTGCAGATCGTTTGAAAAAAGAGTATGGGTGTATTGTTAGGGAGTAGGAAAAGCGTCATTGCGAGGAAAAACTGTAAGTTTTGACGAAGCAATCTCAGGACATTTGACGAGATTGCTGCGTTCCCTATGGTTCCTCGCAATGACAAATTAATAAAAAAATAAAAAACAATGAATAACATATTTAAAGGTTTAATTACCGCAGCTATAACACCTTTTAAAGATAATAAGTTAGACTTATATGCTTTAGAGAGAATTTTAAAACATCAAATAAAGCATGAAGTCGATGCAGTATTAATTGCAGGCTCAACCGGAGAAGGTAGTAGCTTAAGCTTTGAAGAATATAAGTTATTACTGCAAACTAGCGTAGAAATCGTTAATAAGCGTATTCCTATAATAAGCGGATGTTCATCAAATAATACTGCTTATGCAAGAGAGCTTGCAGCGGAATCTACAAAAATCAAGGTTGATGGTTTTATGGCTAGTCCGCCATCTTATGTAAAACCTACTCAAGAAGGGATTTATAAGCATTTTGAAGCATTACATGAAGCGTGTAATCTACCTATTATATTATATTCAGCTCCAACTAGAAGCGGAGTAGATTTTTCTGATGAGACGATATTGAGGCTTAGCGAGCTACCGCGTATCTTAGCATTAAAAGATTGCGGCGTAGATTTAGAACGTCCATTGCGGATTAGAGCAATAGTTAAAAAGGATTTCAACATTTTAACCGGTAACGATGAAGTAGCCTTAGCTTTTAACGCACAAGGCGGGGTAGGGTGGACTTCCGTAGCTTCTAATATTGCTCCCGATATGTGTAAAGAGTTATTGGAGAAATGGAATAAGAATGACACTAAAGGAGCATTAGAAATCCATCAGAAATTACTGCCTTTATATAAAGCATTATTTGTAGAGTCTAATCCGATTCCGATAAAATATGCTGCATATTATTTAGGTTTATGTGAAAATGAAATTAGACTACCATTAACTGAAGCAAGCGATAGTGCTAAAAAACAAATTGAAAACATTATAACATCACTATCCATAAAATTATGACCGAGTATAAGAAAGTTATTGCACAAAATAAGAAAGCCCTTTTTAATTATTTTATTGAAGAAAGATTAGAAGCAGGTATTGTATTAAAGGGTAGTGAAGTACAGTCTCTGCGTCAAGGCAAAGCTTCTATAGAGGAAAGCCATGCGGCAGATACCGGGCATGAGGTATTTTTGTATAACTGCCATATTGCGGAATATGAAAAAGCGAATAGATTTAATCATTCTACTCGTAGACCTCGTAAATTATTGTTGCATACTAAAGAGATAAAGAAAATTATCGGTAGAATTAGAATAAAAGGCTATACGCTAGTAGCTCTTTCTATGTATTTTAATAAAAAAAATAAAGTGAAAATTGAACTTGGTATTGCTAAAGGTAAGAAATTACATGATAAAAGAGAATCAATTAAAGAAAAAGATTGGAAAAGAGATCAGAGCAGATTAATAAGACAGAAATAAGCGTCATTGCGAGAAGGCGTTGTTGCGTGGTTCAATTTCATCTCTGTCATCCCGTGGCTTGACCACGGGATCCAGTTAAAAATACTAAAATTATTAGTATTTTTTATTGTTTTTGCTGGATTGCCACGTCGCTTCGCTCCTCGCAAGGCTTTGTTGCGTGGATATCGATGTCATTCCTGCGAAAGCAGGAATCCAGTAAAACCGACAAAAAACTTGTTTTTTTAGGTTTATTTTGTCAAGATTAAGACTATTTTTTCTGGATTCCTGCTTTCGCAGGAATGACATAAAGAGCATTTACCGGTCCACGCAACAATGCCTCCTCGCAATGACGATTTCAAGCAAAAACAATCTAAAATTTTTAAAAAAGGTATTTATGCAGCATATTATAGGTAAAATATTGGTTATATTTGTAGTTGTTATAGGAGTTTTATTTGTTTTCAAAACAATGAAAACTTATTCTACAAATCCGGTTTCCGTTGAGGTTAAACAAAGCGAGGAGGCAAAGAAATGTGAAGAGGAAAGAGTCCAAGAAATAATCAAAGATTATTTGCTTAAAACTCCGGAAATAATAATAGAATCAATAGAAGGCTTGCAAAAACGTAAAGTACAGGAAAATGAGACTAAAGTTAATAACTATCTAAAAGATAATAAGTTAGGTATTGAAGATAGCACAAGCTTTCCTATTATAGGAAATAAAGACGGTGATATAACAATAATTGCTTTTTATGATTACAATTGTTCTTATTGTAAAAAAGGCGATGTTTCTATAAATGAATTATTGCAAAACGATCCAAAAGTTAAAGTTATATTACGACCGCTACCTATCCTTGGAGATGCTTCCGAATATCTTGCAAGAATAGTTTTAGCCGTTTATAAGGTTAATCCAAGTAAATTTAAAGCTGTTCATGATGAACTGATAAAAATAAGAGATGTTTCTAAGGAATCTATAAAAGAATTATTAACCGAGAATGGCTTAAATGCTACGGAAATTGAAGAAACTGCCGATAGCAATGAGATTAAAGATTTAATTACTCAAAATATGAAAATAGTTAGAAGCCTTAGAATCCAAGGAGTACCTGCGTATATAATTGATTCAAAATTAATACCCGGGTTAATAGATTTCCCACAGTTACTAAATATAGTTAAAGAAATTAGGGATAATAAGAGTTCTTAAGAAACTTGGAGGGGCTTGGTGTTATTGCATGGCTCGTTTTATGTCATTCCCGCGTAGGCGGGAATCCAGTAAAGTAAAGCTTTAAAAAAACTATGTAATAAAAAATCTTTAATTTTAAAGATTTTTTAATATGGATCCCCGCTTTCGTGGGGATGACATCGAGATTTTTTTAAAAAATGTCCGATATTATAACCTTAACCACGGGGTCCATAAAAACAATAAAAAATACTAATAATTTTAGTATTTTTAACTAGATCCCGTGGTCAAGCCACGGGATGACAGAGATAAAACTGATCCACGCAACAATGCCTTGCGAGCAGCCGTAGGCTGCGTGGCAATCTCGCCGAATATCTCGAGATTGCTTCGTCAATTACTTCGTAATTTCCTCGCAATGACGTTAAAATCGATCCACGCAATAATAGCTTTTCATATAATGATTAGCCTTTATTCAGTAAATCTAACATAGTTTTACCGATATCGGCAGGGGATCTAGTGATAGTTACGCCGGCACTTTGTAGAGCTTCAAGCTTATCTTCGGCACTTCCTTTTCCTCCGGCAATAATAGCACCGGCATGCCCCATTCTTTTACCGGGAGGTGCTGTAATACCTGCAATAAAGCTAACAATAGGCTTCTTGATTTTTGATTGCTTGATAAACTCGGCTGCATCTTCTTCTGCATTACCGCCGATTTCACCAATCATAATAATTGCTTTTGTTTCATCATCTTTCAAAAACATATCAATACAATCAACAAAATTAGTGCCGTTAACAGGATCGCCGCCTATACCGACACATGTAGATTGTCCAAGTCCTACGGCTGTTGTCTGTGCTACTGCTTCATAAGTTAGAGTACCTGATCTTGAAACAATACCTATCGTTCCTCTTTTATGAATATGCCCAGGCATAATACCGATTTTACATTCACCCGGTGTGATAACTCCAGGGCAGTTAGGACCGATTAATCTAGTTTTAGAACCGACTAAAGCACGTTTTACTTTCACCATATCAAGTACCGGAATTCCTTCCGTTATACATACTACTACTTCAATTTCGGCATCGATTGCTTCTAATATCGAATCAGCGGCAAAGCCGGGCGGAACATATATAACGCTTGCATTTGCACCGGTTTTTGCTTTTGCTTCATGTACGGTATTATATACAGGTAAATCAAGGTGAGTATGACCGCCTTTGCCGGGTGTAACACCGCCAACCATGTTAGTGCCGTAAGCTATCGCTTGTTCAGAGTGAAAAGTTCCTTGTGAACCAGTAAAGCCCTGACAGATAACTTTTGTTTTTTTATTTATTAATATTGCCATGTTAAATAATTTTTATTGTTTTTATTTTGTGTAATTGTCATCGTCATTGCGAGCAACTGAAGGCGTTGTTGCATGGATCATTATTATGTCATTCCCGCGTAGGCGGGAATCCAGAAAAATAACTTCAAATATCAATATAGAAGTTATACATTTGATAAAATAAACCTAAAAAAACAAGTTTTTTATAGGTTTTACTGGATTCCCGCCTACGCGGGAATGACATAAAAGCCACGTAAGTACTACGACTGCTTAGCTCATGACGGTTATCTACCGTATCGCTTCAACTATTTTATTTGCAGCATCTGCTAAATCATGTGCCGGTATTATTTTTAAACCGGAATTTGATAAAATTTCTTCGCCTTTTTCAACATTTGTACCGGCTAAACGAACTACTAACGGTACTTTTATACCGATGTCTTTTGCAGCTGCAATAATCCCTTCCGCTATAATATCACAACGCATAATACCGCCGAAAATATTAACTAAGATCCCTTGCACTTCTTTATCGGATAGAATTATTTTCAAGGCTTCTTTTACACGCTCACGATCAGCCCCGCCGCCAACATCTAAGAAATTTGCAGGTGACGCACCGTAAAGCTTAATAATATCCATAGTAGCCATAGCAAGACCGGCACCGTTAACCATACAGCCGATATTACCGTCCATTTTTACATAGCTAAGTCCTGCATTTGCGGCTCTAGTTTCTAAAGGATCTTCCTCATCGTGATCACGCATTGCCGTAATATTTGGATGTTTGAATAAGCCGTTATCGTCAAAAGTGATTTTTGCGTCTAAAGCGAGTAAATTTCTGTCCGTTTGTACAATTAACGGGTTGATTTCAATTTGTGCCGCATCAGTTTCAACAAAAGTATGATAGACTGATTTTACTATTTCTTTCATCTGTTTTGCTTGGTTATCCTTAAAGCCTAACTCATAAGCTATGCCTCGCATATGAAAATCTTGTAAACCAGTTGCAGGATCAACAGAAAATTTAACAATTTTTTCCGGAGTTTTTTCTGCTACTTCTTCAATATCAACTCCTCCTTCGGTAGAAGCTATGAAAGTAATACAGCTAGCTGATCTATTAAATACGATACTGAAATAATATTCTTTTAAAATATCACAACCTGATTCAATATAAAGACGGTTTACTTTTTGTCCTTGAGGTCCTGTTTGATGTGTTACTAAATTAATACCAAACATGTCATGAGCAACTTTTTTGGCTTCTTCTTTACTCTTAACAACCTTAACACCGCCTGCTTTACCTCTGCCGCCGGCGTGTATTTGTGCTTTAACCACATATACTTCCGTATTTAACTTATCTATGGTTTCGTTAATCTTTTCGGTTTTCGTAACAACGAGGCCAGTGGAAGTAGGTACGCCGTATTTTCTTAAAATCTCTTTTGCTTGATATTCATGAATATTCATTTTAAATAATTTATTTGAATTGTTATTAATTTTTATGGATAAGATGCATTCTTAACTTCTCGTATTATTTCTCTATCAAAGCTTATAAAACTATTAATACTGTTTACTTCCCCTTCAGCAATAATCATATAATCAGCAAAACCTGCTTTCCCTTTAATGTACTTCTCGGTTGCAGATATTATTACTTCTTGATTGCCAACAACAAAACCGGAATTATCAATAAGATTCATAACTGCTTCATAAATTTCTTGCCGAGTAAATTTTTTAACTTTTAATATCCACACAAACTCAAGTATTGCATATGAAGAAATAAAAACTTTATGTTTAGCATTATTTTTTAGAAAATTTTGAGCAGCCTTAGACTGTATCTCGTCGTCTTCAAGGAAAGTACGAGTTAAAATATTAGTATCAATTCCTATCATTTTCTATAACCGCAATACTTATAGCTTCATCTATATCAGCCGGACCATTTTTGGCTTTGTGTTTACCTTTGCCAAAAAAACTGTAAATATCCTTTTTTATAGGAAACAGTTCTAAGGTTTCATTTTTTTTGTAATTAATTATCAACTCAGAGCCTGAGTGTAAACCAAGTTTATTTCTGATATATTTAGGTATAACTACCTGTCCTTTCGATGAGACTATTACTCTAGCACTTTTGCTCATAATACTAATATAGTAAGTTATATGATCTTACTTTGTATATAAAACACAATTTATTATATGTCAATAAGTTTATAATTAGGTTACTCATTCCACATCCTCTTAAGTACGTTATCTTTTCTAATAAAGTGGTGATATAATGCAGCTAGTATATGCAAAATAATTAAGGCAGTAAATAACAAAGCAGCTTTTTTATGGATTTTTTTAAAGATTTTGGCAAATTGTAAATCTTGAGCAAAAGAATTTATAGTAAACAAACCGTAAAAATCAATATGATGATTTGATAGGATAGTCAAAAGCCGCTTATCGGCATTAATAATATTAAAAGATATAGCAAATTTATATTAATATTAGCGGCTTTTTTCTGCCAATTCGGTAAATCAGTTGGTAATAAAACATTAGCATTATAGAACTTCCATAAAAGCCTTATTATTACTAAAGATAAAACAACTATACCGGTTGCTTCATGTATCCCGTATAATTGCCATTTTAGAGGCGGTTCTATATAATTATCCATTAAGAAACCAACAACGAGCATTACTATAACTATAATACTCATGATCCAGTGGAAAAATTTTGCAATTAAGCCGTAAGAATTTTCAGTATTTGTCAGTAGCATGATAGTACTCTATTTATGTTATAGCGTCATTGCGAGGAGCGTAGCGACGTGGCATCTCATAAAGTAGTATAGTATAATTACTGAGATTGCTTCGTCAAAACTTGCAGTTTTTCCTCGCAATGACGATTTGGGAGTCATACAGACTGCTTGCAATGACATGAAGGTTCTAATTCCCAATTGCCGTATCTATAATCTTTTCTGCCTCTGTACCGCTAATTTTTTCTTTATCATTCAGAATGAGATTAGCATTCTTTAAGTCATCTCCTATTGCTTCCGCTCTTCCTTTTAAAATCTTAGCTAAAAACTGCTCGGCAAGAGCGTAATATGAGATTCTGTTACCTGGTTTTGCAAAGCCGTGTCCTTCGTCTTTATAAAGTGCATAAACTACCGGTATATGCTTTGCTTTCATGCTATTTACAATCTGTTCTGATTCTGCCTGTACAACTCTCACATCGTGAGCACCTTGTGCTATAAATAAAGGCTTTTTGATATTATCAACAAAATTAATCGGCGATCTTTGCCTTAAAAACTCTTTTTCTTCTTCAGTATCCCAAAGTCCTATACGTGTTTTATATATACTTAACAATGGTGTCATATAAGGAGCTTTAGATTGCACATGAGTTAATAAATTAGACATACCAACAACGTCAACACCGCAAGCAAATATGTCAGGGGTCATGGTAAGACCGACAAGTGTAGCATAACCACCATAACTTCCGCCCATAATACAAACTTTGTCAGAATCAACTATATTATTCTTAATAGCCCAGTTAACACCGTCAATTAAATCGGTGTGCATTTTACCAGCATATTCTAAATTACCGGCGTTTAAGAAATCTTTCCCAAAACCGGTAGAACCACGGTAATTTATACTTAAAACTGCGTAACCACGATTTGCAAGCCATTGATGCTCAGGATTGTATCCCCAGCTATCACGAACCCACGGTCCGCCATGAACATTAATTATTAGCGGTACTTTTTTATCAGGAATATTATTTTCATCAAGTTTTACATCATTTGGAAAAGTGATATAGCTAACTAAATCAAGCCCGTCACGTGACTTGATAATTACCGGTATCATCTTAGCAAGATTATATTGCTCAAGTTCTTTACGATTAGTAAATAAAAATTCGGCTTTTTTATTTGCCCTATCATATTTATAATATTTCACCGGTGCATTATCAGCCATATAAGCAACAATCCAAATTTTATCGTCTAGCGTCCTACTATTAATAATTAAATCACCGCGATCGAGAGCTTGCAAATATTTAATATCATCTTCAATATCTTTATCTAATATCTTGTATGAAACTCTATCATAATCTATAGATACTGCTTGCGGAGTTTGCTTTGTGGGATGAACTGTAAATAAGCCAATATCGGCTTTTGAATCTTCAGCTAATATTTCTTCGTTGCCTGTAGCGAGTGTTATCGCCTTAAGAGCTGAAGTATTGCGGTTACGCCCCTCAAGCATATAAAGAATTTCGCCGCTAGCATCAAAACCGAGTATAGAAGTATTGAAAGAATCTTCCATTGAGATTTTAGTATATAATTTAGGTTCGCCGTCTTTTAGTTCATAATATTCAACAGCTCCGTCTTTATCTAGTAAACTACCGAATCTTAAATTTAAATTTTCATCGACTACGCAATCAGTAAATCTATCATTTTTATAAATTAGTTCTTTTTCTAGAGTATCTAGATTTAACTTATAAATATCGAAATATTCAGGATTACGCTCATTTAAATATATTAATATCTCATTTGGCTTTTTATAACTCACTCCGGCTATACCGGCTTTAACACCTCTTTCAGGAGTAAGTAGCTTTGACTCTTTCGTTTCTATATTATAACTGTAGATTCGGTCATTTTCATCACCGTTAAAATCTTGGGTATATAAAATATTTTTATTATTATAAGCTTTAGCATAAGACCAAATACCACGTCCTTTGTCATGGGTTATGGCTTCTGCTTTACTAATATCATCTGAGGGGGCTAGCCAGATATTTAATACACCGTCTTTCGGTGCAATATATAGAATATATTTGCCGTCGTGGGTTAGAGAAACCCTTGCTTTATCAGGGTTACCGAATAAAACTTTTCTTGGGATTATTTGATTGTTATCCGTTATCGTTTGCTTTTGAAACATAAAAATACCGACACTTATTATTAATATAGTGCCTATAATATAGAAAATTTTACTCATTACTAATGGTTTGTTGTGTGATTTAGAGGAAATTGCATGGCAATTGACGAAGCAATCTCAGGACTTTGGCACGAGGTTGCCGCGTCGCTTCGCTCCTCGCAATGACGTAGAATTTTATTTACACTCTCTCAATATTGCTTAAAAACCAATCAACTTCTTTGGTATTAGCATTACGTGTAAATGTCCATTCTTCTTTTAAATCTTCAATTTTGTCAACTACATTTTTACCTTGAAATAGTAATTTAATAAATATGTTATTACCGAACATGTAAATTTCTGAATATTTTGCACTTAAAGCCGATGAGTCAAAAAAATCACCGTAAGACGGTGTTATTTTTTCAAATTCTTCCAAGTATCTTTTATCTATCAGTTCAGATAATTCTTGAGTGTCTTTTTTATAAGCAGCTTCTATAATCATTTGAAAAGCAGTTTTAGCATTATTTATAAATTTAACCGGGTCAAAGGAATAAAGGCGTTTATGTACTTGTTCCATTCCATCTACGACCGCAGTTATATTATGTTCCACTATTATATCTTTAAAAGCTTTAATATCTTGGGCTGTTGGAATGTTTTTTTCTTCTTTATTAGATTTAACTGTACTGTAAGTTACGTCCTTAATAACCGGTTCGCCAAAATAAGATTTTTGCTTTGTTTGTTCCTCTTCTGAAGTAGAACCGAGAGTCGTAATTAATTTGTTGATGATGTAAAAGGCAATAACGGCAAAAATTAATAACTCTATTATTTGAGGAGACATTTTCTATTTATTTTTATTAAAAGATTATTCTTATATCTTAATATAAAAAAATAATCTTTTAAAGTTATTTAATAAAAATAAGGATTTATTTTTATTTGAGTTATACTTAAAGTTTAAAAAATAACTAAAATATCTTGATTATTTTAATTATTATGATATTATTGTTTTCAATGATTGAGTTTATCCCCTAGCACCTATATATTTTTTAGCAACTCTTCCACTTTTATAGCATTATCAAATCCGTGATCATAATGAAATCTTATATCAGGCGAGAATTTCATATTTATTTTATTAGTAATAAAATTTCTGATAGCATTTTTAGAATTATTTAATGCATCCATAATTTCATCTATTGTTAGTTTAGTATTAAAAGGCAAGAAATAACAATTAGCTATTTTTAGATCAGTAGTAACTATAACTTTCGTAATAGTGAGAGGACAATCAAAAAGTCTGCTATCCAGCATTTTACCACGTCTTAGAATTTCGATTAATGCTTCATTTATAATGCTTGCTAATTTTTGTTGTCTATGAGAATTAGTTTTGGTTAATTTTTTCATGAGTTAAAATATATACAATTCTAGAGCATAATAGCATGCTTTTGCCAAACAACCAATACCTAAAAATTTTAGAAATTTTGTTTTAAAAAAACCAGAGAATAAAGAAATAAAGCATTCCCAAAAAGGAAAGGTCATTAAGAAAATTATAAATATCTCATATTTATAATATAATTTTGTTAAATTTTTATGTCTTAAGATACTTTGTTCGTTTTTGGAAGCATAAAAGATATTTAAAACTATTCTTCCAAAAATATAATTGACTGCATTACCGCTAAGAGAAGCACAAATAGCTACTAACAGCATTATTAAACTATTATAGCCCCCAAACATTTTCATAGAATGAAATATTAATTCATTCTGAAAACCGATAACAAGATTTGAGACAAAACTATCAACGAATAATAAACTATATGCTTCAAATTGATTCATAAATGTAATATATTGAATTTTGATTATGTATGTTGTATTGCTCGATCCTTTTGTCACCCCGTGGCTTGACCACGGGGTCCAGAAAAAAATAAAAAAGACTGGATACCGTGGTCAAGCCACGGGGTGACAAAATAGCACCATACCACAACCCTTACTATCTAACACCAAAATAAAGTAACCGGCAATGAAAAAGCAAATTATTTATCCTGATTTTATAGCACGAATTTTTTCTACAGCACTTGATTTATCATTATTTGCCTTTATAGCAATTCCAATATCACAATTTTGTTCTTTTAATTTATTATGGTTGTTCTTTAATGATTATTTCCTTAGTAATAACATTAATCTTCATAATTCCAATGAAATGTTTAACTCTGTTATGAATCAGGAATTTTATGAATATCTTAAAGCAGGGAATTTTAATAAATATATTTTGTTTAATATTTCAATTTTTGCTACTAATATATTAGTAATAGGCTCATATTTCGTAACGCTTTGGTATTATAAAGGTGCAACGCTTAGTAAAATGTTTTTACGTATGAAAATCGTAGATGCCGTAACATTAAATCGTCCGACTTTAAAGCAGTTAATTAAAAGATTTTTAGGGTATATGACTTTTCCTATAGGTATTTTTTTCATACTTTTTTCTTCTAAAAAACAAGCATTGCATGATAAGATAGCCGGAACAGTCGTTATTAAGTCTTAATATATACTCGCTGAATTTGAAAAATTGGCTACGTTGTTTTTTGCTTTTAATCCTCACGTACTAGTATGTACGCTGCGGTTAAAAGCTTCAAAACGCCTTGCTCTTTCCAAATTGAGCTTCGTATTGTATACCAACTCTTCATTTATAATGATATATACTCCGACTATGAATAAAACAAATGATAATGATATAGACCAGCTAATTTATCTTTTTTCCAAATTGCCTGGGCTTGGTAGTAGGTCGGCAAGACGTATAGTGCTTTATCTACTACAAGACAAAGATGTTAGGTTAAAAAGCCTGATTAATAACCTTGTAGAGATAGATAAGAAAATAGTAAAATGCGAGATTTGCGGTAATATGGATACGGAAAATATTTGCTGTATTTGCTCTTCTGAATATAGAGATAAATCGGTTATTGCTGTTGTTGAAACCGTAGCTGAACTATGGGCAATGGAGCGTAGCGGTAATTTTAAAGGTTTATATCATGTACTAAGTTATAATTTATCGGCAGCTAGTAGGCAAAATCCTAGCATACTTCGGTTACCTGAACTACTTAAAAGATGTTTTGCAGAAAATATTAAAGAAGTTATTATTGCTACTAATTCTACTTTAGAAGGTCAAACTACTGCGTATTTTATTACTGAATATTTAAAAGAACATCCTGCCAAAATTTCTCGCCTAGCTAGCGGTATACCTATCGGAGGTGAACTTGATTATTTAGATGAAGGTACCTTATCTGCCGCTATTAACCTACGCCAACCTTTTGAGTAAAATATTAATAAATTTTAATAAAATGTTGACAACTTTATTAAAAATATTTAACTTTTAACCTCTATTATTAAAAAAGAGGTTTTATGCAAGATTTTAAGATTAACTCAAAATCAGTTCTTCACATGGTAGCTCAAATTAGAGCTAAACAATTAGCAATTAGAGATGTGCAAAATAAAGAGCAAGATGCTATAGTTAAGGCATGGGAAGAAAATGGCATTGATAAAAGCGGTGAGATAACAGGAAAGGAAATTATCCAAGCTTTAGAGGATTTTTATAACAAAAGTAAATCAGTAAATGACTATTTAAAAAAACAAGATGTAAATGATATAGATTACCCTATAAAATTTAATAAAACTGATTTGCAGTTAAAAATGGCTTTAGGTTATGCAAAGCAGCAAGAGGATAATTTAATAGATCAAATAATAAAAGGAAAGTTTTATAGTGGTTTATCAAACGAAATAAATTCTAATGAATTACCTGTTTTATAATCTGATAGCACGGTATCGTTTTGGGGGAATGAGAACTCTTCTGTTAGTTCTGTGTTACTTGAAAGTATTGCCCAAATACTTGATATTGAGCCGATACCGTTGGTAGGAGCTGCCACCGGTTATAAATTTTATAATTCTCAATATGAGCTGCCGAAAGAGTTAATACCGGAAGACTATCATTTTGTCGGCGAAAAAGGTATGCTACTTTTTGGAGATTATCAATATGGCGGACATCGTTATTTTAAAGATCAATTAGTGTTTGGACCTGAGGATTGCTCAAGTAGCGTGGGTAAAGCAACTTATTTACCTACCGAGCAGATAAAAAGTATAACTACAGCTCAAATGAGAGAAAATCATTCTAAATATGGTTATGAGTTAGTTGCAACTTTAAATGATATAGATCAAAAACAATTAGAATTAATTGAGCCGGGTGATATTTATCTTTATAAAACTCATTGTGCAATTATTGCAACTAAACCTGACAATACAGCAGAGATTACTACACTACAGTTTTCAAGAGATATAGATAGAGAAGAAAAAAAGCTTTTAGGCGGCGGAATTTATGGTTACAACTTAATTGACAAAGTTAAAGAAGATTCAATTAGTCCTATTTATATCTTACGTGCAAAAAATTTAGAACCGCTGCATGCAGAATCATCTTTACCGTATTTCTTAAGTAAAATAGATGCAGAATATATAAATTTATATCCTGAAGGTCCTAGTGAAGAAGTTGTAGGAGACTGCAGAATGTTTTTTGAAACTCAAGAGCAAGCATAACTTTAATCGGGTTTGTTGTGTGGATAACTAAGTTGTCATTGCGAGGAAAAACTGTAAGTTTTGACGAAGCAATCCAGTAAAAAATTCTGATTTACAGAATTTTTTTATTATTTTTCTGGATTGCCACGCAGTCTACGACTGCTCGCAATGACGGGGGAGTATCCACGCAACAATGCCTCCTCGCAATGACGAAAAATTTTATAACAAATCTTGGTGAAATTCTAGATGATGTTCACCGGCGAATTTTATTACATCATTATGATTCCCTTGATGATCAAAATTTATCAGTAATTCACCTTGTTCGTTTGAGTGTAATATATTTGTGAATAAACGTTGGTCCCCATCAATTTTAATTTCAACTGCTTTTTTACCGATAAATTTAACGCCGTTATCCCCTTGTTGTCTATATATTATACTTTTTTTTAAGGCATTTACAAATTTATCCCATTGATTCTTATCTAGTTTTTCTTGTAATTTTTCACTAATTCTTCCATAACATTCAAGTCCTTGATATTTGCCTAAAGGAGTAGTGTTATTACTTGTAATTTTTCCTTCTTTATTAACTTTCCAACTGCTATAACTAGGAATAACCTGCCGATAGTATGAAGTAAATGTGCATTTTTTATTGATTGATAATATTCATGAATTTCTATAGGATTTTGATTTTCATACTGCTCTAGCTCTTCTTTAAGTGATAATAAGCCAATATATTCCTGTATCTTTTCTTGATCATTAGCTAGCCTTGCAGCTGTGAGTCCATTTTCAATGGCTTCCTGATTTTTATTATCATATTGTAAAATTTCCTCAACTTCGTTTAAAGCTAAGTCGTATTTCTTAATTGCGATTAAACAAGTGATAATCTTATTAATTTTTTCTATAGCTTGTGCTTGTGAAAAATTAAGGTTGCTAACAAGAGCTTCTATATGAATTTGGTTAATATATTCTTCAGGATTTAATAAAAATTCTATTTCCTGAAAGATATTACTGAGATATGGAGTTATTTTATTTTTAGGTATTTTTTGTATAAATTGTTTAGCTAATTCATATTGTTTGGTCGATCCTTTAAAATGCGTAATAATTGCTCTTCGGCTAATGACAATTTTCCTGTATTATTATAGGCTGCCGATAGATTATAACGGCAAAAATAGATGACTTTACTTTCCTGTTTTTGCTCATTGTTTACTAGCTTTGCTAGTCGTGGTTCAAGTAATGTTATTATTTCATCATATTTTTTGGTAGTAAGCAATATTTCAGAAAAAGAGCTTAAAATAGCAAAATCTTCTATATTTGCTAATTGTTTAATAATATCAGGTTGAAATTCAGGTTTTACAAATAATAGAATTTCTGCAATAAAATTTAGATATTTTTGATACCATTCTCCTTGAGTTTTAAGTAAATTTAAAACTATAGGTGCTGATTTAAGTGTATCTGTGGCTACTTCTTCCATTAATGAAATATTTTTTTCTATTACGGCTAAACGAAAAATATTTTCCTTAGCGATAAATTTATTGATAATTTTAGCAATAGGGTTAGAAGAATTAGAGCTAGGTTTGTATTCAAAAAATATTTCTACTTTAGAATTTTTATTAATTAAAGAATTATATTCACTAATCTCATAATCTTTAAATAACTCATGATTTTTAAGTTCTTCGTAACTGTAATTTTTTAATACACATTCCAATAGCTAATTTTGAGTTTTTTATTTCTTCAATAGTTTTTAAATAATCTTTTTTTATGTCAAAACTTCTAACTATTGTTGAGTATAATTCTATAGCTGTATTTAAGGTAATATTGTGAGTTTCAAGCGGTAACCATAAAATATGGTTATTTTCAGAAAAGTTAATAGAAGACTTTTTTGATTTCATATATAATGCCTAGTTATTTTTAACAAGGCATCATATTTTAACAAGGCATCATACATTAATTTAATTCTTAGTCAAAAAATTATTAATATTTTTTAATAATTACCCACCGAATTGCTCTTTAATAATTCTATCTTCCAGCGTATGGTTTTTATTAAAGAGCAGTTTGATAGGCTTATCCTTGGTAGATTTAACGGTAACATTTGTGATATTATTAAACTCCTGAAAGTCGGCAGTAGCATTTACCGGTCGTTTATTTGTATTAAGTATTTCAAATTTAATTGTAGCAGATGAAAGCAGTAAAGCACCGTGCCATCTACGCGGTCTAAAAGAGCAGATAGGGGTTAGGCATAGCATATTTGATTCAAGCGGTAAAATAGGACCGCCGGCAGATAAATTGTAAGCACTACTTCCGGCAGGCGTTGCAACTAAAGCTCCGTCTGCTACTAATTCGCTCATCCTCTCTATTTCGTTTACGTCTATTCTAAATTTAGCAGCTTGATTAGTTTTACGAAATATCGATACTTCGTTAATAGCAAGTGCGGTATATATTTGACCGCTTATATCTTCAGCTTGCATAAGAAGAGGATTTAGAATAGAAACTGTACTTTCATGTATATTTTGTAATAAATTCTTGGTATCTAAAGGATTCATTAAAAAGCCGAGACTTCCTAAATTAACTCCATAAAAAGGGATATTAAGATTCATATAGCGGTGAATATTATGTAGTAATTCTCCATCGCCGCCTATTACGATAATTGCTTCTGCTTCCTCTATTTTACAATAATTATAGAGTTTTTTTATTTCCTCTATAATAGTTAGATGTTTGGAATTTTGGTTATAAATCAATGCTATTTTATTTATATTCATTATATGAATTTTTTTTAAATATATAGACGCTTAACTAATAATAAGTTATAAGAATAAAGTAATAAAATAAATATTAAGTTAAATTATGTCATCATTCAACATCAAAAATCATAAAAATGATCTGCTATTTGTACCGCTAGGAGGATCTAATGAAATAGGTATGAATCTTAATCTTTTCCATTATAAAGGTAAATGGTTAATGATTGATTGCGGTAGCGGTTTTGCCGATGACTACTTACCTGGTGTTGATATGATAATTGCCGATAGTAGCTTTATAGAGAAATATAAAAAAGATATAGTAGGTCTGATTTTAACTCATGCTCACGAGGATCATTTAGGCGGTGTCCAATATTTATGGAATAGCCTTAAATGTCCTATTTATACTACTACTTTCACAGCAAATTTTTTAAAAATTCGTTTAAATGAATATGATTTTGCTAAAAATATAAAAATTCATGAAGTAAAACCGGGTAGTAAAATAAGTCTAGATCCTTTTTCCTTAGAGATGGTGCCGCTGACTCACTCGGCTCCTGAAATGCAAGCAATTATGATCCGTACGGATGCAGGTAATATTTTACATACGGGAGATTGGAAATTTGATAATGATCCGGTACTTGGGAAAAAAGCCGATGAGGAGCTTCTAAAATCTTATGGAGATGAAGGGGTTCTTGCACTTGTTTGTGATTCAACTAATGTGTTTAATAAAGGAAGCTCAGGTTCTGAGGGAGATGTTAGAAAAAGTTTAGTAGATATCATAGCCGGCTGCCCTCAAATGGTAGTAGTTTCAACCTTTGCCTCTAATTTAGCACGGCTTGATACGATAATTCATGCAGCTGAGCTTGCTGGTAGAAAAGTAGTCTTAACCGGTAGAAGTTTACACCGTATGATGCTTGCTGCTCAAGAAAGCGGCTATTTTAAAGATATTGCTCCTCTAATTAGTGAACATGACGTTAGTAGATTTAGAAGAGAAGAATTATTAGTAATTGCTACCGGTTGTCAGGGCGAACCTATGGCAGCAACCGCAAAATTGGCTAGTAATTCTCACCAATCTATAAAGCTTGCTCCTAAGGATACAATGATTTTTTCTTCAAAAATTATTCCGGGTAATGAAAAGAAAATATTCAGGCTATTTAATATATTTGTTAAAGCCGGTGTAGAAGTTATTACTGAGCGAGATCATTTTGTGCATGTTTCAGGTCATCCATCGATTGATGAGCTGCAAAAAATGTACTCTCTGATTAGACCGAATATCTGTATTCCAGTTCATGGCGAGCCGGTACATATTCATGAACATGTTAAGCTTGCTAAGAAAAACGGTATAAAACAGGCGGTAGAGGTTGAAAATGGTAGTGTAGTATTGCTTGAGTCCAATAATGCGAAAGTAATTTCAAAGGTTGAAAGCGGTTATTTAGCCGTTGACGGTAATTATTTGCTGCCCGTCGAATCCCCGATTTTTAAAGCTAGAAGACGTATGCGTGAGGCAGGTATCGTGGTAGCATCAGTAGTAATTAATAAAAAAGGGTTGCTTGCTGCAAACCCAATGCTGTCTATGCCGGGGCTGCTTGATCCGAAAGAGGATATGGCATTAGTTAACCTCATTAAAAACGATATTAAAGAACTTGTTACCATTCAAAATAAACAGGCTAAAAAAGCATTGTCGGATGAACAAGTAATCGAAGCAATAAAAGGAACAATCCGTAAAACCTTGAAACAGGAAATTAATAAATCCCCTGTGATAATAGTAAATCTTGAGAAAGCTGTGGAGTAGAGGAGTTGTAGATCGTTTTTTCCGTCATTGCGAGGAAAAATTGAAAATTTTGACGAAGCAATCTCAGGATATTTGACGAGATTGCCGCGTCGTTGCTAAAGCAACTCCTCGCAATGACGATTTGTGTATTGCGGGGTGACAAAGAAAAAATAAAATGAATAAATTTAAAAATATTGCGGTTTATGGAGGAGGGAGTTTTGGTACTAGTCTTGCTTCTTTAGTAGCACAAAACTGTAATAACGTTACTTTATTTTTACGTGACGAGGAAATAGCAAAAGAAATTTTACATAAAAAAACTAACATAAAATATTTAGGGGATATTAAATTACCTACTCATTTACAGGCTACTACAAACTTAGATATAATTAAGGATTTTGAACTAATTATTATTGCAGTGCCGTCTTACGCTTTTGATGACTCAATAAAATTATTAAAAACTCACGGCATTTCTAAAGACAATACTCTTCTAATCGCAACAAAAGGCTTTGCTCGTAACCCTACCGAATTATTTTCAGATAGGTTAGAAACTCTATTACCGCATAGCACTACAGCGTTTTTTGCAGGTCCGAATCTAGCGAAAGAACTAGCTAAAAATTTACCGGCTTCGGCAAGTATTGCAAGTTTAGATATAGATATAGCAAATAAGATAGCTTATAACCTAAGTTCAAAAATTTTTACTACTAATATGACAAGAGATATTGTGACATTACAGGTAGCAGGAGCATTGAAAAATATCTTTGCTATTAAAAGCGGAATTGATTTAGCAAGAGAGCAGGGCGAAAATGCAAGAGCAACGCTTATAGTAGCTGCCTTAAAAGAAATTGCTATTTTATCGAAAGCTTTAGGTGGTATGCAAGAGAGAGCAGATATATTAGACTTATTGGATAACGCAGCTAATAAGGAGGAATTTGTAGGAGACACTTCACCTCGCACCGCAGCGTACACTTTAGTACGTGAGGATGCGAGTACCGGATCGACGCACAAATTATCCTTAGAAGCAAGTTATGCAAGAGGTCTATTATTAGAGGCGGGAGTAGTAGGCGATTTAGTCCTTACTTGCTATTCTTTAGGCTCACGCAATACAAAATTCGGTTATGAGCTTGGAATTAGTAGTGATAAAAAGAAATTTTTACAAGAATATAAAGAGTTAGTAGAGGGAAGAGAAGCATTAAAATTAGTTTTGGATTTGATAAAAAAATATAATTTACGAATGCCTATAATTTCCGAAGTGGCTAACTATGTCATTCCTGCGTAGGTGTTGTTGTGTGGATATCACCCCGTCATTGCGAGGAAAATTATGAAGTAATTTGACGAAGCAATCTCATGCCAAAGTCCTGAGATTGCCGTGCTCCTTTTAGTCGCTCGCAATGACGATTGATTATAGCTACAGCATTCTCTTCATCTGTTCCTGCTCTAATTTTTCTTCTTTATCTAGTTTATTTAAAAATTCTTTATAAAAACCGTTTGTTATATACAAGTTCCATTTCGATATTTAATTCAGAAGATTCAAGTATGATTAAACATTCACCATCCTTGAAAGTAACCACTTTATCATTTTCTTCTTCTAAACTATATTTATCTTTTAAGATGTTATAAAACTCTTCAAATTTATTTTTATCTATAGTTAAGATAACGGCTTCTATTACATTAAAATCATTACATATTACTAAAGCTTTAGATATAGTTTTTTCATTTGGTTCTATATAATAATTATATCCTTGCCAATAATTAGGTTCTTTATTGATGATTTTGTATTTTTTTGTTAAATCTATATTGGTAGTTTTATTTAATTCAAGACCAAGCGGCATAGGATTAGAATAGGTATTTAAACAAAAAAATATAATTTAATAAGGGTAATAGATTTTGCATAAATATACTCGTTGAACCCCCAAAATTGGCTACGTCGTCTTTGTAAGTCCTAGGATGCTCACGTATTAAATATACGCTCCGCTCCTCGGCTTACTGACTCCTTTCTCTTTTTCAAGTTGAACTTCGTATCTCAACTCTTCATTTCACAGGAGTATATATAATATTAAACAACAAATCTTAAATACCATAATATTTATAATATTTCAATTAAAAGTTAATAAAATAAAAATCTTTACAAAATTTAGTGAAAAAAAATAAAACCTCATATATTATAAGTAATTATATCTTTAGCTCATTACATGATAATCTTTAGTATAGTTTTTTTTAAAACCGTTTCGGTATTATTAAGTGTAGTAATAGGATTCTTAGCAGGTAAATATTCAAATGTTGAAAGAGATAGTATCTCTTCGTTACTATTCTATTTTATATCACCTATAGTATTTTTTACGATACCTGCTAGTACAACCTTAACACTTTCGGCATTAAGTGTTACGGTCGTAACATTTGTAATTGCAACACTCTTATCGCTTTTTTCTTATTATTTTTTTGGTAAATTTTGGCAAGATCATACACGTAATATTATAGCTTTGTCTGCAGGTACGGCAAATGGCGGATATTTTATGTTGCCTATAGCTGCAGCACTTTTCGATGATTATACATTAAGTATTTATATGATGGCTGTTATAGGAGTTAATATTTATGAATGTTCCGTCGGCTTTTATATTTGTATGCGAAGTTTTGCTAATACCACCGATAGTATATTAAAAGTAGTAAAATTACCGATTTTAAACGCTTTTTTCTTGGGATGTTTATTTAGTTTTTGCGGTTTTACTTTACCGGATTTTTTAGATGATTTTATATATAATATGAAAGGTTCTTTTTCGATACTAGGTATGGTGATGGTGGGCCTTGCTCTTTCATCTCTACAAAAATTTGAAGTCGATATAAAATTTACTCTTGCTACGTTTGCTGCTAAATTTTTATTCTATCCTTTGGGAGTAGGGTTATTTATCATGTTTGATCATTTTGTAACAAAATGGTATAATAATGATTACTATAATGCTCTAAAACTACTTTCTACGGCACCACTCGCAGCAAATACTATAGTTATAGCGAATTTACAGAAATTTTATCCTGAGAAAGTTGCAGCTACCGTGTTTTTATCTTTGCTTTTTGTAGTTATATATATGCCGACAATGGTCAGTATATTTTTAAGTGACTTAAATTAATAACATGATGACAATGATTTTTTTGAAATTTATTCTAAATTGGTATTAATAGGTTCATATGAAAATTAATTCAATAAAAATTGGTCCCTATATTAATTTATTACCTCTTCAATATATACCGAAACATAAAATTTCTTATGTGGAATTCGGTGATCCTAAAAATAAAAATATAATAGTATGTGCTCACGGATTAACTAGAAATGCTCATGATTTTGATAAAATAGCTAAAGAGTTAAGTAAAAATTATAGAGTAATTTCAATAAATTATCCCGGTCGCAGTGATAGCGAAAATTTTAAAAAAGCTAATCATTATAATTATACTACCTATATTAAAGATACGTTATTCTTTTTTAAAAGACTAAATATTAAAAAACCTATTTGGCTCGGTACTTCAATGGGTGGTATTATAGGTATGGTACTTGCCAGTAAATATAAAAATATTTTTAAAGCCTTAATATTAAATGATATAGGGGCATTTATTGATGCCGCTCCTTTAATTAAAATTGGAGGTTATGCTAAAAAAACGATACTCTTAGATGATTTGGCTAGTGCAAAAGAACATTTAAAACTTATTTATGCCCAAATAGGTATTAAAGATGAAGAAGATTGGGATTATTTAACAAAATATAGCGTAATTTCTACATTTGGCGGAAAATATAAAATGAATTATGATCCTGCTATAACAAAAGGAATGAAAAATGCTAGTAATCAAGAAGATGTTAAACTATGGTCCGTATGGAATAAAATAAAATGTAGAATATTAGTAATTCATGGGATCAAATCTCAAATTTTAACAAAATCTACTGTTAAAAAGATGAAAGAAACAAAGACTTTTGATCTTTATGAAATAAAATATGCCGGTCATGCTCCTTCCCTAATGAATCCTGAAGAAATTAACTATATCAAATCTTGGTTAGAGAAGAAGTCTTGATGTCATTTCTGCGTGGATATCAAATCGTCATTGCGAGGAAATTGCATAGCAATTGACGAAGCAATCTCAGGAATTTGTTATTATTTCATGAGATTGCCACGCTTCCTACGGTCGCGGTGTTGTTGTATGGCTCAATTTTTTCGTCATTGCGAGGAAAAATTAAAAATTTTGACGAAGCAATCCAGTAAAAAATTCTGTAAATCAGAATTTTTTTATTATTTTTTCTGGATTGCCGCACGGTCTTCGACCGCTCGCAATGACGGCTTGGATATACATACAATAAAGTAAAGTCAAATCAAATAAACAACTAATAATTATGAAAATTACTACTAAAGTACTAATAATAGGTTCAGGTCCTGCGGGTCTAAGTGCCGCTATTTATACGGCTAGAGCCGCTCTAAAACCAATATTAATTAATGGTATGCAGCCAGGCGGGCAGCTTACAATTACCACCGATGTTGAGAATTATCCCGGATTTGCGGAAACGGTGCAAGGACCTTGGCTTATGGAACAAATGTCTATGCAGGCTAAAAATGTCGGTACAGAAATTATTAGTGATTACGTGGAAAAAGTGGATTTATCAAAAAGACCTTTTAAAGTATTTACCGGAGCTGGGAATGAGTATGAAGCAGAAAGTATAATCATCTGTACCGGTGCGGAAGCAAAATGGCTTGGTATAGCTTCAGAGCAGGAATTTCGTGGTTTTGGTGTTTCGGCATGTGCTACTTGCGATGGTTTCTTTTTTAAGAATCAAGAAATAGTTGTAGTAGGGGGAGGAAATAGTGCAGTAGAAGAAGCTTTATACTTAACCAATCATGCTAGCAAAGTTACTATAATACATAGAAGAGATAGTTTTAGAGCTGAGAAAATATTACAGGATCGATTATTTAAAAACCCTAAAATATCGGTAATTTGGGATCATGTAGTAGATGAGATTGTAGGTAGCGATAAACCAAAATCCGTTACCGGAGTTAAAATTCAAAATGTCCACACCAAAGAGGTTAGTTTAGTGAATTGTAGAGGTGTATTTATAGCTATCGGGCATGCACCGAATACGGGGCTATTTACCGGACAAATTGCAATGGATGACGATAATTATATCATCACGAAGTCAGGTACAACTAAAACTAGCGTAGAAGGGGTTTTTGCTGCTGGTGACGTTCAGGATAAAATTTATAGACAAGCAGTAACTGCAGCAGGAACAGGCTGCATGGCTGCACTCGAAGCAGAGAAATTTTTGAATAAATAATAAAATTCCTAAAAAAAAGACATAATCATATAAAAATTCATTAATTTTTTTTAATAAATTCTTGTATTAAAAATTATAGCAATATAATCTTTCTTTCTAATTTTATAAAATAGAGAGGAATTATGCCTACACAGCACTTAACTTCAGAGAAAAAATGGGAAATTTTTTTAAAAGCTATAGGAGCAGAAATAGGAGTTACAAAGGTAACTGATAATAAAGTTATTTTTAAAACAACTTCTAATGACTTAGAACATTTTCGTACATTATTAGCATCCCCTGATGAATTAAAGAAGAATGTGATACATGCTTTATTTAAGGATAATAAGGAGAATATAGTAGAATCTGAACTATATATGCGGATACTTCAGATATAGAAATAGGAGAGTTATTTTATAAGCTAGTAGATGGTGATCTTATAACAGAGTATGGTTTGTCTAAAATTTTAGAAACAATAAGGTTAGAAGCTGAATTTAATAAAGAATTATTAACTGCTTATCAAAAATTTTAACAGGTGAAGCAACACCGGCTACAGATTATACCTATCCACTTACTGAATTTTCTAAATTAATATCACAAATTATTTCTCATAAAGAAAATAATAGCTTAACTTTTACTCTAAATAACGGTGCAGTAATGCAAGCCGTTCAAGCTTATAAAGTTGACGGTAAACCACCTATTATCGCTTCTAATTTGGAATGCGGATTTATCCTTGATAAGCAGTATTTATTAAAATATTTATTTCCGATATTTAATGGTTTTGTCTGGCAGAAAGACGATAAATTTCCTATTATGTTTTCTTCTAAAGACCCGGAATATCTAAATACTAATAATAACTTTATTAATAGATATTAGATAGTATGAAATATACTTTTAGTGATTATAAAAGTAATATACAAAAGATACTAGCTAAATTAGTTGAGATCCCTAATTGGAAAATTAATATAGTTTCATTTAATGATCAATCTAGAATGGAATCTTTTTCTGATAAGGAAAATTCTATTGAAGATATTAAGAAATATGTAGAAACGTTAAATTCAATTTAATATGTATGCGGTAGGCTTTGGTGAGAACTACAATAAAGAATTTTTTGAAGAAATTGCAATGCGTGGAGGATTTACTCATATTAGTATCCGAGCGGCATGAAACAGCTTGAGCAATATATTGACAATATTGAGCAAAAGGTGGTTATTTGGAAAATATTAGGAGAACAATTAAATTTGATAACACGAGTACAAGAAGGTGATGTTTTTATTGGAGATAAAGTAGATACTGATAAAGAAATTACGTTCTCTAAAGACGGTAAACAATTCACGATTGGAGTAGAGGAGTTTGATACAAATATTGCCGGCGTAGTAAGAAGTTGTTACGATGAAGTAGCTTAATTATTATATTTTTCTTGCTAGTATTACCGGATAATTTTAAGATTAGAAAAGTACTATATGTCATTTCTGTGCAGCATTGTTGTATAGCTCGAATCGTCATTGCGAGGAGCGAAGCGACGTGGCAATCCAGGAAAATAATTAAAAAAATTCTGATTTACAGAATTTTTTTACTGGATTGCTTCGTCGAAACTTGTAGTTTCTTCTCGCAATGACGGAGTGGTATCCACGCAGGCAACGCTTGTGTTCGCTTGCAATGACGATTTTAGTATCCGCACAATAATACCAATAGGAAATTTATGAACTTACTTAAAAATATTACGGGAAAGAATTATATAAACGGTGAATTTGTAGAATTTGGGAAGCAAATATCCATTATTAATCCTTCAACCTTAAAAGAAATCGCTACAGTTCCGAATTTAGGATTATCTGAGATTAATTCAGCAATTAATAATACGGTGCAAACTTTTTCTTCATGGTCACAAAGTTCATTTGAAGAAAGAATAGCGATTCTTAGAAAATGGTATAATTTAGTAATCGAAAATATTGATGAGTTAAGTCATATATTAACACTAGAGCAGGGTAAAGTACTCTCTGAATCCAAAAAAGAAATTCTATACGGAGCATCTTTTATTGATTGGTATACATATGTTATACATAATATTCACGGGACTATTAAACCAGGCAGTAGTAAAGCTCATAAAATTGTTACGCAATATGAGCCGGTAGGACCTGTTGCTGCTATAACTCCTTGGAATTTTCCAAATGCAATGATTACTCGTAAGGTAGTACCTGCAATAGCTGCGGGTTGTAGCGTTATATTAAAACCGTCAAGCCTTACGCCTCTATCAGCTTTAATACTTGCGAAATTTGCAAGCGATGCCGGTTTGCCCGCCGGAGTATTTAACGTGATTACCGGTGATTCGGATGTTATAGGTAAGGCTTTTTGCGAAGATTTTAGGCTTCGGAAATTATCATTTACCGGTTCTACAAATGTCGGTAAAATTCTATATCAAAATGCTGCAAATACTCTAAAACGTTTATCTTTGGAACTTGGCGGCAATGCTCCTTTCATTATAACGGCAGATAATAATTTAGAGAAAGTAGCAAGTGATTTAGTAATCGCTAAAACTAGAAATAGAGGGCAGTCTTGTACTTCACCCAATAGGATATTTATAGAAGAATCTATATATGAAAAATTTATAGAAATTCTAAAGGCTAAATTTACTAAGCTTAAATCTGGTGACGGATTTGATAAAGCATCAGATATAGGTCCGTTAATTAACTCTGCTGCCATAGAAAAAATACAAAAGCTACTCGCTGATGCACAAAATAAAGGAGCTAAATTAATTTGCGGCGGTAAAGCTGTTGATAATTTTATTGAGCCTACTATTATTATTGACTGTTTGGATAATATGGATATCTTTAGAACAGAAATATTCGGTCCGGTGGTTGCGTGCTATAAATTTAAAGATTTGGATGAAGTAATAGAACGTGCAAATAATACCGAATACGGCTTGCAAGGATATGTATATTCAAATAATATATCTGTGGCACAAATGATAGCAACTAGGCTTGATTTTGGTATGGTTTCAATTAATAACCCATTGCCCGGAAATGCAAAAGCACCTTTTGCAGGGCGTAAAGCTTCAGGCTTTGGAGTTGAAGGCTCATTTGAAGGGATATTTGAATATCTAAATACGAAATATATAAATTTACAGAATTAAGAATGCCCGCATGGTTTCTTTTATGTCATTCCTGCGAGGTATTGTTGCGTGTATCAATTTCACCTCTGTCATCTCCCGTGGCTTGACCACGGTATGACAATGAAATAATAATTATGAATAAAAATTATGCCTGTTCCTATAAATGATATTGAAAGAAAAATTGAAGAAATTAGCCTTATACTTGATAATTATGAATCGCTTTGTTTAATAATAGGTAAAGAAAAAGTAAATCACCACTTACACATAACATCTAATAATCTTGCTGAATTGTTAGATAAAAAGATACCGCTTTCAATTGAATATTTTGATCCTATAGTACGACTAATTGAACAATTTTAATAAGATTGAAATCATAATACCTCAAGAGCTTAATAATGCTTTATGTAATACATTATTAAACTTTGAACATAATTATTATTCCGACGAATTACAAGAAACCGTAATTCAATATATAGAAAAACTTGATATTCTAGGGGTGGATGCATACTAACACTCTAAAAATCTCAATAGTTTTACCGGTTTATAATAGGGAGAAGCTATTACCTTTTGCTATTGAGAGCTGCCTTAATCAAAGCTTTAAAGACTTTGAGCTTATTATTATTGATGATTGCTCAAAAGATAGTAGCGTTATAGTAGCTAGGAAATATGCAGAGCAGGATTCACGTATTAAGGTAATAGTAAACGAGACCAATAAAAAATTACCGGCAAGTTTGAATGTTGCTTTTAAAGAGGCCAAGGGGGAGTATTTTACTTGGACTTCAGATGATAATCTTTTCCATGAAAATGCTTTAGAAAAAATGGTTAAGACACTTGATAATTCACCTGAGATAGGGCTTGTATATACTGATTATACTTTAATCGATGAGCAAGGTAGTATAGGTGCAAGACTTTATCAAGAACCGCCTGAGTTTTTACCGATTAGAGATTGTGTCGGTGCATGTTTCTTATATAGAGCCGATTTAGCAAGACAAATAGGGGGATATAATGAAAATATGCAGTTGGTGGATGATTATGAATATTGGCTTCGTTTTGGACTTGTTACGAAATTTGCTCATATACCGGAATCTTTATATTTCTACCGAGTACATGATCAAAGCTTAACAATAGAGCGTAAAGCCGAGGCAAAACATGCAAAAAGAGCTTTGAAAGAATTATTCAAAGATAAATATATTATTCCTGCTGAGATTAAACCTATAAATGATTTATATAATTGGTTTATTGAAGATAGAAATTTAAGCTCTTATTTTAGGTTATTTAAAATAATTATTTGTAGTCCGATAATTACTATTTCTTATATTATTAAAAATCTGAAAAGAATTAGGTGATATTTTAGAATAGTGTCATACCGTGGCGGCATTGTTGCGTGGATATCAAATCGTCATTGCGAGGAGCGAAGCGACGCGGCAATCCAGAAAAAATAACAAAAAAATTCTGATTTACAGAATTTTTTTGTTATTTTTTCTGGATTGCTTCGTCAATTGCTATGCAATTTCCTCGCAATGACGGAAAACCGAGCCACGGGATGACAACCAATTTACAACACCTTTAAAAACAAATGCAAAATCAAGATTTCATACATACATTAAATCCACAACAGCAAAAAGCAGTTCTTCATACTGAAGGACCGCTTTTATTGCTTGCAGGTGCAGGGACAGGTAAAACAAAAGTACTTACCTCAAGAATAGCTAATATTATTCACCAAAATTTAGCCTCACCTCAAAATATTCTAGCCGTTACTTTTACTAATAAAGCTGCTAAAGAAATGGCTGAAAGAGTTAACACTCTAATTAATTGCTACGGTCTTAATATAGGCACTTTCCACTCAATGGCAGCTAGGATATTACGTGACCAAATTGAGCATTTAAATCTTGGTTTAAATAATAGATTTACTATTATTAGTCATGATGATCAATTAAAACTAGTTAAGGATATAGTAAAACTAAAAGATATTGATACTAAAAAATATGCTCCTAAATTAATACATATCATAATTTCGAGATGGAAAGATCAAGGATTATTACCAAGTAAATTATCAGCATCAGATACTAATTTACCGCTGCAGAGGGTGGCAAAACTTGTATACGAAGAATATCAGAAAAATTTACTTATTTCTAATGTTTTAGATTTTGGAGATTTGCTACTTTATAATAATGAGCTTTTTATTAAAAATCCTGAAATACTAAGATATTACCAGGAAAAATATCGATATATTTTAATCGATGAATATCAAGACACTAACGTTGTCCAGTATTTATGGGCAAGAATGCTCGCAAGTTTATATAAAAATATTTGCTGTGTAGGGGATGATGATCAATCTATCTATGGTTGGCGAGGAGCGGAAGTCGGTAATATATTACGCTTTGAAAAAGATTTTGCAGGTGCAACGATTATTAAATTAGAGCAGAATTATAGATCAACTTTGCCAATACTTGCTGCTGCTTCCAATGTTATTAATAATAATAAAAACCGTCACGGTAAAACGTTATGGACGGATAGGGAAAGCGGTGAAAAGATAAAAATTATCTCTTGTTGGAGTGATAAAGAAGAAGCAAGATATATAGCCGGCGAAATAGATAAATTAGTGAGAGAAGACCGATATAATGCCGGCAATATTGCAATATTAGTACGAGCTGGATTTCAAACAAGAAGTTTTGAGGAAGCGTTTATAAATAGTGCTATGCCTTATAAAATTATAGGCGGTTTGCGGTTCTATGAACGTATGGAAATAAGAGACGTGCTTGCTTATATCCGTATATCTTTAAATCAAAATGACAATCTAGCACTTGAGCGTATTATAAATGTGCCGAAAAGGGCAATAGGTGCAGCTAGCTTAAATAAAATTAGAGTCTATGCACTTGAGCGAAATATTTCTAATTTCGCAGCCATTAAAGAAATGCTAGAAATGGGCGAGATTAAAGCAAAATCATATGAAACTCTAAAAGATTTGGTTACTAAAATCGATAATTGGCACGAAAGATTTAGTATAGATGCTCCAATAAACGTGGTTAAAGCAATACTTGATGATTCCGGTTATCTTGAAATGCTTCAAGAAGAAAAAACCGAAGAAGCATTCGGTAGAATCGAAAATATTAACGAAATGCTTAGAGCTATTGCCGAATTTAACGATGTTCATGATTTTATCGAACATTCAAGTTTAGTTATGGAAAACGAAGTGCTTGAAACTAATTACGGTGGCTCTGTTACTATAATGACCCTGCACGCAGCTAAAGGGCTTGAGTTTGACGTAGTGTTTTTACCGGGATGGGAAGAGGGGGTATTTCCGTCTCAAAGGTCTCTAGACGAAGACGGCGAAAAAGGCTTAGAAGAAGAACGCCGCATTGCTTATGTCGGTATTACGAGAGCTAAAAAAGACCTCTACATTACCCACGCTGAAAGCCGAAAAATATTTTATGAAATAGTCCGCTCTTACCCTTCAAGGTTCATAACCGAAATCCCTGATGAAATTACGATCAGGACCTCTTCTATGAAAAAATACAATTCTTTTTATAAGTTTTAATTAATTTTCATTCATAAATTTTAAAATGGTTTGCATACTTTAACTAATTATTATCTAATTTAATTGATAGACTTCTTACATAACTTGCTTCTAAGGGTAATTTGTACGTCGATCCGGTACTCGAATCTTCACGTACTAAATGTACGCTGCGGTTCGAGGTGAAGTGTCTCCTTCAAATTCCTCCTTATTAGCTACGTTAGACAAGAAGTCTAAAATAATAAATTAATAGAGGAAATGATATGGCTAAAGATGTTAATAAGCCTGAAGGAAATCGCCAGGCTCCATTAAGTACAGAAGAATTATATAATAAATTTTTAGACAATATAAGTAGCATTGATAGTAAATTTAATACTCAAAGTAAATTTTTTAAAGATACTTCTACTCCTCTTAACTATGTTGCCGCTACTAGACAAAATATTTTTACTGCAATAGAGTCGCAGTTTGCTCCTTTTAGTACTAATTATTTATCAAATGATGTAGTGCAATCTTTAACTGACACTATATATAACACTCATGATGAAGTAACTAAATTAATTTCGTCGGAAGAGGAAAAAGAAAAATATAGCTTTGCAAATGCTAAAAATGAAGCTGCTTTAAAAGGTTTTGCCATAGATTTAAGTGCGTCTCAAGTAGAGCAGATGAAAGACGAAAAACGTAATGGTTTAAGCGAAGATGAAGTGATGGATATTAAAAAACCACTAGAAAAAGCTATGTTAGAATTAGCTAACCAAAAAATATCTAAAGAACAATATAGAGAGAAATTAATAGATAAAACATTAGATAACCTAAAAAAGAATACTTCAGAAACGAAATTAGATAATTACAGAAAATTTCTTACTAAAAATACTACTCCTAAGCTTGATAAACAAGAGCAAATTAATGATCCAAAACAATTAGAAGCATTAACACAAGAAGCATTAAAGATAGCTGAATTTTTTAAAATTACTTTTCAAACAAATGAAAAAAGAAGCAAGAGCTTTATCGTCTATTAATGAGTTAGGAGTAAATGAACCTAATATAATTAAAACTTTATTACCGGCAATAAGTAAACTACCGCCTGAAAAAATGACAGAGCAAGGTAGAGAAATTATTAAGAATTTTGTCCCATTGCTTGAGAGCAATAATCCTGCACTTGTTAACGGTACTAAAAAAGTACTATCAGAGCTAGAACCTGGATATTTAACTGAACACGGAAAAGGAGAAGGTATAGCATTAGAATTACAAAGAGTAGCCAAACCTAAGCTATGGCAAAGAATAGTAAGTGCTATTACCGATACGGATTATGCTCAAAAAATATAGATAAAGCAGTCGCTAACTTTAAAGAAAGTAATAGTTTATATATAGATATGAAAAATTTGTCGGAAGAATTACAAAGAGAAAAACAAGCACCAAATAAAGAAATCAATATCGTAACAGCAAAAAAAGAGCAAGGTAAAGAGCAAAATAAAACAATATCCCAAAGCTATAAGTCTTCTATATCAACCCCTATATCTCATGTTGATAAGCTTAATAAAAGTAAAGAGAGTGGGCAACAGTCAGGGCATAGTAAATAATGATTTATATGATAATATAGTTGCGAATTTTTAAGAAGTTTGATAACTTGGTTCATTATATCAAATAACTTAATAATGAGTATTATATGGCAGAGATTATAACTAATATAAATGATACTATTGAAAAAATTAAAAAAAACGATGAAGTAACTGAGATATCAGCTGCAGTAAAAGGTAAAATAGTTGATATAAAAAACGTAGATAGTAGATTAGATACTTTGAATAAAAATATTTTTACTCTAGACCCTATTCAACAATATTTACAATCTGAAGAATATATCACTAGTACGCTTGAAGTACTTGCCAGTAAAATTATTAGTGAAGTTGTAGAAAATAAAGATGTACAAAAATTAGTCGATAACCTGCATATCAATTTAGGACAAGATACAAAACTAATACCTAGTACAGCAGATAAGTTAAAGTTTGATGTCGCAAGGGCTGAAGCAGCACTTAAGGGTTTTGTACTTCCTCTAAATAAAGGAGGACCTTTTGACGAATTATCATTTATGGGTATAGAAGATGAAGAAGAAATCTTTGCTGGTCCTATAAGAGCAACTAAAGAAGCATTAATAGCCGTAAGCGGAAATTCTATACCTAAAGAGCAATATGCACAGGCTGTAAAAGATAAAGCTATAGAAATCTTAAAACAAGATCCTAAAAACACTCCGGAAAAACTTGAGAAATATGAAAAATTTATTATTCAAGGAGATAAAAATCAGAAATTTAATGAAGATAGTAAGCAGTTTATCCCAAGAGTAAATCAATTATCTCAAGCGGAATTTAAGGAATTACAAAAGGCAGCCACTTATACGGTACAGCAGATTAGTAGTAGATTAGAAAAAAATAATAAAATTAGTAAGCAATTAGAAGAAACTATTATACTTACTAACTCATCAGGTATAAAGAATCCTGAATTAATAATAAGGGAATTAAATAAGTTAGATTCTACTTATCTAACTGAAAATAGTACTAAAGTAGCCACTGAATTAAAAGATATTAATGATAGAGGTACTTCTTTATGGGAAAAATTTAAACAGATATTTACAGGTAGAAACTATTTGGAAGAAAGATTAGGAAAAGTTGTAGATAAATATATTACTCTAAGTGATGGATATGTAGTGAAGATAATTAATGATAAAATCTTTTCAAATGCTTTAACAAATCCTGAAATAGCTGAAGGTCTAACAAAATTTTTGAATGAAAATAAAGATAAAGCAGCAACTAATCCTGAATTTAAAAATTTAATTCCTGTTAAGGGTGAGGCTATTATAGTTCAACCGCAAGAAGTTAATAATTTTAATTTAGCGGAACTCAGAAAAATCAATCCAATAGCATTTGATAAAACCATATTTGAAGATTTAATAAAACTAAGAAGTTCTAATATAAAACCTCCGCAAACTACTCCTGGTACTTCTACTAAAAATCAAGAAGCAGTAAGAAGTAAGGGTTAAATTTTAATATAATTTGGAAAGTCTATGTTATTGTGAGAAAGTCGTGTTGCGTGGATACCAAGTCGTCATTGCGAGGAAATTACGAAGTAATTGACGAAGCAATCCAGTAAAAAATTCTTATTTACAGAATTTTTTTAATTATTTCCTGGATTGCCGCGTCGCTTCGCTCCTCGCAATGACGACTTGGTATCTACGCAACAATGCCTTGCGAGCAGCCATAGGCTGCGTGGCAATCTCGTAAAATATCCTGAGATTGCTTCGTCGAAACTTACAGTTTCTTCTCGCAATGACGATATTTATTTTTAGTGAGTAATGCTTGGTGGAACGGTTAAATACTCCTCTTTCCATAATTCATTATAGAGAATAGGGGCGATATTACCGCCTGAGATTAGTACTAGTAATTTTTGAGGTTTGGATTGTGTTTTTAACCAATTTACCACTGAAACCATATTTATACTACTTGACGGCTCGCATATAACTTTAAGTAAATGAGTAAGCCACGCCGTCCAGTAATATATTTCATATTCTTCTGCTAAATAAAAATGATCAAGTTTTTTCAGATATTCAAATGTACGAGCTGATACACTTAAGGTTTTAAGACCGTCTGCGATGGTAGTCGGTGCGTCATCAAATCTATATATCTTATTATTTTTAACCGATAAATAAGCATCATTAGCCGTAAACGGTTCTGAACCTATTAACAAGCTTGTCGGTGATATTAATTCCTTGGCAAGATATGAGCCGGAAATTAAACCTCCGCCGCCGCAAGAGGCAAAAATAGCATCAGGACTAAAGCCTAGCTGCTGTAATGCTTCATAACATAACGTGCCTGCTCCTGCTATTGTAGAATCACTATCGGAAGGATGCATATAGTAAAATCCTTGCTTTTCATCTTCTTTTGCTTTTTCTTCCGCTTCTTGTCGAGTATATGTATATATAACTTCACCGCCGTAATAAAGAGCTGCTTGCTGTTTTACTTTTGAAGTATTTAACGGTAAATAAATCCTTGTTTTAATACCGAATAATTTACTTGCATAAGCAAGACCAATCCCATGGTTACCCGTACTATAACCGACTATTTTATCAGGTAATTTTCCTTGCTCTTTTAATTCTAATAAATGATTTAACACTCCTCTAACTTTAAATGCACCGGTTTTTTGTAATGATTCAACCTTAAAAAAAATCTCATGACCGAGCATCTCATTTAAGCTTTCAGAGTGAACGATCGGAGTTAAATGTAGATATTGTTTTATTCTATTATGTGCAGTAGCTACATTTTGAGAAGATTGTAGGAATAAATTCATAAATATAATTAATAAAGATGGCTTGAAATCGCATTTATACTATATTATATAGTTAATAATTAGAAATTTTAAAAGGTTTTAATTGATGAATAAAAAATCCCTGCCGCTTATGGCATTACGAGATATGGTAGTATTCCCGGGAGTAATTGCTCCTATTTTCGTGGGTAGACAAAAATCGCTGCAAGCGTTATCTCATACTACCGTTTCTGAGGAAGATAATAGTAAATATATTTTAGTAACTTTACAGAAAAAATTTGATCAAGAAAACCCTAGTAAACATGAACTTTATAACACAGCTATACTTGCCAAGATTATCCAAATAGTGAAGTTGCCTAATAATACGGCAAAAATCTTAATAGAAGCAGTAGCAAGAGTAAAGCTAAGCAATATCAAAGGCGAAGAAGCTTTTGAAGCAAATTATGAAATTATTCCGGATGAAGAAATATTTGACGTTAATAACATGCGTTCATTAGTGGATAATGCAGTACAATTATTTAGTAAATATGCGATTAATAATAAGAAAGTTAATGCGGAAATTATTGAAACTATCAATAAAGAAATAAGTAATAGCACTAATTTTATAAATATTATAAATATATTAGCTTCACATCTGATAACTTCACTTGAGGCAAAGCAGCATTTATTAGAAGAAACTAGTCCTTTTAAGCGTATCACTACGGTTATTAGTACGCTTACTTCCAATATAGTAAATTCAGAAACCGAGCAGGCATTGCAGCAAAGAGTAAGAAAGCAAATCGAAAAAACGCAGCGTGATTATTATCTGCACGAACAAATGAAAGCTATTCAAAAGGAGCTTGATGAAGATAAATCGGAACTTGCCGATATTGAGAAAAAAATTAAAAGTTTAAAATTATCTAAAGAAGTTAAAGAGAAAGCAGAATCAGAGCTTAAAAAACTCAGTAGTATGAATCAAATGTCGGCAGAGTCGGGAGTGACGCGTAATTATCTTGAGACTTTGCTAAGTTTGCCTTGGGGTAAGTATGATAATAGCAAAATAGATATTAACCAAGCAGAGAAAATTTTAAATCGTGACCATTTTGGACTCGAAAAAGTTAAAGAACGAATTATAGAATATTTAGCGGTATTACAGCGTTCAAGTAAAATTAGAGGACCTATATTATGTTTGATAGGTCCGCCAGGGGTCGGTAAAACTTCACTTGTAAAATCTATTGCCGAAGGAATGGGCAGAAAATACACTAAATTTGCTCTCGGCGGTGTTAGAGACGAAGCAGAAATCAGAGGGCATAGAAAAACTTACCTTGGATCAATGCCCGGTAAAATTTTAGGTCAACTTAAGAAAGTTAAGACTAGTAATCCAGTAATGCTGCTTGATGAAATCGATAAAATGAGTTCTGATTTTAGAGGTGATCCGGCATCCGCTTTACTTGAGGTATTAGACCCTGAGCAGAATAGTCACTTTGTTGATCATTATCTAGAAGTAGAATATGATCTATCAAATGTAATATTTATTGCTACTGCTAACTCTCATGATTTACCTAGAGCTTTAAGTGATAGAATGGAAAAAATATATATTTCCGGTTATGTAGAGGAAGAAAAACTCCAAATCGCCAAAAATTATTTAGTGCCGAAACAATTTAAAATGCATAAAATTAAGAAAGATGAAATTACTATATCCGAGACGGCAATTTTAGATTTAATTAGATATTATACCAAGGAATCAGGTGTAAGAGCTTTAGAACGTGAAATAGGGGCATTAACTAGAAAAGCATTAAAGCAAATTTTAGCAGATAAAACAGTTAAGCATATTGCCATAGATAGTAATAATCTTGAAGAATTTTTAGGGGCTAAAAAATATAATTTCGGGCTTGCCGAGAAAGAAGATCAAATAGGTAGTACTACAGGACTTGCTTATACTGAAGTAGGAGGAGAGCTTTTAACTATAGAGGCTTTAACATTTCCAGGGAAAGGTGAAATAAAGACCACCGGAAAACTTGGTGATGTTATGAAAGAATCGGCAATGGCTGCCTATAGTTGTTTTAGAAGCAGAGCAACAAATTTTGGATTAAAATACGACAATTATAAAGATTTTGATATTCACATTCACGTACCGGCCGGCGCTATTCCAAAGGATGGACCGTCTGCTGGTTGTGCTTTGTTTACTACTATTGTTTCGTTAATGACTAAAATACCCGTACACCGCACTGTAGCAATGACCGGTGAAATTACTTTAAGAGGAAATGTTTTACCTATCGGTGGTCTTAAGGAGAAGTTACTTGCTGCGAGTAGGGGAGGGATTAAAACCGTATTAATTCCTGAGAAGAATGTTAAAGACTTAAAAGATATACCGTCGAATATAAAAGAAAGCCTAGAAATTATATCCGTGTCAAATATCGACCAAGTACTTAAGCATGCTTTGGTAGAAACGCCGATAAATAAATATAAAACGCCTTGCTCTTTTCCAAATTAAACTTCGTCTATCTGCTTTTCATTTACTAGAAGTATATAGTACCGGATAATTTTTAAAAACCCTCGATGTCATTCCTGCGAAAGCAGGAATTCAGTAACCTTTAATGTCATCCCGTGGCTTGACCACGGGATCTCGTATCGCAGACTAAGTCCTAAGATACCGCGATCAAGTCGCGGTATGACACCAAAGAAACTTGGATTCCCGCTTTCGCAGGAACGACATTGGTATTCACGCGGGCAATGCCTTCTCGCAATTACGGAAAAACCGAGCCATGCAATAACACCGCAATCTTTCGACTGTGGTTCAATCCATAAAATTTATTACTTTCTTATAAATAATCCCAAAAATCTATTGTTGTAAAAAAGTTGCTACAAATTATTAATCATTACTAATTATTAATTAAAATTAACTTTATCTATATAAAATATATTAAGATTTTTTAACTAATTACTAATATTTATTAAAAAATAATTAATGTATTGGGGTTAATATTAATGAAAAAATCAAAAATATTAAGAAAATTTTTAGCAACGGCATCATTATGCGGAACATTATTCACTAGCTCTAATGCCACAGGAGCAACAATTCCTAATCTCGGTAGCGTAAGCTTGAGTACCGGTGCCGGTCTTGTAGGAGGAGTATTTCATAACGGCGATATTATTCAAATAGCGGTTGGAGGGCTTGGAATTAAAATATCGGCAGATAAAGCAAATGCTGTTGTTGGCGGGATAAATACATTAATAGCACTACCTGCTTTTGGTGGGGTTGAGGTAAGTCAAAATGTATCAATAGGTCCTCTTAGTGCAACAGTAGGGCTTACTCCTAATTTCGGTCCTCTTAAATTTATTAATAATAATGTTACGTCAATTATTACCGGAGTCGGTAATCAAACATTTAGTAATATAGATTTCGCCGGTAAGAATTCTACTTTACAAATTAATAACGGTTTAAATATTACAACTCAGATAGATAATACGGTAGCCGGAAATAACGGTACAATAACTTTTGCAGGTACAGGGACTATATCAAATAATATAGGCTTAACTAATTCTTTTTCTCAAATAAATGTAGGCAATGGGGAAGCACAGATTTATATGCCTGGAGCAGGTAATAGCATAATTAATGCTGCAAATATAAATCTTACTAACAATAACTCTATACTTACTCTTTTTGACGGTAATGTAACAACGTTAACGGGTAATATAAATAATACTACCGGAGTTGACGGTCAAGGGATACTAAATCTAGCTCATGATTTAGCCAGTGATAATATATAGGCGATATAGGTAATATAGGCTCATTAGCCGCAGTAAATGTTTTACTTGGGTCGGCCAACACTTAATTCTACAATATTAAAAGCTGCTAATATTAATTTACAAAGTAATACATCCATACTTAATTTAGATGACGACATAATTGTTACGGGTAATATAAACGGTGCTAACGGAGTAAACGGTACATTAAATTTTATAGGGAATGCTACACTTAACGGAAATATAAATAATTTAAATATACTTCAGTGTAGTGGAGGTAACGGTAAGATTCTTGATTTACAAGGTAATACTACAGTAAATAGTATTGTTTTTGCAGATAGTGTTTTAGCTTCGGGAACTATAAGTGTTAACGGTCTATTAGATGTAGGAGGTATTACTTTTAATAATAGTAATCTAGCGGCGGTACTTTATAATAATAAATACCAAAAATACAATCAATGTTGCATTATTAAACGCTATAAAAGCAAAAATACAAATAAATGCTAATTTAACAATCAATGATCCAAGTGCCGGAGATATAGGTGATATTAGAATAGCGGATAATACGACATATACAATAGATGCAGCAAATGGGAATGTAAATTTGCTAAATAACGGTGCTAAGATAATATTTGAAGGACCAAATTCAGAATTAGATTTAGTGAATACTAGTAACATAAATGATAGGCAATTTACCTTATATAATAATTTAGACAAATCCGGTAATGATGAATATGGAATAGTGAGAATAGGAGCAACCACAAAAGACCTAACTATAGCAAATAACGGTGGTCCTTATACTATAGGACAAGATAATACGCATCGCCTTAAGGAGTTTATAGTAGACGGAGCAGGTAATATCGTAGTGGATAATACGGTGTTTACGAAGTTATTGAGCATGAACAGTACGGGGCAGGTAACATTTAATCAAGCTTTAGATTTAGGTGCAGGCGGTAATATTGCCTTTGGAAAAGATGGTACACTAGTAGTAAACGGTGTAACCGGTTCAGTTACGACTTCTGCAAACAATCAAGGGACACTCACCATCAATAGCGGTAATATTAACGGTACGATAGGTAGCAATGGAAGTAGCTTGAAACTTGTAAATATCGGAGCAAATCCTGTTACGTTCTCAGCTAATGTATTTGCACCGGTAGCTTTGACTAATGCAGGTTCTGCTTTAACTTTAGCAGACGGTGTTACGCTAACCGGAGCAGTAACAACAAATAATAATACAAAAGGTATATTATCGCTTGGAATAGGAAGTAACGTGACCGGTCAGATCGGGGCAAATGGAGCAGCTCTTGAGAAAATAAATATCGGAGCCGGAGCTAGTAGCCTTGGTAGTAATATATATGTATATGCCGGCTCTACGGTATTAACAGATCAAACATCGGTGTTATAAACAATAATGTAGTTGTTAACGGAAATATAACTACTACTGCCGGAAACGATAGCGGTAAGTTAATATTTGCAGGCGATGGCAGCGTGATAGGTAACGTAGAAGCAAATGGAGCAGCGTTAGAAGAAGTAGTATTTAACGGTGTAGATAATATAGGCGGTACAGCAAATGGAGCATTTTACTGTAGCAAATATAGCAGCAAATGCAACGGTTACGGGACCTATGACCGGTGACTTAGTATATAATGCAGCAGGAAAAGTAACCACCGCCACCGGAGGACTTACAGGAAATATTGATTTTCAAAATAATGCGGGTACATTTAATTTAGGGGCGGGTAGCACACTTACTGGAACGGTAACTAGTACCGGCGGTGTAAATGGAACGTTAAATGTTTTAGATGCCGGTATAATTACCGGTGATATAGATAACCTAAATATATTAGAGTTTAGCGGTAGTACAGGTACAACGCTTGATTTACAAGGTAATACCACGGTAAATAGTATTATCTTTACAAATAATGCTGCAGCTTCAGGAACTATAAATGTAGGAGGCGAGTTAACTCTTGGTAGTCTTACTTTTAATGCTAATGCAGTAGGAGATGTTTTAGTAATAAATGCTCCAAGTACGATTAATGGAGCAATATTAAATGGTTTAAAAGGAAAGATAGAAATAAAAGCAAATTTAACAATTAACGATCCAAGTGCGGGTAGTGTAAACGAGATTGATATAGCTGATAATACAACTTATACGATTGATGCTAAAAACGGTAATGTAGATTTATTAGCAAATGGTGCAAAGATAATATTTGAAGGAGCTGATTCAGAGTTAGATTTAATAAATACTAGTAATGTAAATGATAGAACATTTACCTTGCATAATAATCTGAATCCATCGAATGTTCAGGATGAGTTTGGGATAGTAAGAATAGGAGCAACCAAAAAAGATCTAACTATAGCAAGTAACGGTGGTCCGTTTACTATTTGAGTTAGGTGATGGTGCTACGATTGATGGATCAGTTTTAGGTACTGGAGGAGTTGCCGATACATTGAATTTTATAGGTGACGGGAATGTAACTCAAAATATAGGTACGGATGCTGCAAATAGCCCTGCTACCATAAATATCCAAGGCGATAATACAAAAAACGTAACTATAGCAAATGATATATTTGTAGATAATATTAATTTTACAAACGGTGGAGTATTACAGCTTAGCGGAAATCTAACCACTCCTAATATTGATTTCGGAGCGAACGGTGGTACTTTAGAATTTAACGGTAATAATACATATAACTTAAATGCTGTTATAGCAAACGGACAAAACGGGATATTAAACGTTTTCACTACCTTGAAATCTACTGATGCAAGTATCGGTACGGTTAAAACGATTAATATAGGACAGGTAGGAACTCCACAAAACTTTACTGTTCAAGTTAATAACGGAAATTTAGCTCTTTTAAGTAGCCCAAATAGTAGCATTAATTTTGGTGATGCAGATTCACAATTAATATTATCTGCACCGATAGACCAGACTGTTACATTTGCTAATAGCTTAAACGGTATAAAAACCGGTGGCGGTATTGTTACTTTAGACGGTAACGGTAATAATTTAACTGTAAGCAGCAATAACGGTGCAACATTCGGTACTGTAGGTAATGAGCTAGCTAGTTTGAATATCAAAGGGAAAATTACTGTCACTAATAATTTGTAAGATTGCAAATATAAGTATCGGTGAAGTGGCCGGCAGTGCTACCTATGCTTTAGATGCTATAAACGGTGATTTTGACTTAAATACCGGCGGTATGGTATTTGAACATCAAGATTCAGTATTAGAACTTAAAAATAGTTCAAATGCTAATGACCGTACTATAACATTAACAGCTGCTTTAGATCCCGGTAATGATCAATTCGGTATAGTTAACCTAACCACAGATACTAACAAATTAACTATAGATAATAACGGTAATGCGGCTTATACGCTTGGTACTGTAAACCATAGGCTAAAACAATTAACTTTTTCTAGTATCGGTAATGGTGCTATAGCTTTAAACGTCGGAATCAATGTTGAAAATATTGCTTTGAACGTTAATGATATAGAGCTTGGTGTAGTTAATGCAAATGTTCTTTTTAACAAGAATACAACATATACGGCAACAGGTGACATAAACGGTAACGTAGACTTCCAAGGTAATGCAGGTGTAATAAATCTTGCTAACAGTGTAACAATTGACGGTAGCGTTACAAGTACCGGTAATGTGAACGGTACATTAAATTGGGGCGGAGCAGGTGAAGTTACCGGTTTAATCACTAATATAGCAATGCTGAAAGCAGGTGCAGGTGATGTATCGCCATCTGCCGGCGGTAATTATTCTATTACCGAAATTCAAGGTAACGGTAATAACGATTTAACCTTTGCTGCTAATTCAAACTTAACCGGCGGTATTAATACTAGCGGTGGACAGGCTTTAAATTTAGTGTTTACAAATGGCGGTAGCGTTAGCGGTTCTGTCGGTTCAAATGCAGCAGTCGGTGATATTACGGTACAAGCAGGAACGGTAAATTTTGGCAGTACCGTTAAAAGCGGTAATGTTATCTTATCGAACGGTGCTACGATGCAGGTTAATAATAACGTAACTGCTACTGATATCTCAGGTGAAAATGCTAATGACGGTACTTTAAAACTAAATAATCCTGCACCTATTAATATAACCGGTACGCTTGGCAATAATAATACTATAGGTACAATAGAAGTTGCAAATAATGATGCTACCGTTATAGGCGGGCTAAAAGCACAAAATATTAACTTCTCAAATGCAGCTCAGGCAGCTACCTTAACTTTAGGTGCAGCAGCACAAGTTACTAATATTACTACAGCAGGAAATAATATTCACACTTTAGCAGTAACGGATTTTGATACCGGTAACGGTGTTATAGGAACTGCAAATAACAGATTAAAAGCAATAGAGTTAACAGGTAATGGCACAGTTACGGTTAACTCTAAGAATTTTTATTCAGGAATTACCACCGCAAATAACGGACAAGGTAACGTAAAGCTAAATATAGACGGCGGGATTGTTTATGATTTAGGTAGTAAGCTAGGCAGTTTAGCAAGCGTACAAGTTAGTGGAAATAGTACGATTAAAGGTGATGTATATTCTAAAGATATTAATATTGATGCAGGTAAAAATATAGATTTTGATAGAGGTAATAATAACGCGAATCCAAAAAATTTAGCCGTACCCGGGGCTATAAGTAGATTTAGACGTATTACCTCGTTCTCTCTCACTATTTACTTACTTAACAGACATTAAAGCAGATAATTTAAATTTTGCAGATGCTACGACCACGACAAATTTCAAAGATGCAGTTTTAATAGATGCACTGATTAATAACGGCGGTACTTTAAAATTCAATGAAAATGTTTGGTTAAAACAAGAAATTACAAACGCAAAAAGCATAGAAATTGCCTCTAATAAATTCATGTTACTTGAGAAAAATATTAAAGCAAGCACTTTAATTGCCGATGAGGCAAATTTAGTATTGTTAAATAATTTAGAAATGAACACTAATTTGAATGTTAGAGACGTTGTATTAGATGTCGCTACTTATGAGCTAAAATATACAGGAAATGTTACGCATAACGGTCTACTTACCATTATTACTCATTTTGATACGGCATTACAAAAAGGCGGTCATATATTAGTCGGTAACGGGGCTAATGTCGATATGTCCGGTTTAGATAATTTAATAGTTAAAATTAAATCACGATCCGATATCACTAAAATCACCTCAAATACTAAACACCAAGTAGTAGCACTTGAAGCAGGTGCAACATTTACTCCTGCACCTCAAGCTAAAGTCACTATTGATGCAAGCAGTGAACAAAACAGATTTGTAAAATGGGTCAGTGATGCAAATGGTCTTGTATTGCTTGCAAATACCGATAATGGAGGCGGAGACGGTGGTGATGGAGGAGATAACGGAGGAGGTGATAATGGCGGTGGTGACGGAGGCAATGGCGGCGGTAATGGAGGAGGTGGTTCCGGTGGAGGCGGCAATTCCGGCGGCGGTGGTGTCGTCCCTATTTTTGATCCATCTCCTATCCTAGATGATACTAAAAACAACCAGGTAGCTTCCGGTATAGCAAATCAGCTTATTAATAATGTTAAAGATTTTGGTAATACTACTGATGCAGGTAAATTATTAAATGACTTAGGTTTGATGTCGCCGAGTAGAGTTTCTGAGACCTTAGATAGACTTGGTCACAGGACAAATACTAATGGAATTAACGAAGGAGTGGGAGAGTTTAGCGGTATAGAGATTGAGGATTTATTAACCGATATAGCAATAAATATAGATAACCTTACTTCTGAAGGGATTGGCAATAGGTTAGAAGAATTAGGCGATGAAAATACTTTAAGTGGTCTAAATGAACCGAATTCATCTCTTAAAAATAATAATCAGAATCGAAGAAGACGTTCTACTACTAATCAGGCAGCAGTTGCGGCAGGTGATGAAGATACTATCGGGACAGGCATTTGGGGCATACCATTCTATGGCAAAGCAACGCAAAAATCTAAAAACGGTTCAAGTGGTTATAAATCTAATACCGGAGGCGGTATAATCGGTTTTGACTATAATATTGATAATTCATAGTTATTGGGGCTGCTTATACTATGGCCGATAGTAAAGTACGGCACAAAAACGATAAAAACGGCGATAGAACCAAAGCTAAAAGCACTATATATTCTATCTATGGGCTTTATAATTGGCTTACTAATAACTTCTTTGTTGAAGCTATAGGTTCATATGGTAGAAATAAAGTCAAAAATTACGAAAAGCGTATAACTTCTACTAGTGATCAAACCGCAATCGGTAAATTTACTAATACTTTTTATAGTGGTGAATTACTCGGCGGGTATAACTATCTAATGAGTTAAGAATCTATACCTTAAATGTCTCATCTGACCACTATAACGCCAATGCTTGGGATTCGTTATGCTACATTTAAAAATAATAGTTATAAAGAAAACAGTACTACTTTCCAAAATTTATCTATAAGAAAAAATTCCTATAATAAATTTGAAACTATATTAGGTTTAAAAGGTGTAACTAATTATTTAGTACAAGATATAATAGTAAAACCTGAATTACACGGGTTTATAAATTATAACTTTAAAGGTAAATTACCGAATATCGATGCACGTCTAGACGGTATAGACGGACCGCTTACAACAATTAGATTTAAACCTGCAAAGATAACCTATAATTTAGGCGGCGGTATTTCTACTAAATATAATATGATGGAATTCGGTATTAGATATAATTTATCTCTTGCGAAGAAATATATGGCAAATCAAGGGTCCTTAAAGATTAAAGTGAATCTATAGTAATCTAAACGAGCAAAGTATCTTAAAAACTGAGAATAGCAAAAACTCTTGAATTGACTTAAATACATTAGTAATTTAATATCACAATCGGAATGGCTGTAAAGCTGTTCTGGGGCTTGACAACTCCTAAATAACAAGTGGTAATCATCTGCCATTAATTGATGTAACCCTCAATCGTATGATCGGGGGAGTGATAACGTATGTTCAGAGTTTAAAATTGAAATATTATTTTAAGCTTAAAGGTTATCATGACTGTTCTTGTTAGCGGTTTGTCAACCCCCGATCACCATTGGTTTTAATTCAACTTTTTGGTGGTCAAACTTGAATTATTTAAGTTTAATCAGGGGTTGTAACCGTTATGCACGACAAAACTATAGCAGAAAGAATAGCTATTATTGAGCCATATTTAGATTTTATCATTAAAGATAAAGACTTATTACGTGAAATTTATCCGAATGGAATGGGTAGGGTAAATATAGAATTTATTTTAGCCTGGAAACCTTACAACACATATGCTTATTATAAGTTAATCCGTACTTTATTCAAATTGCCATGCCGAAAAATTGTACTTATAATTGATAGAAATTTATTAAAATCATCTCTAGGCTTATTTCGTTCGATTATTCTCGGTACTTTATCATATTTAAATTTAGTTAAAATTTTTATCTATGATGAGAATGAGTTTATATTGTTAGGTGCTGTGAGGAAAATTTAAAGGGTAGGGCAAATTGCCCCCTGCCTTACTTAATTAATTTGTGTTGCATCATATCCCATACTCATTAGTCCGGCTAAAATAAGCTTCTCATCATTATTATTAATTAGCTTCGTAGATTAAATCAGAGCTTAGCTTACTATCTACGGCAGCTTGTAGTAATTTCGTATGATTCAAAAGTGGTTTGTCGTAAATTATTTCTTTTACTGCCCATGTTGTTATTTTATTCATCTCTTTATTAAGGTGTTGCAATATAAGTTCCTCAACTTCCTCTTCTATATCTATAAGTTTGCCTTTTGTAATTCTTCCTGTAGTAAGTTCTTTCATAATAGCCGTTATTTTTTCTATATCAGACACATTTGTTAATGTCGGTACTTTTTTCATTATTATATTTATAGTATTTTGCATTTCACTTTTATTGCTTGTGGCAATAGTATTATCTTTCTGTAATTTAATATTTATCTCTGCTACTATTTGTTGGAATATATTTAACTTATCTATACATATATGGTTATCTGTTACTGTCTGCTGTTGCATTATTTCGTCAATTTCCTCTTCCAAATCCATTAGCATCCCTTTAGTAATTTTATTACTCTTTATAATGTTTTGCATACTCTTAACTATATTTTCTAAATTAATGTTATTTTCCTCTAACTTTTTTATTTTATTAAGTATATTATTTTGTATTATATCTTTCTCGTTTTCCCTAATATTACTGGCATTTCCTAATTTATTAATCATTTCTACTAGTAAACTGTAAATATTTTCTTCTTGAATATTATCTAGTTTGTTCATAAGTAAATCACATATATTTTTAAAACCATTTTTAGTAGCTAAGCTTAATGCAGTTTCGCCTTGATTATTAACATGATTAATAGCATGATCGGTCATTTTAGATATTAACAGCTGGCAAACTTTTTCTAAGCCTCTATGAATAGCCAGAATTAATGTCGTTATGTTGCTGTATTCAATAACGTGGTTAATAGCATAATCGCTCATTTTAGGGATAAGTAGCTCACAAACTTTTTCTAAACTTTGAGACACAGCAACACTTAAAGCTGTATAGCCGATATTATTAATCTGATTAATAGCTTCTTTGGACATGTATGGACCTACCCGATAATGCAAGAAAAAAATAATATATAACAGCAAAAAAATCGAATGCAGTCATGTATCCGGCTTATAGTTAATAAATCACTTTAAATTTACCCTATAGCCCTGATGGAATTCGCTGGCTTACAAACTATATTACTTATCATTTTGTCGACTTCTAAAGAGTCATTGTCCAGTTCAGTTTTTTTGTAAGCTAAGGTTCGTCTTATTTACCATCAATATTATCATTCTTTCGCATATTCCGGATTAGAATCTATTAA